>CAKTMF010000004.1 GCA_934573855.1 uncultured Oscillospiraceae bacterium | reverse complement strand
CTTTGGCATAGAATAACACCCCATTCCTTAGTACAAGTATTGTATCATACTTGTCTAACGAATGGGGTGCTGTTCAAAAGGCTCCCGCGCCGTTTATCGTTTTGTAAGGACTCAGACCTGACCGGTGAGCTTGAGGACGATGTCCGCGACAAGCGCAGAGCCGACCCATGTGCCTACAAAGGTGATGAGCGCGGTGCAGACGATTGCGAGACCCTGCTTCTTGAAGGTGTCGAGATCCTTACCGATTGAAATACCGGCGTAGGCGAGGACGGGGGTGCAGAGCGGCAGGAGAGAAATCTTGTCGAACTCCGTGGACATGAACGCCGCAAGAGGCCCGCAGAAATCAAAGCTCAGAATGGTGGTGATGAGAGCGATGTAGAGGATAACGGGGATTTTGAGCTTGGGAAACGTCTTCTCAAGAAAATCGTGGATGGCGCAGCTCACGATGATGATGGCGAACATGTACAGAAGCGCGGGGAGAACCTCCCATGGCATATACACGGTCGCGGCGCCGCTTCTCCAGCCGTAAATTGTGTTGGCGATGGAGGCGAGGACTATGGTAACGAGGCTGACCCTTACCCTGTTGGCCCAAAGCTTGGCGTAGTTGATTTTTTCTTTTACGTTCTCACTCATTTACAAGCACCCCCTTCTTTATGGCTTTTTTGTTCAGCAGTTTAGTAAACACCCTGTATAAATGCTCGGTCCACGGAATGCCGAGGAGGAGACTCATATAAAGTCCGTCGGCGTAGGTGAGCGTGTTGGACATGGTGGCAAATGCCTGGAGAGTGTCGGCTTTCTCGGGATACGCCTCGACCAGAGGGGCAAGGGACGCGGCCATCATGGACGCGGAGCCTGTGCCGGCGGCCATAGCCATTGCCTCGGGAGAGAAGCAACCAATACCGGAAAAGATGGAGACGAGAACGCCGTAGAACATGGTGCCGAGGATGGTGCCGGTGACGTATGCGCCCATAACGCCGGTGCCCTCGGGAGAGTCGAGACCGTACTTGTCGGCCACGATGGCGATGGAAGGCTCACGGGAGATGGAGAAGCATGCGCCGACGGCGGCTCTGCCCATCTTGAAAACGAGCATTGCAACGGGCATTGCTAATAGAATGGTGCCGAGGTTGCCGAACTCCTGCAGGATGAGCGCAGGCCCGGCCTTGACGATGGTGGACCACGACGGGCCGATGGAGCAGGCGCACTTGGCGATCAGGAAGAACACGCTTATGCCTATGTACGGAGACGCGGTCTCCATGGTCTTTTTGTCAATCTTCTTGAGGCCGGCAAGGATTATTCCGATGAGTATAGCGAACAGCATCGGAATGAGCGAGAAGGAGAGGGCGGCGGCGCCGCTCGCGAGGGTGATCTTAATAGTGCCGATAAGCTCAGCCAGTATAACGATCGCCGCGGCAAGCGCGTGTACCTTCCAATCCTTCCAGTTGAAGCTTTCAAAAAACTCCTTCATTGATTTTCCCCCTTTATTTGCTTTCCTGCGGCTGCCGCAGAAAAAACTTTAGCAATATTATGTGCTAAAACGACAAAGTTGTCAACTGAGTAAAACGTAAAAACATTAGCGCACTAAAGAGCCGTCTTTAGTTTATTTTGCCCCATTCTCTGAGATATTGCTCCTTTGTGAAGAGCGGCTTAAAGTTCTCCTTTATTCCGCGCGCACAGGAGGCGTCGTCATAAAGCAGGTCTATCGTCAGCATCAGAAGCGCCTTTGCCGCGTTGAGGATGGCGTTATCCTTGTCGGCGAGGACGTATTTTTCACTGTGCAGACCGCCGGTCGCGCCGGTGAAATAGGACTGGATGGACGGGAGCAGGGAGGAGACGTCGCCCTGATCGGAGGAGCCGCCGCCAAAGCCGGAGCAGACCATCTGCGCCTTGTCTCCGACGAGCGTCTTGAGGTTTTCGTACATGAGGTCGTTTAACGGCTCGCACTGGACGGCGGGCAGGTAGCCGGGGATATCGATGATCTCGCACTCGGCGCCGACGGCCATGGCTCCGGAGCGAAGGCAGCGGTCCATCTTTTCGGACGCGTCGAGTATGGCCTTGGTGTTGCTGCCGCGGACATAGGTCTCAATGCGGACGTCGGCGGGGACGACGTTTACTATGTCGCCGCCCTTGGTAATGATGGGATGGATACGGATGTGATCCTCGTCGCGGAAGGTTTCCCTCTGCGTGTGTACGGCAAGGAGACCGAGCATCGCGGCGTTGAGCGCGTTCACGCCCTCAAAGGGGGCGGCGCCGGCGTGGGCCTCTTTTCCTATGTAATTTACGAGCTTGGTGGTGAAGCCGTTGTTGTTGGAGGTGGCGCCTGCGGAGTATTCGTCGTTGATGATGGCGGTGTGCTGCATTATGGCGGCGTCTATGTCATCAAATTCGCCGAGTCTCAGGAACTCCTGCTTGCCGGAGATGAACCACAGCTTACCCTCGTCGCGCAGCTTCTTGCGGTAGGTGATCTCAATGCATTCCTCGGCGGGAACGCCCATCATAACCACATCACCGCCGAGATCAGCGGAAATATCCGTGTCTGCCAGCGCCATTGCTACCGCGAGAGTCGCGGCAAGCTGAGCATTGTGGCCGCAGGCGTGTACGGCGTTAGTCAGCGGGTCGGCGTCCTTATGTCCGGCCACGAGTATAGCGTCCAGCTCACCCATGACGGCGACGCGCGCATTGTGCTTCGCGCCCTTCTTCTCCGCAATGACGCCCGTGATGGCGACCCCGGTGCGCGGCTCATAGCCCAGCGCTTTCAGCTGGCCGGCAAATTTTGCGGCGGTCTTGACCTCCTTGAAGCCGAACTCCGGCTCGCTGGCCACGGAGTCGGCAAAGGCAAGGATATTGTCCCTGCGCCTGTCGACGGCCCGGCAGGCAATGCGTTTCAGTTCTTCCTTACTTCTCAAAGCATATCACCTCTCCTGAAAAATGTGCGGCCCGCCCAGCGGCCGCCGGAAAAAATATGCTGTTATAATACACTACCGTACCTGATTTGTCCATGCATAATATTCATCGCTATGCATTTTATGCGGATTTGCATAAAGAGTTAATTATTTGCAAAGAAAAGCCCCGTCATTATTTACATGCCGCTAAGGAAGTCCCGGAGATATTTTATTCTCCATTTTCGTATGATAAACTGAACCAAACTCAAAAAAAGAAAAGGAGCGTAATACATATGGCTATAGCGCTGGGTTCTGTTGCGATCGTAATAGGGATAGGCGCAGCGATTTACTTCGCGATCAAAAAGTGGGGCTGAGTAGTTCGATGTCGGCACCTGCAAACGCGGCATGGGGGACGTCCTCCGTGCCGCGTTTCGCGTCCGGGGGCTTTTGGCACTTGAATACACGGCAGAGGACTGGTATAATACAGAAAACCGTGGAGGGATGGATATGACAGAGCGTATAATCAGTGTCAGCGACCCGGCGCTCCCGCTGTACAGCAACCTTGCCAATATAAGCGCGGTCCTCAACACGATGGAGGATATAAACTGGTGCGGCTTTTACATAGCGCAGGGGGAGACGCTGTATGTCGGCCCGTTTCAGGGCGAGCCGGCCTGCACGCGCATACCGTTCGGCAAGGGCGTCTGCGGCACGGCGGCGGAGAGAAAGGCTGCCGTTATCGTTCCGGACGTGCGCGAGTTTCCCGGCCATATCGCCTGCTCCGCGCTCTCCGCGTCGGAGATCGTCGTCCCGATAATGAGAGACGGCAGGGTGCTGGGCGTGATAGATATCGATTCACCGTCACTTGAAAGATTTGACGAGAGCGACCGCGCCGAGCTTGAGAGGGCGGCGGAGTTCATCGCGACGCTTTTCCCGCCTGACGCGAAGCCCGCGGACTGAGAGGAAAAGAAAATGACTGTTGATAACAAACTCTATACCGGCCGCCCGGCGGACGCGCGCATTCCCAAGGAGGAGCGCTGCTATGATCTGCTCGACGGCCTGCATATCGAGTATTTCCGCGCCGACCATGAGCATGCCGACACCATCGAGGCATGCAGGGAGGTGGAGAGAGTGCTGGGCTGTACCGTGTGCAAGAATCTGCTTCTCACCAACCGCCAGAGGACGGCGCTGTATCTCCTGCTCATGCCGGGGGACAAGCCCTTTTTCACCAAGGCGCTCTCAAAGCAGATAGGCTCCGCCCGTCTGAGCTTCGCGCTCCCTGAGCAGATGGAGAGATACCTCGATATCACTCCCGGCTCCTTGAGCATACTGGGGCTTATGAACGACAGTGAAAACGCCGTGCGGCTCCTCATCGACAGAGAGCTTTTGGAGGATGAATATCTGGGCTGCCACCCGTGCATAAATACGTCCACGCTTAGGCTTGAGATGAAGGACGTATTGGATAAGCTCATTCCCGCCATGGGACACGGGCCGACCGTGGTCGAGCTGCCGTGGAGCGCGGAGGAGCAGGGCTGAGATATAGGGAGGAAAACCACCGTGAAAAGAATGCTGACCGTAGTTTTATGCGCCGCGCTCATGCTCGCGCTCTGCGCCTGCGGAGGGGACGTCAGCGGCGTACAGACCCGCGAGGTAGAGTCCGAGATATACAGCGACAGGGACATTGCCTCCGCCATAAATGTTATCAAAAGGGAGTTCGCTCTCCGATGGAACGGCTGCACGCTCCGGGAGATATACTACGCCGGGGACGAGCGGACGCAGGCGGAGACACGCTATTATCTCAAGGAGCATGAGATATACGACGCGGACGAGCTTATAGTCCTGCTCTCGTCCTTTGACGTCGACGGAACGGGCGGCGACGGCTCGCTCAACCCGAACAGCACCTACAATAACTGGGCGTGGATACTTGTGAGAAGCTCCGCCGGGGGCTGGAGACACGTTGACCACGGCTACGGTTGATGTACCTGTATAAAAGGCAATTAAAACCGGCCCTCTGGGGGAGATCGTTCTCTCGGAGGGCCGGTTTCTTGCCGCATATTTACCTGTATACGCGCGGTACGCGCTTGCTCACGGCGCACAGAAGCTCATAGGGAATGGTCTGCGCCGCGTCGGAGAGCTTAATAATGCTGTTGTGTTCGCCGAATATCTCCACCTCGCTGCCAACGTCGACGTTGGGCAGCTCCGTGAGGTCGCACATGCACATGTCCATGCATATGCTCCCGCGCTGGGGGGCGTAGCCGCCGCCGGTGTAAAAGCTGCATTTGTTCGAGATCAGCCGGGGGAGACCATCGGCATATCCGATGGCCAGCACGCCCATCCTTGTGCGGCGCGCGGTCACGAAGCGGCGGCCGTAGCTCACCGAGGTGCCGGGTTCATAGAACTTGATGGTACTCACGGTGGTGACGAGACGCATGCAGGGCTTCAGACCGAGACGCCCGCTCGTGTCGCCGTAGCCGTACAGGAGCAGGCCGGGACGCACCATGTCGAGCGCCATTTCCGGGTAGCCCGCCACGGCGCCGGAGTTCGCGCAGTGACGTATCTCAAAGCGTATCCCGCCGCGCCGCTCAAGCTCTGCGATCACGTCCATGAAGAGCCGGAACTGCTCGCGCGTATATGCCTCGCAGTCCTCGCCCGGCTCGTCGGACACGGCAAAGTGGGTGAAAATACCCTCATGCTCAAGCCCGGGGAGGCGGCAGGATTCGATGATATTGTCCACGCCCTCGTCAAAGTGCGCGCCGGAGCAGAGAAAGCCCAGACGCGACATGCCGGTGTCGAGCTTTATGTGTATTTTCAGCGGCCTGCCAAGTCTCACCGCGTCGGCGGAATACTCCAGCGCCTTCGCGAGACAGGTGACGGTCTGGGTGATGTTGTTTTCTATGAGGACGCCGGTGTACTCATGAGGGGTGTGGCCGAGGATGAGTATGGGCATGCTCACCCCGCCCCGGCGCAGCTCCAGCGCCTCGTCCAGACAGGAGACCGCGAGGTAGTCCGCGCCCTCCTCCTCAAGAAGCTTTGACACTATGAGCGCGCCGTGGCCGTAGGCATCGGCCTTCACCACGCCGAGAAAGCGGCAGCCCTCCGGGAGAGCGGCGCGTATGGCGCGGTAGTTGCCGCGCAGGTTTTCAAGGCTTATCTCAGCCCACGTTCTCTTTTGCAGGTCGTTCATGTCTGTCTCTCCTATGCTATTTCCAGTCGGTGATCTCGCAGAAAACTCTCACACGCCCGCCGGAGGCAAGCTCCGCACCCAGCGGCGTCATATCCCCGGCCACCCGCAGCGCGACGGTCAGCCCGTCCTCGGGAACGACGTACCAGACCGGGACGCCGTCCTCCTTTGCGCAGGAGTCGAGATGGCCGGAGCGCATCGCACGGACGATGATGGGCAGCGCGTTCACCGGCGTAAGACCGTTTTCGTCAAGAAAGCCGGTGTCCACGCAAATGCTCTCGCAGTCCAGCACGGACTTCCCGTCCTCAAAGCGCATGGTGACGCCGGAGATGATCTCCGGCTCTATGACGGTGACGGAGCAGCTATCACCCTCGCCGGCATAGGCGAGAGTAAAGCGCGCGGTGTGATCGTCGTACTCAGCGCGGACGTCCGCCGTGAAGCTCACGCTCTCCCGCTCGCACATGGCCGCGGAAAATTCTTCAAAGCGCTTTTCCTCAGCGCCGCTGCCGCAGCCGGTCAGCAGCAGACACGGGATAATGAACAGCATTACGCACAATCGTTTCATGTATACCTCCAGAACGGTCATGCTATAAGCTATGCACTACCGGTCATTATAATCACCCCAGACGGATTAGTCAATTTTTCTCTTGAAAAAATGCGCATAATATGATAGAGTAGGCACCGTTAGTGCTGAGAACGGGAAAATAGCGCTGCCGCACCCGGCAGAGAGCGGAGGTCATCGGCTGCAAGCCTCCGCGGGGAGCAGGCGCTTGGTTCGCCCGGGAGCAACCGGCCAATCACCGGCGCGCGGGACGCGTTACAGTCTCTCAGAGTGCGGCGCTTGAGCCGAACACGGGTGGTACCGCGGAAGTTTTTGCTTTCGTCCTGTTATGGGGACGGGGGCTTTTTTCTTTTTCCGGAGCCTCCCGGCGCAGATGTGTTATCAAAGAAAATGAAACCATAAGGAGACACAAAATGAAGGAACTGATGAAGGAACTGCGGGAGGCCGCGATAAAGGCCGTCAACGAGGCGGGCAGCGTTGAGCTTCTTGAGGCGGAGAGAGTCAAATATCTCGGCAAAAAGGGCGAATTTACCGCCATCCTGCGCCAGATGGGCAAGCTCTCCGCGGAGGAGCGTCCCGTCATGGGCCAGCTCGCGAACAAGATACGCGGCGAGATAGAGACCGCCATCGACGAGCGCAAGACCGCCCTCACCGCAGCTCTCATGGAAAAGAAGCTTGAGGACGAGGCGGTGGACGTGACGCTCCCCGGCGAGAAAAAGACTCTCGGCCACAAGCACCCCATGTACAATGTCCTCGACCAGATAAAGGATATCTTCATCGGCATGGGCTTTGAGATCGTGGACGGCCCCGAGGTAGAGCTTGCCGACTATAACTTCACCAAGCTCAACATCGACGAGGGACACCCCTCGCGCGAGTGGACGGATACCTTCTATTTCACCGAGGACAGCCGTATACTCCTGCGCACCCAGACCTCTCCCATGCAGATACACGCCATGGAGACGCGCGAGCTGCCCATCCGCATAATCGCGCCCGGCCGCGTCTACCGCAAGGACGAGGTCGACGCCACTCATTCTCCCATGTTCCACCAGATAGAGGGCATGGTCGTCGACAAGGGCGTCACCATGTCCGACCTCAAGGCAACGCTCAACCTCGTCGTCGAGAAGATCTACGGCAAGGGTACCGTCACCCGCTTCCGTCCCCACCATTTCCCGTTCACCGAGCCGAGCTGCGAGATGGACATCCAGTGCCACAAGTGCGGCGGCAAGGGCTGCCCCACCTGCAAGGGCGAGGGCTGGATCGAGGTGCTGGGCGCCGGTATGGTACACCCAAAGGTGCTTGCCGGCTGCGGCATAGACCCGGACGTCTATTCCGGCTGGGCCTTCGGCATGGGGCTTGAGCGCCTCGCCATGGGCGAATACAAGATAAACGACCTGCGCCTCATTTTCGAGAATGACGTGCGCTTCCTCGAACAGTTCTGACGAATAGGAGATAAAACTGATGAAACTTTCAAGAAAATGGCTCAACGAGTTTGTCGACCTTCCCCTTGACGAATACAACGATAAGGTCTTTGCCGAGGCCATGACCATCTCCGGCTCCAAGGTGGAGATCACCGAGGATCTCGGCGAGGAGATGAAAAACGTCCGCGTCGGCAGGATACTCTCCATAGAAAAGCACCCCAACTCCGACCATATGCTGCTCACTCAGATCGACGTGGGAGAGAGCGAGCCTGTGCAGATATGCACCGGCGCGTGGAACGTCCATGTCGGAGACCTTGTCCCTGCCGCGCTCCATAACTCCGTCCTCCCCGGCGGCGTGAAGATAAGCCGCGGCAAGCTCCGCGGCGTCGAGTCCGACGGTATGCTATGCTCGCTCAAAGAGCTGGACGCGACCACTCACGACTTCCCCTACGGCGAGATAAAGGCCGCCGCCATACTCGGCGACTATAAGCCGCTCGACCCCGAAAAGCCCTCCGTTTCCGCCGATATAAAGGCGGGAGACAGGATCTTCGGCAAGGTCATCGCGGCGGAGGTAAAGTCCGTGGAGAATGCCGGCGTAAACCTCTGGAGGGTGGAGCTTGAGCCTGCCGCGCAGTGCGTGACTCCATGCCAGAACCTCCACGCGGGCGATATGGTCGCCTACGATACCGCCTCCTGCTCCGTCTGCACCCTTGAGGACCTCCACGCAAAGCAGGAGGAATTTCCTCACTGCATAAGCGACGGCATACTCATCCTTCACGAGGACGCGAAGCCCGGCGACGATATGGCAAAGCTCATGGGCCGCGACGACCACGTCGTCGAGTTCGAGATAACCCCCAACCGTCCCGACTGCCTGTGCATGATCGGCCTTGCCCGCGAGGCGGCCGTCACCTTCGGCAAGGAGCTGAAGCTCCATGAACCCGTCGTAAAGGCGGCTGCAGGCGGCAACATCAACGACATGGCGAAGATCGTCATCGAGGACGCCGGCCTCTGCCCGCGCTACACCGCGCGCATGGTCAAAAACGTGAAGATCGCCCCCTCGCCCGAGTGGATGCGCGAGCGTATCCGCAACGCCGGCATGCGTCCGATAAATAACGTCGTCGATATCACCAACTACGTCATGCTCGAGTACGGCCAGCCCATGCACGCCTTTGACTTCGCCTGCGTCGGCAGCGGTGAGATACACGTCCGCCGCGCGAAGGAGGGCGAGACCATCCGCACCCTTGACGGCACGGAGAGAAAGCTCACCCCCAATATGCTCTGCATATGCGACACCGAAAAGCCCGTCGCCGTGGCCGGCGTTATGGGCGGCGAGAACAGCGAGATAGTCGGAGACACCGCCATGGTCCTCTTTGAGAGCGCCAACTTCAACGGCCCCTCCGTCCGCCGCACCGCCACCGCGCTCGGCATGCGCACCGACGCCTCCTCCCGCTTTGAGAAGGGGCTGGACGTCAAGAACACCGAAAAGGCGCTCGAGCGTGCCTGCGAGCTGGTCGAGCTGCTCGGCTGCGGAGAGGTGGTCGAGGGCGTCATCGACGTCGTCCCCGCCGAGCTCAAAACGCAGACCGTGAAGCTCGAACCGGACAAGATAAACGCGCTCCTCGGCACCGATGTGGACGAGGCCACGATGAGAAAGATACTCCTCGACCTCGGCTTCACCCTTGACGGCGACACCATCTATGTCCCCTCGTGGCGCGGAGATGTGGAGCATTACTCCGACATCGCCGAGGAGGTCGCCCGCTTCTACGGCTACAACGAGATACCCACCCGCTTCACCGGGGCCATCTCCACCTGCGGCGGCTTTACCCCCGTGCAGCAGTGCGAGCGGGAAGTCGGCAGCATCTGCCGCAGCATGGGCCTTGACGAGATAATCACCTATTCCTTCATCAGCCCCACCTACTACGATAAGATAAGAATGCCCGTGGACTCCAAGCTCCGCGACAGCCTGAAGATACTCAATCCTCTGGGTGAGGATACCTCCATCATGCGCACCACCGTCCTGCCCTCCATGCTTGAGATACTCACCCGCAACTACAATTTCCGCAACAAGGCGGCGTATCTCTACGAGATAGGCAAGATATATCTTAAGCGGGAGGACGGACTTGCCGACGAGCCCAAGATAGTCTCCATCGGTGCCTACGGCGATGGGATGAACTTCTTCGTACTCAAGGGCTGGGTGGAGGAGCTGATCGACGGTCTCTCCTGCGGCAAGCCCAGCTTCACGGCCGAAAAGTCCAACGCCTCCTATCATCCCGGCCGCTGCGCCAAGGTCTATATCGGCGGGCGCTATGTCGGCGTGTTCGGCCAGATACACCCCGAGGTCGCGAATAACTACGGCGTCGACGCGGAGATATACTGCGCGGAGCTGAGCTTTGACGCACTCTTCGAACTCAGGGGAGGTACCCCCGTGTATAAGCCGCTGCCGCGCTTCCCCGCCACCACGCGCGATATCGCCGTCGTCTGCGACAGCGCTATCCCCGTGGGCGAGCTGTCCGAATGCATTATGGAAAACGGCGGCGAGTATCTCAAGGACTGCACCGTGTTCGACGTATACGTCGGCCATCATATAGCCGAGGGCATGAAGTCCGTCGCCTTCTCCCTCACCATGCGCGCCGAGGATCAGACTCTCACCGACGACCATGCCGAGGAGACCGTGAGTAACGTTCTCACCGCACTGGAGAAAAAGTACGGTGCGGTCATACGCTGAGCTTAAGAAAAATTAAAAGTTTTTTAACTGATTTCCCCCTTTTCCGGCTTTACTTGACGGTTTATTCTGATATAATGATAGCGGACAGGATGAAAAGGAGGGGACATCATGGAAGACGCAACCAGAAAGTTTACAGCATTGGACAGCAAGGCCGAGATGAAGGAGATCCTATCGTCCGTGTACAACTCCCTTATGGTCAAGGGCTACAACCCCATCAACCAGATAGTGGGTTATATACTCTCGGAGGATCCCACCTACATCACCAACTACAACAACGCCCGCACGCTCATCTGCCGTATCGACAGGGACGAGCTGCTGCAGGAGCTTGTCAAGTGCTATCTTTCAAAGTAAGCTGAATAATAAAAAACACGCAGAAGACTCTGCGTGTTTTTTATAAACCGGAGTAATTATGATCGCATTAAGGACCGAAGAATACTGTATCGCCTCCGCGCGGGAGCTTGATATCGAAAAAACCTTTGAGTGCGGCCAGTGCTTTCGCTGGAACGCGGACGCCGGGGGAGTATATACCGGCGTCGCCATGGGCCGCGCGGCGCGCGTGCGCAGTGCCGGCGGGCAGGTATATATCCGCTCGGACGCGCCGGAGAGCTTTTGGCGGGAGTATTTTGACCTCGACCGGGACTATGCCGCCATCAGCCGGGAATTTCACGGCGGGGAATACCTCGACGAATGCGTCCGCTACGGCGCGGGTATCCGCATACTCAGACAGGAGCCGTGGGAGGCGCTTTGCTCCTTCATCATCTCCCAGTGCAACAACATCACCCGCATAAAGGGCATAGTCGAGCGCCTGTGCGAGGGCTTCGGCGATACGGCTGAGCTTGACGGGGAAACGTTTTACACCTTCCCTCAGGCCGGGAGGCTTGCCGCGCTTGAGCCGGAGGAGCTTTCATCACTGCGCTGCGGCTACCGTGCGCCGTATATCATCGCGGCGGCGAGAGCCGTAGACAGCGGCAGGCTCGACCTCGACTCGCTCATACATACCGACTATCTCACCGCCAAGCGTGAGCTTCTCAGGCTCCCCGGCATAGGGGAAAAGGTCGCGAACTGCGCCGCGCTCTTCGGTCTCGGGCATATGGAGGGCTTCCCCATAGACGTGTGGATACGCAGGGCGCTCAAGGAGCATTTCCCGAAGGACTTTGACCCGGAAAGCCTGGGAGAATACGCAGGTCTCGCGCAGCAGTACATCTTTTTCTACGCCCGCAGCCACGGAGGAACGCATAACGCGCAGCATGCTGAGAACGCCTCAATTTGATTTTTCACAATAAAAATGCGCTTCGCCCTCTGCGTGCGGCACGTTCGCTGTTTGTGGGGAGGACATCCTGCGGAGACCGTGCTATGCTTTTCCCCGGAGGTGTATAAAAATGGATCAAATAAAAATAGGAAAATTTATAGCCGCCTTGAGGAAGGAGAGGGGCATGACGCAGGAACAGCTCGGAGAAAAGCTCGGCGTGACCAACAAAACCGTTTCCCGCTGGGAGAACGGCAACTATATGCCCGGCGTTGAGATCCTGTCGCTGCTGTCAAAAGAATTCGGCGTGACCATTAACGAGCTTATAAGCGGGGAACGGCTCGCCTCGGAGGACTTTAAGAAAGCCGCCGACGATAACCTCGCTGCGGCGCTGGACAACAGCGCCTTTACGCTGAAAGAAAAGACGGCGTTTTTCAAGAAAAAATGGCTGCGTGAGCATGCTGCGGATATCGTCCTGTGCGTCGCGGCGTGGGTAGGTCTTATAATATGGACGGCGCTGAAATTGCGGGACAGCGGCGCATATACGCTTTTGGGCGTGATCGGCGGTATGCTTGCCGTGCTTTTTTATGTGCTGCTGTACAACCGTATGATGGCGTATGTGGAGGATCGCGCGTATCAGCCGCTGCCGGACAGGAAAACAGGGTCGAAATAGTCTCGTAAAACATGTGCTGCAGACTCGCGGCCATGGGAGAAATTAGCCGCCGGCGGTTGACTTTTGTGAAAATTCTGTTAGAATAGCGGAAATATATATCAGGGGGGTAATTTCATATGGAGCAAAACAATTACGGCAGCCGTTTCGTGGGCGAGGGCCTTACATTTGACGACGTGCTGCTGGTTCCGGCGGAGAGCGATATCCTGCCTGCGGACGTTGACCTTTCCACGAACCTTACAAAAAAGGTGAAGCTGAACGTACCCATCATGAGCGCCGCCATGGACACCGTCACAGAGTACCGCATGGCGATAGCCATCGCGCGCGAGGGCGGTATCGGCGTCATCCACAAGAATATGGCCATTGACGTGCAGGCCGAGCAGGTGGATCTCGTCAAGCGTTCCGAGAACGGCGTCATCACCAACCCGTTCTTCCTCCATCCCGGGAATACTCTCGGCGACGCGGATTCACTCATGGGCAAGTTCCGTATCTCCGGCGTCCCCATCGTTGACGAGAACGGCACGCTCATCGGTATCATAACCAACCGCGACATGAAGTTCGAGACCGACATGACCCGCCCCATCGACGAGATTATGACCAAAAAGGATCTCGTCACCGGTCTTGTCGGGACCACCCTTGACGAGGCGAAGGCGATACTCCAGCAGCACCGTATAGAAAAGCTCCCCATAGTTGACGAAGACTTCAAGCTCAAAGGGCTTATCACCATAAAGGACATCGAGAAGGTCCTCAAGTACCCCCACTCCGCCAAGGATGACAAGGGCCGCTTGCTCTGCGCCGCCGCCATCGGCGCGACTGCGGACGTGCTTGACCGCGCAGGCGCTCTCATCGACGCGGGCGTTGACGTGCTGGTGCTTGACAGCGCCCACGGCCACTCCGCGAATATCATGCGCTCCGTCACCAGGGTCAAGGAGGCGTTCCCCGACATCCAGCTCGTTGCGGGCAATGTCGCCACCGCCGCCGCGACCGAGGCGCTCATCAAGGCCGGCGCCGACTGCGTAAAGGTCGGCATAGGCCCCGGCTCCATCTGCACCACCCGTATCGTATCCGGTATCGGCGTGCCGCAGATCACCGCGATCATGCAGTGCAGCGAGATGGCGGACAAGTACGGTATCCCCGTCATCGCCGACGGCGGCATCAAGTACTCCGGCGACATCGCCAAGGCCATCGCCGCAGGCGGCAAGGTGGTCATGATGGGCTCAATGCTCGCCGGCTGCGAGGAGGCCCCCGGCGAGATCGAGGTATATCAGGGCCGCCAGTTCAAGGTCTACCGCGGCATGGGCAGCCTCGGCGCCATGCAGAAGGGTTCCAAGGACCGCTATTTCCAGACCAACAACAAAAAGCTCGTACCCGAGGGCGTCGAGGGGCGCGTACCCTTCCGCGGCCCGCTGAGCGAGACCGTGTTCCAGATGATGGGCGGCCTGCGCTCCGGCATGGGCTACTGCGGCGCTCACAATATCGAGGAGCTTCGCACCCGGAGCCAGTTCGTCCGCATTACCAGCGCCGGACTCAAGGAAAGCCACCCCCACGACATATACATCACCAAGGAAGCCCCCAACTACACAATGAACCCCTGACAAAAAACACTGCGCCGCGTACCGGGAAACGTCCGGTGCGCGGTGTTTTTGTACGCCATGAGGCCGAAAAGGACACGCTTTCACAAATTTTACTTGAACTATCGCGGAAATTTGGTATTCTATAAGGGTGAATAAATGCGGAGGGGGAGTATCGTTGGAGCTTCTTACAAAGGCAAGTTATTCGGATAACGAGAATGAAAGAGAGCTGCGAAACCGCGCCGCGGCATACCGTGCGGCCTGCGGGAGCGTCGTCCTGCTGAAGAACGAGGGCGCGCTGCCGTTCAGGGGAAACAGGGTCGCCGTCTACGGGGCGGGCGCCGCTCACACCGTCAAGGGCGGGACAGGCTCCGGCGAGGTGAACGAGCGCCGCAGCGTCTCGATACTCGAGGGACTCCGGGCGCGGGGCTTCGAGATCGCCACGGAAAGGTGGCTCCTCGACTACGAGACGGAGTACGAAAAAAAGCTCGCGGAATATAAAAAGGGCGGATTGAAAATTGACCTTCTCCATCCGGCCTCCGTGCTGAACCTTATCTCGGCAAAGTTCCGGCCGCCGTCAGGCCGGCCCGTGGAAAAAAAGGATATCGCCGACAGCGCGACCGAGAACTGCATCTATATCGTCAGCCGTCAGGCGGGCGAGGGCGGGGACAGAAAGCTCGAAAAGGGCGACTACTACCTCACGGACGCAGAGCTCGCGGACATAAGGCTCTGCGCCGAGCAGTACAGGCGCTTTGTCCTTATCGTCAACTGCGGCTCCCCCGTGGAGCTGAGCGAGTGCGCGGACATGAAGGGCCTGCGCGGCATACTGTTTATAAGCCAGCTCGGGTCCGAGGGCGGGCTTGCCGTGGCGGACATACTCTCCGGCACGGTCACGCCCTCCGGTAAGCTTGCCGACACATGGGCGCGCTCGTATGACGACCTGCCCTACGCGAGAGAGTACAGCAGCCTGAACGGCGAGCTTGAGCAGGAGTATTATAAGGAAGGCATTTTTGTCGGCTACCGCTTCTTTGACAGCTTCGGCCGGGAGCCGCTGTATCCGTTCGGCTTCGGTCTGAGCTATACTGACTTCAGGTTCGGCGCGGCAAAGGTCAGCGCGGAGGGAACGACCGTCAGAGTCGCGCTCACCGTGACCAATAAGGGACTCAAATACTCCGGACGCGAGACCGTGCAGGTATACGTCAGCGCGCCGGGGGGCAGTATAAGCAGAGAGTATCAGAGTCTCGCGGCGTATAAAAAGACTTCGCTCCTCGCTCCCGGCCGGTCGGAGACCGTGGAGCTGAGCTTTGACATGAGCGCGCTTGCGGCCTACCGCTTTGACGACGCCTCATATGTCCTTGAAAAAGGGAGCTATATTGTCCGGGTGGGCAATTCCTCCCGAAATACCGTACCGGCGGCGATAGTAAGACTCGATGAAGAGGTCACGGTGTCGCGTCACGCGCACATATGCCCGGTGGTCGCTCCGTTCCTCGAACTGCGGGGGCCGGGCCGCCCGGCCGAGACGCCGGAAAAGCTCCCGGTCGTCAATATTCGTGCCGCCGACTTTTCCGCAAAGGAATACGTCTATGAGACGCCTGAAATGATGAGCGACGGCCGCATTCGCCGCTTCGTGGAGAGCCTCTCCGCCGCAGACATGGCCGAGATCGTGGTCGGCGTCGGACCAAACGGCACCGGGCGTTTTCAGCTTCCCGGCGCTGTCGGCGGCACGACGTCGAAATTCTGGGACAGGGGACTTGCGAACACGGCGCTGTGCGACGGCCCCGCGGGGCTGAGAGTTTCCCGCCGCGCCGCGGTAGACGCCTCCGGCAGCGTGAAGCCGCTGGAGATGGTGATATCCTTTTACGAGAAGTTCCCGGAGTTCGTAAAAAAGAAAATGCTCGGCGACGAGACGCGGGACACCGTGATGTATCAGTTCGCCACGGCCTTTCCTGTGGAATCCGCGCTGGCGCAGAGCTGGGACGACGAGCTTATGTACGAGATCGGCCGCGCGATACACGACGAAATGCGCGAGTACGGCTGCACATGGTGGCTTGCTCCCGCCGTGAATATCCACCGTAACCCACTGTGCGGCAGAAACTTCGAGTATTTCTCCGAGGATCCGTTGCTTGCCGGTTCTCTCGCGGCGGCGCTCATAAGGGGCGTGCAGTGCGAGGAGGGGTATTATGTCACGGTGAAGCACTTTGCCTGCAACGAGCAGGAGGATAACCGCAACAAGGTAAGCTCCAACGTCGGCGAACGAGCCCTGCGCGAGATATATCTCAGACCCTTTGAGATAGCCGTGCGGCGCGGCGGGGCGAAGAGCGTCATGACCTCGTACAACCGCCTCAACGGCGTGTATACCGCAAACTCCTACGACCTCTGCACAAGGGTGCTGAGGAACGAATGGGGCTTTGACGGCGTGGTGATGACCGACTGGTTCTCCACCCTTGTCACCAAAAACGGCGCGGCTCTCGCCATAAAGGCCGGGAACGACCTCATAATGCCGGGAGAGCCGCTTTCAAAAAAGAACATCGTCCGCGCGGTCGAAAAGGGACTTTTGACCCAGGCGGAGCTGAGACGCTGCTGCTGCAATGTGGTCAAGGCCATAATGAACAGCGCGATACAAAAAGAATACATCGGATAAGGAAGTCAGAAAATGAAAAAAGCAATTTCCCTTGTGATCATTGTCAGCTTGCTGCTCACGCTCAGCGCGTGCAGCCTCCGCACGGTAACGGAGAGCGTAATGCCGACCCCCACTCCGGCGGCGGAAACGCCTGCCCCCACTCCGGAGCCTACCCCGGAACCCACTCCCGAGCCTACGCAGGAGCCTGTCTCCTCCCCGTATAAGGCGATACTCGACAGCTACTATCTCGCGCTCAGCGAGAATTGGGGCCCCGGCGCGATGAGCGAAAACGGCATAAACTACATGCTCTCGATGTACGGCGGCAGCGACCCTCTCGCCGCGACCGGCTACTGCATCACCGACCTTGACGGCGACGGCCTTGACGAGCTTATCATCGGCAGCATAGGCGGCGACGAGTTCGTGACCAACATGATCTACGACCTGTATACACTTGTCGACGGCGAGGCCGTGCTTCAGATATCCGCAACCGAGCGCAACCGCTACTACATGTGCGACAACGGCTTCTTCATAAACGAGGGGTCGAGCAGCGCCGCCCATAGCGAGACGGTGTATTATAAGCTCGTGAACAGCGGCTTTGTATTTGAGGAGGCGGTGGTGTTCGACTCCGAGATGGACCCCGACGCGAACTGGTTTTATACCGTCGACTACAATATGGCCCGCGAGAGCTTCAAGAGCGTCACCTCCCAGGAGGCCACCGACTTCATCGAGGACCGGGAGAGCCATGTGACCCGCCCCGACTATACGCCCTTTACCGACTACCCCAGCCAGAGCTGGTGATAAGAACATAGGCCGTCTCGCACGAGACGGCCTACATTTATCTGTTTTTGAAGATGAGCAATGCGGCGGCGGTAATGATGATGGAGGAGAGCGCGTTCACCCAGTTGTTGTCGATGAAGCGCACACCGGAAAGATACGCGGCCGGCTTCCCGCAATGCTCCTTTTTCTCGGTGACGCACCCGCAGACGGGGCAGCTGAATTTGACCTGCACGGCGGAGCCGAGAACGGTATCCACGAGCGTCTGGAGGAAAACCAGAGCAAAGACCAAAAGCCCCTCTGCCGCCGTGAGCCGCAGCGCGAGCGCGGTGCAAAGCCCGATAAGCGCCGACCCGATGAGCGCCGCCGCCGTTCCGAGCCGCGACATACCGCCGGATATGCCGCTCTCGACATGCCGACGCTTCAGCGGGTCATAGGGCTTCGCGCGCGACAGCACGCCGACGTCCGACGAAAGCGAATCCACGAAGCAGCCGCCTATGGCTACGATGCTGATGACGAGACAGCGAAGCTCGCCGCTCAGTCCGTAGAGTACCACGAAGAGACATCCCAGCCCGCCGTTTATAAGTACCTGGATAAAACGGCGGCTTTTTTCCTTTTTAAGCTCCGGACGCAGTCTTTTCCTCACGACGGCGACAAAAAAGATGGTGAAGAACGTACTCAGCAGGTACAAAAGCCCGAACGTCCCGCCAAAGTAATAAAAGCAGAATACCATCACCATGGATAAAAGCGCGCCGTAATAGTCGATGGAGCCGGAGAAAAACACGACAAAGAAAATGACGAGCGCCGTACCCATCCCGATGAGCATGGCATGGCTTTCGTAATTGATGAGCAGCCAGCTGAGAAAAAAGCTGCCGAAGGTCACGGAGAAATTGTCAAGCCCCGCGCTGACAAGCTCGAGTACGGCGGCGGAGACCGCGACGATCAGCACCGCCGGGACGGAAACTCTCACGGGATATACCGTCCTGAACACCAGCAGCGACAGCGCCGAGGAAGCGATACACCCGAGAAAGCCGGATACTGATTTACCGTCGCGCAGCTTCCTCGTACTCGTATTATAGCCGATGAGAGCGGCGGCCCCGTCGCCGAAGGTGAGGCAGAACGCGGCTATGCCGCTGGGGTAGTACAGCTCATGGATAAAATACGCCGCGCTCATCACCGCGGTTATCGCCACGGCAAAGTAGATCGTACCCTTGTGGTTGCCGGTGTCGCGCTCGACGCTTTTATAAAGGTCGTATTTATACGAGAGCGCGTTGAGGACGATAAAGATGACCGGGATAATTATCTGGTGGACAGTGTCCTTGAAAAAAACGTCGATCAGCACCCAGACGAGAAACAGTCCCGTATGTATGAGCTTGCGGGAGGTCTCGGTATTCGTGTGCTTCTGCACCATGGGCCCGAGCGCGAATATCAGGAAGAATACATACCCGAGGGTGACTGCGTAGCCGAGAAATATCATCAGATTTCCCTCCTTCCGGGGAACGGCGCAGACATTATAGCACATTCGACATCACGGGGCAAGGACAGGTTCGTCTCCCGCCGTAATGGCATATTTGCGGTTGAATAAAAACGGAGGATAAGATATAATACCGGGGAAAGATACAGCGGAAAATTTCTGAAAGCAGGACGAAAAATGGAAGAGCAGAAAACAGGGACACTCTACATCGTCGCGACGCCCATCGGCAACTCACGCGACATGTCGCCGAGAGGTATACAGATACTCACGGATGTCGACATCATCGCGGCCGAGGACACAAGGCGCTCCATGGTGCTTCTCAACAAGCTGGACATACATAACAAGCTTGTCTCCAACCATAAATTCAACGAATACGGCAAGGCGAAGTACTTTATAAACGAGATGAAGTCGGGCAAAAGCGTCGCCGTCATCACCGACGCGGGAACGCCCTGTATTTCCGACCCCGGCAACGAGCTTATACGCGCGGCCGTGGAGGAGGGGATAAGGGTCGTCGGCGTGCCGGGCTGCTGCGCCGCCGTCAACGCGCTGGCCATTTCCGGCTTTGATCTTTCAAGCTTCCTTTTCTACGGCTTCTTCCCGCGTGAGAACGCCGAGAGGCGCAGGCTTCTTGAGCGGATACGCCGCGGCGATACGCGCACCTTCGCCTTTTACGAGTCGCCGAAGCGCATTATGGAGCTGGTGGACTTTTTCGTCGAGGCGGAGGCGGACGTGCGCATGTGCCTCTGCAACGACATGACCAAGCTCCATGAGATGAGCTTTCGCGGCACTCCCGCGCAGGTACGCGAGCAGCTGCTGCAAAAGGGCAATTATGACAAGGGCGAGTATGCCGTCGTCGTCGAGATAGCCGAGGAATATGTTTTCAACAAGGTCGAGCATACCGTCTCGGCGGAGGCCATGCTGGTGGACGCGATGGTGTCCGGCGGCGTGTCCGGCAAGGAGGCCGTGGCGGCGGTGCTTGCCGACCCGAACAATTCCTACAGCAAGAACGAGCTCAAGGCCGCCGCGCTCAATCTCAAGCGCCTTTTCGGGGAGTGAGACGATGAGCATACTGCGACAGGAGCTTGAGAGCGTGCTGCCGGAGCTTGTCAAGGCTGTGTTCTCCCAGCCCGCGGACAGCACGGCGGACGCGAAGATAACCGTACGCCCGGTCATGCTCAAGGGACGCACGGTGTATCAGGCGGAGCGCTTCCGCGGCAATAAGGCATATCACGAAAATCTCGACGGGGAGGGCTTCCTGCGCCTTCTGGAGCGGGAGCTGGACGGCAGATACCGTCAGGTGCTGCTGGCGACACAGTCGGAGAATATCCAGTATGTGCTGAAAAATAACGGCTCCTACCGCCGGAGCGGCAGGGCCGCCGTGCAGCGTCCCGGCGGGACGCAGAGCCATGACCGAGCCAGAGAGTACATCCTCAAGGAGGGGGAGAACATCCCCGCACTCGTGGATCTGGGAGTCTTTACGCAGGACTTTCGCGTCGTGCGCGCGAAGTACGATAAGTACAAGCAGATAAACCGCTTTGTGGAGCTTATCGACGACGAGTTCAGGCGCATGGACGGCGATGAGATCACGATACTTGACTTCGGCTGCGGCAAGTCGTACCTTACCTTTATACTCTATTACTACTTCGCGGTGAAAAAGGGCGTCAGGGCCACCATCATCGGCTACGATCTCAAGGCGGACGTAGTGGAGCGCTGCAACGCCATCGCGGAAAAATACGGCTATGACAGGCTTCGCTTCCATGTGGCGGATGTGACGCGGGACGTGCTGTACGGCGAACATGTCGACATGCTCGTCACGCTCCATGCCTGCGACACCGCGACGGACTACGCCCTCGACTACGCCATAAAGCATGGCGTGAAGCATATATTTTCCGTCCCCTGCTGCCAGCACGAGATTAATTCTCAGATAAAAAAGGGCGGCGAGCTGGATATCCTCCTGCGCCACGGTATAATTAAGGAGAGAATGTCCGCCCTGCTCACGGACTCCATCCGTGCCTGCGTACTCGAGGATATGGGCTACAGCGTCGATCTGATAGAATTTATTGACTTTGAACACTCGCCCAAGAATATAATGATCCGTGCCGTGCGTGACAAAGGCAGAGGCACGGCCAATATCGAACGGGCAAAGGCCCTCGCGGACAGGTACGGCTTCAGGCAGACGCTGCTTGAGCTGTGCGGAAAAAAGGAGGAGTAACGCATGGCGACGATAGAAGAGCTGGTGAAACAGTACAGGACCGACGAAAAGCTCCAAAAGGAGGTCTCGGACATTCTCGCCGACGGCAGATTATCCGTTCAGGAGTTCCTGAAATTCGCGAAAAAACACAATGTTGACGTGAATCTCGCCGACCTCCCGAAGTATCTTGAACAGGCGAGGAAGCTCGGCTTCATCAAGTAAAGAGTAATTCACTATCAGATAAAAAACGGAGGAAAGCACTATGACAAAGATACTTGCACATCGCGGCGCGAGCGGCTACGCGCCGGAAAACACGCTCGAGGCCTTTGCGCTGGCGGCGGAGCTTGGCGCGGACGGCGTGGAGCTGGACGTTCATCTCACGTCCGACGGTGAAATGGTGGTCATCCACGACGAGACCGTCGACAGGACCACGAACGGCAGCGGCCTCGTCTGCCAGATGACTCTCGCTGAGCTCAAAAAGCTCAACGCCCGCAACGGCATGGGCGGCCTGAAGCATTGCTGCCGCATACCCACGCTCAGAGAGGTCTATGAGCTGCTCAAGCCCACGCCGCTCATGATAAACGTGGAGATCAAGACCGACGCCATGCTCTATGACGGTATCTGTGAGAAGCTCACCGCGCTCGAGCATGAGATGGGCATGGAGGGGAGACTTATCTATTCCTCCTTCAACCACAACACCATCATGGAGATGAAGCGCGTAAACCCCGGCGCAAGGACGGGACTGCTCTACATCGAAGCGCTCGCGAACCCCTGGGCATACGCCGAGAGTATCGGGGCAAACGCACTCCATCCGGATAAGTTCGCGCCCCTGACCTACCCCGAGCATATGCGCATAGCCGCCGAACACGGTATCGAGACGAATACCTGGACGGTAAACACCGTGCAGGATATGGAGTCCCTCATCAGGAACGGCGCAAGCGCCATAATCACAAATTATCCCACTCTGGCCCTCGCCGTCAGAGCAAGGATAGAGAACGAAAAGTAATAAAAAATCACCGGGATACGTCTTTTTGGACATATCCCGGTGATTTTGCCTATCATTTATGAAAGAGCGAGAAGCCATTCTTTTCGTAGGGCGCGGAGCTTATCTCCCCGGTCTGATAGCCGGTGGGGTCTATCGCGGCGCGTATCGCGGACTCTTCAAGCGGCTGCTCGGATATGATGACGACCTCGCCCTTGGAATGGGAGGAGCTGACCTTCTTCACGGGCAATGCGGAGCGGACCGCATCATTGACGTGCGCTTCGCACATGGAGCATGCCATGCCGGAAACCTTGACAGTTGTTTGAAACATTACGATCCTTCTTTCTTTTTTTGTTTGGCCTTATTATACCACGGACACGGGTTAGCGTCAACTAACCAAAATAAACAAAAGGAAAAAGCTCTGAGAGGTTTTCCTCTCAGAGCTTTTATGCGGCTCAGCCGAAGAAGCTGCCGAAGCTGCCGAAGATATCGCCGAACGGGTTCGAGCCGTTATTGCGCTGACCGTTCTGCACGGTCTCCTTCTCGGCTGCGACGGACTCGGGAGTCTGTATCTTCTCGCCGACGGTAACGCTGATCTTCAGCGTCTCGCCCTGACGGTAGACCTCAAATTCCAGAACGTCGCCGGGGAGGGAGCTGCCGACCACTTCCGTGAGGTCGCTGTTCGCTGTCACGGGGGTGCCGTTCACGGCGGTGATGATGTCATAGACCTGAAGTCCGGCCTCGGCGGCGGGGCTTCCGTCAACGACCGACTGGACCGCGACGCCCGCGGGCAGACCGTAGCTCTTGGATTCCTCGGAGACAGGCGCTATCGTCACGCCGATGTAGGGCTTTGACACATAGCCCTTTTCGATTATGCTCTCGATGATGCCTCTCACGCTGTCAATGGGGATCGCGAAGCCGATGTTGTCTATCGAAGCGCCGCTGGAAGAGGAGGAGAACTTTGCGTTGGTAATGCCGACGACCTCACCGTACATGTTGAAGAGCGCACCGCCGGAGTTGCCGGAGTTGATGGCGCAGTCGGTCTGAATGAGCTTCATGCTGCTGCCGCTCGAAAGAGTGACGTCACGGTCGAGAGCGCTGACTATACCCTGAGTCATCGTGAACGTCAGCTCACCGAGGGGGTTGCCGATGGCGACGACTTGGTCGCCGACGGAGAGGTCGCCGCTCTTGCCCAGCACGGCGGGGGACAGACCCTCGGCATCTACCTTCAGGACGGCGATATCGTTGCTCTGGTCAAAGCCGACGACAGAGGCGTCGTAGCTCGCGCCGTCATAGGTGCTGACGGTCACGGACTGGGAATCCTCGATAACGTGGTAGTTCGTGAGTATGTAGCCGTTATCCGTGAGGACTATGCCGGAGCCGGAGGCGGCAGAGGTGGTGGAGTAGCCCCAGAAATTCGTGGTGATGGAGGTGGTTATGCCGACGGTCGAATTCACGTTCGCGGCGAACACCTGCGCGCCGGTGAGAAGCTCGCCGGTGTCAACCTTGGCGGTCTCCGCAATGGCGGTCTCGCGGTTCGTCTCGACCATGGCGGCCACGCGCTGCGTTTCATCGGAGGGGACTCCTTCTTTTGCGTAGTAGTTATGCATGTATACCGAGCCGCCTATTCCGGCGGCGCCGCCCAGCAGCACGCACACAAGCACCAGTGCTATCACGCGCAGCGCAGAGTTGGACTTTTTCTGCTTTTTCTGTGCGGGGGCGCAGGGGTCGTACACGGAGGGCTCTTCGTATACCTTTTCATTTTCGTTATCCATAATTCTGTCTCCTTCCGAAAGTATGCCTTTCTTACCTTTCGCCGGACATTATATAACCCGTTTGTTAATAGATACCATAATTTTAGTGAAAGTTTTATGAACAAAAAATGGGTTACATAACACTTGATTTTCGCGGGTCGAGTATGTATAATTATCATACGAAATATCGGTGAAAACCGTCGAAATGGGGTAGTGCTGTGAGCGAAGAGAGAATAGTATGGATATGTCCCGCAGACAATACCTACAACAGCGGAAAGTTCTGCGTCCGCTGCGGCCGGCCGAGACCGGAGGACGCGGAGACTAAGGCCGTTGAAATAAAAGGCGCCGCCGGGTCCGACGGCAAGCAGGAGAGCGGCTCCGGAGAGAGCAAGCAAGCCTCGCCCGCGGGACCGGACAAGACGGGTGACAGCGCGGGAGAAAGGGTCGGAGAATTCTTCGGCGATATCGCGGCCCGCTTCTCGAGAATAGAGCTTGTAAAGGACATCAAAGCCGACAAGAAGAAAAAGAGGATCGCCGCCGCGTCGCTCGTTGGGGGGCTGCTGCTCCTGTACGTCCTGTTCGGCCTGCTCATCGCGCCGCACATCGGAGTCTGCGCCCTCGGACACCGCTGGAATGAGGCAGACTGTACCCATCCCGAAATATGCCGTGTCTGCGGCAGAGAGAGGGGTGACCCGCTGCCGCACGATTATCTTGCCGCGACCTGCACCGAGCCTGCCACGTGCCGCTACTGCGGCGAAACGAGCGGGGAGGCTCTCGGACATGACTGGCTTCCCGCCACCTGCGAGGCGCCCGTGACCTGCTCACGCTGCGGCGAGCATAACGGCGAGAGTCTCGGTCACGTTCCCGGTGAGACGCGCGTCCTGACGCCTCCGACGGTGCTTGAGGACGGTGAGGAGGAGCTGATCTGCAAGCTCTGCGGCGAGGTGATAGGCACCCAGCCCTGCTCGCTGAAAAACTACATAGACGGCGACGGCTTCGTATTCAGCGTCCTCGACTACTCGAAGCTCCTTCTTGAGGCGAAGGAGACCGTGCTGCCCGAGGTGAGCATGCTCAAGTATAAGGACAAAACGGACAACGACTGCTTTGCGTTCTGGTTGGGGACTAAGACCGCGGCCGCCGAGAGGGTCGCCATCTGCACTCTCTATGACAAGAATATGGATCTCATTCTGCTCAATGACGAGAATTACGCCGTCAAGCCCTACGCCGTGCGCTGGAGCTTTACTGTGGCGCGCGACCAGGAGGCGATAAAGACCCTGATGCCGTATATCCTGCGCACCCTCTCGCCCGCGCCCGTCGACGCCGAGACCCTTATGACGGAGAAGGACATGACGGTAGACGGTCTGAGATATATCTATGAAAACGACGGCGTAAGCTGCCGCCTGACGGTGCTTACCACCGGCGCATGCTCGCTTGACTCGGTGGACAAGATATTTAATTAAAGGGACAGATAAATTGGAAAACAGAATTTACGACGTGGCCATACTCGGCGCGGGGCCTGCCGGACTCACGGCGGGGATATACGCCGCCCGCGCCAAGCTGAGCGCGGTCATCATCGACAAGGGCATTGACGGCGGTCAGATAGCCGTTGCCCACGAGATCGAGAACTACCCCGGCCAGGCCGAAGAAAGGGAGAGCGGGCAGCAGCTCACCGCACGCATGGCGGCGCAGGCAAAACGCTTCGGCTGCGAGCGTGTCAGTGACCTCATAACTTCGTGCGAGCTTGACGGCCCTGTAAAAACCCTTCACGGCGCGAAGGAGAGCTACCGCGCCCGCACCCTCATCCTCTGCACCGGGGCGATAACGCGGAAGCTCGGCTGCAAAAACGAGGAAAAATACATCGGGCGCGGGCTTTCCTACTGCGCGGTATGCGACGCGGCCTTCTTCGAGGGGCTGGATATCTACTCCGTCGGCGGCAGCTCCATAGCGCTGGAGGAGGCTTTGTTCCTCTCAAAGTTCGGCAGGAGCGTCACCGTGGTCCACAAGGGCAAAAGGCTCTCCGCCGGCCGTGAGCTTATTGAGCGCGCGGAGGCGGCGGGAAATATCTCCGTCCTCCTGAATACCGAGATCACGGAACTGGGCGGCGCGGAGCTTCTCAGTGAGATAACGCTGAAAAACACCCTCACGGGGGAGACGAGGACCGTGAGCGCCTCACCGGAGGACGGGCTTTTGGGCTGCTTCTGCTTCACAGGACAGAGGACCACGGGCATGCTCGACGGCCTTCTTGAAATGGAGAACGGTTATATCCGCACAGACGAAAAAATGGCGTCCTCCGTTCCCGGCGTGTTCGCCGCGGGCGATGTGCGTGTAACACCGCTGAGGCAGGTCGTTACAGCCTGCGCCGACGGGGCAATAGCTGCAATGCAGTGTGAAAAATATATAAGCGGAAACAGCGCAAAATAAAAAGTGTGATGTGTCATACACATCACACTTTTCACATTCTCAGAAGGAAATGCACCGCGTTCAGCTGCTGCCGCACAAGCTCTCCGTCGTCCACGGCGTCGCCGAGACGGCATTTTGTGTCCAGAAGCTTTCTGAAATGGCAGGATGCGAGGGTGCTTATCATCGGCAGGTCGTCCTTTGACACCCGGCCGTCCTCTGTCAGGGGGAGCAGGATGGAGCTTTCGCGCTCAACATGAGTGCTGCCGAGCAATATCTCCTCAATGACATAGCCTATATCCTCGAGCCGTTCGGGAAAAAGCTCGTGATAATAGTGCACGGTCTCCGCAAACGGACGGGAGTGCGGGTAAAAGAACAGGTGATTGTAGACCTGCGCGTGCTTGAATGCGTAGGTGGCGAACATCTCCCATGAAAAGCAGTAGGTCTCGAGCGTGGTCATGGGCTTCTTCATTCCTTCTGCCCATGCACGGATAAATTCCTCGACATAGCACATCGCCGCGAGGCAGACAAGCTCGTCCAGATCGTGAAAATAAAGGTAGATCGTGGCGCTGTTGTAGCAGGAGGCCTTTGCGATCTTGCGGATCGTGACCTGATCTATGCCGTCGGAATCTATCAGACCGCGGGTAGTCTGAATAAACATCAGGAGCATGTCCCTGCGCTTGTCCTCGGAATACTTGGCTCTGCCCACCCTGAATCAAACCTTTCATGTGATATAGCACATATACTATATCAAATTACAGGAATAATGCAAGTGCGGATGTTGAAAAAATAACAATGCATGAGGGCGCGGCGATACGATGCTGACAAGTTATGTAAACTTATTCTGCCTGACGGTTTATGAATTCGGCCTTTAGCTTGGAGTATACGATACGCTGCTCCGTATACAGGCTGAAATAGCCGGAGAGCATATATGTGATGAAGCACGCGGCGCTGAAATAGACAAGGTCGGTAGAGCCGAAAAGCTCAACGGACAGTATGACCGTCGCCAGCGGACAGTTCACAGCGCCGCAGAAGGTAGCCGCAAGCCCCAGTGCGGCGGCAAAACCGGCCGGTATTCCGAGCAGCGGCCCCACAACGCAGCCGAGAGTCGCGCCGATGAAGAACGTCGGCACCACCTCGCCGCCCTTGAAGCCGAAGGACAGCGTCACCGCGGTAAAGAGCAGCTTGAGGAGGAAGGCCTCGCCCTTTGCTTCGCCCTGCTCGATGGCGCGGGTAATGACGTCCATGCCCGCGCCGTTATAGTCGCGGCAGCCCACGATGAGCGTCATTGCGATGACCAGCACGCCGCCGACGGCGGCGCGGATGTACGGACTGCGGAAAAGCCGGCGCACCTGCCGGTTGGATATGTGCATAAGCTCGCACAGAATTATGCTCACCGCCGCGCAGACTATCGCGAGTGCGCTCACGCGCAGCAGCATGACCGGGTCAAGAGAGACGCTTTCCACCGCGAAGCGCGTCGGTGCGATACCGAACAGCCGCGTGATGCCGAACGCGGCGAGGGCGGCCACGGAGCAGGGGAGCAGTCCGGAGTAGTGTATCACGCCCACTGAGCAGACCTCGAGCGCGAACACAGTCGCGGTGATGGGCGTGCCGAAAAGTGCGGAGAATACGGCGCTCATACCGCTGAGAACGGCGAGACGCTCCTGCTTTTCGTCGAGCCGGACGAGCCGGCCTATACCGCAGCCTATACCGCCGCCGATCTGCAGCGCCGCGCCCTCGCGTCCCGCGCTGCCGCCGCACAGATGTGTAAGCACGGTAGCGGCAAAAATAGCGGGAACGAGCAGAGGCGGAACGTCCTTGCCGCTGTGTATGGAGTCGATGATATTGTCGGTCCCTGCGCCCTCTATCCTCGCCGTGCGGTACACCGCCGCGATAAGAAGTCCGGCCAGCGGCAGAAAGTAGATAAGCTCCGGGTGCGAGAGGCGAAGCTCCGTCGCCTTTTCCACGCTCACATGGAACGCCGCTCCCACGAGACCGCCCGTGCCGCCGATGAGCGCGGCAATAAATATCCACCGCGCGAAGGCCCGTATAAAGGTGAGCGCCTCACGAAGATGATCCTTCACTTTTGTCACTCCAAATCTCTTTTTTCCCTTGAAACCGTTGTATGATAGCACACTCCGACATCATATTCAATAGCACGGAAAGAATAAAATTTCATGTTTTTTAGAAAAATAACCCCCCAGGGGGCTTACGCGCCGGCGGAAAATGTATTATACTACGCCGGAAGATAAATAAGGGACAGGCGGATACTATGACAGCCGGAACAGCTCCGACAAAACTGAATAAAAGAAACGCGGCCGTTATAGCCGCACTCTGCGCCGCGGTGCTGGTGATGAGCCTTGTGTGCGTGTTCGTCGGCTCGTCCAACATGACGGTCAGCGACTGTCTGAGCGCCCTCCTGAAGGAGGGAAGCCCCGCCAACATCCGTATCGTGTGGAACATCCGTATCCCGCGCGTGCTGGCGGCGATCATTGCCGGCGCTGGGCTGAGCGTTTCGGGCCTCGTCATGCAGACGACGCTCAACAATACCATGGCCTCGCCGTCCACTCTGGGCGTTTCCAACGCGGCCGTGTTCGGCGCGAATCTCTCTATCATCGCCTTCGCGGGCGGATTCCTTTCCACGGGCAATAACCTCACGAACTACGCCGTGGGCGCGAACCCTTTTGCCACCAGCCTTATGGCGTTCCTTTTCTCCACCGCGTCCATCCTTATAATACTCGCGCTGTGCCGTCTGCGCTCGTTTTCGCCGGGCGTCGTGGTGCTGGCGGGTATAGCGATAGGCTCCGTCTGGAACGCGGCGACCACCATACTCCAGTTTTATGCTACCGACGTGGGGCTTTCCGCCGCCGTTATCTGGAATTTCGGCGATCTTGGCCGCGCCACCTATAAGACCGACCTCATCATGCTTGCGGCGGTAGTGATCGGTTTTACGTTCTTCATGCTAATGTCATGGCGCTTCAACGCGCTGCTGAGCGGGGAGTCCACCGCGCGGACGATGGGCGTCAATGTGGACAGCCTGCGCTTTGCGTCAATGCTCCTTGCCTCAGTCATCACGGCGGTGTGCGTCTCGTTCCTCGGCGTTATCGGTTTTGTGGGCGTCATTTGTCCGCACGTCGCAAAAAAGCTCCTCGGCCAGGATCACCGCGTGACAGTCCCCGTGTCGGCGCTGTGCGGCAGCCTCTTGCTCCTCGGTGCGGATACCCTCTCGCGCAGTCTCGGCAGCGGATCCGCCTTGCCCGTCGGGGCGATCACGTCGCTGCTCGGCGCGCCCTTCTTCATCGCCGTCATCTTTTCAAAGAAGGAGGGTGAACACTGATGCTTAAGATCAACGACCTCTCCTTCCGCTACGGCAGACGCTCCCCACCGGTATTAAAGGGTGTCAGCCTCAGTCTTGAGGCCGGCGAGATCGGCATAATCCTCGGCAAGAACGGCTCCGGCAAGACCACGCTCTTCAAAAACATTCTCGGAATAAACGACCCCGACGGCGGCAGCATACTCTTTGAGGGCGAAAACCTGCTGAAAATGTCCAAAAAGGAGCGCGCGCGGAGGATAGCCTATGTCCCGCAGCACATCCATTTCGGCGCGCTGACGGTGTTCGATTCCATCCTCATGGGCCGCGTGACGTACTTCGGACTGCGCGCCGGGCGCGAGGACTACGAGATCGTTGAGCAGATAATTGCCGACATGAAGCTTGAGGACTTTGCCGAACGTAACGCCGAGGAACTCTCCGGCGGCGAAAAGCAGAAGATCGCCATTGCCCGCGCCATGGCGCAGGAGCCGCAAATGCTCATCTTCGACGAGCCGACGGGCAACCTCGACATCGCGAACGAGCAGCTCATCGTGGACGAGGCGAAAAAGCTCGCGCGTGAAAAGCGCATTGCCATACTCAGCTCCCTGCACGACCTCAACCAGGCCATGGACATGGGCGACAGGTTCTTCTTCATGAAGGACGGCGTTATCAGCCATTCCGGCGGGCCGGAGTGCTTCACGCAGGAGATCATCCGCGACACCTTTGACATCAGCGTGAGAGTTGCGGAGCTTGACGGGCAGAAGGTGATATTGGGCGGAGGCAGGACCTGACCGCGATGTCACAAATTATGTAAACCTGCACGGGCCAAATACAAAGCTTTCCTACAACATATAAATTAATACAGTACCAGAAAGGATAAAACGAAAATGAAGAAAAGAATACTTGTTTTCCTGCTTGCGGCGATGATACTTGTCGGCTGCTGCGGCTGCTCTGCGGCAAAGGAGACCCCCGCCGCAGACAATAACGCTCCCGCACCCGCTGAAGCAGCGCCCGAGACTCCCGCCGAGGCCGACGGCTCCGGCGTCGTCACCGTCACCGACATGGTCGGCCGCGAGGTTGACATAATTCCCGGCAGCTATCAGCGCGTCGTGTGTATCGGCGCGGGCGCACTGCGCATGTATAGCTATGTCGGCGACGTCACGCTCCTCTGCGGCGTGGAGGACATCGACAACACCACTCTTGAGGAGCGGCCCAAGATGTTCGATTCCACTGCCCGTCCCTACCTCCTTGCCTACGGCGACGTGTTCGCGGCGCTGCCCTCCTGCGGCGTAGGCGGTCCCACCGCGCAGACGGCCGAGGCGGAAAAGATCCTCTCCTGCGCGCCCGACATCGTCATCTCCCAGTATGAGGACGTGGAGAAGGAGGACGCTCTTCAGGAGCAGCTCGGCGTCCCTGTCATAACTCTCCGCACCGGCCCTAACGGCGTTTTTGCCGATGAGTTCAAGGCGAGCATAGAGCTTCTCGGCAAGGTGTTCCAGAAGGAGGAGCGCGCACAGCAGCTCAACGACTTTGTGGCTGCCGAGACGGCGGAGATCAGCGCCCGCACGGCAGGTATCGCCGACGCAGACAAGCCCCTTGTGTATATCTGCGGCCTCGGCAACTGGGGTACTACCGACCATCTCATGACCTCCCAGAGCTACAAGCCCTTTGAGGTCGCGCATATCAATAACGTCGTCACCGATTTGGGCAAGGACGGCGTGCAGCCCATCGAGAAGGAGAAGTTCGTCGCGCTCGGCGAGGACATGGACATCGTGATCATCGACGCCGCTGCCGTGAAGAACATCAAAAAGCTCATGGCCGACGACCCGACCATTTTCGACTCCAGCAAGGCATGGCAGAACGGCGAGGTCTATCTTCAGATGGCCTACAACGCCTACTATACCAACCATGAGATAGCGCTCATCAACACATGGTACAACGCCAAGATCGCCTACCCCGAGGCCTTCGAGGACGTTGACATGACCGAGGTCACCGACAGGATAACCGAAATGTTCCTCGGCAAGGCCCTCGCGGAGGAGATATTCGCCTGCCCCTCGAGCTTCGGCGGCTACCAGAAGTTAGACACCGCGACCTTCTTCAGCTGACGGTGAGCGCGGATGGACAAGCAGAACGTTATCGATTTTTTTGACCGCATGGCTCCGCAGTGGGACGCCGACATGGTCCGCTCGGACGAGATCATAGGCGCCATCCTTGACAATGCCGGGGTGGGCGAGGGCAGCGACGTGCTTGACGTTGCCTGCGGCACCGGCGTGTTGATACCCGATTATATCGCGAGAAACGTGAAGCACGTCGTGGGCATTGATATCTCCCCGGAGATGGCGAAGATAGCCGCCGCGAAATTCCCGCAGGAGAATGTGGAGATAGTCTGCGGCGACGTGGAGACGGCGGAGCTTGGCCGCAGCTTTGACAGAATAGTGGTGTATAACGCCTTTCCGCACTTTCCGGAGCCGGAGCGGCTGATACGCAAGCTCTCGGAAATGCTCCGGCCCGGCGGTACGCTCACCGTGGCGCACGGCATGAGCCGCGAAAAGATCGACAGCCACCACTCCGGTCATGCGAGCAAGGTCTCCGTCGGCCTCATGCACGAGGACGAGCTTGAGCAAATATTTGCAAAATACCTTACCGTCACCGTGAAGATATCGAACGACAGAATGTATCAGGTCGTCGGCGTGAAAAAGTAAAAAAGATGAGAAGACGAAAGGTCTTCTCATCTTTTTTCGCGCGGCAGAAAGCCACACAACACCTTAATTATAAATTAATCAAAATCAAAAGTCAATATAAAAATCACTTACTAAGGCAAAAACATCCAAAATCGTATACATATACAAAATAAATGTGCGATTTTCGTGCAAAGCGGCTCTTGCGCGCGGACTCGATATCTGTTATCTTATAACCACAGAGGTGATACCGATGAAAAAGTAGGCGGCCCCGCCGAGTACCTCATGGAGGAAGGCGGAGGCACTGAACAGACGCGGACGCCACGATGAACGACAGGAATAGCGGCATATGGCTTGGCTCCCATGAGAGCGAAAATAATATGTGAAGGTGCCGAGGAGGATTCCGTTAGGCGGGCAGCGTCAATACGAAGAAAGCGAGGTAATCATGATGTTAGATACCAAGAACTCAGAGAAGTGACCCCTGATTGCGCAGGACAGACGGCAGTCAGGGGTCACTTCTTTTTTTATATTCCAAGTTGACATAATATAGTACAAATATTTTAGTTTACATAATTATAAAAATCGAAGATAAATCGGAGTGCGCTGCGGCACTCCGAAAATTTTTGTCTTGTATCATGCTTGAATGGTATTCTGAAAATTAAAGTAAAGCTTTATAACGTTCTCATTATAAATTAAATTATATATATCGTCAACAACAAAATCATCGTATATACAAGAAATGTCTGTAAATCGTATTTATGTACAAAATAATTGCTATTTTTTCGTACAGTCCGTCACTTGCGCCGGCGAAAATTATCTGTTAATCTATGACCATAGAGGTAAACGACCGTCCGATGAGACGGGCGGCGTAGATTTGGCGAAAGAGAGGTAATCATGGTTGGATATGAAGCTAAGAAAAATGCTGGCGGTCGTTATCCTGCTCTCGCTGCTGCTCACGCTTTCTGCCTGCTCGTCGGAGGAGATTGACACAGCACCGTCCACCGGGGACTCAGACGGCGAACGCGTGCTGACCATAGGCGTGTTCGGAATGAGCAATTTTGAGGGATACGCCGGAAAATTCAGAAGAAGCGCTGAAAGGGACTTTTCCATAAAGCTCATCAACTATCGCCGCGGCGACACTTCGCTTGAGGCGGCAGCCGCCAAATTGAACGCGGAGCTGGCGGCGGGCGAGGGGCCGGACATCATCGACTTTGACACCATGATGAGCCGGGACGCCTACGCGAAGAGCGGCTTCCTGCGGGACATGTCCGACTACTTTTACAGCGAGTTTCAGCTTGATGATTTTTTCATCCTCGATAAGCTCAACCGGGGCGAGGCTCTCTATTTTATCCCATCGCATTTCGCTATTGTAACGGCCTTTGGGCAGCCCTCGGTGTTCGGGGACAAAAGCTCGTGGACCATCGCCGAGTACGAGCGGCTGAGCAAGCTGCCGCAGTTTGCCGGGGACCCTGCCGACAACAGAGAGAGCTTTATGAACAAGCTGCAGGAGTCAGTCATCCCTCGCTGGGTCGATCTGGAGGAGGCCACATGCTGCTTTGATAACGGAGAGTTTGCTGAGGCCCTTCGCTTTGCAAAAACGCTCAGCGACGACCCGATCAGTCTGAACGCCTTGCCCGATACACTGGTGGCCGAGGGGGACATGCTTTATTGCGAAACGTGGATAGATGACGCATACGAGATACGCGAGATCGAGCGCATGCTTGGCGGACCGGCCGCATACGTCGGGTTCCCGACGATCGACGGAACTCTCGGGACAATGCTGTTCACATATGCGCTGACCGGGGTGAACGTAAACACGAAGAATGCGGACCTCGCGTGGGAGTTCATACGCTATCTGCTGGTCGAGGATGATTTGATCTATGATAGAGCATGGGATGGAATACCGTTATTAAAGGACGCGGTGAGGTATAAGATAGAGGATATGCTCGATCCGTATGCCAAGTTTGCCGGAAAGACGATCACCGTCAACAGCGACGGGACCTTCGAGGTCGACGGCGTACATCAGGATCTGACCTATAATCCGACGCCTCTCATCACGGAAAGTCAGGCCGAGACGCTGTACAGGCTGATAGATCAGGCCGAGTTCGTGTATCAGTACAACGCCGCAGTGTACAACATCATAAAGAACGCCGCCCAGCGCTACTTCTTCGACGCCTGCACACTGGAGGAGGCGGAAAAAGAGGTTCAGCAGCGGGTGAGCATATATCTCTCGGAGCAGTACGGATAATATACCAGAAGGTAAAATACATAATGAATATTTCAAGCCTGTTCCCGGAAAAGGGAACGGGCTTTTGAAATAAGCCTTCCACAAGGAGGAAGCCTTTTTCAACGCTCTCTGTCCCGCCGTAGGGGAGGGGCTTGCTCCTCCCGTGCGGCGGACACTGCCGTGACGGAGAAAATTTAAGGAAACTCTGATTAAATCAAGGTGCTCAGATTTGCGGCAGAAATTTTCGCTGGCGAGGAAGAAAAGTGCAGGAATACTTTGTGTATTTCAAACTTTTCTGACGAAGACCAGCGGGGATTTATGCCGTGAAGATGGGCGCGGGGATTTATTCAGAGGTTCCTTAAGCCTTCCTCTGCCGGAGGACGCGCCCTAACGCCTTCCCCTTGAGGGGAAGGCGGCACGACGAAGCCGTGACGGATGAGGTGGCAAAGCGCAGAGACAACAAGTTTGCCCCTCATCAGTCTGCTTCGCAGACAGCTTCTCCCGAGGGAGAAGCCATTTTTTACTCTCTCCGTCCCTCCGTAGGGGAGGGGCTTGCTCCTCCCGCGTTAAAAAAACTACCCGCGCAGCGCCGTCTCCTCATGCCTCCCTCTGACGAGGGAGGTGGCAAAACCGCAGGTTTTGACGGAGGGAGAGAAAATTGACGTTTTGCAGAACCTGCGGTTTTCTATTCCTCCGTCACTTCGTGACAGCTTCCAAAAAGAGGAGCTGCATTACGGTGCGCGGCAGACGACAAGAACTTAAAAAAGTTTACATAATTTAGTATAAATATTATGGTTTACATAATTACAACATCAAGACAAAAAATCGGAGTGCCTTGCGGCACTCCGAAAAATATGTTCGATTATGAAAATCAGTCGCGTGCGCCGAGGATCCTCTGGGTGAGACCGTCGAGACCTTCGTTGTTGCCGTTGATCTTCATGCAGGCTGCCCATGCGCCCCAGATAACGGTACGCAGGTTGCCGATGGCCTTGCAGTCGCCGATCTTGTAGACGTTCTTCTTGCCTGCGGAGGCGAGAGGAGCGGGAACAAAGCCGATACCGTTGACGATGTTGTCGAACTCGACCTCGAAGGTCTCGCCGCTGTCGCGGGACTTGAGAGTTGCAACGCCGTCGCCGATCTTGGTGATGGTATGACGGAGGTAAACGGGGACCTTGTGGTAGTCCATAGCGTCACGCAGGAAGGAGGTGTTTGCAAGGCAGGTGGCCTGTGCAGCGACCAGGTCGTCCGCGTATTCGACGATGATGGGGTGCTTGCCGGCAAGGACCAGGTCGTATGCCGCCTCGCAGGAGGACTGGCCGCCGCCGAAGAACATGACCTTGTCGCCGACGGGCTTCTTGTCCTTGAGGAGTTCGGTGAAGTTCATGCACTTCTCGAAGCCGGGGATGTTGGGCATGGTCCTGACGACGGAACCGGTGGCGACGATGTAAGCGTCGAAGCCGCCGAGAGTGCCGAGGTCGGTAACTTCGGTGTTGAAGCGGATGTCGATGTTCTGGCGCTTGACCTCTGCCTTGTACCACTCAATGAGCTGCTTGTCGTTTTCCTTGAAGCTCATTGCGGACGCAGTGAGGAACAGACCGCCCAGCTCGTTGGTCTTTTCAAACACGACGGGGATGTTGCCCTGCTGCTTGAGGACGAGAGCTGCCTCCAGACCGCCGATACCGGCGCCGATGATGGCGACCTTCTTGGGACTCTTGGTGGGGGCGATGTAGAAACGGGTGTGCTGCATGGTGGTGGGGTTCAGAGCGCAGCGGCCGAGGTGCAGGGAGTCGACCAGAGCCTGCATGTTCTGGGTACCCTTTGCCTTGGAGAAGTTGAAGCAGCCGTTGTGGCAGCGGATGCAGGGCTTGATCTCGTCTTCGCGGCCCTCGAGGATCTTGTGGATCCACTCGTGGTCAACGAGGTTCTGACGTGCGATAGCAACTGCGTCGAGTCTGCCGGCGGCGATCTCTTCGGCTGCCTTGACAGGATCCATACGGCCTGCGCAGACGACGGGGGCGTTGGTGAAGTTCTTGATATGCTCAACATACTCGAGGTTGCAGTTGTCGGGCATGTACTGAGGCGGATGTGCCCAGTACCATGCGTCGTAGGTGCCGTTGTCGCAGTTGAACATTGCGTAGCCGGCCTCCTCGAGGTACTTGACGGCCTTCTCGGATTCGGGCATGTCGCGGCCCCACTCCTCGAAGTCGGTCTCGTAAGGCATTGCGCCCTTGCCCCAGCCCTTGGTCTTGGAGACGACGGAGTAACGCAGGGATACGGGGAAGTCATCGCCGGCGTACTTGTGGATGCACTGTACGATCTCGACGGGGAAGCGGAAGCGGTTCTCAAAGGATCCGCCGTACTCGTCGGTACGGTAGTTCCAGTTGGACATGGTGAACTGGTCGAGCAGATAGCCCTCGTGGACAGCGTGGATCTCTACGCCGTCAACGCCGGCATCACGCAGACGCTTTGCGGTCTTACCGAAGGCTTCGACCATTTCCTTGATCTCGGCGACGGTGAGGGGACGGGACATGACGTCCTCTGCCCAGCGGTTGGGGGTGGCGGAGCAGGACGCGGCGGCGTACTGAACGTCAACAACGGGGGAGACCAGCTTGTTGAGAAGGTCGTTCTTTGCAAGAGTGGTCATCCAGCCGTTGATAGCCATGGAGCGGCCGAAGCCGGCGGCCAGCTGAATGAAGAGCTTGGAACCGGTCTTGTGGAACTCTTCTACCCAGGGCTTGAGCTTCTTGAACATGGTGTCGTTCTGGTACAGCCACTTTCTTCCGGGGATGCCCATGGTGTCACGGACGCACTGCATACCGGGGAGGATAAGGCCGACGCCGTCCTGAGCGCGGTTCATCAGGAAGTTTGCAGCCTCAACGTCGAAATGGTTGGGTTCCAGCCAGCCAAAGAGTGAGGTGCCACCCATGGAACACTGGACAATGCGGTTCTTGATCTCCACATTACCGATCTTCCAGGGAGTAAAAAGGGGACTATACTTTTCGTTCATGCGGTTCTTCCTTTCAATCATGTTTCTTCCGAACGGTGCAGATGCCGCAATACGACACCAAACCATCGGTTTTTCGACTGATTATATCATACAATTAACAAGGGCGCAAGACGTGTATTGTTGTTTATTCTGCAAAATTTCTGAAGTATATTGGGCCTTTTTGCGAGAAGCAAAGAAAAATCGGTCATTCAGCGTCGATATAACAAGACAAAATCTGTGAAATGTACAATACCTCCTGCGAGGAATGAAAAAAATCAGGGATTTTACAATCTTGAAACAAGATATCCCTTATTTACGAAACATCTTTTTTGTATCCTGACACTGCAAGCGAGAGTTTTTTCATCTTTTTCATTTTTGTCCTCAAACCATAGGCGGAACGGAACGGTGCGGAGCCGTTCCGTTTTGCTGTAGACCGGCAAAAAATCTATGTATTACTCCGGTGTCAGAGCCGCGGGGGAGCGCGAGGGGGCAAGACCCGCCTCGCAGTACAATAGTCTGCCGTCAAAAGCCTTGATCAATCAAGGCTTTTGAGCGTAGCAGCATTTTGAAAGCTTCAAAATGCGCGGCAGGAGAAGCGCAGTCAAAAAGTTCATTTGAACTTTTTGACAAGCTGAAGCGAAACGGAACGGGGCGGAGCCGTTCCGTTTCGCTTTATACTGTTGCATTCCTGAGAGGAATTTGTTAAAATGCAGATAAGCAAAACGACTCAAAATTTTGCGGAGGTGGATAATGGAAAACGTACTTGAACAGAAATGCCCCGCCTGCGGCGCGCCGCTCAAATTCGACCCGGTCAGCGGGAAGATGACGTGCGAATGGTGCGGCGGCGTCTATGACATCGAGGAGCTGCCTCACGAGGACTCTCCCGCGGTGTCCGCCGCGGCGGCGGCTGCAAAGCCGAACGGCGAATACAGCGCCGACCCGGAGCTTGGACGGCTCTCGCTCTATAACTGCCGTTCCTGCGGCGCGGAGATAGTCGCGGACCCGGAGACGGCCGCGCTCATCTGCCCATACTGCGGGAACAACATCGTCCTCGCGGATAAGATATCCGGCACGCTCAAGCCGGATGGCGTCGTCCCCTTCAGGATCGACCCGAAGTCCCTGCCCGCCGCGGTCAGAAAATTCTATAAGGGCAAGCACCTGCTGCCCAAGGGGTTTTTCTCCGACGCGAACATCGGCACGCTCCAGGGCGTGTATGTCCCGTTCTGGATATACGACTGCTCCGTCTCGGGCGAGCTTTCCTTCAGCGGCGAGCGCGCGACCTCCCACCGTCAGGGCGACTACGTCGTCACCGAGACGAGTCATTACGACCTCCGCAGGGACGTATACATGGATTTCAAGGGAGTGTCCGCCGACGCGAGCAAGAAGATGGACGATGCGATGATGGACTCTATCGAGCCGTTTGATCTCGGCGAGATGAAGCCCTTTGATATAAAATACCTCTCCGGCTATGTGGCCGACCGCTTCGACGTGGAGGCGGAGGAGGTGCGCAACCGCGCGAATCTCCGTATGCTCAATACCGCCTCGAACATTGTCGCCTCGCGCAGCACGGGCGGGTACCTTGCCGTCACTCCCACGGGAAACGACCTGAAAGTAAAAAGAAAGGGACTTAAATATGTCCTGCTCCCGGTGTACGTCTTTGACCTTGAACACGCGGGGAAGAAATATCCCTTCGCGGTCAACGGCCAAACCGGCAAGGTCGTCGGGGACCTGCCCAGCAGCGGCGCCACCGCCGCGCTCTGGTTCCTCAAGACCTTCGGGATAGGCCTCGGGGCGACGCTGCTTGCGAGCCTGCTCACGAATCTTTAAGGAGGTGCCGAAGAAATGCTGAAAAGAATACTTTCGCTTCTCGCGGCTCTGCTTCTGCTCTGTTCGATACCGATGTACGCGCTCGCGGCGGACGGTGACCTCATGCTCATAGACGGCGACGACACCGCGGACTCCGCCGGTGATATGTCCGGCGAGAGCGGCTATGAACAGACCGTGTCCGCCCTGCCCGACTGGTACCCGGAGGATGTCGGCGCGTTCGAGCTCTTCAACGACCCCGACGCCGACCGCGTGGTCGACAACGCGGATATATTCTCCGACGTGGAGGAGACCGCCATGCGCGAGCGTATCTCCGAGATCTCCGCCGCCGCAGGGAAGGATATCGTCATCCTGACCGACGTCACCTCCTATGGCATGGAGCAGCGTATGCTCGCCGCGGACTTCTATGACTTCAACGGCTACGGGATCGGAGAGAGCCACGACGGGATCATACTCTTCATCTGCATGGATCCCGCCGAGCGCGGCTGGCAGGCGGTGGCCACCGGCGCCGTCATTGATATCTATACCGAGAGCGCCGCCAATCAGCTCGACGACCGGCTCTTCGGCTATCTCAGCGCCGGGAGCTACGGCGAGGGCGTCATAGACTGGATAGGCAACATCGGCACGCTCTACACCAAGGGCGTACCCTTCGCTCCCTCGTGGTACACGACAGATTACGTCGCGCCCGTGGACTACGGCCATACCCGCGTTTCGGACGAGGCGGGGCTGCTCACTCAGGACCAGCGCGACGAGCTGGACGCCTCTCTGCACGAAATACGCGACACCTACGGCGTTGACGCCGTGATACATACCGCCGCGTCGAGCTACGGAATGGACGCGGAGAGCTATGCCATGGCGTTCTATACGATGAACGGCTACGGACTCGGAAGCAGTGCCGACGGCGTGCTGCTGGTCATCTTCTCCGACGGCGGCATCAATATGTACGTCTCCGGCGCGGCCACGGAGGTGATCGACAGCAGCAACGAGGAAAAGCTCATCGAGGCCGTTGACGCGAAGCTCACCGGCGAGAGCTTCCCCGCCATGCAGCGCTGGGTCAGGTATCTCGGCAAGACTCTCAAAACCGGCACCGCCCCCACCTGCCCCGAGGCGTGGGCTGGAAGAGGCGTCATCGGCGCGTTTGTCGGCGCGGTCGCGGGATTTATCTCCCTCCTGAGCGCGAAGGCCGGCATGAAGAGCGTGGCCAAGGCAGATACCGCCGAGGGCAACCTCGTCAAGAACAGCGTGAAGATACGCTCCGACGACAGACTGATAAACGTCACCGTTTCAAGGACCTACTCGCCCATTGAGGACGATGACGACGACCGCTCCGGCGGGGGAGGCTCATCCTTCGGCGGAGGCTTCAGCGGCAGCTCCGGCACGAGCCACACCAGCTCCGGCGGCAGATTCTGACAACGTGAAAAAGCGCCCGTATACCCCAAGTATACGGGCGCTTTTTTTGACTTACGCCTCCGCTGCTTTGCTGATACAGGACAGCGCGTTCAGGCTCCGCGGGTAGCCGATATACGGCAGACACTGGGACACGACCCGCGTGAGAAAGTCGCGGTCGTTGCCGATGTTCATGTTGCCTTTAGCATGGGCGGTGAGCTGCGGCTCACACCCGCCCTGAGCCATGAGAAAGCAGAAGGTGATCATTTCCCGCTGAGCGAGGTCGAGTCCGCCGCGCGTGCAGTAGTCACCGAAGCAGTTGGCGGCCAGCCAGCGGTTGATGTGGCTCTTTTTCCACGCCTCCTTCATGCCCTCGCCGAAGATCGCCGCCTGCGCCGCGACTCCCTTTTCGAGCCGGTCGTCCATCGTGGCAGACGACTGAGCGGGAAGCGGCAGCTCGATGCCGCGCTCTTCAAAGACGGCGTTGGCCGCGTTCAGGAAGGGGAGCATTCTCCCGTAGCCGAGGTAATCCGCCGCCTGATATACGCACTCTTTGACCAAGATCGACGTAACGCCGTTTTCCATGGCCTCGGGGAGCAGCTCACGGGAGGCGTACATGCCCGCCGCAGCCGATGAGCGCCGCAAGCATGGCGAGATAGCGTGTCTGCGCGGGGAGCTGCTGCCCCTCCTCGTTCACGACCTCGTCAAAGGCAAAATGCTCAAAGCGCTCCGCAAATTCGGGAGCGGTCGAGCTGATATTCATGTTCATGTCAAAGCTCCTTTCTGTGTGACCCGGACGTCTACGGACCGGCGGCCGACAAGAAAGCGTTAAGGACGCACAGCCGCGCGCCTCACGCTGGCGGCAGGCGGAGTTATGGGACGTCAAAAATATTCCATGGCGGGATTGGCGGCGGAGTGCGCCTGAAGCTCATGGTCTTTCCCGTTACGGGATGTGGAAAGCTCAGCGAATACGACCACAGCGCAAGCGGCGGCTCACGGCGGAACGCACCGTATTTGCCGTCCCCGGCAAGGGGTGTTTTCCGCGAGGCAAACTGCACCCGTATCTGGTGCGAACGGCCGGTATGTAGTGTTATGTAAACTAACGACAGACCGCCCTCGTATCCCATACGCCTGAAATCAAGTACGGCCTCCTTTACGCCCTTTCGTACTCTGTCCACGACAAAAGTCTTGTTTTTGCGCACGTCGTGGAACAAAAGGTCACGGTACGTTCCGCTCTCCGCCACCTCGCCCTCTGCCACGGCAAGATACTCCTTATTAAAGCGCCTGTCCGAGACGGAGGCGGAGAGCTTCGCGGCGGCATCGGCAGTCTTGGCGTAGACCATCACTCCGCCGACAGCCCTGTCGAGACGATGGACGCAGAAGATATCACCGGCCCCCGTGCGCGCCTTCAAAAGCTCCGGCATTCCGCCCGCCTCCGACAGCACTCCGGGGTCCTTGACGCAGACTGATATGCAATTATCGTCATATAGTATTTCCATAAAAAACATTGTATACCTTTCGCCGATTTATTTCAATACGGAGAAAACGCGCCGGGCGGCGTTAAAGCCGCCCCGGTGTCCTTGAAAAAGCGTCCGCCGGCATGGTATAATTCAGAAAAACGCTTTGCAATGAAAGGAACTGGCGAATGGGACTGAGCAATGTTATTTCGCTGCTTGGCGGGGTGGCACTGTTTCTTTTCGGCATGACGCTGATGGGGGACGGGCTTAAAAAGGTCGCCGGCAGCAGGCTTGAGCTGGTGCTCTACCGCCTTTCCGGCACGACGCTCAAGGGCATACTCCTCGGCACGGGTGTCACCGCGGTCATCCAGTCGTCCTCGGCAACCTCGGTGATGGCGGTGGGCTTTGTGAACTCCGGCATGATGAAGCTCACTCAGGCTCTCGCCGTTGTGAGCGGCGCGATAATCGGCACGAGCATAACGGGCTGGATAATTGCGCTCTCCTCCATCGAGGCCGGCGGCTGGGCGGCGGTGCTGTCCACGGCAAATATCTCCGCCGCGACGGCCATTGTGGGAGTCGTACTCAGAATGTTCTCAAAGGACCGTACCCGGCAGAATGTCGGCAGCATACTTTTGGGCTTCGCGGTGCTGATGTTCGGCATGCAGTCCATGAGCGCCGCCGTGGCTCCGCTTCGCGAGAGCGCGGTCTTTATCCGCATGATAACCGCCTTTTCCGATCCCGTTCTGGGCATTCTCGCCGGCGCGGCGTTCACCGCCGTGCTTCAAAGCTCCTCCGCCGCGGTGGGCATTCTTCAGGCGCTCTCCATGACCGGCGCGGTGAGCTTCGCGGCGGCGTTCCCGCTCATCCTCGGTATTGCCGTGGGCGCGGCGGTGCCGGTGCTGCTCTCGGCTCTGGGAGCGAAGGCGGATGGCAAGCGTACCGCCGTCTCGTATCTCATCATTTCGGTGCTGGGTACTGTCGTGTGCGGCGGCGTGTTCTATGCCGTCAACGCGTTCAATGAGCTGGAGATAATGTCGGGCATCGTCGACCCGGTGAGCATTGCGCTTCTCAACACGGTGTTTCGCACGGCAACGGTACTGGCCGTTGCGCCGTTTCTTGATCAGCTCGCGCGCCTTACAGGCATTCTCATAAAGGAAAGCGAGGAGGAGAAAAGCGCGAGCAAAGGACTTGACAGGCTCGACGAGCGCTTTCTTGCCCACCCCTCGCTCGCCATCGAGCAGAGCCGCCTCACCGTCGACGCCATGTCCGACACGGTGCGCGACAACCTTGACCTTTCGCTCAGAATGATGGACGGGTACAGTGACGAGTCCTTCCGCCGGGTCGAGACCGGCGAGGATCTTGTCGACCGCTTCGAGGATAAGCTGGGTACATATCTCCTGCGTCTCAACACCCACGAGCTTGACAAGGAGCAGAACAAGGCGGCGTCAAAGCTCCTCCACTGCCTTTCGGACTTTGAGAGAATAGGCGACCATGCCATGAACCTTGCCGAGAACGCAAGGGAGATAAGCGGTAAGAAGATACAGTTCTCGCCCGACTGCAAACGTGAGCTGGGCGTACTTATGCAGGCGGTGCGGGAGATATACGAAGTATCCTTCAAGGCGTTCCACGGGGACGATGTTGAGCTTGCCTACCGGGTCGAGCCGCTCGAGGAGAGGATCGACAACATGTGCGACCTCATCAAGCTCCGCCACGTTGAGCGGCTGCAGAGCGGGGAGATACCAATCAGCCAGGGCTTTGTTTTCAACGACATACTCACGAATCTTGAACGTGTGGCCGATCACTGCTCCAACCTCGCCGTCGCGGTGATAGAGCTGCAGCAGGACGAGATGGACGCGCATGAATATATTATTTCGCTCAAGAGCATGCATTCGCATAACTTCGACGAGCTGTACGCGGAGTACAGCAGGAAGTACGAAATTTGACCGCGCTTAGGTCTGACCGGTCGGAGCGCACGATACCGGAGGAGACATGGAAGTTACATTTGTAAATCCCGGCGTTGACTATATGATCCGGCGGATCATGGATTTTCAGACTGAGGGCGAGTCTGCCTTCTGGTCTGAGCCTCTGTATCATTTCTATCCGCAGCTTGATAAGGCCTACGCTTCAAGTCTGCCTTTTGCAGAAAGAAAAGAATATATCGAGCGCACGATGCGCGGCGTTTATGCAGGACTGGAGGATACGGTCAATGAAAAGGCGGCTCTGTACGCCCGGCATTGGAGAGCATGCAAACCGCAGATAACGGCGGCTCTCTCGGACGCGTTCGGCGTAGACTGTACAAGACTGTTTGACGACATACGCTGCAATTTGAGCATGAATCCCATGGAACCGCGCTTCCTTAAGGAACACAGCTACGATACCTTCTATCTGAACAGCGAGCGCGGCGCGATCGGCGGCGGGATACACGAGATTATACATTTTGTCTGGTTTTATGTCTGGAACGGGCTGTTCGGGGACAGCTACGATGAGTATGAGCGCCCGTCCCTTAAGTGGATATTGAGCGAAATGGTAGTCGAATCCGTCATGAAAGACGAACGGCTGAGTTCCATCAATCCCTATTTTCCGAGGGAGAACGGCGGCTGCGTTTATCCGTATTTCTTTGATATGACGATCGACGGCGAACCGATCCTCGATACGCTTGACGCCATGTATACTAACCTCCCGATAAAGGATTTTATGAAGAGCAGCTATGCCTACTGCCAAAAATTTGAGACCCAGATCAGGGAACATATCAGAAGGTCGGAGGGGTGAAACCGCGCTCGAATATCGGGCAGCCTGAACAAGGATGGTGCCGTGACGAGCGATATGCCGCTCGTATGCGAAAAAGAAATAAAAAGAGGTATGACAATGGTCATGCCTCTTTTGCGTCTTATATATCGGGGCTGCCGCCCCTTTTTATCCGTGAAAGCCCAGCGAGCCGTCAAAGCCACCGCTTGAGAAAAGAGTGCCGACTGCGGCGCGGTAGTCGATCATGGAGCGGGCCTTGTTTATCTCGCGCACGGCCCTCTTCCCGTCGGGGAAAAGGCAGCTCATGTAGAACCACAGCTCCTTCATCCGAGAGACCGTGAAGTTCTCCGAAAGTCCGGAGGCGAGCGTCTCCGCGACCAGCGTGTCGTGAAATTCACGCAGCTCCTCCTTCTCGAGCGCGCGCCCGCCGCGAAGCTGCCGGAAGAGCGCCGGGTTCGCCGAAGGTCCTCTCCCGAGCATAAAGCTCGAAAGCTCCGGAACGGCCGCGCGGACACGCTCCACGTCCGCCGGCGTGAAGATATCGCCGTTGTATGTCACCGGGGCGCGGCTCTTTCCGTACGCGGCGGCAAAGGCGGGGATATCCGGCGCGCTTTTGTACATGCCGGCCCTGTCGCGGGCGTGGATGATAAGCTCGCAGATGGGATATTTGTTGTATATCCCGAGTATCTCACCGAACTCCTCCGTGGAGGCGAGACCCATGCGCGTTTTGACCGAGACGCGTACCGGGGAGAGTGCGAACACGTCCGCAAGAAAATCGTCCAGAGAGCGCAGATCCGCCAGCATTCCCGAACCCTTGTGCTTTGCCACCACGGTTCCGGAGGGACAGCCGACGTTCAGATCGACCTCCTCGTACCCAAGCTCCGCGAGCCGCCGCGCCGCGGCAAGGAACGCCTCGCTGCGGTTGGCGAGTATCTGCGGGATGAGAGTGATGCCGCGGTTATTTTCAGGGAGAACGTCGCGGAGGCTCCCGGCCTTGAAGATCCCGGAGCCGTCGGGCGCTATAAAGGGAGAATAGTACCTGTCCGCCCCGCCGAACATCCTCGCATGGACGCTGCGGAAAATACAGCCTGTAACGCCCTCCATGGGCGCGAACGAAAGTTGCATGGATATACCTCTCAATAATGACAGCTTTTGCGGATACTATACTCCCACTTTCAGGAAAAATAAAGAAAACGTTTAAAAATATATACAGTTTCTTCACAAATTACATGCTATAATACGCTTAGAAAATTTATGCGGAGGAATGCGGATTGAAGCATCCGGCTTTGACTAAAGTAATGAGCGCGGCGCTTGCGGTCATGTGCCTTGTAATGATCAGCTTTGGCGCGGTGAGGATATCCGGGGCCGTCGAAAACCGGGACAGGAGCCGTGAGGCGGCGCAGAATCTTGCGGAAAAGACCGAGAACTACATAAAGCTCAGCGCTGAGCTTGATTCAAGCCCCGTGGATTACGGCGAGGTCTCCGAGGAGCAGACCGAGCGCCGGGACAAATACGACAGCGACAACTCCAAGCACAGGGCGGACGTCGCTGAATATACCGCCACAAAGGGCGGCACCGCCATGGGCAGCCTTGCCCTTGACGAGGCGGCATATGCCATTCAGGTCGGCTGGGAGCAGTATTACGCGGGAGTCAGAGAGCTGAACGAACAGCTCGGCGACTACGCTTTCCTGCTCGACGAGCTGCCCAGCGAGGAACAGCTCGCGGAGCTGGGAGCGCTTATCGAGCAGACTCGCTCCGAGGTCGAGAAATACAAGGGGAGCTTTGACGAAATGCAGTCCAAGCTCGACGAACTGCGTGAGCAGGGCGTGGACGAGATAACGCTCGGCGAGCTGAAGGACATGATAGAGGAGCTTCTTAAAGAAAAGGCGGAGCTTGAGCTGCGCGAGCAGGAGCTTGAGGCGGCGTATGCTGACGCCGGAGCGGACATGGCGCTCGTCGATTCCGTGAGAGCCGAACTCGAGGCCGAGGGAGAGCTTAGCCCCGACGAGCTGTACGACGAGCTTGAAAGGCGCGTCTATGAGCTGACGGGCAAGACCGTCGAGGAGATAGCCGCCTCTCTTGAGGAAAACGGCGAAAAGCTTGAGGAGATAAGGGCTGCCATCGCGGAGATCGTGAAGCGTATCGAGGACGCCGACGGCAAGCTTGAGGACGTAAAGGTCACGCTCGACGAGGTGCAGCAGGGTCTCGACGACGCGCGCAGGCTTTATGACGAGGCCAACGCAAAGCTCGAGGAGCTTCTCGGACTGTACGACAAGCTCGTCATGCTCATCAAGGCAAAGGCCATGATGGATCAGGCCGCCGAGACGCTTAAGGCCGGAGAGACCGAGATCGGCACCGCGTGGTATAAGCTCCAGCAGACCAAGGCCGGCCTTGCAGATACCGAGGAGCGCCTGAAAAACGAAAAGGAACAGCTCATAAAGGATTATAACAAGCTCAGCGAGGTCGACAGGACCGTTGACGAATACAACGATCTTACCGCGCGGCAGAAGGCCGCGAGGACGGCGCTCGTCCTCTATCCGGATATAAAGACCCGCACCGAGGCGGGCGAGGATGTCGCCGCCGCAGCGCAGGCCGTCCGCGACTCCATGGAGAAGGAGCTTGAGCGGGAGTTCGCGGGACGCCTCGGGATAAGCATACTTTGTATCGCAGCCGGGATCTTCGGGATACTTACCCTGCCCGCAGCCTTTGAGCGCATGCGCACCTACCCCGCGCTCCGCGTGTTTGCGATACTCAGCCTTGCCTGCGCCGTGGGCGCGGAGTGCGTCGGCCTCTTTATGGGCTGGGGACAGACCTACGCGGCTGTCTTCGGCGCGCTCTTCGCGCTGCTCGTCCTCCTCGTCGGAGGAAGGGCAAAGATCGCCGCGATATAAGAGAAAGGTCGGTCAAGCATGGACACCAACGAAAAACAGGCTGCCCGGAGCCGCTTCCTAACCAACATCGCATTCTGGGCAGTCATAATCGCGATAGTCTATTTTGTATTCAAATATCTCATAAATCTCGTGATGCCGTTTTTCCTCGCGCTCATCTTTGCCGCGCTCTCCCGTCCGCTGGCAAGGATACTCAGCCGCGAGACAAAGACCGTCAGGGACGAAAACGGCGAAACGCACGAGGTGAAGCGGGTGTTTCATCTTAATCATAATTTCGCGGCGGTGTTCAGCGTGGTGCTGCTGTTCGTCGTGATAATCGGAATAGTCACGCTAATCTGCTTCCGCCTTGTCAACACGGGTACGGACATCGTCCGGCAGCTCCCGGCCTTTTATTCCGGCACCATCCAGCCGGGCATAGAGCTGGGGCTGGAGAAGCTCGAGCAGTGGGCGGCGAGCGTGGACGACTCGGTGCTTGAGACCGTGCGCAACGCGGTGCCGAACGTCCTGAGTACCGTGGGCGCGAAGGTGACGGACTTCTCCGCGAAGGTACTCGTGTGGGTATCCTCTCTCGCGGGAAGCCTCCCCACCATGCTCCTCAATTCGCTCATCTGCCTTATCGCGACGGTGTTCATCGCCATCGACTTTGACGCGATATCCGCTTTCCTCGGCCGCAATCTCCCGGCAAAGCCCCTTAAGATGGTGATCGAGATAAAGGACTCCTTCATCGGTATCGTCTGGGAGTTCGTGAGATCGTATTTCTACATCTTTCTTATCACCGCGGCGGAGATAACCGTCGGGCTGCTCATCGTCGGGCAGAAGAACGCGCTGCTGATCGGCGTGCTGATCGCGGTGTTCGACGCCTTCCCGATAGTCGGCTCGGGCATGGTGCTGCTGCCGTGGTCGGCGTGGACCCTTTTCGCGGGCAACACCGGGAAGGGCATAGGGCTTTTCGTCCTCTACCTCGTCGTGGTCATCGCCCGCCAGATAATCGAGCCGAAGCTCGTCGGCAAGCATGTCGGACTGCGCCCCATCGTTACGCTCGTCTGCATGTTCGTCGGGACGAAGCTCTTCGGCGCGCTGGGGCTTTTCGGACTGCCTATAATGGCCGCCATCATCACCGATATGAACAACGAAGGCGTGATAAACTTCTTCAAAACTGGCGAAAACGCACAATGAAATCATTTGGACATTTACCGGCCGGAGTCATCCGGCCGGTATTTTGCTGCCAGTTAGGTTTACATAATATATAAGGCCTCCCCCGAATACGATTTTCGACAGAAAAGTATTAGGCATATTGTACATTTTCAGGCATAGAATTTATACATATTATGAGAATACGCTGTAATAAAGCCAACGATATGTATAAACGAGTTGACTTAAAATGCCGAAAGAGATAAAATATTAACGATCTGTTACGGACGTCCGCCCCCAGTGGGCGAAAGTAAAAAGAACGGGGGGAGTACATTATGCGAGATTTGAAATATCTCCAATACTTTGAAGATCTGCTTCGCACCTCAAATAACGATCTCATCACCAAGGCAAAGGAGGAGGGGAAGGTCTGCTGCGCGTTCGTGTGCGAGAACACTCCGGAGCCTCTTTTCAATGTCGGCGGCGCATTCTCCATTCGTCTGTCCGCGCCCAACACCGGCTCGATGGACATCGCGACCTACTACATGACGAGCTTTCTCTGCGAGACGAGCCGTGCGCTGCTCGAGCGCGCGATCGAGGGCGGCTTCAACTTTGCCGACTGCGTTATCGCGCCGGACGGCTGCACGATGATTAATCGCTGCGTCGAGAACATGGAACTGCTCAAGACCATGGGGAAGGGCAACGACAAGTTCTTCCACGAGTATATGGAGATCCCGCTCAAGGCCGACGAGAACGGCGTGAACCTCCTTGTCCTCCAGTGCAAAAACCACATTCTCAGGCCGCTGCACGAAAAATACGGCGTTGACGTTTCCGACGCCGCCATCCGCGAGGCTGTCAGGGAGCATAACCGCGTCTGCCGCGTCATCCGCGAGATCGGCGAATTTCGCAAGGATGAACGCCCGCGCGTGACGGGCTACGAGTTCCACGTCCTCACCCTCGCTACATATATGTGTCCCAAGTACCTTATCATCGACAAGCTTGAGGAGACGCTCGAGGAGATACGGAGCCGTGAGCCCGACATAAAGCCCTACCGCGCGCGTATAGCCCTCGTCGGCTCCGAGATAGACGACAGCGCCTTCATAAAGCTCCTCGAGGAGACCGGGGCGTATGTCTGCGCCGACCGCTTCTGCTTCGGTTCCATGCCGGGGCGCGACCCGATCGAGCTGCGCGACGATGAGGACGCACTCACTCAGGTCTGCCGTGCCTACGTCATGCGCGGTCAGTGTCCCCGCACGATGAACATGGAAAAGGTCTACGGCCGCAAGCAGTACGTCAACGACATAGCGAAGGAGTACGGGGCCGACGGCATAGTCTACCAGCAGGTCAAATTCTGCGATCCGTGGGCGTATGAGCGGCTCATGGGGACGACGATGCTGCACGACGACTACGGCTTCCCCGTCCTCAGTCTGGACAGACCCTACAATGTCAGTTCCTCCATCGGTCAGGTGCGCACCCGCATACAAGCCTTTGTCGAGAGCATTGAGATCAAGAGAATACAGGGAGGCGACAAGTAATGGCGCTGGTCAAAAACGACAGGCTCAGACCCGGCGATAAGGAGCTGGGAGTCCTCTTTAACGGCGAAAAGGTCCGCAAACGCCGCGAGTGGCGCGGACTCAGGGATACGCTCTACGACTACACCCGCTGGCTGTATCTGTGGAGCATAATGTTCCGTGTCACCACCAGCCGCGGCTGCGCGAAGGGAATGTTCCGCTACCGCTGGATGGCGAATTATCTTGCCGTCCCCCATATGCTCGACAAGTTCACGATGGGGCTGCGCGACGAGCCGCTTCGCATTACCCACACCGCCATGGACTTCGTCGTCAAGGACGTCGCCACCTGCATAAGAGATACCTTGCGCGGCGACAGACGCACCGGCAACGACAAAAAGTTTTCCGACAGGTGCGTCCTCACCGACGAGAACGCCATGACGGCATTCATGATGGGCTTTCCCGACCTCAAGGCCATCCTCCGCGAGATACCCACCATGTTCTCCGCCAACCTCCTCAACCAGTATTCCACCACCCACTATCTCGACGTGGCGCAGGAGCACGGCATACCCGGCGACGTCTGCCCCATGCCCGAGGCAGAGGCCGGCATATCCATCGACGACGACTTCGCCGTCCTCGGCAGGTGCGCCGTGCAGGTCAACACTACCTGCGACGGCTCTCTCATGGGCAACGGTATCATCGCCAAGCGCCTCGAGCGCGAATACGGTATCCCCACGCACCAGCTCGTCGCCCCCATGCGCCATAAGGAGGCCGACGTACAGGATTATGCCGCGCAGGACATGAAGGATACCATAAAGTGGATAGAGGAAAAGACCGGGGCAAAGTGGAACTGGGACGCGTACTTCGAGTGTGCAAAGCGCGTCAACCAGACCACACGCAACCGCTGGGAGTGGCTGGAGATCAACTCCACGCCGTACCCGCAGTTCGTCGGCTGTGTCTTTTCGCTCTATAACGACACTAACTATATGGGAAACTGCGGCCGCTCGGCGCTGTTCCCGCCCATCGACGACAAGATAATGAAGCTCGTCCGGCAGGGCTACGAGAACAGGACCATGATGGCTCCCGAGTACCGCCACCGCTGTATCGTCTGGGGCGTGCAGCCGCAGTACACCATCGACATGCTCAACTGGATGATACACTGCTGGGGCGTCGTGCCGCTGACGGATATGCTCTCCATGGTCATAGATCAGGAGATAGCCGAGGAGGACACCCCCGAGAACCGCGAGCGGGCATATTACGACATGGCGTGGCTCAACGAGAACATGATAATGCGAAACCGCACTCACGGCGGCTACAAGGTGCTTGTCGACGAGCTGTGGGAGTTCTGCGAGAGAATGCATGCCGATATGGTTATGATGTGGGAGCATATGTCCTGCAAGGCGCTGGTCGGCATGCACGGCCAGTTCGAGGAGCAGGCGCGCGAGCGCGGCATACACCTCGTGTGGGTAACGCACGACCTGTGCGACCCGCGCGTATACACAAGGCAGGCGATACGCGACCAGTTCAGCAACTATATGCGCACCGTCATGCGCGAGGAGCCGCTCGACCCCTCCATTGAATTTCTGCCCGACGAGAACGCATGGTAAAGGAGAAATGATATGACTAAAGCCCTGAAGATATTCCTGTACGCCGTACTCGGCGCCGTTGGCGCGTTTGTGCTGACCTTTGTAATCTACATATTCAACCTCGACATGAAATTCATGTCCAAATTCGTGGAGCCTATCCTGCTCCGGCATTATGACAGGATGCCGCGCAAGCAGTACGTCTGATTTGAATGAAAATTGAAAAACAGCCCCGGCCTGTATGCTGCAGGCCGGGGCTGTTTTATGCGCCGGGGAGCGGAGTATCAGAGAAACGACGTCAGTATCATCGACAGACCGAACGCCAGCAGGCACGAGACCATCCCGCCCACAAGCTCCTTGAGCGTGTGCCGCTTGAGGTATATCGAGGACCAGACGATCAGCCCCGCGATAACAAGACACGGGACAAGGATCTTAAGACCGAAGAAATAAACCAGCAGCACCAGCGGCCCCGTGAAGCTGCACGCGTGTCCGCTCGCCCGGTAATGGAAGCCCTTGTTGCATACGGTCAGCAGCACGACGGAGAAAAAGTAAGTCGAGCAGATGAAGAGCAGCGAGATGTTCACGCCCGCCGCGAACGCCCAGATGAGCGCGCAGGTGTAGCCGATTATGCTCGTGATAAAGGCGAGCTTTCGCTGACCCTTTCTGCCCTGGCCCTTGTACCCGGGAAGTATTTTCTGCAGCCCGTAGGCGAGAACAGGCACAAAGCCGAGCAAAAGTATCGAAATGACGACCTCGGAGGTGCTTCTGAAGATCCCGTCCTTGTTAAAGGCAAGGATAAGAATGAGCGATGTGACCATGACCGGCGGGACCGATATCACTCTTATCGTTTTGGCCAAAACATCCTTGAAGCGCATGCTGATTACCTCCGTATCGCAAATTCATATCTGTACGACTCGGAGTATAGCAGAAAGCCGCCGAAAAGTCCACCACATAAAAAACGCCCGACCGACAAGGGCCGGGCGCGGACGGAGCGGCGGGGGATCACGGCTTTTTCATTTTCAGCCCGTGCATAAAGCCGTCGAGCGACGTCGTGTGTATGTCTCCGGCTATGACCTCCCTGCCGCAGACGTAGAGCGTCACAAGGACCGTGTCCTCGCAGTTGGGGTAATTCGTCACCGTGTAGGTGTACTGCCCGCAGCTTTTTCCGCAGTATTTCTGAAGCTCATAGCCCTGCTCGGTCTGCATTTTCGCGTAGCTCTCGAGGACCCCCGTGAACTTCTCGGGTATTAGGACTGTGCGGTACTCCTCCGTGCTGACGTCTATTTCCCAGCCGAGCGAGTTGAGGAACTTTTCCCGACCCTCCGTCGTCGAAGCATCCGTACTCTGCGCGGAGACCCATCGCAGTATGATCACCAGTATGATGACCGCCGCGGCGGCGACCACCCATGTGACGGCTTTTTTTCTCGTGAATGCGGAACTCTTTCCAAGCATTTTCCCTCACCTCATGAACAGGCTATTCAAAAGGAGGCGGAAGTATGATATAATAAGAAAAACGCGCCGGAGGTATGTATCATGCCGCGTATGAGACTGGATAAATTTCTGTCGGATATGGGTATCGCGAGCCGAAAAGAGCTGAAGGATATCATCAGAGCCGGGCGAGTCACCGTGGACGGCGCGGCCGTTTCCCAGCCGGAAGCGAAGATAGACCCGGAGGAGAATGCCGTCGCGCTCGACGGAGAGGCGCTCAGCTACAGGAGATACCGTTATTATATGATGGATAAGCCGGCCGGCGTCCTGACAGCGACAGAGGACAAAAAGCAGAAAACGGTCCTCGACCTCATGACCCCCGAGGAGCGCCGCATGGGGCTGTTCCCCGTGGGCAGGCTCGATAAGGATACGAGCGGGCTTCTGCTGCTGACCGACGACGGCGTGTTCGCCCATCGGGTGATTTCGCCGAGATACGAGGTCGAAAAAATATATTATGCAAGGGTGGACGGTGACGTTACGGAGGCTGACGTGTCCGCCTTTGCCGAGGGGATCGTCCTCAGGGACGGTACGCACTGCCTTCCCGCCGTTCTTGAGCGGACGGGGGAGGGCCGCTGCCTCGTGACGGTGATGGAGGGCAAGTATCATCAGGTAAGACGCATGCTCGCCTCACGCGGAAAGCCCGTTCTGGAGCTTCGGCGCCTCTCTGTCGGGGCGCTCTCGCTCGACGGTACGCTTGCTCCCGGGGAGTATCGTGAACTTGCACAAAGCGAAGCGATGAAAGTGTTCGGAGGCGGCGGGACGATAAATGCCGCTGTTGGCAAAAAGTGAAAAATCCGCCAAAAAAGCCGGGCCTTTTTTGAGCGTTAAGGACACAAACTCATAAAAGTTCACAAAATAACATGACGTTTTCTATTGAAAATTACAAGAGCTTGAGTTATTATGTTCCTTAGAGGGTGTTGTGCATAAATACATCATACAGTGATCCGGCACAACGAACGGGAGGAAGGTTTATGTCCAGCAGGATTTTTCAGAATGTTATCATCCAGATGAAAGACTCGATCGACAGGACTATCGGCGTTGTGGACGAGCAGGGCTTCGTCGTCGCGAGCAGCGAGCTTGCAATGATCGGCTCAAGGCTCGATGACTTCCACATTTACGACTTTGAAAATATGACTCAGGAGGTCACCACACCGGTAAGAACCTTCTGCCCGCTGTCCTCCGGCAGCGCGAAGTATGGCTACACCGCCTTTGTCGAGGGCAGCGACTCCTTCGCAAAAACCATCTGCGCCATCGTGGCCGTCGCCTTCAACGAGGCGAAGAACAATTACGAGGAAAAGCACAATAAGGCCGCCTTCGTCAAAAACATCATTTCCGACAACATCCTCCCGGGCGACGTATATGTACGCGCCAAGGAGCTTCATTTCATAACCGACGAGCCGCGTATCGTCCTGCTGGTGCGTCAGACCGAAAATTCCGACGTCGCCGCCGTCGAGGCCATCCAGCGCCTCTTCCCCGAGAAGCAGCGTGATTTCGTCCTGAGCATGAACGAGAGCGACATCGTCATCGTCAAGACTCTTGCCTCCGCCGAATACCATGACGAGGCGTTCAAGACCGCCCGCGGCGTCGAGACGACCCTGCGCGAGGAGCTGGGCATAGGCTGCGTTATCGGCATAAGCACCGTTGCGCGCCATCTGCGCGAGCTTGCCGACAGGTACAAGGAATCTCAGGTGGCCATCGACGTCGGCCGCGTGTTCGAGAGCGACAAGAGCATTATAAACTACGAGAATCTCGGTCTGGGACGTATCATCTATCAGCTCCCCACCACCCTTTGCGAGATGTTCCTCAACGAGGTGTTCAAGAAGAACCCTCTCGAAACGCTCGACGAGGACACGCTCGAGACCATCAACAAGTTCTTCGAGAACAACCTCAACGTCTCCGAGACCTCACGCAAGCTGTACGTCCACCGCAACACGCTGGTCTACCGTCTCGAGAAGATCAAGAAGCTCACCGGCCTCGACCTGCGTGAGTTTGACCACGCCATCGTTTTCAAGGTGGCGATGATGGTGAAGATGTATCTCGATTCCCTCGGCAACAACAAGTACTGATATACGCGCACAGCGAGAAAAATCCGTATTTCTGGAGGATAGATTATGGTTCAAATGAACGATGTCAGAGTCGTGTACGAGAGCGTCGGGACAGTGGCGCTCGACGGTATAGACCTGACGATAAACGAGGGTGAGTTCGTCTTTCTGGTCGGCCCCTCCGGCTCAGGCAAGACCACTCTCATGAAGCTCATCACCGGCGAGATCCGCGCCACCGAGGGCAACGTCATCGTCAACGATTTCGACATGATGAAGATCAAGCGCCGCAAGCTTCCCAAGATGAGAAGGACACTGGGCGTCATATTCCAGGATTACCGCCTTATCGAGAACATGAACGTCTATGACAACGTGGCCTTCGCCATGCGTGTCGTCGGCGCCTCCTCCAAGGAGATACGCAAGCGCGTCCCCTACGTTCTTGATCTGGTGGGCCTCGGCGGCCGCGAGAAGCGCCTGCCGACCGAGCTTTCCGGCGGCGAGCAGCAGCGTGTGGCCATCGCCCGCGCCCTGGTGAACAGCCCGCGCATGATCGTCGCGGACGAGCCTACCGGCAACCTTGACCCTGTGCGCAGCCTCGAGCTCATGCTGCTCTTTGAAAAGATCAACGAGATGGGTACCACCATCATGGTCGTCACCCATGAGAAGGAGTTGGTCAACGCCTTCTCCAAGCGCGTCATCACCATCGACGGCGGCCACATGATCAGCGACGGCATGGACGGCTACTACGGCTGTGAGGAGGTGCAGTGATGAGACTAAACAGAATAGGCTACCTCTTCCGCGAGGGCTTCCGCAGTATAGGCACACATGCCTTCATGTCCTTCGCTTCCGTTACGATAATCATGGCCTGCCTTATCATCATGGGCAGCGTCTCTCTCCTCTCGCTCAATATCGACGCGCTCATCAAGGATCTTGAGGATCAGAACGAGATCGTCGTTTTCGTCGACGAAAAGCTCAGCGAGGACGAGGCAAAGAACGTCTGCGAGGCCATACGCAGGATAGACAACGTCAGCTCCGTTGACTTTGTCACCCGCGAGGACGCGATGGAGAGCTTCATGAACAAGTACGACTCCTCCTTCCGCGAGGGCATAGACGAGACCGTTTTCCGCCATCGCTGCGTTGTACACCTCACCGACATCGCCCTCATGGCACAGTCCAAGGCCGACCTTGAGGCGACCCCCGGCGTGGCCAAGGTCAACGCTCATCTTGAGTACGCGAAGTCCTTTGTTACCATCCGCAACATAGTCAGCATCATCTCCCTTGTACTTATCGCGATACTCGTTTTCGTCTCCTTCTTCATCATGTCCAACACCATCAAGCTCGCCACCTTCAGCCGCCGCGAGGAGATCGCGATAATGAAGATGGTCGGCGCGAACAACGGCTTTATCCGTATGCCCTTTATCATCGAGGGTCTTGTCCTCGGTATTCTGGGCGGTGGGCTTGCGTTTTTGGCGCAGTGGGGCATATATGAGCTTATCACCGGCAAGCTCGTCACCAGCCTCACCGGCAGCCTTCTCAACGTCATCCCCTTCAACAATGTGGCACAGTACGTCTTTATAGCATTCATGGGAGTGGGCGTTCTCGTTGGCACCTTCGGCGGCGTCAACGCGATCCGCAACTATCTCAAGGTTTGATACTTATGAAAAACAGGAAAAAAATCGTTTCGGCCATTGCCGTCGTCATGGCGGTGCTTATGCTGCTGTCTCTCGTGGTCAGCGTTATCCCCGCGATAGCCTATGCCGACGAGGACTATGACCGCGCGCTCAGCACCCTTCAGGAGGCGCGCAACGCCATCTCCAGCCAGATAAGCGACGTGAACGCTAAGCTCAAGACCCTCAGAGAAGAGGAATCCGCGGTCATCGACCAGAAAATGGCGCTTGAGGAGCGCAATGAGTGCGCCCTGCAGGAGCTTGATATAATCGGAAAAGAGCTTGAGCTTTACAACAAAATGATCGAGCAGAAGGCGCAGGAGCTAGAAGCCGCAAAGTCCAAGGAGGCAAAGCAGCTCGAAAAGTACCGCACAAGAGTCCGCGCCATGGAGGAAAACGGAGGCTATAATATTCTCAGCCTCATCCTCAACTCCGACAGCTACAGCGAGCTTCTCGCCGCCATCGACGACTTCGGCGACATCATGGAGAGCGACCGTATCCTTGCCGAGCGCTATGAGGAGGCAAGGCTCGAGACCGAGGCCGTGAAGCAGGAATACGAGACCTATAAGACCGAGGTCGAGGAAAAGCAGGCCGACCTTGAGGAGGCGCAGAAAAAGCTCGAGGAGCAGATAGCCGAGAGCGAGGAGCTTCTCAAGCAGCTTGCCGAGGCCATCGAAGCCGCCGAGGAGGAAAAGCGCAAGGCCGAGGAGGCCGAGGCCGCGGCGGCGGCCAGCATTGCGGCCTTCATCAGAGATTACGAGGCAAAGCGTGCCGAAAATACCAAGGGCGGCTCCTACACGGACGGCGACTCCGGAGATACCGGCTCCGGGGACGGCGGCTCCGACGACGGGAATTACGATAACGGCGGCGCGACCGGCACAGGCTCGTTTTGCTGGCCCGTACCCAGCTCCTACCGTATCAGCAGTACCTTCAAATACCGCTGGGGCAGACAGCATACCGGTATAGATATCGACGGCTACGGTCAGGACGGCTATCCCATCGTCGCCGCAGACAGCGGAACCGTCATCCTAGCGAGCTATTACGGCGGCTACGGCAACTGCGTCATCATCGACCACGGCAACGGGTACATGACGCTCTACGGACATATGTCGGGCTTTGCCGTCTCGAACGGCAGCTCTGTCAGCCAGGGCGATACCATCGGGTATCTCGGCAATACCGGCAACTCCTACGGCACCCACTGCCATTTTGAGGTGATACAGAACGGCACACAGATAGACCCCCTGCCTTATTTCAGCGGCTACGAGCTGGAACCGGGTGCGGCAGACTAAATGAAGTCCCGAAGCTCCGGCGAAGGACCTCATGAAACTGAAAACAGGGTGAATATATGAGAAAAACCGTCAGAAAGAGAATATTAGCGCTCTCGCTCGCACTGGCCGCGGTGTTCTGCGCTTTCATGCAGTTCGTGCCCGTGCGCTCCTACGCCGTCACGACGGACGAGATAGAGGCGCTGAAAAAGGAACGCGACGCCATCAGCGCCCAGCGTGCCGAGAAGCAGGCAGTCGTGGACAAGCTGGAGGAGGAGCAGGCGGGCATACTCGAACGAAAGAACGCTCTCGATCAGCGCAACGAGCTGACCCGCCAGCAGATAGAACTCAACGAACAGCAGATAAAGCTCTATGACGCCATGATCGAGGAAGAGGCCGTCAAGCTCGAGGAGGCCACCGCACTCGAGGAGGAGCAGCTTGAGCGCTACCGTTCCCGCGTCCGTGCGATGGAGGAGAACGGCAGCTATAACATCCTCTCTCTTATCCTCAAGTCCGACAATCTTGCCCAGCTCCTTACGAGTATCGACGACATCAGCGAGATCATGGAGAGCGACAGAGAGCTTGAGGACGAGTATATCGCGGCGCGCGAACACCGCGAGGAGGTAAAGGCGAAGTACGAAGAGGTAAAGGCTGAGTTTGAGGCACGGCAGGAGGACCTCCGCAAGGAGCAGGAGGAGCTGCTCGTCGAGCTTGACGAGGCGTCGAAGCTGCTTGAGGAGATCACCGCCGACCTTGAGAACCACCAGAAGGAGCTTGCTGAGCTTGAACAGGCTCAGCAGGAGGCCGAATCGAATATCTACGCCCTGATAGCGCAGCTCGAGGAGGAGCGCCGCGCGGCGGAGGCCGCCAACGGCGGCTCGAACGGCGGCAGCGGCGGAAGCTCCGTCGTCGGCAACGGCTACTTTATCTGGCCGTGTCCCTCCTGCTACTACATAACCAGCCGTCAGGGGCCGAGAACGCACCCCATAACGGGCGTTTACAAGAACCACGCCGGTACGGATATCGGCGCGCAGTACGGGGCGACGGTCGTCGCGGCCGACGGTGGGACAGTCTCCCTTGCCGGCGAGAACGGCGGCTACGGCAACTGCGTCATGATAAACCACGGCAACGGCTACTATACTCTTTACGGACATCTCTCGTCCATCGCCGTCTATGAGGGACAGGCCGTTTCTCAGGGTGATGTCATCGGTTATGTGGGCAGCACCGGCAACTCCACCGGTCCGCACCTGCATTTCGAGATACGCAGCGGGAACGACAAGCTCAACCCGGAGGACTTCTTCTCCGGCGGCTTTACCTACGCTCCCGACGCCTGATACCGGGCAAAAACCAATATAGCTATCCGGCCGGACAGTCAGAAAAAGACTGTCCGGCAGTGCGCGTAAAAATAGGACCTTTGCTGGAGGAAAAACATGGGAAAATTATTCAGCCGGCTCATGAACGCCGTCGTAAATATAATACTGAATCTGTTCAATCTGCGCATTAAGCTCAAGTATGTCCTGCTCGCGCTCATCGTCTTTACCGGGAGCGCCGTGGGGATCACATACTCAAAGCTCATAAATCAGGTCGGCGGTAAGTCCGACTATGACGAGGCCATGCGCTATATCGAGATGAAGGACGTCCTGGACGACAACTTTATCGACGATGTGGACAGAGGCAGCCTCGCAAACTCCGCCTCCGCCGCCATGGTGAACGGCCTCGGCGACAAGTGGAGCTACTACATGACGGCCGACGAGTACAAGACCTACCAGCTCTATTCGTCCAATGAATACGCCGACATCGGCATGTCAATAATCAAGGATGAAAACAGCGGCGGCTTTCAGGTCGTCTCGGTCAGTCTCGGCGCGCCCGCCGCGAACGCGGGCCTGACCGCCGGAATGGTCATCACCTCCGTTGACGGCATTGACGTCACCGGTCTCGACAGCGACGATGTGAGAACGCTCATCCGTTCCCGCCTCAATACCAAATTTACGATCGGGGTACTCGGCTCGAAGGAGCTTTTGAACGTGGACTGCAGCTATACCTATGTAAGCCCCGTGTTTTCCCGTCTTGAAAAGACCGAGGCCGGTTATGTCAAAATAGACAATTTTGAAGCGGGGAGCGGTCAGGACGCCGTGGACGCTATTGAAAGCCTCCTCGACCAGGGTGCGACCGCCCTCGTCATCGATCTGCGCGGCAACGCCGGCGGTCTTGCGAGCGAGGCCACCGTCCTGCTCGACTACCTGCTCCCGAACTGCGACCTCTTCTGCACCGTCGGCAAGGACGGCAAGAAAGACATGGTCAAGTCCGACAGCGTGTGCCTGAACCTCCCCACCGTCGTTCTCGTGAACACGGGGACGTACAGCGAGGCCGAGGTGTTCGCGGCCGTAATGCAGGAGCAGGGCTGGGCGACCATCATGGGCGAGACGACCCAGGGCAAGACCCGCACCCAGCAGACCATCGAACTCTCCGACGGCAGCGCCGTGCGCCTGTCCACGCGCAGGTACCTCACGGCCAAGGGTACGGACATCAGCCGCACCGGCGTCGTTCCCGACAGCATAGTCTATAACTCCGACGCCTCCACCGTCGGCACCACTGACGGCACCACCGGTATCACCGACGGCTCGGCCAGTACCTCCAGCGACGAGCAGCTCATGGCAGCGCTCAGACTTTTGAGTTGACAAGACACAGCCGTCATTATAATATATCACCAGACGGTGAAAAGCTATTTGAAAGGGAGATCGTTATGACCAATTCCAACAGATTCAAAATGAGTCGTGAGCGCCTTGAAGAGATAAAGAAGGAGCTTGAGTTCCTCGAAACGGTCGAGGAGAAGAGAGTGGCCGAGCTTATCAAAGAGGCGAGAAGCTACGGAGACCTTTCCGAAAACAGCGAGTACGACGAGGCCAAGACCGAGCAGGGCAAGCTCTATTCCAAGATAGCCGAGCTCAAGGCTCTGGTCGAGAATGCCGAGATCGTTGAGAATATCGAGGTCGACACGCCCAAGGACGCAGTCACTCTCGGCAGCATTGTCCGGGTACGTGATATTGAAGAGAACTTTGAGGAGACCTATGAGATCGTCGGCTCTCAGGAAGCGAACCCGAGAGAGGGCCGAATCTCCGACGACTCCCCCGTGGGCCGCGGTCTGCGCGCGCACAAGGCGGGCGAGACCGTTATCATCAACGCCCCGGCAGGCGATCTGATGTTCAAGATAATCTCTGTGGAAAATAAGTAAAATAGAGGGGTAGCATATGGGCGAGAATATAAGCTCTCAGCAGACTCAGGATCTTTCCGAGATCCTGCAGATACGCCGCGACAAGCTCAGCGAGCTTCAGGCGGCAGGGAAGGACCCTTTCCTTATAACAAAATATGACGCGACCCACCACACGTCGGACATAAAGGACAGCTTTGACGAGCTGGAGGGCAAGCGTGTCTCCATCGCCGGCCGCCTCATGTCCAAGCGCATAATGGGCAAGGCGTCCTTCTGCAACATTCAGGACCTCAAGGGCAATATTCAGGCCTATGTCGCGCGCGACTTTGTGGGCGAGGAAGCGTATAAGGACTTCAAAAAGTTCGATATCGGCGACATTGTCGGCATAAAGGGCAATGTCTTCCGCACCAAGACCGGCGAGGTCTCCGTCCATGTCTGCGAGATAACGCTCCTTTCAAAGAGCCTCCAGCCCCTGCCGGAGAAGTATCACGGCCTTACCAACGTCGATACTCGCTATCGCCAGAGATACACCGACCTCATCATGAACGCCGACGTGAAGGAAACCTTTATCAAGCGCTCGCGCATTATCAGCGCCATCCGCCGATATCTTGACGACAAGGGCTTCATGGAGGTCGAGACCCCCATGCTCGTGTCGAACGCCGGCGGCGCCGCCGCGCGCCCGTTTGAGACGCACTATAACGCCCTTGACGAGGATGTGCGTCTGCGTATCTCCCTCGAACTGTACTTAAAGCGCCTTATCGTCGGCGGGCTTGAGAAGGTCTACGAGATCGGCAGGGTCTTTCGCAACGAGGGGCTTGACGCCCGTCATAACCCCGAGTTCACGCTCATGGAGCTGTACCAGGCATACACCGACTACCACGGCATGATGGACCTGACCGAGGACATGTTCCGCTATCTCGCGCAGACTGTCTGCGGCACGACTTCCATCATCTACGGGGACAAGCTCCTTGACCTCGGCAAGCCCTTTGAGCGCCTCACCATGATCGAGGCCGTGAAGAAATATTCCGGCGTCGACTTTGATGAGATACCTGACACCGAGACGGCGAAGAAGGTAGCCGATGAGCATAATGTCCAGTACGAGGCCCGCCACCAGAAGGGCGATATACTCAACCTGTTCTTCGAGGAGTTCTGCGAGGACAAGCTGATCCAGCCCACCTTCGTCATGGACCACCCCGTGGAGATATCTCCCCTCACCAAGCGCAAGCCCGACAAGCCCGACTATGTCGAGCGCTTTGAGCTGTTCATGAACGGCTGGGAGATGTGCAACGCCTACTCCGAACTCAACGACCCCATCGACCAGCGCGAGCGCTTCAAGGCACAGGACGCGGCGGCCGCGGCGGGCGATGCGGAGGCGAACCACACCGACGAGGACTTCCTCAACGCGCTTGAGATCGGCATGCCTCCTACGGGCGGTATCGGCTACGGCATAGACAGACTCGTCATGCTCCTCACCGACAGCCCCGCTATCCGCGACGTGCTGCTCTTCCCGACGATGAAGTCTCTCGACTCCGACAAGAAGGCCGAAAAGTCCGCTGAGGCTCCCGCCGAGGCCGCCCCCGCTGCGGAGGAAAAGATTGATTTTTCCAATGTGAAGATCGAACCCCTGTTTACCGATCTTGTCGACTTCGAGACCTTCTCGAAGTCCGATTTCCGTGCCGTTAAGGTCCTCGCCTGCGAGGCCGTAAAGAAGTCCAAGAAGCTTCTGAAGTTCACTCTGGACGACGGCACCGGCGTCGAGCGCACCATTCTCTCCGGCATCCATATGTATTATGAACCCGAGGAGCTGGTCGGCAAGACCTGTATCGCCATCGTGAACCTGCCGCCCAGACCCATGATGGGCATTGACTCCTGCGGCATGCTCATCTCCGCTGTACACGAGGAAAACGGCGAGGAGAAGCTGCATTTGCTGATGGTTGATCCTCACATTCCGGCAGGCGCAAAGCTGTACTAAGCCGAAAATTATATGAAATGAGTGGGCAATTCCGGTCGGAATTGCCCACTTTCAGAATTAAATATTAAAGACCGAAAGGAGGGACGCGGCATGATCGAGGTCCGCGACGCGTCGCTTGAGGACGCCGGGCGTATTCTTGAAATATACACCTATTATGTAAAAAATACTGCCATCACCTTTGAATACGAGGGCCCGTCCGTTGATGAGTTCCGCTCTCGCATGGAAAGGACCATGCGTAAATATCCGTATCTCGTCATTTTGCGCGACGGGGTCATCGAGGGCTACGCCTACGCGGGCGCCTTCGTCGGCAGGGCGGCATACGATTGGTCCTGCGAGATGACGATATATCTTGATCACGGCGCGAGAAAATGCGGCATGGGCAGGATACTGTATGACGCGCTGCAGGAGGCGCTGCGTCAGATGGGCATACTCAATCTCTATGCCTGCATTGGCTGTCCCGAGCGTGAGGACGAGTATCTGACGGCCAACAGCGCCGAATTTCACGCGCATTTAGGCTTCAAAAAGGTCGGCGAGTTTTACCGCTGTGGGTACAAATTCGGCCGCTGGTACAATATGATATGGATGGAAAAGCTCATCGGGGCCCACTCCGCCGCGCAGCCGCCTGTGATCGGCTATCCTGAGCTAAAGAAGCATGAATGAAAACACGCCGTACACCTTAATGGTGTACGGCGTGTTCTATATAAGGAGATCAGTGCTGAACGTATCCGCCGCAGAGAACATGGCGCACAGGCTCGTCCTCTTCGATGGTGAGAGTAAGGTCCTCGGTGAAGTGGTTGTCCTTCGCGTCGTCGTTGATGGAGGAGACCTCGCCGACGATCACATCGCCGCCCTTGGCGCAGAACTTGTGGTAGACATAGGGGGTGAGAGTAATGCTGTTGCCGTTCGTGACCTCAACGGTAGAGCCGGCGGGGAAGGTGGTGGGTATGCCGTCGAGGTGGAGCGTGACGTCAGACTCGGTGTCCAGAGCGTAGCCCTCGGCCTCGGACTTGGAGTTGTAAACAGTGACGCAGAGAACGCCGCCGCAGCGGTTGATGATGTCCTCGGTCTTGGAGAAATGGAAGTGCATGGGCAGGGTCTGGCCGTCCTTCATGATGATGGCCTTCTCGCAGTAGGGGGTGCCGATGGTCCTGTCGTAGAGGTTGCCGTTTCTCAGCGTGAACAGCACCGCGCCGGTCTTGTCAAAGTCGCCGCTCGCGTAGTCGGTGACGTCCCAGCCCTGAGCCGCGCCGACCATGTGCTTGGTCTCGTTCTTGCGCTTCTCCCAATCCTCGGGAGTCCAGAAGGCAAACTGGGGAAGATTGAAACCTAACCTTTTGCAGGCCCCGATGGCCCACTCGATATTTGCGTTGATAGTAGACCTCTTCATAAGACTTTATCCTTCTTTCTTTTTTGAAATTACTTCTTCTTGCGGATACGGATAACGCAGCAGTCGTCGCCGTGGGCGAGAGTCTTTTCGATGTTGAAGTCATAGATGGGGTTGCTCCAGCCGCCGCGGTCGCCTTCCATGGCGACGTCGCAGAGCTTGCCGATACGCTCGTCGTCGTCGGTCAGCTTCTGCCAGGAGGCCATGAGCGGGCAGTAGTGGAATACTACCTCGATCTCGTCCTCGTCGAACTTGCAGTCCTGCTCAAATACCTTCTGCCCCCACTCGGCAAAGAATTCCTTCGCATAAGCGACCATGTCGTCCTGGTCGACGTCGATCCTGCGGTCCTTGTAGATGAGGCCGCAGTTGTAGATGGCGGAGCCGGCAAAATCCAGGTCGAGACCGCGCTTCTCGGCTTCCTCGGTGAGGAGGTAGAGCCACGCGGCGCGCTGCTCGACGGCGTTGCGGATGTCGCATACTCTCTGGTCGTCTAGATACAGTTTGGGTTCGATTTTTTTCATTTTTTTAAGTCCTTTCAAAAAATTTTATTCGATCATCATGCGAATTATTTCCTTGTCGGTCTCGCGCATTCCGTCGCGCCCGAGCCGTGCGAAGTTGCGTATGGAGTCCTCGGCGCTCTCCTTGACGAGACCCTCGTTATCGAGGAAGCGCCGGCCGTTTCGCGCCATGTCGCCGCCGAGAAGTCCGGCCTCGACCGCGGTCGCGATCTTTGCGGCGCAGGAGGATTTCGCTCCGTCGCACACAATTCCGGAGGTGACGGCCAGAGCGTTTATAACGGTCTCGCCGATACAGTTCTCGTCGCCGCCCATAAGATAGGTGACAGCCGCGCCTGCGCCTGCCCCGGCGCTGACAGCGCCGCAGTAGGCGGAGAGTCTGCCGATACCGCTTTTTTCGTGTATGGCGATGAGGTTGGATATCAAGAGCGCGCGGTATAACTTTTCACGGCTCACGCCAAGCTCCTTGGCATACTCCACGACGGGCAGAGTGACCGTAATGCCCTGGTTTCCGCTTCCGGAGTTTATTACCACCGGCAGCTCGCAGCCGTTCATTCTCGCGTCGGAGCCGGCGGCGGCATAGGCCTTTGCGCGGCAGCGCACATTGTCGCCGTAGGTGTCGTAGCAGGTCCTGCCGACGCAGGCGCCGTATGTACCCTTGATGCCCTCTTTCGCGATGGCGCAGTTCATTTCGATCTGCTTGTCGAGGAGGCCCTTGACGTCCTCGATACGGCAGGTCGTAGCAAAGTCATAGATGGAGTGGATGCTCAGAGAGGAGTAGTCGAGCTGCTCGCCCTCGCTCGCCTCGTCGACGGAGGGTTCGGAGCCGAAAACGGTCGCGCCGTCCTTCTTCACATAGGCGATGTGAGTGTGTTCGTTGGTGATACGGGCGCATGCGCTGTGGCCGTTTGCGCTCACCTCGACCTCTATGTCGAGCAGGAAAGGTGTCTCCGCAAACTCGACCTTGACGGGAACGGAGGAGAGGAACTTGTCCAGCCTCGCTATCCCGTCGGCGTCGACGCCCGCAATGACCTGCAGCTCCTTTGTCTCATCACCGTCGACTATGCCTATCGCCGCGGCGGCCTCGATACCGCGTCTGCCGCCCGTGTTGGGGACGGTGACGCTTTTGGCGTTCTTGATGATGTTTCCGCTCGCCCTGACCACCACGGCCTCGGGAGCCGTACCGAGAGCGGCGCGAGCCACGGCGGCGCAGTAGGCTATCGCGATGGGTTCCGTGCAGCCCATTGCACAGACCAGCTCGTGCCGCAGTATCTTCAGAATATTCTGGTATTGCTCGTTATTGATATCCATGTTTCTCCTTGGGGGCCGTGTCGCGGCCAGTCATTATTTCCTTGTGTACTCTTCGATGACCCGTATATAGAAATCCACGTTCGGGCCCAGAACGTCGACCGCCACGCGCTCGTTGACCTTGTGGGTGTTTCCTGCCCAGCGGGAGTCGTACACGAGTCCGGTCATGCGGTAGACGCTGTCGGTGGGGCATATGCCGCAGAAATAGCGGGAGTCCGTGCCGCCGAGCAGCAGATTCGGGATAAGGCGCACACCGGGGTACATCTCCTCAAGGACCTTGAGGATGACGCCGCAGCCCTTCGTCTCCAGAGACTGGATGGCGGGGGGATTGCTGCCCTTGAGAAGCTTTATCTGTACATATTCCGGAAGAACGTCCCGGCAATGCTGCATTAGATCGTCGACGGTCTCGCCGGGGAGTATACGGTTGTTCGCGACGGCCCATGCGCGCTCAGGCAGGATGTTGGCCTGGTCGCTGCCCTTGCACATCGTCACGGCGGTGGTGGTGCGGGTCATTGCGTTGAGGACGGGGTCCTTTTCACAGATACGGAACAGCTCGTCCACATGTCCCTCGGGATCGGAAAAGACCTTCTTCTCCTCCTCGTCCTCGCAGTCAGGAGCCATAGCCCTGAGCTGCTGGGCGACGGCCGGGATGAGCTTCTGAGGCATGGGATTGTCCTCAAGTATGCAGATAGCCTTTGCAAGCTCGCCCAGACCGGAGTGGACGGGAGGCTTGCAGGAGTGACCGCCGCGCGAGGGAACGGATATCTCGATGTCGGCATAGCCCTTTTCGCAGAAGAGGAGGTTCGCGACGTAGCCGCCGGCCTTCTTCTCAAGGTAGCCGCACTCGTCCATCACCATGCCGACCTGAATACCGCGGTCCTCAAGTACCTTCGCGATAAGTCCGGCGGCAGGCTCGCTGCTGCCCGCGACCTCCTCGTTGTAGCCGAAGGCAAGGTACACGTCGCAGTCCGGGGTAAAGCCGTCCTCAAGGAGAGACTCAACGGATTCAAGGCACGCGAGCATATTTGCCTTGGAGTCAACGCTTCCGCGGCCCCATACGCAGCCCTCCTCAATGGCGCCCTCGAAGGGCGGGTACTTCCACTGCGCGTGGTCGCCCTCTGGGACGACGTCCTGATGAGCCATCAGAACGAGGGGGAGCGTGTCGCTCTTCCCGGTCCCTTTCCAGTGGTACAGCAGGCCGCACGGGCCGACTATCTCACGCTTAAGAGTCTTGGTCAGCAGGGGATAGGTGTTCTCGATGTATTCGTGCATTCCGCGAAACGCGGTCAGATCGAGGTCGGCGGTATTCACGCAGGAGACGGTGGGGAAGCGGACAAGCCCCTGCAGGTGCCGCGCCAGCTCCAAATTATCTTTTCTCATGTAAACTCCTCTCATGTGCCGCATGACGACGCGCCGCCGTCAACGGGCAGATGTGCGCCGGTGATGAAGTCGGAGGCGGGGCAGGCGAGGAAGACTACCGCTCCGGCGATATCGCTCGGCTGTCCGATACGCCCGATGGGAAGAGAGGCAAGAACCTCCTTCATGCGCGCGGGATTTTGCAGGGAGACCTTCGCGAGGCTCGTCTCCGTGAAGCCGGGGCAGACGCAGTTGACATGAATGCCCTGCGCCGACCACTCGTTGGAGAGCGCCTCGGACATATGGATAACGGCGGCCTTCGTGGCGCTGTATACGGAGGCGTTTTTTACTCCCCGCATGCCGGCGATGGAGGCGGTGTTGACGATCTTGCCGTAGCCCTTCTTCATCATCGCGCGCGCCGCGAACTGGCAGAAGTAGAACACCGCTTCCACATTCACGGCGAACATCTTGTCCCAGTCCTCGTAGGCGTAGTTCAGGGCGTTATCCTTGCGGATGTTGATACCGGCGTTGTTTACCAGAATGTCGACCTCGCCGCCGAGCTTTTCAAGACATTCGGCAAACATGCGCTCGCGTCCGGTCCGGTCGCCGAGGTCGCCCATAACGGCGTGGACGGGTACGTCGGAGGTCTGTATCTCCTCGGCGGCTCTGTATACGGAGTCATGTCCGCCGATAATGCATATCTCTGCGCCGCAGGAGTACATGGCCTCGGCGATCGCCTTGCCGATACCCTGACTCGCGCCGGTTATTATGGCTTTTTTTCCGGAAAGGTCAAATAAAGGGTTGTTCATGTTCGGCCCCTTTCAAAAAACTAAAAAAATCTTTTACAGAGAATAAAAAGATGGTATAATCAAGTAAACCTCATCGGATTTTTGGAGGAAGAAAATGGAACTCCGTCAGATCGAATACTTTACAGCAGTTGTAGAATTGAAGAGCTTTTCTCTGGCCGCTCAGCGCCTGTTCGTCACTCAGCCGACCATCACCATGGCGGTCAAGTCCCTCGAAAACGAGCTGGGCGTCCCGCTCCTTGACCGGAGCCAGCGCAGCATTTCCGTCACGGAGGCAGGAGAAGCGTTCTATAGATCCGCGAAATCCGTCCTGCAGGAGCTGAGCGCGGCCGTTATGCAGATGGAGATACTGCGCGACAAGATGAACAAGGCGATAACCGTCGGCGTCGCCGTGCGCTCCTGCAGCGAGCTCCTGCCGAAGCTGCTCGTGAACTCAAAGGGGCCTCAGCCCGGCTTTGAGATCAAGATGAAGGAGCTGATATCTCCGGAGATCTACCAGTATGTACTCGAGGGTCAGCTTGACTACGGCCTGTGCATACTCCCGGCGAGCATTGACGAAAGACTCGGCGTCAAGCCGCTCATGAAGGGCTATATCCGCGTCCTCGTTTCCGAGAAGCACCCGCTGGCCCGGATGGATGAGATACCTCTCGAGGAGATCGTCAAGGAGAACGTCTTCGTGTTCCGCCACAACGATACAAAACGCATAGGCATGACGGAGATCATCTTTTCGGAGGCCTGCAAGGAGAAGGGACTCAAGCCCTGCTCCATCACCACCATGGCGGACAGCTACACGCTCATGTGCATGGTGTCCGCCGGGATTGGCGTCTGCCTCATGCCGGACACCTCGTCGAGCATTCTGCTGACCATGCCGGGTACGGTCCTTAAGAGCATAGCGTTCGACAAGGGGTGCGGCGAGTTCACCGTGGGGCTTATCTACAAAAATCGGGATGCGCATCCGGAGATCACAAAAAGGCTCCTCTCAATGCTCAAGGACATCCCGAATACACTGCTGTAAGATACTTACGGCGGAGTCAGGTCATTTTTCAAACTTTTTGCAGGCGATGAAGTGTCCGGGGGAGACCTCGGTCAGCTTGCAGTCGGAGCCGGTGCATTCCGCGGTCGCGAATTTGCACCGCGCGGCAAAGCGGCAGCCGGGCTTCGGGTCGATAGGACTGGTGATTTCGCCGCGGATAAGAGTGCGTTCTTTATTTCTGGATTCAAGCGTCGGCTTGGGCACAGCGTCCAGCAGCGCCTCCGTGTAGGGGTGCAGCGGGTGCGCAAACAGCTCATTGACCGGCGCTTTTTCCACGCACTGGCCGAGATACATGACCATGACCTCGTCGCTGATATGCTTCACGACACCGAGGTCGTGGGTGATAAAAACGTAGGTGAGCTTTTTCTCATCCTGAAGGTCCATGAGAAGGTTGAGTATCTGAGCCTGAATGGACACGTCGAGCGCCGACACAGGCTCGTCGCAGACGATAAGCTCGGGGTTGAGAGCCAGTGCGCGCGCAATGCCGATACGCTGGCGGCGTCCGCCGTCAAGCTCGTGCGGATAGGAGTTTACAAAGCGCTCGTCAAGGCCGACCGTGTGTATCAGCTCCGTGACGCGCTCCATGGTCTCTTTCTCGCTCGAGGTCGTGCGGCAGGTGACGATGGGGTCCGCGATAAGCTCGCTGACGGACATTCTCGGGTTCAGCGAGGAGTAAGGATCCTGAAAGATCATCTGCATGGACATATAGATCTTGTGCATCTGCTTCTTGTTGTACTTGAGGATATTTTCACCCTTGAAGTACACCTCGCCGGAGGTGGCCTCCAGCAGACGGAGCAGCACGCGCCCGAGGGTGGACTTGCCGCAGCCGGACTCGCCGACGACGCCGAGAGTCTTGCCCTTGGGTATCTGTATGTTTATGCCGTCCACGGCGTGCAGGACGCCCGCGGGGGTTTTGAAGTATTTCTTCAGGTCATGGGTCTCTATCAGAATTTCAGACATTTTCCACGGCCTCCTTATTGAATAGATGACATCTTATGCTGTGCGTTCCGTCCGTCACGAAGGCGGGGCTTTCCTTTACGCACTTTTCGGTGCAGTGGGGGCAGCGGTCGTGGAACTTGCAGCCTGTCGGGAGATTGGTGGGGTCGGGCATAAGGCCGTTGATGGGGTGCAGCCTCGTCTCGCTCTCGTTCATGTTTGGGATGGAGCCGAACAGACCCACGGTGTACGGGTGGTGGCTCTTGCCCTCGAAGATATCCTCAATGCTGCCGATCTCGATTATCTCGCCCGCGTACATGACGGCGACATTGTCGCAAAGCTCGGCGACGACGCCGAGGTCGTGGGTGATAAGGACGATGGAGGAATCGAAATTCTTCTTCAGCTCGCGCATGAGCTGGAGGACCTGCGCCTGAATGGTGACGTCCAGCGCGGTGGTCGGCTCGTCCGCAAGCAGCAGCTTCGGCTGGCAGGCAAGGGCGATGGCGATAACGATACGCTGCTTCATGCCGCCGGAGAACTGGTGGGGATACTCATGCTTTCTGGTGGCAGGGATACCGACGGTGCGGAATATCTCGTCGACATGCTCGTCTATCTGCTTTGCGCTCAGATCCTTTCTGTGGATCTTCAGCACCTCGGCTATCTGGTCGCCGACGCGCAGGACGGGGTTGAGCGCGCTCATGGGATCCTGGAAGATCATGGAGATCGAATTGCCGCGGATGACGCGCATATCCTGATCGGTGGCGGCGGTGATATCAAAGCCGTCGAAAACTATGCTGCCGCTGACTATCTTGCCTATGCGGTCGGGCAGAAGACGGAGAATAGAGAGGGCGGTGGTCGTTTTGCCGGCACCCGTCTCACCGACGAGACCGAGAGTCTCACCCTTTTTGACGCTGAGAGAGAGACCGTTCACGGCGTGGACCAGATTGTCGTCGGTCTTGTAGTCGACGTAGAGGTCCTTTATCTCCAGCAGGTTTTCGGTTGTGATTTTAGATTCCATATAATGCTCCTCCCGCTCAGTTCATGAGTTTAGGATCCAGCGCATCGCGCAGACCGTCGCCTATAAGGTTCATGGACAGCACGGATACAAGGATCGCCAGCCCGGGGAAGTAGATCAGGTACGGGTAATGACGCATGTTGACCTTAGCCGCGGATATCATGGCGCCCCATTCGGGTATCTCAGAGGGCAGACCCAGACCGATAAAGCTGAGAGAAGATATCAGCAGTATCGAGCGCGCAAGGCTCGTGGTAGCCTGTACTATGATGGGTCCGATGATGTTCGGCACGATGTGCTTTGCGATTATGCGCGCGTTGGAGCTGCCGTAGCTGTGCGCCGCTTCCACAAATTCGGACCTGTTCATGCCGAGAACGGAGCTTCTGACGACATAGGCAAATCTCGGCACGGAGGCGATGGTGAGCGCGATGACGAGGTTGACTATGCTGTTTCCGAGCGCAGCCATTATGCTTATCGCCATAAGCATTTGCGGGATAGCCAAGAGGATATCCATAAAGCGCATGATGATGTTGTCGACCTTTCCGCCGAAGAAGCCGGCGGTCGCGCCGAAGATGATCCCGATGACAAGGGAGCATACCGTGATGAGTAGGCCGACCAGCAGCGAAATGCGCGCGCCGAAGATAATGCGAGCGAACACGTCGCGGCCGTATTCGTCTGTGCCGAAGATATGCTCGCTGCTGGGAGACTGAAGGCGGATGGAGAGGTTGTGGGCAATGGCCTGACCTTCGTAATCCAGCCAGAGGTCCGCCGTCGCGGCAAGAAGAATGATTATTATCAGCATGACGAGACCGGCGATGGCGAGCTTGCTCTTTTTATAGCGCTTCCAGACGGAACCCCAGAAGCTCTTCTTTTTTACAGTGCCGGTGCCGGGGGAAGAAGTGTTGTTACTCATATTCATATCCTCCATGCTGTCATGCCGACTGCTTGCTCGTCTTGAGACGCGGGTCTATCCAGACGTACACCACGTCCATGAGCAGGTTGACAAGGCTGATCGCCGCGGCGACGAAGATGATAGCGCCCATGACCATGGGGATATCCTTCTGACGGACGGCGGTGATTATCATGTTGCCGAGACCGGGGATGGAGAAAACGGTCTCGCATACCATTGCGCCGCCGAGCTGGAAGCCGAAGCTGATACCGACCTGAGTCACGACGGGGAGGATAGCGTTCCTCAGTGCATGCTTGAGGATGATGGTGCGCTCGCTTGCGCCCTTTGCACGCGCGGTGCGGATATAGTCCTCGCGGATGACCTCAAGCATCATGGAACGGGTCATTCTTATCATCGTGGCCATGTTGCCTATGGCCATGGCCACGATGGGGATAACAAAGTTTCTCCAGGAGTCGACGCCTATCGAGGGGAACCAGCCGAGCTTCAGGGAGAAGAGCATCATAAGCATGAGCGAAAGCCAGAAGGGCGGCACGGAGCACATTATCATCGCGACGGCGGTAACGACGTTATCGGTGAGCGTGTACTGCTTCACCGCGGAAACGATGCCTATCGGCACGCCGATGATCGTCGCAAGTCCGACTCCGAAAAATGCCAGAATAAACGTATACGGCAGTCGTGCCATAAGCTCGGAAACAACGGAAAGTCCCGTTCGGTACGAGGTGCCGAAGTCGCCGCGGACGGCGTTGAAGATGTACTTGAAATAGCGTATGACAAAGAAGTCATTCAGCCCCATCTCTTCCCGAAGCTCCTCGATCTGCTCCTGCGTGGCGGTCTCGCCGAGGATGGCTACCGCGGGGTCGCCGGGGGTGAGGGCAAGAATGGTATAGATAATGAATGTAATACCGATAAGGACCGGTATCATTGCAAGCAGTCTCTTTGCAATAAATTTTCCCATATTACCTACCTTTGAAAAGTAAACGTCAGTAAAAAACGTTTCCTCAGCCGCATTACCCGTGCGCGATCATCGGACGGACGGCGGCTGATCCTGCCGCAGCACGGGAAACCTTTTTTACTGGTTCTTGCTAAAATTCCGCCAAATGTCCGCCCGAAAGATCGGACACTTGGCGGAAAGCTTATAGTCGGACTTGTTCAGCCCTCAGATCTTCAGCAGCTCCAGCTCCAGTCGTAGAGGTAAATTCTCTTGACTGCGGTAGCGGTGACGCCCTGGAGGTTGCTGTTGTAGGCGATAGCGTACTCGGGCAGGAGCAGGGGAACGATGTAGTAGTTCTCCTTGACGAGGTTCTCGAACTCGAGGTAAGCGGCTTCACGCTCTTCCAGAGTCTTGCCGAAGCGGCCGGCGTCGAGAGCGGCGTCGATCGCGGGATCGTTCACGCCGATGAAGTTATTGCCGTAGCCGAGGCAGGAGCTGTGGAAGCGGACGTAGGCGCTCTGGTCTGCGTCAGCGATAAGAGCGGACCAGGACCAGCAGCCGAGGTCGAAGGTGCTGGAGTTGATGGACTCGATAGCGGTAGCGCGCTCCTGCATGTCAAGCTCAACGTTCAGACCGATCTGGCGGAGGCACTCCTTGAGAGTCTCGCCCATCTTGGGGTAATAGCCGGAGCTCATGAGAGTGACCTTGATGGTCTCGCCGTTGTAGCTGGAAGCGGCAAGAGCCTCCTTGGCGGCCTCGATATCCTGCTCATAGCCATGGAAATCGGCGGGTGCGCCGACGCAGTTGGCGGGGATGGCGCCCTGGCTCACGCTGGCGTGGCCGTCCATTGCGCCGATAACGAAGTCTTCCTTGTTGACCGCGAGAGCGACTGCCTTACGGAGATTTTCGTCCGCGAAGGGATGACCCTCGTTCATGTTGAAGACAACGTGCCAGCCCTGGGTGAGGAACGCGGTGGAGAGGGTCAGGCCGTCCTTGTCCTGAATGTAGGAGTAGTCTGCGGTGGAGGGGCCGTCGAGAGCGTCGATGTCGCCGGTCTCGAGAGCGACCAGAGCAGCGGTGGAGTCGTTGACGAACTTGAAGGTAACGGTCTTGAGGGCGGCGGGTTCACGCCAGTAGTCCTCGTTCGCGGCAAAGACTATCTTTTCGCCGGCATCCCAGGACTGGAGCTTGTAGGGGCCGGTGCCGACAGGGCTGCGGGAGAAGCCGTCGGGGTCTGCCTCGTAGGCTGCCTTGGAGACGATACCGCAGTTCTCACTGGTCAGGCAGTTCTCAACTGCGCCGTAGGGGATATTGAGGTAAAGGATAACGTGGGTGTCGTCGATCTTCTCCATGCGGTCGAAGCTGCCGGTGATACGCTTGGTGGTGCCGGCGTTCTCGATGGCGGTGTTGATGGAAAAGACGACGTCGTCGGCGGTCATGGTGTCGCCGTTGTGGAACTTAACGCCCTCTCTGAGGGTGAAGGTGATCTCGGTGTGATCGTCGTTGTAGGTCCACTCGGTGGCGAGGCCGGGGTTCAGGGTGCCGTCGGACTCGAGACGGATAAGGGTGTCGTACAGGTTGTTCGCGACGCCCTTGCTGGTCAGGTCGTTGCACAGCCAGGAGCCGAGGGTGCTGGGCTCTGCGGCGATGGCGATAACGGCGCTGTCCTTAACGGCTGCCGGCTCGCCTGCGGGAGCGGTCTGCTGTCCGTCGCTTGCTGCGGGTGCGGAGGGGGAGCTGCCGCACGCGGTGAGCAGCATGGAAGCAACGAGAACGAGTGCGACCAGTGCCGCCAGGGTTTTTTGGTGCTTTTTCATTTTTTGTTCCTTTCTTTCTGGTTTTGATGATTTTTATCCTTCGAGTCATGAAACCGTTTTTTCCATGACTAAAAGCACAGAGCAGGCGAGACCGTCAGTCGTCGATGACAGGCTCGGTATCAAAGATCTTGCCTTCCTTCATGACGAAGGCGCAGTCCTTGAGCGCGTTGGGGTCGGTGAGAAGGTCGCGTTTCCAGCCGGCTATATCCGCGAGCTTGCCCGGCTCGATGGTGCCGAGCCTGTCGTCCAGCTCAAGGAGCTTCGCGTTCACACTGGTGGCGGCCTTGAGGATACGGAAGGGGTCGAGACCGCTCTTCATCATTGCCTCATATTCAAACGCGCCGTGGTAGCCGAAGGTGGGGGAGGAGGCGTCCGCGCCGAAGCCCAGAGTGATATTGCTCTTTACTATAAGCTCGCGGGTGCGGTTGAGCGCTTCCTTATACTTGAGCATTTTGACCGCGTAGTAGGGCAGCTCCTTGCCCTCCTTGGGGTGGACGACCGGCTCAAAGGGAGTGAACGTCGGCACGAGAGGCACGTTCTTCTTTTCCATCTCTTCGAGAATGGCCTCGGAGGCGAGAGAGCAGTGCTGGAACTCGTCAAGGCCGAACTCAAGGAGCTTGCTGATGGCATTGTCGGCGTAGACGTGGGCCGTGGCGCGCTTGCCGAGGTTGTGCGCGGTGTCGATAACGGCTTTCATCTCGGCGTCGGTGAAGTACATGCTGTCGGGGAGGTCGTTGGGAGTAGCAAAGCCGCCGCCGGGCATGAGCTTGATGAGGTCCGCGCCGTACTTGACCTGCTTGCGGACGGAGTCGACAAAGAAGTCCGCACCGCTGCCGCAGGTCGGGAACTCTCCGTACAGATGCTCGCAGAGATCGTTGTTGTTCCGAAGTATCTGACTGAAGTCGCCGTGGCTGCCGGGAGTACACTGGACGTAGGGCATGACCACAAGACGCGCCGCGTCAAAGAAGCCCTCGTTGATCGCGCGCTTGGCGTCGAGCGCCGCGTAGCTGTCGAAGGCGACGGAACCCATAAAACGAACGGAGGTAAAGCCGCGGTGGAGTGCGCGCTCGGCGTTGAAGACGACGGCCATGCCCTTGTACGCGGGACCGTTATAAATAAGCTCGTGATTGCGCTCGAGAGGACGGAAGCCCGCAATGTGCGTGTGCGCGTCCATCATGCCCGGCGTGACGGTGACGTCGGAGAGGTCTACGGTCTTGCAGCCCTCCGGGACAGCAAGGTTCTTGCCGACCTCGCTGATCGTCGTTCCGTCTACCAGAATTTCCATATCAGGCTGAAGAACGTCATGGATACCGTCAAAGAGCTTTCCGCATTTAAGCAGCTTATATCCGGTCTCACGATGTTCGTATGATGTCATATTCTTCCCTCTTTCCAAATGCAGTATATACCATATGTGGCTTTCACCCAACTATCAACACCATATGGAGTGTCGTGACTTTCACGTTGCCACAATGATAACATCCGACAAATCAGATGTGAAATAGTAAAAATTTATTCGGCATAAATCTTTTTGATTTGCGAAAAGCCGGGGCGGTAGGTATTCTTACATAAAGCAAAGGGAAAAGACGGGTGCATTTTTGGTCAAAAATTCCTGTGAAGCCGTTTGCTCTTCAACAATAGTGCTGCATTTTTGCAGCGGAAAGAGGGGTTCATTTTCGTGAAAACGCTTTTTGACATCTTTTTCACATTCTTTCGGATAGGGGCCGTCACCTTCGGCGGCGGATATTCCATGCTGCCTATCCTGCAAAGAGAGGTCGTGGAGAAAAAAGACTGGGCCACTGATGAGGATCTGCTGGATTATTATGCCATCGGTCAGTGCCTGCCCGGGATCATTGCGGTAAACACCGCCATTTTTATAGGCTATAAGACCAAAAAGGTCCCCGGCTCCATCGCCGCGAGCCTCGGGGTAATCGCGCCGTCGATAATAGTCATCACGCTCATAGCAATGCTCCTTTCAAACTTCTCCGATATTCTGGCCGTCCAGTACGCGTTCAGAGGTATCCGTATCGCGGTCGCCGCGCTCATCACCGAGGCTGTCATAAAGCTCTTCAAGAGCAACGTTCTCCCCAAGAAGGATAAGGACGCGCCCTCCGGGCTGCTGCCCTTTCTCAAGCGCTGCTGGCTTCAGCTCGCGGTATGCGTACTCGTGTTCGTACTGGTGGCGGTCGGCGATGTGTCCGCCGCTTATGTCGTGATCGGCGCCGCGCTCGCCGGCGTGGCATACGGTGTGATCGGAAAGGTCAGGGCTGAAAAATGAGTGAATTTATCCGTCTTTGTCTTGAATTTGCAAAAATCGGCATACTCGCCGTGGGCGGCGGTATGGCCACCATACCCTTTCTTTCCGAGCTGACCGTCAAATATCCACAGTGGCTCAGTATGCCCATGCTCATGGACATGATAGCCGTTTCGGAATCCACGCCCGGCCCGATCGGTATCAATATGGCGACCTACGTCGGCTACATGGTGGCTGGCGTACCCGGCGCCATACTCGCCTCAGTGAGCATGATACTCCCGGCGCTCATCATCGTGGTGCTGGTCTCGCGCGTCCTTGACAAATACAGGAAGAACTATTGGGTGGAGTCTGTGTTCCACATGCTTCGCCCGGCCGTGACGGGGCTTATCGCGGCGGCCGGCTACTCGGTCATATCCGTCGCGCTCTTCAAGAGCGGTTCCGCGCTCTCTTTCCCGCTGAACGCGGACCTTGTCGCCGTCGCCGTGTTCACGCTGCTGCTCATCGCGCAGGAATCGAAGAAGCTCAAGAGCCTTCATCCCGCCCTGTATATACTCATCGGAGCCGTGGTGGGCCTTGCAATGGGCTATCTCGGACTTTGACACAAAAGAAAAAACCTTCCTCCGGAACAGCCCGGCGGAAGGTTTTCTGCACACTTTGCCCCTCCGAGTGCGCGGAGGGATGCGGACATGACTATCAGCGATAGTTATACCCGATAAATTTTATTGAATTAACTCCAAATTGAAAATATGCTATGGTGTTCATATCGGAAAACAGAAAATACGACCGAGGAGGTAAATCAAATGACAAATATCCCGAATGTAAAGCTGGGACTCATAGCGGTGAGCCGCGACTGCTTCCCAATAAAGCTTTCGGAGCGCCGCAGAGAGAACATCGTCAAGGCCTATAAGGGCGAGCTGTACGAGTGTCCCGTCACCGTCGAGAACGAGAAAGACATGCTCAGGGCTGTTGAGGATGTGAAGAGCGCCGGCTGCAATGCGCTGGTGGTGTTCCTTGGCAACTTCGGCCCCGAGACCCCCGAGACCCTTATCGCCAGATACTTTGACGGCCCGTGCATGTTCTGCGCCGCCGCCGAGGGCGACGGAGACCTCATCAACGGGCGCGGGGACGCCTACTGCGGGCTGCTCAACTGCTCGTACAATCTCGGCCTGCGCGGCCTGCGCGGCTACATCCCCGAGTATCCCGTCGGCACCGCCGAGGATATCGCGGAAATGATCGGCACGTTCGTCTCCGTCGCAAGAGCCGTTATCGGCCTCAAAAAGCTGAAGATCATCACCTTCGGCCCACGCCCCCAGGACTTCTTCGCCTGCAACGCGCCCATCAACGGACTGTACGAGCTGGGCGTAGAGATAGAGGAAAATTCCGAGCTTGACCTTCTCGTGGCATATAAGGCGCACGAGGGCGACCCGCGCATTGCAGCCGTCGCCGCCGACATGGCAGAGGAGATGGGCGAGGGGAGATATTACCCCGCGCTGCTCGAGCGTCAGGCGCAGTTTGAGCTGACTCTGACGGACTGGGCCGAGGAGCATAAGGGCGCAAGGGAATATGTCGCCTTCGCGGATAAGTGCTGGCCCGCATTCCCGGCGCAGTTCGGCTTTGAACCCTGCTATGTGAACTCCCGCTTCGCCTCCCGCGGTATTCCCGTCAGCTGCGAGGTCGACATCTACGGCGCGCTCTCCGAGTATATCGGCGCGTGCGTCTCCATGGACGCCGTCACCCTCCTCGATATCAACAATTCCATCCCTGCCTCCATGTGGGAGGAAAAGATAAAGGGCGTCTATGACTATAAGCTCACCGACACCTTCATGGGCTTCCACTGCGGCAACACGCCCTCCTGCAAGCTCTGCTCCGACAGAGCCGTCAAGTACATGCTCATCCAGAATCGCCTTCTTGAAAACGGCGGCGAGCCTGACTTCACCCGCGGGACTCTTGAGGGCGACATCGCCCCCTCCGACATCACCTTCTACCGCCTCCAGTGCGGCAGCGACGGCAAGCTCCGCGCCTATGTCGCCGAGGGCGAGGTGCTGGACGTCCGCACCGGCTCGTTCGGCGGAATCGGCGTGTTCGCCATTCCCGAGATGGGGCGCTTCTATCGCCATGTGCTGCTCGAAAAGCGCTTCCCGCACCACGGCGCGGTGGTGTTCGGCCACTACGGCAGGATACTCTTTGAGGTGTTCCGCATGCTGGGTATCGCCGACATCGGCTATAACCGGCCAAAGAGTCTGCCATACCACACCGAAAACCCGTTCACAAAGTAAGCGGCCATGACCGCAGGACATTTAAGGAGACGAGCAACATGAGAAAAATATCCGTTAAAGAACTCAATGACAGAGATTTCAAGCAGTACGGAGTGTTCTGCAGCGTGACGGAGCCGTCCGGAAATCATTTCGGGACCTTCTATGCCGACAACATCCCCTACGCGGCCTCCGCGGGAGCGCCAATAACCTTCTCCCCGCTCGTTTGCGGGAAGAGCGAGAAGATGATCGTTTCCGGCGTTGAATATCATAACTACGCCTTTGAGGGCATAGTGCCGATAGACGACGACGTCGTCATCCATGTAGCGCCGCCCTCCAAGGGACCCGTACCCGAGCTGACCGAGGCGTTCCTTGTCCCCAAGGGGACCGCCGTCGTCCTCAAGCCCGGCGTGTGGCACGAGGCTCCCATGCCTGTCGATCACGACGCCCACGTCCTCATCATCCTCCCCGAGCGTACATATCAGAACGACTGCGTCTATGTCAACTACAGCGACGAGGACGCGATGGAGATAGTCCTCTGAATAAATGAAAGGAATAACCGAAATGGAAACGATGGACAGCAAACAGGTGCGTGAAATGCTGCTGGCCTGCGCGGACAGGATAATCAGAAACGAGCCGTATCTCACAAAGGTCGACAGCGAGATAGGCGACGGCGACCACGGCATAGGCATGAAAAACGGCATGAAGGCCGCGAAGGCCTACCTTGAAAAGGCCGTCGATGAAAAGAACGTATACGCGCTCTACGCCAATATGGCCGAGGCCATGCAGGAGGCGATGGGCGGCGCGTCGGGCATGATCTTCTCGACTCTCTTTGCCGGAAAGGCAGCGGAAAAAGCGCCCGCCGAGGAGCTGACGCCCGAGGATCTCGCGAACCAGATGAAGGACGGACTCAAGGCCATACAGGATCTCGGCCACGCGCAGGTCGGCGACAAGACGATGGTCGACGCGCTTTCCCCGGCCGTGGACGCCATGCTTGCCGACACCTCCTCCTTTGACGCAATGTTCCGCGGCGCCAAGCAGGCGGCCTACGAGGGCATGGAAAAGACGAAGGAGTACGTCGCGCGCTTTGGCCGGGCGAAGAGCCTCATGGAGCGGGCCAAGGGCCATCAGGACGCAGGCGCGACCAGCACATGGCTCATCCTCACGGAGATGTACGACTACGTTTCCGGCAAAAAGACCCCGGATCCGGAGCTTGCCGCCGAGGAGAAAAGCGACGGCGCAGAACACTCCGTCAAGTGGAAAAAGAAGATAATCAACGACCCGGCCGACGTGGTGCGGGAGGAGGGCGAGGGCTTCCTCGCGGCGTTCGGAAAGACGATAGCCGCCGTACCCGGGGTCAACGGCCTTGTAAAGAAGGACATACCCGACGGAAAGACCGCGCTCGTCATCGGCGGCGGCTCCGGGCATGAGCCGATGTTCGGCTTCTTCCTCGGCGAGAATCTGGCGGACGCGGCGGCGAACGGCAATGTGTTTGCCTCTCCCGACCCTGTCACCGTCACAAAGACCGCGGAGGCCGCAAACCGCGGCGGCGGCGTGATGTTCCTGTACGGTAACTACGCCGGAGATAACCTGAACTTTGACAAAGCGGTCGAAAATCTCGAAAAAGAGGGCATTCCCGTCCGTACCGTCAGAGTCTGGGACGACATCGCCTCCGCCCCGCGCGAGAGGCTGACCGACCGGCGCGGCATTGCCGGGGACGTATTGATGCTCAAGATCGCGGGCGCTGCCTGTGCTAAGCTCCCGCTGGACGAGGCGTACCGCGTGGTCGTCAAGGCGAGGGACAACCTCTATTCCATCGGCGTCGGCATTGAGGGTGCGACCATCCCCGGCCAGAAGGATCCCATTTTCACCCTGCCCGCGGACGAGATGGAGTACGGTCTCGGCATACACGGCGAGCCGGGCATCCAGCGCATTAAAATGCAGACGGCGGACGAGATAGCGGAGAATCTTTTCAGCGCCATCGTCAGAGAGAGCGGCCTCAAGGCCGGCGACACCGTCTGCACCTATGTTAACGGTCTCGGCAGCACGACGCTCATGGAACTCATGATACTCAACCGCAGACTCAGAATGCTGCTGGACGAGGCGGGCATTACCGTACACGACATGGACGTCAACAGCCTTGTCACCACCATGGAAATGGCCGGAGCCTCCATCTCGGTGATGAAGATGGACGAGGAGCTTATCGGATACTACGACATGCCCTGCGTCAGCCCCTACTATACAAGACTCTAAGAAAAGAAGGAACATATCATGAAAATAGCTATCGGATGCGACCCTAACGCGACGGAATATAAAAAGACCCTGATACCGTTCATCGAAGGCCTCGGCCACGAGGTGGTGGACTTCGGAAGCGACGACCCCATCTATGCCCACACCGCCATCGCACTGGGCGAGGCCGTAGCCGCCGGAGAGTGCGACCGAGGCATACTCATCTGCGGCACCGGTATCGGCGTCTGCATTGCCGCCAACAAGGTAAAGGGCGTCTACGCGGCCGAGGTCAACAACATCTATCAGGCCGAGCGCGCGCAGCTGAGCAACAATGCGAACGTCATCACCATGGGCGCGCAGGTCGTCGGTATCGAGCTTGCAAAATCCTTTATCAAGGAGTATCTTAAAAACAGCTTCGACCCCAACAGCCGCTCCGGCTGCAAGGTCGCCGCGATCTCCGAGTACGAATCCAGGGCCTGAACGCGGGCGATAAGGAGGAAATGCCATGAGCAGCAGAAAATGGTATATGGGTACCAACACCAAGATGTACAAGACCATTTCGGAAACCAACGAATTTGTCTCACGACTCTGCGAGCTTACCGCGGACATAGACCGCGAGGGCTTTGAGCTGTTCGTCATCCCCAGCTATACCACGCTCGATCAGGCCGGAAAGAGGAGGGACCCGAAGCTTCTCAAGCTCGGCGCGCAGAACATGGGCTGGGAGGAACGGGGCCAGTTCACCGGCGAGATCAGCCCTCTCATGCTCAATGAGGTCGGCTGCGACCTCGTGATGATAGGCCACTCCGAGCGCAGGCACACCTTCCTCGAGACCGACGAGATGGAAAAGAAAAAGGTCCGCTGCGCGCTCGACCACGGTATGAAGGCGCTGCTGTGTATCGGTGAGACCGAGGAGGAAAAGTCCGCGGGTCTCTCCGAAAAGGTCCTCCGCGAGCAGCTCAGCCGGGGGCTGGAGCTTGTAAAGGCGTCGGAGTGCGGCATGATATGGGTCGCATATGAGCCGGTCTGGGCCATCGGCGTCAACGGTAAGCCCATTACCTTCGACTACGCCGACGAAATGCTCACAAAGATACGAGGAATACTGACGTGGCTTTTCGGCGAGGGCGGAGAGAGCGTGCCAGTGTTCTACGGCGGCTCCGTCAATAATGAGAACGCCGTTCCTCTCTCTCACTGCAGGGATATCGACGGACTCTTCATCGGCCGCAGCGCGTGGGACGCCGACAATTTCAACAGCCTGATCCGAATGGTCATGGCGGATCGCGCCGCCCGTCTCTGATATACAAAAAAACAAGCCGTACATCGATAGGATGTACGGCTTGAGTTTTCTCCTTTCAGAGCTTGCTGAAGGATATCGTCCACTGGCTGCCGACGCCGATGTGATAGGTCTCGGCGAAGGAGCCGAGATTCACGGCGAGCGCCATGTGGTTCACGGAGTTCATGTAGATGATGGGCATTCCGGGCCTCACCGCGGAGAAGGAGCGCCCGTAGGTGACGCGGTTGGCATAGACGAGAATGTCCCCGCGGAAAATACGCACGTCGACGTCGTCGCCGAACTCAAAGCCCAGAGACTTGAAATTCTCAAACGGGACGGACGTCCACAGTGAGCCGAAGCGCACGTCGAGGATATCCACGCGCCCGCTGACGGAGGTGTCCGTCTGCACTGCGCCGAAAAGCTCAAGCGTGACCAGCTCACCGAGGTCGAGCGCCGGGCCGACCTCCTCGTAGCCGATGACCCCGGAGGCAAGACGCGCCCCGGTGTAGGCATATATGTCGCGTCCGTGGAAGGTGTAGGAAAGGGCGCTGTTCTTGAGACGGTTGGTACTTTCCTCTATCTCGCGTATCTCCTCTATGCCGCCGAAGACGCTCAGATGGGTGAGAGTGCCGTTGTTCGGCGTCACCACATACTGCCCCTTCGCGGTGCGCGCGACTATACTCTTCCTGTCGGAGCCGACGCCGGGATCGACGACGGAGACGAAAACCGTCCCCGCGGGCCAGTAGTCCACGGTCTGGAACAGGCGGTAGGAGGCCTCAAAAATGTTGTAGGGGGTAATGTCGTGTGTGACATCGCTGATGATGAGTCCGGGATCTACCTTGTAGGCGACGCCCTTCATCGCGCTCACCGCGCCGTCAACGAGTCCGAAGTCGGACTGAAATACCAAAAATTTATTCATCCTTAATAAACTCTATCCGATAATCGGGCCCATAGCCGAGACCGTGGCTCTTCTCAAGGTTGCCGACGACCTCCGCGAGGGCTATTTTGTTGACCTCGTTATTGTAGATCATGACGCTGTGGTCGGCCGCCATGCCGAAGGACTCGTAATAGTACAGCCTGTCGTCAAAAACGACCTCGCCGTTATGGTATATGACGGTATGTACCCTGTCGCCGTGATGGAAGCCGAAATCCTCAAACGCCTTTTTGCGTATGCAGGTCCAGAGGTTTCCGAAGTTGGGGTCGTTTATCTCAAGTATACCCTTTATGCGGTCGCCGTCGACGGTCTCGTCCTGAAGCTCGTGCTTTACGATGAGGGACTTGTCGTATACGGGGCCGACCTCCTCAAAGCTTATGATACCGGAGGCAAGCCTTGCCGCGCAGTAGCCGAAGAGGTCGCGGCCGTGGAAGATGGAGACCTCCTCGTTGTCGCCGTTGCGCAGGCGGTTGACGGTCTCGTCGATGACTCTTATCTCGTCGATGCCGAAGTATTTCTCAACGTGGGAGAGCGTGCCGTTGTCGGGAGTGACGATATAGTAGCCGTTCGAGGTCCTTGCGGCGCAGGCCCTTCTCGAGGTGCCGACGCCGGGGTCGACGACTGAGACGAATATCGTCCCCTTCGGCCAGTATCTCATGTACTGGTACAGGCGGTACGAGGCGCTGTAGATATCGTACTGCGGGATCTGGTGGGTGGCGGTCATGATCTCAAGCTCGCGGTCGACGCTCTTGACGACGCCGTACATTGCCGCAACCGCGCCCTCGGCATAGGTGAAGTCTGTCTGAAATACTAACAACGGTTTCATGATGATCTCCTTATATGAATGGATTATAAAACATTGAGCCGACGACAAAGAAACGCATGTAAACGGAAAACAGCAGTAACAGCGCGGATACCGCGATGGATATGTAGTCGTCCCGCTTCAGCCCGCGGTAGGAGTACCAGGTGCGCTTCTTCATTTTGCCGTAGCCCCGAAGCTCCATGGCGTTGGTGATAAGTTCCACCCGGTCGAGCGTCGTGAAGATGAGCGGGATGATTATTTTCGTGGTGTTCACGATACGGTCCCTGAGCTTTGCTTTTTTGGAGTTGTCGAGGCCGCGCGCCTGCTGGGCGGTGGAGACGTCGCTGTAATCCCGCTGGATGTCCGGAAAATATCTCAGCGTGAGGGAGAGCGAGGTACACGCCTTGTAGGGGACGTGGATGCCGTTCATGCTCGAGGCAAATTCGCTGGGGTTCGTGGTGAGGAAGAAGATAAAGCCCAGCGGGATGGCGCTGAGGTACTTCATGATCTTGGTACACTGATAGAACAGCTGCTCCGCCGTCATCGTGTATCTGCCGAAAAGATGGAACAGTTCGTGCCGCGTGCCGTACAGCTCAACGCCGTAGTTCGGGGCAAAGGCAAAGGTCAGCAGAAAGTTCAGCAGCAGGAAGATGAACACATAGATGAGCATGGGCTTGACTTTTTTATAAGATATCTTTGCCACGCCCGCCATTATCACCGAAAAGACGAACACAAGCATGATGACGCGGATATCGTAGGTGAACATCACCGCGGCGGTGAGCAGAAGGAAGCACAGCAGCTTCGTTACGCCCGAAAGGCGGTGGACGAAGGTGTCGAGCTGGTTGTAGGAGAAGAGCTTAATCTTCATCTCTCAGCCTCCTCTCGGTGTTTATGTAGGACTGGGTGATATCCCGCGGGTCGACGCCGACCTCCGCGCCCAGCTGATAGAGCGAGGTCTTTTTGAGATTGGCCTTGGAGACCAGCCCGTCGTCCACCAGAACCTCGGCGCAGCCGCCGTCGTATATCTTCCTGCCGTCGAGGATGACGACGCACCTGTTGCAGTATTCAAGCATGAGATGCATGTCGTGCGTAATCATTATTATGGTGAGCCCGTGACGGTTGAGCGTTTTGAGAAAGTCCATGATGTCCGTGTAGTGCCGGTAGTCCTGACCGGCGGTGGGTTCGTCAAGGACGATGATGTCGGGGCGCATGACGATGATGGAGGCGATGGTGACTCTCTTCCTCTGGCCGTAGCTCAGAGCGCTGATGGGCCAACTGCGGAAGGGGTAGAGTCCGCAGACCCGAAGCACTTCCTCCACGCGGGACTTGACCTCGTCCTCGGGCGTGTGCATGTTGCGCAGACCGTAGGCGACCTCGTCGAAGATCATGGTGTTGCAGATCATCTGGTTGGGGTTTTGCAGCACGAGACCTATCTTCTGCCCGCGCTCAAAGATCGTGTCGTCCCTGATATTCCTGCCGTGGAGCAGGATGTCGCCGGAGTCCTCACGGAGAAAGCCGGTGAGGAGGCGGGAAATGGTGGACTTTCCGGCGCCGTTTTTGCCGACGATGGCGAGCATTTCGCCTCGGTTCACCTTGAAGGAGACGTCGTCCACCGCGTTCTTTATTCCGTCGTAGGAAAAGCACAGATGTTCCGCCTCAAGGACGGGATCGTCTGCAATGCTGTATTCTTCGCTGTTGGTGCTGACCCAGCTGACGAGCTTCGCCTTGTCCTCGTCTGAGAGCGTAAGCTCCTCAATGTAGCCGGGGTGATCCTCCTCGCGAATCTCAATGCCTGCGTACTTGCAGGCGGTGAGGTAGAGCGGCTCTCTTATGCCGGTCTTGAGCAGAAGGTCGCCGGCAAGCAGCTCGTCGGGGGAGCAGTCCTTGATTATTGAGCCGTCCCGGAAAAGTATGATCCTGTCGACGTGCCTGTGCAGCACGTCCTCGAGACGGTGTTCGATGATGAGAACGGTCTTTTCACCGTTTCTTGATATCTCGTCGATAAGCTCGATGGTGTTCTCGCCGGTAGCCGGGTCGAGGTTCGCCAGCGGCTCGTCAAAGAGAAGGATGTCCACGTCGTCGACCATGACGCCCGCGAGCGAGACGCGCTGCTTCTGTCCGCCGGACAGCTCGCCGGGGGCCTGCTCGAGGAGGTCGTCTATATGTATCGACCTTGCGATGTCGAGAACGCGCTTATGCATGGTCTGGGTATCTATGCAGTCGTTTTCCATGGCAAAGGCGATATCCTCGCCCACGGTCAGACCGACGAACTGACCGTCTGAATCCTGAAGCACCGTGCCGACCGTCTTGCTCAGCTCGGCGACGGACATACTGCGCGTGTCCTTGCCCTTGACGGTACAGCTTCCGGTTATCTCTCCCTTATAAACAAAAGGGATCAGACCGTTCACACAGTTTCCGAGTGTGGATTTGCCGCTGCCCGACAGACCGACGATGAGCACCTTCTCACCCCGGCCGATCGTCAGGTTTATGTTTTTCAGGGTGGGCTTTTTCTGAGTGTAATACTGAAACGAGAAATCACGAAATTCGATTATAGGCTCCATAAAAACCCCCAAAAGCGGCAAAAATACGGGTGATCCCTTTATATTTACGGGGATATGCGGGCCACGGCGGCACGCGCCGTGCGGGAGATATTACTCCTCTTCCTTCTCGGCCTCGAGGCTGCCCTTCTTGGTCCTGGTGGCGGCGTAGGCAAAGGCGAGGATAGCGCCGACGACGACGCTCGCGATGGCGTTGATGGCGAAGGCGGTGACGCCCTGAACGAATACCAGCTCCTTGGGTTCGCCGTAGAGGACGATGTCAAGGACGGGAGCGACCAGCAGCCATGCGACGGCGTGGCCGACTATGTTCCAGACGAAGAACATGACGCCGGGCTTCTGGCCGTTCTCAAGGTCGAGCTTGAAGTATGCAAAGCCCGCGAAAACGCCGGCGACGCCGGAGGCGATGATCCAGGACCACCACGCGGAGCCGTAGGAGAGCAGGTCGTTGAGCGCGTGGCCGACAAATGCGACAAGACCGCCGCAGATGGGTCCGAACAGCGCGCCGAAGAAGGTGGAGATACCGTAGGCTATCTGGATATTTGTCTCGGGAACGGGGGAGGGGATCTTAACGAACATAAACAGGACCAGGAACAGAGCGGCGCCAAGACCGGTCGCGACGATGGTCTTTGTGGAGTAGAGCTTCTTCTTCATGTTTCTTTTCTCCTTTTGAATTTTGATGGATCATTACGGCGGGACATGCACGTCATGACAAAGATATTTTAACAAATTCCCATTAGCATATCAAGTGTGCCGAGGCATTTTTTGCCGAAAAATGTAAAGCCGCGCAGCCGGCGGCCGGGCAGCCCGGAGGGAATGAAAAACTGACAGGCTCCGCTTGCAAAGTTGAGTTGACGGTGATATATTTATGTAAAGTAAAATTCAGGAGGACGGCTATGGATAAGGAGCTTCTCAGCAGCATTGAAAAATTTGTACTGGATAACCGCAGCGCCATGTACCGCGACATCGCCCGCCTTGTGGCGATAGAGAGCGTCGAGGGCGAAAGCACCCCGGAGGCGCCCTTCGGCACCGGCCCCGCGAAGGCTCTTGCAGAGGGACTGAAAATAGCGGGAGAGCTTGGCCTTGCCACGAAAAACTGCGAGGGGCGCATGGGCTACGCCTCCGTCGGCAGCGGTGATAAGTATATCGCGACCGTCACCCACCTCGACTGCGTCCCCACCGGCGACGGCTGGAGCGCCGATCCCTTCGTCATGCGCGAGCGGGAGGGCTACATAATCGGCCGCGGCGTCATGGACGACAAGGGGCCGAGCGTCCTGTGCCTCTACGCGCTCAAATACCTGCGCGAGAAAAACGTCCCGCTCAGATACGAGGTGCGCGCCCTTCTCGGCACCGCCGAGGAGACCGGCATGGAGGACGTGGAATACTATCTCAAGAACTATCCGGCGCCCGTATTCTGCTTCAGCCCCGACGCGGACTTCCCGCTCATCAACGGCGAGAAGGGCATAACTGCCGGAAAGATAGTTTCCGTCTGCGGTCTTGAGAACATCATCGACATCAGCGGCGGCCTCGCCGTGAACGCCGTCCCCGACAAGGCGGAGGCGTGGGTACGGGCCACGGGACTCGAGAGCAGCGGCAGCGTCGACGCGCAGGAGAGCGGCGGCGTTACCCATCTCACCGCCCACGGCGTCGGCGGCCACGCGTCCGCGCCGCAGGGGACGGTCAACGCCATATACGAGCTTATAAAGTACATCCTCTCCCACGGCATTGCCGGCGAGGGCGAGGAGAAGTACCTGCGCGCCGTCTCCCTCCTCCACGAGAGCTTTGACGGCAGCGCTCTCGGCGTGCAGGCGGACGACGGACTTTTCAAGCCCCTTACCATCGTCGGCGGCACCATCGGCGTCGAGGACGGCCATATCGTCCAGACCTACGACAGCCGCTATCCCACCAATACCGACGGCGCAAAGATAGCCGAGGGCATACGGAAGGCGGCCGGGGACGCGGCAAGGGTCGAGCTCATGCGCGACGTGCCTCCGTTCTACATGAGCCTTGATAACCCCGCGGTGCAGCTGTGCGTACAGTGCTACAACGCCGTGACCGGCGAGAACGCCCAGCCCTTCACCATCGGCGGCGGCACCTACGCGAGGGATTTCCCCAACGCGGTGTCCTTCGGACCCGAGCATCCCGAGCGCCCTCAGCCCGATTTCGCGGGCCCCATCCACGGCGTCGACGAGGCGGCGTGCATGGAATATCTGGAGGAGGCGCTGAGAGTGTACATCCTCGCGCTCATCGAGCTTCAGAAGCTGGACTTCTGATAAAGACCCTGCCCGCAGAAAATACAAATTCTGCGGGCATTTTACATTTTTTTAACTTTTCCTCTTTATCCGGATGTATAATTACCGTATAATAAATCAATCTATCAAGTGGAGGATACCGCTATGAGTAAAAGAGCGCTTGTAGTTGAGGACGACGGCAATATCGCGGAGCTTATCCGCATGTACCTCGCAAAGGACGGCTTTGACGTGATGATAGCCTCTGACGGCGGAAAGGCGGAGGCCGATTTTGACCTGTTCCAGCCCGATATCGTGCTGCTGGACATCATGCTGCCGGTAAAGAACGGCTGGGAGATATGCCGCGACATCCGCAAAAAATCCGCCGTTCCCATAATCATGCTCACCGCCAAGGGCGAAACGGCCGACAAGGTAAACGGCCTTGAGATGGGCGCGGACGATTATCTGACCAAGCCCTTTGAGGTAAAGGAGCTTCTGGCCCGCATACACGCGGTCATGCGCCGCACCGACGCGGACGCCCCGGTGGAGAAAAAGCTGGTCTTTGACAAGCTTATCATAAACCTCGATTCCTATGAGCTTATCGTCGACGGAAAAAAGGTGGACACGCCACCCAAAGAGATGGAGCTTCTCTACCACCTTGCCTCCTCGCCCAACCGCGTCTACACCAGGAACCAGCTCCTTGACGAGGTGTGGGGCTTCGACTACTTCGGCGACTCGCGCACCGTGGACGTGCATGTAAAGCGTCTGCGTGAAAAGCTCGAGGGCGTTTCCGATAAATGGTGCCTCAAGACCGTGTGGGGCGTCGGTTATAAGTTCGAGGTTACTGAGTAAACTATAATGAAAAGCGTATATCTGCGAAATTTCGTCGCAACGGCGGTGATGGTCTCGCTGTGCTTTCTCATCGTGTCGGTGGCCTTTGTCGGCGTCGGCAGGAGCTATGTGCTGGACGTATACCGCGAGAAGATGGACAACAGTGCCAGCGAGGTCGCCCGCACCGCCGCCGCCATGGCGGAGAGCGATTCACTCTCCGGCTGGGTGCTGAGCATGTCGCTCAGCTCCATTTCGAGCGCCACGGGGAATCATATCTTTATAACCGACGAGAGCGGGAAGGTCGTTTCCTGTTCTGACCGCGCGCTCGTCTGCCGCCATATCGGAGAGCAGCTTTCCGAAAGCGCCATGGGCAGCGTGATCGGCAGCGACGCCGCGAACATGCCGACCGACCTTCAGGGCTTCTACGACTCGCCGCGCCTTGTCACGGCACGGCCCATAATGTCGGGTGACAGCCTTATCGGCTATGCGTTTGTGTCCACGTCTGTGAGCAATGTTTTCGAGGCGTGGAACACGTTCCTGTGCGTCGCGGCCATTATCGCGGCGGTCGTATTCATCGTCGCGCTCCTTGTCTCCCTCATATACTCCAAGCGTATGGCAAAGCCTCTTGACGAGATGGCGGCGGCCTCGCGGAAGTTCGCTCGCGGCGACTTTTCCGTCCGCGTCCGCCAGATGGAGGATCCTACCGACGAGATGGGCGCGCTCATCGACTCGTTCAACAAAATGGCGGACTATCTCGAGACCACCGAGGCGAGGAGGAGCGAGTTCATCGCCAACATCTCCCATGAGCTTCGCACGCCAATGACGACTATTTCAGGCTTCGCCGACGGCATACTTGACGGTACCATACCCAAGGAGGAAGAGGAAAAGTACCTCATCGCCATCCGCGACGAGACCAAGCGCCTCTCCCGACTCGTGCGCGATATGCTGGACGTTTCCCGCGTCCGCCAGCGCGCCGCCGACCCGAAGCGCCGCACGGTGTTCGACCTGACGGAGCTTATGCTCCAGACGCTGCTGAGCTTCGAGGGGCGCGCCACGAAGAAGAACCTTGACGTCGACCCGCAGTTCCCGGACACCCACATCATGGTGCTTGCCGACAAGGACGCGATAACTCAGGTCATATACAACCTTCTTGAAAACGCCATCAAGTTCGCCTCACCGGACAGCTGTATAACTCTCCGGCTCTATAAGGACAACGGCAAGGCGTATGTCTCCGTGAAGGACTGCGGCGAGACCATCCCGCCGGATGATCTGCCGTTTATCTTCGACCGCTTCCATAAGTCCGACCGTTCGCGCAGTCTGGACAAGGACGGAGTCGGTCTCGGGCTGTATCTGGTAAAGACCATACTCAACAGCCATGACGAGGATATCGCCGTCCGCAGTGAGGACGGCGTGACCGAATTTGTATTCACACTGCCTCTGGCAGAATAAGAAAGATCGGAACGAGGGGTAGCTATGAGCAATACCGACTGGTATTCCACTGAGGATTGGTATGCTCCGCTTCATAAAACGGAGACGCCGGCCCGGACAAAGAAAGAGAAAAAGAAGAACAGGACCGCGGTGCGCGTAATCGCGGGGATAGTGGTGCTGGTGGTGCTTATAGCCGCGTCCGCGTTCGCCTTTTCGCGCGGGGATGAGCCTGCCGAGCAGGCCCCGGCAGGGGAGGTAATGCCCGACGACTGGCAGGAGTTCCTCGACGGCTTTTACACCTCGGTCCAGACCGACATCGCGCAGATAGACATCAAGCGTACCGGCTACGACGGTGCGTTCGCGATAGAGACTGCGAAGCCGGCCGGGGCGGAGCTGTCGCTGCAGGAGGTCTTTGCGAAATGCTCGCCCTCCGTCGTGGCCATATCCGGCTATATCGACGGCAAGGAGGGCTATAACTGGGGCACCGGTCTCATCATATCCGAGGACGGCCTCATCGTCACGAACACCCACGTCATCGACAACTGCAATAAGGCCGTCGTCACGCTCAACGACGACACCGAGTATGACGCAAAGCTCATCGGCGCGGACAGTATCAGCGACATCGCGCTGCTGAAGATCGAGGCGAGAGGGCTTCCCGCGGCGCAGTTCGGCGCGGTCGACAGTCTGAGCGTCGGAGACAGCGTCGCGGCCATAGGCAACCCGCTGGGCGAGAGCTTCCGTCTCACGCTGACCAACGGCATTATCTCCGCCATCGAGCGCGGCATGAGCTATAACGCCCACACCATGACCCTTCTCCAGACGAATACCGCCCTGAACGAGGGCAACTCCGGCGGCCCGCTCTTCAACATGTACGGACAGGTGATAGGCATTACCAATATGAAGATGATGTCGTCCTATTCGAGCATTGAGGGTATCGGCTTCGCCATTCCGTCAAGCACCGTGAAGAACGTCGTCGCGGAGCTTATCCTCCACGGCGAGGTCATGGGGCGTCCTGCGCTCGGCATAACCGTGGGCGCGATACCCGACGAGGCGAAGGAGCAGTACGGCCTCCCTGCGGGACTCTATGTCAGCAGCGTGGAGGAGAAGTCCGACGCCATGGCCAAGGGCGTGCGCGTGGGCGATATCATCACCGCCGTGAACGGTATTCCCGTGACCACCACCGCAGAGGTCGCCGCCATCAAGGAACCCTTGAACGTTGGCGACGTCATGCACCTCACGCTCTGGCGCGACGGCAGCGTGATCGAGGTGGATGTCTCTCTGGTGGAGACGAACGATCTGTATAAATAACGGACGTCGTTTTGCCCGCATTCGGGAAATGAATATGAAAATGGCGTGACCTTTTCGGTCACGCCGTTTTTACGCTTCAAGCGAGCCGTTCGCTGCGTCCGGAGGATTTTTTTCTCTTGGGCTTCGGCGCGGGCAGCTCGTCGTACATCGCGGTGAAAAGCTCCGTCAAAAACGCCTTGTCGTCCACCCGCCCGACCAGCAGCATTTCCTTCGCGCCCTCGTAAGGCGCTTCGTAAACGGCCGCCGGCATAAGGGCGGCCGCTGCGGCCGTGGGCTTCACCAGCAGCCGGTCGTCACAGACGTATGCCGCGATCCTGCCGCGGTAATAGATAATGTACTCGCCCATCATGGAGCGGGAGCTTATCTCTTCCAATTCGGACAGCTGCTCCAGAATAAATTCAAAATACTCCCTGCTCGTTGCCATCAAAAAGCCTCCTGAATTTTTTGCTTTTTTCAAGTGTGAAGTTCAGCGCTCCGCGTCCTTACGGCACCCTTTCTGTATATAAACTATACCGACGGCAGCAACGAGGAAAATCAGGGCCGGCCCGACCCAACGCGGAAGCGCCGTATCGAATATATCGCCGGACGCTATCACGAGAAAGCATACGGCCAGCGCAAACATGAGCCTCGACATAGCCCGGCAAAGCTTCTTTTCGTCATATTTCGCCTTCTCTGCGGCGGAGGCGGTATTGTACCCGGCGATAAGGAACATGCCCTTCCCGCGCGAGAATACTATGCCCAGTATAACGAACGAAGCGGCGATGATGATGTGAACGGCAAGCAGCATGGGTCAGACCTCCCGAAAAATTTGATCCGCCGGAGCGACCGCCTTTATTTTACCATATGATAATGCCCGGCGCAAGCACCGCCGCGCGGCGGACACAGCAAAAATCGAACTCATCTGCACACAAAGCAGTGCCATTCCTCTTCCTTCCTGTGTTCGATCACCTCAAAGCCGTTTCCCTCGAGCGCAGCGCGGACCTCGTCCTGCCTGCCGTCGATTATGCCGGAGGTAATGAATACAGCTCCCGGCTTCATGAACTCCCTGACGAGAGCGGAGAGCGGGATAATGACGTCGGAGACGATGTTCGCAAGCACTGCGTCGTACCCGCTGCCGAGCATGCGTCTGAGTGAGGCGTCGGAAAGGATGTCGCCCGCGTACACCTTGAAGCGGTCGGAGCCAATGCCATTGAGCGCCGCGTTGGACGCCGCCACGTCCGGAGCCTTAGGATCGATGTCGCAGCCAACGCAGCTCGCGCTGCCGAGAACGAGCGCCCCGATACCGAGGATACCGCTGCCGCAGCCAAGGTCGAGAAACGTTTTGCCCTCGCCCGCGTATTTTTCGAGAGCGGCGAGGCACATCCGCGTGGTCGCATGGCTGCCCGTGCCGAAAATAAGACCGGGGTCAAGGCGCAGCGCGGTCCTGCCGTCGTCGGGTATGTCCTCCCACTCGGGGACGACTACCAGCTTTTCGCCGACCTCGATGGGCTTGTAGTATTCGCGCCAGTTGTTTTCCCAGTCGCTGTCCTCGACGAACAAGGTCTCGACGCCGCCGTATGCCCCGCGTATCCTGCAAAGCACGGCGCGCCCGTCCTCGTCGTCGCAGAGGTAGCACTTTATGCGGCTCACTCCCGTGAAGCGGCTCTCCAGCTCGTCGTCAACGTAGTCCCAGTATTGATGATTATTTTCAAGGAAATCCTGAAAATCAGCCTCGTTCTCGATGACGAAGCCTTCCGCGCCCATCGCGGTCATCTCCTCGCAGCGGCGCTCGATCTCGTCGGCGGGAGTGTTGACGCACACCTCGATATATCGCATAGTCTGACCTCCGTCTTTTTTCTGTATTTTAATCCGCGTGAAATGCCTTGTCAATCACAGGAAAGGGGAGCGGAACGATCTGCACAAAGACGAAAATGAAATTTGTTGAAAATGACCATAGATTTTGACAAAAATATCTCAATCTCCTCTTGCATATTTGATTCGGGTGTGCTATATTATGCTTGTAAGTTAAATAACTAACAAGACCGTGTGAAAGACGGTCCCCCGGAATATAAAGGAGGAAGTAATTATGAAGTGCCCTCGCTGCGGAAGTGAAATGATCATGGACGGTCATAGAAAGATAGATATGTACATGTGCTATGAGTGCGGCTACATCGAAGGCCGCAAAATGGACGGCGGCAATAGCCTCAACGGCGAGACCAATTTCCAGCGCCTCCATGCTCTCAACTACAACGAGACCGTGGCTCTCATGTCCAAGGGCCTCGGCATCGAGGAGCGCCAGCTCAGGACATGGCTCGACAGCCGCCTTGCAACTGCCTGATACACTTCGATAAGTTTACACATATCCAAAACGGCGGGAGGGCTTCTCCCGCCGTTTTCGCGTCCGCCGCTTGTAAAATGCTCTTGATAGGGAAGAATAAAGAGTGTATAATGAATTGGTCTTAAAGATAGAAACAAGGGGAATAGATAATGCTTGAACTAAAGAATGTTTCCTTCGGCGTAGAGGATGACGGCGGAACAAAGGAGATAATCAAAAATGTCAGCTTCACCGTGGAGGACGGCAGCTTTACGGTCGTGACCGGCCCGAACGGCGGCGGCAAGTCCACGCTCGCGAAGCTCATCATGGGTATCGAAAAGCCGGACTCCGGCCAGATAATCCTCGACGGACAGGACGTCACACCTCTCGGCATAACCGAGCGCGCGAAGCTCGGTATCAGCTTCGCACTTCAGCAGCCCGTCCGCTTCAAGGGCATTCATGTTATCGACCTCCTGCGCCTTGCCTCCGGCAGGGAGCTTACGGTCTCCGCCGCCTGCGAGTATCTTTCCGCGGTGGGTCTGTGCGCGCGTGACTATATCGACAGAGAGGTAAACGCCAGCCTTTCCGGCGGCGAGCTCAAGCGTATCGAGATAGCCACCGTCCTCGCCCGCAATACGAAGGTGTCCGTCTTTGACGAGCCTGAGGCGGGCATAGACCTCTGGAGCTTCCAGAGCCTTATCAAGGTCTTTGAGAACATGCAGGAGAGTACCCACGGTTCTATCGTCATAATCTCCCATCAGGAGCGTATCCTCAACATAGCGGACCGTATAATCGTCATAGCAAACGGCAGCGTGGAGCGGCAGGGGAGCAGGGACGAGATACTTCCCCAGCTTCTTAAGACCGCGTTGCCCGCCATCTGCAACAGACTGACGGAGGGAGGCATGAACCGTGCTTAACGAGATACAGAAAAATATGCTCAGGGAGATAGCGAATCTCCACAAGGTGCCTGAGGGCGCGTATAACATCCGCGCGAACGGCCAGGCCGCCGGGCGCAACAGCACAGCCAATATCCAGATCGTTTCAAAGACCGACGTCTCCGGTATCGACATACACATCAAGGACGGCACCGTCAACGAGAGCGTCCATATCCCCGTGGTACTCAGCGAAAGCGGCCTTAAGGAGACGGTCTACAACGACTTCTTCATCGGCGAAAACTGCGACGTGGTCATTATCGCCGGCTGCGGCATATCCAACTGCGGCGATCAGGACTCCCGGCACGACGGGGTCCATCGCCTGTATGCGGGCAAGAACTCCCATGTCAAGTATGTGGAGAAGCACTACGGCGAGGGCGACGGCATGGGCAAGCGTATCATGAATCCCCGCACCGAGGTGTACCAGTCCGAGGGCAGCACCGTCGAGATGGAGATGGTGCAGATAAAGGGCGTCGACTCTACCGTCAGAACAACGGTCGCGAAGCTTGACGCGGGGGCGAAGCTCCTTGTCCGCGAGCGTCTCATGACCCACGGTGAGCAGCACGCGGAGAGCGGCTATACCGTCGAACTCAACGGCCCAGGCAGCAGCGCGGACGTCGTTTCCCGCAGTGTCGCGCGTGAAAATTCCTATCAGAAATACGACTCGCGTATCGTCGGCAACTCCATGTGTTCCGGCCATACCGAGTGCGACGCGATAATAATGGATAACGCGCGGGTGCTGGCCGTGCCTGAGCTTGAGGCCAACGATCTCGACGCGGCGCTCATCCACGAGGCCGCCATCGGCAAGATCGCCGGAGATCAGCTTATCAAGCTCATGACTCTCGGACTTACCGAGGCTGAGGCCGAGGAGCAGATAGTTTCCGGCTTCCTGAATTGACGAACACGCCCTCTAATGTTATGTAAACCAGAGGGCGTTTTTCATTTTTGACCGAAGAAAGGGCGGAGAATCATGAAAGAGAACAGAAAGCTGCTGAAAGAAGTACTGAAGGATATACGTCACGATATGAGCGACGAGGAGGTACTTAACCTTCTGGCCGACAGCAAAATTTCGGTGCGCCCCGAAAACGAAAAGGAGAAGTATACTCTCGGGCAGCGCGCGGCCGATTCCATTGCGAAATTTGCGGGGAGCTGGGCGTTCATTTTCTCCTTCACCGCCGTACTCATTTTGTGGATGGTCGTCAACGCTCTTCTGGCGGCGAAGGCGTTCGACCCGTACCCGTTCATACTGCTCAACCTCGTTCTCTCCTGCGTGGCGGCCATTCAGGCGCCGCTCATAATGATGAGCCAGAACCGGCAGGAGGAGAAGGATAGGCACAGAGCAGAGAACGACTACAAGGTAAACCTCAAGACCGAAATAATGATCGAGGACCTGTATGATAAGGTCAATACCATCCTCGCCAAGCAGTCGGCGCTGGAAAAGCGCCTTAAGGCGGAGGATGAAAAGAAGCCTGAGGGCGAGTAAATACATTGCATAAAAGGTCCGGGCGGAACGCTGATGTTCCGCCCGGACTTGAAATTTATATAGCCGTCTGTCTTTCCGAAATACTCACAGCATTGACAGCTGCTCTCCTTCCTCCGGGGGAGCGGGAAGCCGGGAGAGCGCATTCTGGGGTATATCCCTCGGCGCGATCTTGTAGTCTATACAGGCCTTTCTCGCCTGAGCGATCTGCTGGCGGCGCGGCACGCGGTAGAGCTTGCCGTCCTTGATAAAACGCGCCCCGGTCTGGTGGAACTGAAAGGCGATCTCTCTTTCCACACACTGTTGCCGGAGCGAGAGTATCCAGTCGTAGCTACATGGCCGGGCGTCGGTGCCGGATTCCCCGCTTGCCGTGACCTCCTCGATATTTGCCGGGTCAAGATAGGCGCGCAGGTCAAGTTCCGTGAGTATTGGCGCGGCAATGACTGCCCTGTGCCGTATCGGGAGACTCAGAAAGATCGGCAGACGGTAGTCGGCCATCTCCTGGTTTTCTACCGTGCAGCCTATGATGACGTTATCATAACCGGCTCCCCAGTCGGGCGGCAGGCATTCGTTCAGCCGGTCGATACGTTTCGTGAAGAAATAGAAAAAGCAGTCCCGCCGTGTCCGTATCATCCTCCAGCACTCCGCGCGCCAGTCGTCAGCGTCCTTGAGGAGAAAGTCGGAGGTGAAGCAGGTGAAAACGATCTTTCCCGGCGGCAGCTTCCAGCTCCCGTCTCTCTTTTTCCGGATGGGCAGGTCGAAATCTCCGTTTTTGCGGCAGAGGGATGTGGCCTTTTCAGCGCCGTACATGGCGTCCTGCCGGTAAACATAGCAGTATTTGCACCCGGGACTCAGCTTCGTGCAGCCGTGCCACGGGTTCCAGCTGGCGTAGATACTGTCATTCTGCGGCATGGCTGAAGCCCCCTCCTCTGCTGAAATTGCCGGGCCTATCGAGTCAGCATGTCGACGGCCCCTTCCTCCGCAAGCCGCGGCCCGCGTTTATCGCAGGGTAAATGTGCGGTGTTAACTAAAGAAGCACTTGCGTATGCAAGTGCTTCCTGTTGGAGGCGCCACCCGGATTTGGACCGGGGAATCACGGATTTGCAGTCCGTTGCCTTACCACTTGGCTATGGCGCCTTATATGAGATTTGCGGGCTTTAAGTTGCCCGCAAATCCGTTTGTGTGGAGCGGCCTACGAGGCTCGAACTCGCTACCTCCACCTTGGCAAGGTGGCGCTCTACCGGATGAGCTAAGGCCGCACATGGTGCCTCAGGCCAGAATTGAACTGGCGACACGCGGATTTTCAGTCCGCTGCTCTACCTACTGAGCTACCGAGGCAAATAAGATATCTGGTGGGAACAACTGGACTCGAACCAGTGACCCCCTGCTTGTAAGGCAGGTGCTCTAACCAGCTGAGCTATGCTCCCGCGTGACAGCTTCGTTATAATACAGGAAAAATTTGAAATTGTCAATATCTTATTTCGATTTTTTTATTTTTCTTTTTTGCGTTTGCGCTCCAGAAGGCCGCGAAGGTCGCCGGCGGTAAAGCTGTATTCCTTATCGCAGAACTGGCAGCTGACGCTCACGTCCTTGCCGTCGGCTATCATTTCCTCCAGCTCCGCATCGTCGACGCAGACAAGCGCCTCCTCGACTCTTTCCCGGCTGCAATAGCAGCGGTACTCGACGGGAGCCTCCGCGACGATATGGTACTCAAAGCCGCGCAGCACCTGTGCAAAGACCGCCTCCGCACCGTCCTCGTCAAGAATGGTGGTGAGCTGGTCCATCATGAAGATGTTGTCCTCGAGCTTCGCGATCATCTCCTCCTCGGCGCCGGGCATGAGCTGCACGATGAAGCCGCCCGCTGCCTTGATCGAGCAGTCGGTGTCCACCAGTACGCCCAGAGCGCAGGCGGAAGGGACCTGCTCACTTTCGAGAAGGTAGGCGGTGACGTCCTCGGCGATCTCGCCGCTCACCAGCTCAGTGGAACCGATGTAGGGTTCGCGCAGGCCGATATCGCGGCTGACGGTGAGCATGCCGTCCCGGCCGACGGCAGCGCCTACGTTCAGCTTGCCGTCGGCACGCAGAGGAACGTCAACATAGGGATTTTCAACATAGCCGCGGACATTGCCGGAGGAATCCGACACCGCGACCACGCTGCCGATGGGGCCGCCGCCGTTTATGCGGATGGTGAGGGTAGCGTTCTCCTCCTTCATCATATTGCCCATTATCGAGGCGGCGCAGAGCGCGCGCCCCAGTGCGGCGGACGCGGTGGGGGAGCAGCGGTGTATGGCGCTTGCCCGCTGCACGGTGTCCCTCGCGGTGATGACCGCCATTTTGATATTGCCGTTTCCGGCCGTTGCACGAATTATTCTGTCCATGTTCATTCCTCTGAAAGCTTCATGTTCTTTCTGCCGTCACGAATACCCGGCCCGCGCCGCCCTGAGGGCAGTCGGAACGAAAGCGGATATCGGAAAAACCGTTTCTCTCCATCAGCGTGCGCAGGGCCTCCTCGCTGTGAGCGTACTCAACATGCTCCTCGCTGCTGCGCTCCCACAGTTTTCCGCGGCGGGAGAAAATGTCCATGCCGTAGACTATGGCCTGCGCCTCGGCGTCGAGATCGGCTCTCCACAGGCACAGAACATCGTCCTTTTCGTCCACGAATACGCCGCCGTCGAGCGCCCGCAGCCAATCCGCCGGCCGTATGTCGAATATCAGCAGCCCACCTGGGCGGATAAAGAGCCTCAGCCGTCTGAAAAGCTCCGGCAGCGTGTCCGGCGGGAGATAATTCATCCCGTCGAGGGAGCAGTATGCCGCATCTACGGTGCCGTAGAGGTCGAGATCCTCCGCGTCCTGACAGATGAAAAGCGGCGGCAACTCAAGTCCGGCGGCCTTCTCCTGAGCCTGCATGAGCATGTCCGGGGAGGAATCCACCGCGATCATTTCGTAGCCGCGCCTCGACATCTCACAGGTGAGCGTTCCCGTGCCGCAGCACAGGTCGAGCAGAAAGCGGAATTCCCCGCCCCTGCGCCGAAACTCCGCCTCGTAAAAATCCGCAAACTGTGAATAGGGGACGTCCCCCGTGAGCTGGTCATACCATGCGGCCAAGGGGCCGTAACAGCTCATGACTTGTTCTCCTCGGAGCGATCGAAAACTATCGCGTAGCCGCCCGCTCCGTATCTCAGGGAACGGTTCACGCGGCTTATTGTGGCGCTGGAAGCGCCCGTTTCGGCGAGAATGTCGTTATAGATCATCCCCTCGTTGAGACATTTTGCAACATGGAAGCGCTGCTCCATTGCCATCAGCTCCGGCACGGTGCACAGATCGTCAAAAAAACGCATGCATTCGTCAAGGCTCCTGAGCGAAAGGATGGCCTTGTACATGTCCTCGTTACGGGGTTTCTTGGGTAGCTTATTCATTATGCCCTCCATGAATTTTACGATTTAACGCATGCATATGTTACATCAATAACATGGAAAAGTAAAGCATAAAAAGCATTTTAACGCGAAATTAACAATTTGTTTCAATACCATCAGTTGACAAGAGCATACACGCCTGACGGCAAGTCTTTCCGGCGCTTTTTGTTCTTTTCGCCTTGATGGGTTACGACACATCCGCGGCTCAAAAAGCAAAAATCACTCGGAAATCCAAAGCCGTCAGGTGCGAAGCAGTTTTGCCGGAGCGGAAATGCGTTCAGGCAATGAAAAGCACGCGGCCGATACTTGGTGTCTCGGCAAGGGCTTTGAAGCTGCATGGGCGCATTTCCGCCCGTCAAAACCGTGTGTGTCCTTGCCAATTGATGGTACACAAAAAATATTAGTATTGCTAAAAGCAAAGGCACAATATATAATATGAGCGAGTATCGTGTCCCGGCGCGTTTTTGCCGGGAATCGGGAATACAGAAAGGAGATTGCGTTTTGATAATGCTTACAGGTTCACTGACAGGCTTTCTGCAGATCGGAACGGCTGCCGGGTGGCTTGCGGCGATAGTCGTGTTTCTCGTTATCGAGGGGCTTGCTCCGGGGCTTATCTCCATATGGTTCGCGTTCGGCTCGCTCGCGGCCCTCATCGCGGCGCTGCTCCGTGCGCCCATGTGGCTCCAGCTGCTGTGGTTCTTTCTTGTGTCTGTGGCGGCGTTGTGCCTCACAAGGCCGCTCGCCAGGAAGTACATCAACTCCAAGGCTCAGCCCACCAACGCTGACATGCTCATTGGCGCGGAGTGCGTGGTGAAGGAGCCAATAGACAACCTCATGGGAACGGGAGCCGTTTCCGTCGGGGGCAGGATATGGACGGCCCGCACGGAAGAGGACGGTATCACCGCCCAGCCGGGAGAGATCATGAAGGTAATACGCATTGAAGGCGTCAAACTGATAGTAAAAAAACAATAGATTAGGGAGGAAACAAAATGTCATACGTTATTTACGCGCTTATCGTCGTTGTCATCATCATCCTTGTCCGCAATATCCGGATCGTGCAGCAGGCAAAGGCCTACGTCGTCGAGTCTCTGGGTGCGTACAAGACCACATGGAACGTCGGTCTCCACCTCAAGGTGCCGTTTATCGAGAGAGTCGCAAAGATCGTCTCCCTCAAGGAGCAGGTCGCGGACTTCCCGCCCCAGCCCGTTATCACCAAGGATAACGTCACCATGCAGATAGACACCGTCGTCTATTTCCAGATCACCGACCCCAAGCTCTACACCTACGGCATTGAACAGCCCATGGTGGCTATCGAGAATCTGGCCGCCACGACCCTGAGAAACATCATCGGCGACCTTGAGCTTGACCAGTGCCTCACCAGCCGCGATATCATCAATACGAAAATGCGCGCCATCCTTGACGAGGCCACCGACCCCTGGGGTATCAAGGTCAACCGCGTTGAGCTGAAGAATATCCTGCCCCCCAAGGAGATCCAGAACGCCATGGAGAAGCAGATGAAGGCCGAGCGTGAGCGCCGTGAAGCCATCCTCCGCGCCGAGGGTGAGAAGCGCGCCGCTATCCTCGAGGCCGAGGGCGAAAAGGAATCCGCCATCCTCCGCGCGGACGCGAAGAAGCAGCAGCAGATCCTCGAGGCCGAGGGCGAAGCCGAAGCCATCCTGAACGTCCAGCGCGCTACCGCCGAGGGTATCCGTCTCATCAACGAGGCGGCTCCCACTGACGCCGTTATCCGCATAAAGGCGCTCGAGGCGTTCTCCGCCGCAGCAAACGGCCGTGCTACCAAGATCATCATCCCCAGCGAGATACAGGGGCTTGCCGGTCTGGCCGGCGGACTTGTCGAGAGCGTAAAGACTCCCGCAGCAGAGGAAGAGAAGTAAAACACCACTGATAAGGACCATTTGCCGGCGGTCTCCGACCGCCGGCTTTTCAAAGGACGGTAGGAGCATGAACAGCAAAAAAGCAACGGAGTTTCTCGAAAGGCACGGAATGTCCCCCGAGAGGGTGGATGTACTCGAGTGTGCCGTAAGAATGAGGAAGGACATGGAGCTTGGCCTCGCCGGCAGCCGCGCCACGCTCCCGATGATACCTACATATCTCAGAAACGACGGCGAGATAAGGCCGGGACTGAGCGCCATCGTCGTCGACGCCGGCGGCACGAACTTTCGCTGCGGCGTGGCCGAGTTCGGCGAGAGCGGCTATGAGCTGCACGATGTGACGAAGCGCCATATGCCGGGAATAGAAAAGAGCGCCACATGGGACGAATTTATCTCCTTCGTGGCCGACAGCGTTATGCCCATCGCGGACCGCTCGGACCGTATCGGCTTCTGCTTTTCCTATTCCGCCGACATCACCCCGGAAATAGACGGCCGTGTTATCCGGATCGACAAGGAGGTCGTGATAACCGGCTGTGAGGGACAGCTCGTGGGCGAGTCCCTCACGCGTGAGCTTTCCCGCCGCGGCGTGAAGGGCAAGCGCGTTTTCATCATCAATGACACCGCGGCGGTGCTGCTCGGCGGCTCCGCAAAGCTTGACAAGAGCCGCTACGGCGGATTTATCGGACAGGTCAGCGGTACCGGCACCAACACCTGCTGCATACTGCCGCTGCGCCGCATAACCAAGCTCGGCCGCGACGAGGACACGCGGGTGATCGTGAACCTTGAGTCCGGCACCTATGACGGCCTGCCGAGGGGCGATTTTGACCTTGAACTCGACGCGCTGAGCAATAACCCCGGCGAAAAGCTCATGGAAAAGCTCACCGCCGGCGTGTATCTCGGGGAGCTTTGCCGGCTCGCGATATCCTCCGCCGCGGACGAAGGGCTTCTGAGCGCCGAAACGGCAGAGCGTGTCCGCGCACGGGGACGCTTTGACTCCGCCGTCGTGGACGCATGGGCCTGCGGAGAGGGGCTTGACGGTGTATGTGCGGCCGAGGGTGACGCGGACTTTATCCGGACGCTGTGCCGCACGCTCTTTGAGCGCTCGGCCCGCTGCATGTGCGTGAACCTCATGGCCATCCTCATGCTCACCGGGGAGGGGACCGATCCCGAAAAGCCGGTGTGTATATGCGCGGAGGGTTCCCTCGTGCAGAAGAGCCGCTGCTACCGACCCACGCTCGAGAGGCTCCTTGAGGAGAACGGCGCACTCTTGGGACGCCATATCGTGTTCAATGTGGATTATGAGACTACGCTGCCCGGCTCCGCGGCCGCGGCGCTTCTGAACTGAGATGAAAATATCTGTTATCGACGGCCACACCGAAAACCCCGGCGATCTCGACTGGGCGAAAATCGAGGAGCTGGGCGAGCTTACGGTATACGACCATGCGACCTATGATGAAAACGAGATAATACGCAGGGCGAAGGACGCGGAGATAATCGTTGCGAACGACTCGGGGATCACCCGCCGGGTGATCGAGTCATGCCCAAAGCTCCGTTTTATTTCCGTTCTCGCCACCGGGTACGATGCGATAGACTGCGCCTGCGCCCGCGAGCGGGGGATACCCGTCTCGAATGTCCCGTCCTACGGCACGGCCTCCGTCGCGCAGTATGCCATATCGCTGCTGCTCGAGGTGTGCGGACACGTCGCCTACCACTCGGAACAGGTGAAAAGCGGACGCTGGACTCCCGGGAGCGACTGGTTTTATACCGAGCGTCCCGCGATAGAGCTTGAGGGGAAGACGATGGGCATTATCGGCTTCGGCCGTATCGGCCAGCGCGTGGGGCGTATAGCCTCCGCGATGGGCATGAACGTCATTGCCTACAACCGCAGCCGCAGCGAGAGCGGGGCGAGGATCGCGGATTATGTAAACCTTGACGAGCTCCTTTCACGCAGCGACGTCATTTCCCTGCACTGCCCGCTCAGTCCCGAGACGGAGGAGATAATAAACAAAGACTCCATCGAGAAAATGAAGGACGGCGTCATCATCATCAACAACAGCCGCGGCCGGCTCATCGCGGAGCGGGACCTTGCGGACGCGCTCGAGAGCGACAAGGTCTATGCCGCTGCCATCGACGTCGTGTCGCAGGAGCCGATACTGCCGGATAACCCGCTCCTCACGGCGAAAAACTGCTTTATCACCCCGCACATGAGCTGGTCCCCGCGCGAGGCGCGGGCGCGTATAATGGACACCACGGCGGAAAATATAAAGGCTTTTCTCCGCGGCGAGCCTCAGAATGTTGTGAGCTGAAAGAGCCTGCGATGCTGTAAAAATCAGCGCAGAGGGTCATCCTCTGCGCTGATTTTTTGTTGAAGCCCGTCAGAGCTTGTGCTTGTCATTTGGTTTACATAACAATGCAACGATGAGCGCGAAAAAGACGGCCGCGCAGATACCGCCCGCAGCGGAGGTAAAGCCGCCAGTAAAGGCCCCGATGAGTCCCTTTTCCTCGACGGCTTTTTTTACGCCCTTTGCCAGCAGGTTGCCGAAGCCCGTAAGCGGCACTGTCGCGCCCGCGCCGGCCCAATCTGCCAACGGCTGGTACACACCTATCGCGCCGAGTATGACCCCGGCCACGACATAGCTCGTCAGAATACGCGCGGGGGTCATCTTCGTGTAATCTATAAGCAGCTGACCGATCACGCACAGCAGCCCGCCGATGATAAACGCCTTGATATATTCGTAAACGGTATCCATATCAGTTCCTCCCGGTGTTTTCTATGGCGACGGCATGGCATATGCCGGGAATGGTGCTGCCCTGCTGTGCCGAGAGCGGGGACATCAGCGCGCCGGTCGCGGCGAAAAGCACGCGGTCCCACACTCCGCGCTGCATGGCCGGGACGATGTGACCGCACAGGACGCTTGCGCTGCATCCGCAGCCGGAGCCGCCGGAATTAACGCCCTGAGTTTTCAGGTCGAACATCAGAACGCCGCAGTCCATATAGCGTATTCCGGGGTCAAAGCCGTCGTCGTGGAAAAGCGCCTGCAGGATATCATGCCCGACCGCGCCGAGATCCCCCGTGAATATTGCGTCGTAATAGTCAAAGCTCCGCCCGGTCTCACGAAAATGCGCCATTATGGTGTCGTATGCCGCGGGGGCCATGGCGCTGCCCATGGAGTTTGCGTCGGTAATGCCCGCGTCGACTATTTTTCCGGTGGTGATATGCGTTATTATAGGCCCTTGCCCGCCGCCGAGGATGGCGGAACCAGCGCCCGTCACCGTCCACTGCGAGGTGGGCGTGCGCACTCCGCCGTATTCCAGCGGAAAGCGGTACTGCCGTTCCGCGGAGCAGAAGTGGGAGCCGGTAATGGCGCACACCGTCTCCGCCGCGCCGCTGTCGATGAGCAGTGCGCCGAGAGAGAGCGACTCCGCCATCGTGGAGCAGGCGCCGTAAAGGCCGAAGTACGGGACATCGCTGTCCTTCATGGCAAACGCCGAGCTGACGCACTGGTTGAGAAGGTCGCCCGAGAGTACATAGTCTATTGCGTCCGGCGTTTTCGCCGCCTTGTCGCATGCCGTGCGGAAGCACTGCAGCAGCATGTGGCTCTCGCCCTTTTCCCAGCTGCTCTCGCCGAAGTACGAATCCTCGGAAATATAGTCAAAGCATTCCTTCAAAGGTCCCTCGCCCTCTTTTTTACCGACCACCGCAGCGGTGCCGATAAAGGCGGGCGGAAATGTGAGCTTTACCGTCTGTCTGCCGAGTCTGACCGCCATATATCAATACCTCCGAAATCAATATTTATCCCTGCCATCACTTGACAGGAGCATACACGCCTGGCGCCTCAGAAGAGGCTCGCACCGTTCCGCTTATGCCTTGCGGCAAAACTGTGTGTCCTTGTCAACTGATGGTACCATCAGTTGACAAGAGCATACACGCCTGACGGCAAGTCTTTCCGGTGCTTTTTGCCCTTTTCGCCTTGATGGGTTACGACACATCTGCGGCTCAAAAAGCAAAAATCACTCGGAAATCCAAAGCCGTCAGGTGCAAAGCAGTTTTGCCGGAGCGGAAATGCGTTCAGGCAATAAAAAGCACGCAGCCGATACTTGGTGTCTCGGCAAGGGCTTTGAAGCTGCTTGGGCGCATTTCCGCCCGTCAAAACCGTGTGTGTCCTTATCAACTGATGGTATTTTGTCCGGAGAATAAAAAAATATCAAAAAAAGTACAGTGTCCCCAAAAGACACTGTACTTTTATGTTGATTGAATTATGTTAACCGATCTTCAGATCTTCCCAAAGCTCGTTTAGATAGCTCAGCATGTCGTTGTCAAGGTTGCGGAAAGCGTTTTTGTTGTACTGCTCGCTGAAATTTCCAAGCTCGGGGTAGAGAATTGCGATGGCATCCTCGCCGAGATCCTCGATATACCCCTCGTCCTCATACACGAGAGAGTTCGGGGAGGCGTAGTAGATATACTCGGCGTTTGCTATGGCCGGTTCGGCGGAGAGCATGTAGTTTATGAATATCTCCGCCAGCTCCTTGTTTTGGCAGCAGGAGGGAATGCACATCGCGTCGATAAAGAAGTTGGTCGGCTCCGGGTAGTAGAAGCGCAGATCGACGCTGTCGGCGGCGGAATCGAGCATGGTGAAGTAGTCGCCGGCATAGTAGGCGGCAATGGCAGCCTCGCCGGATTCCATCATGTTGTATATCTCGTCCATGACATAGCTCTTGACCAGCGGGGCCTGGGCCTTAAGCTCGGCGAGAGCCTTGTCCCAGAGAGCGTGGTCGGTGCCGTTTACGTCCAGACCGAGCTTATACTGCGCGGTGGAGAAGGCGTCGCGGGAGTTGTTGAACTGGAGGATGTTCCCGCCGTACTTCTCGTTCCACATGAGATCCCACGAGCCGGTGTCCGCCTCGTCCACAACGTTCGCGTTGTAGATGATACCGACGATACCGTAGGTGTAGGGGACGGTGTAGACGTCATCGGGGTCATAGTACAGCCCGCGGAAGCTCTCGTCAATGTAGCGGTAGTTGGGGACGTTGTCGAAGTCCAGCGGGAGGAGCATGTTCTCGTCTCTCATACGGGCGATCATGTAGTCGGAGGGGATGACCACGTCGAAGCTGACGGCCCCGGAGGAGAGCTTCGCGTACATATCCTCGTTGCTGGCATAGGTGCTGTAATTTACCTTGACCTTCGTGCCGTAGGTCTCGTAATACCATTTCTCAAAGGCCTTGATGGTGTCGAGAGAATCGTCGGAGCCGTCGGAGATGTATTCGCCCCAGTTGTATACGTTCAGCACCTGACCCGAGCCGCTGACGGCAAGCACCGCAACGACGGACACCACCAGCGCCGCGGTGATCACGGCGGCGGCAATGCGTCTCACGGGGGCGTACTCACGCTCCTTGCGGCGCTTTTTTGTACTCTCGGGCCTGTCGCCGCTGTCGACAAGGTTGGAGAGGATGAGCAGGGCAAGGATAGTGAAAAAGATTATCGTAGCGAGGGCATACATCTTCGGCGTGACGGTTTTCTTCGTCATGTTGTAAATGCGTATCGGCAGCGTCTGGAAGCCGTTGCCGGCGGTAAAGTAGCTGATGACGAAGTCGTCGAGGGAGAGCGTGAACGCCATGATAAGGCCGGTGACGATGCCGGGCATTATCTCGGGTATCTCGACCTTGATGAACGCGCGAAAGGGCGTGCAGCCGAGATCCATCGCGGCCTCGGGGAGGGAGCGGTCCATCTGCTGGAGCTTCGGCAGCACCTGAAGGATAACGTACGGCAGACAGAATGTCACATGCGCGATGAGCATGGTCCAGAAGCTCAGACTTGTCGCCGCGCCGAAAAGACGCCCCACAAAAACGAACATCAGCATAAGTGAGATACCGGTGATGATGTCGGGGTTTATCATCGGAATGTTGGTGACGGTGTCCATCGCGGCCTTGAGGTATTTATTGCGCAGCCGGTTTATGCCCACGGCGGCGGCGGTACCCATGACGGTGGAGATGGCGGCGGCGCTCAGGGCGAGGATGAGGGTGTTGCGCACCGCGCCCAGAGTCTCGGAATCCTTGAAAAGCTCCCTGTACCAGCCCAGAGAGAAGCCGGACATGACGGAAAGGCTTTTTGCCTCGTTGAACGAGAACACAAGGAGTATGAGGATCGGCGCGAAGAGGAACAGCATTATTATGGCGGTATAGACCTTGGAGATAGGCTTCATATCGTATTACCTCCCGTCATACAGCGGTGCGGCGGCTTGCGGCGTTCTGGAGGAGCGCCATGCAGACCAGCAGTATCACCATAAGAATGAAAGCTATCGCGGCGGCAAAGTGGAGGTTGTTGGCCACATACTGACCCTCGATGGCATCGCCGATGAGGTAGAACTTGCCGTTGCCGAGCTTTTGAGAAATATAGAACGTGCTGATGGAGGGGATGAGGACCATATTGATGCCGGAGATCACGCCCGGCAGACTCAGGGGGAATATCACGCGGCGAAGCACGCCCGCACTGTTGCAGCCGAGATCGCGCGCGGCCTCGATGAGCTTCTCGTCCATCTTTGCCATTACGGAGTAGATGGGGAGTATCATGTACGGGAAGTAATCGTAGACCATGCCGATTACGACGGCGGCCTCGGTGCCGATGATGTGTATGCGCCCCAGCCCCAGCGAGTCAAGGACGGAATTGATGATGCCGGTGTCCTGCAGTATGGTCATCCACGCGTAGGTGCGGATGAGGAAGTTCATCCACATGGGTATCATTATGAGCGTTATCATTATCTTCTGCGTCCTGGGCGCGGCGCGCGCGATGATGTAGGCGATGGGGTAGCCCATCAGGAGGCAGATGGCCGTGGATATCACCGCGAGCTTGAGCGAGCGCAGGAAAATGACGAGGTAGGTGCGCACCTCGCGCGAAGCGCCGCCGTCGCCGACGGTGGAGGTGGCGGTAAAAAAGCGGGTGATATTCTCGGTGGTAAAATTGAAGTTCACGTCCGTAAAGGCGTAATAGGCGATAAACAGCAGCGGCACGACGATGAACAGCACCGCCCAGAACGAGTACGGCGCGAGACTCAGCCGCGTTACAAGACTGCCGCGGCTGCGGATCTTTTTTTCAGTCATTCCTCGCTCTCGCTTTCTGCGTCGGAGAGCTCGTCCAGCTCGTTCGAGAAGGAGGAGTAGTCTCCGTAAAGGCCGGAATACTTGGACTTGTGCATGATGTGAATCGCGTCAGGCTCGATATACAGCCCGATATGCTCGTCCACATCCACGAAGTCCGTGGTCTGTATCATCCACTTGAAGCCGCCGATGTCCACGATTATCTCATAGTGGACGCCGAGGAACGTGACGGAGGTCACGACGCCGCGGAGCATGCCCTTTTCCTCGGAAACGATGTCCACGTCCTCGGGGCGCACGACGACGTCGACCGGCTCGCGCTTTTCAAAGCCGGAGTCCACGCAGTCGAACACATGGCCGGAGAAGGCGACGCGCCTGTCGCAGAGCATGACGCCGTCGAGTATGTTGCTCTCGCCGATGAAGTCGGCGACGAAGGCGTTTTTCGGCTCGTTGTAGATGTCGATGGGGGTGCCGATCTGCTGTATGCGGCCCTCGGACATCACGACCACGGTGTCGGACATGGAGAGCGCCTCCTCCTGGTCGTGCGTGACAAAGACAAAGGTTATCCCCGTGGCCTTCTGTATCTTCTTTAGCTCCTGCTGCATGTCCTTGCGGAGCTTCAGGTCGAGCGCGGCGAGAGGCTCGTCAAGAAGAAGCACCTTCGGGTGGCTGATAAGCGCGCGGGCTATGGCGACGCGCTGCTGCTGGCCGCCGGAGAGACTGGTCACGCTGCGGTTCTCAAAGCCGGTGAGCGCGACGAGAGAGAGCATTTCCCGGACCTTCTCGTCGATCTCGGCGCGGGGGACCCTGCGCTCGCGCAGGGGAAAGGCGACGTTCTCGAATACGTTGAGATGGGGGAAGAGCGCGTAGCGCTGAAAGACGGTGTTTACGTTGCGCTTGTGGGGCGGCAGGTCGCCGATATCCTGACCCATGAAGATAACGTCGCCCTCGTCGGGAGTGACGAAGCCGCCGATGATCCTGAGCGTGGTGGTCTTGCCGCAGCCCGAGGGACCCAGCAGCGTCAGAAATTCGTTGTCGTAAATATCAAGATCGATGTGATCCAGTACCAGCTCGCCGTCAAAGGACTTGGCGATGTTTTTAAGCTCGATGATCTTCTTCATGGCACGGCCTCCCCAAAATGATAAACAAAAAAGGTAGTGGGCGCTGCAAGCACACACTACCTTGACAAAACGGTATCGACCCCCGCTGTAATACAGGAGGGGAGTGATCCCAATGGGTTTTAGAGTCTATATAGCAAAGATTACTTTTACTACTCTTATTGACCATTTCACAAGTTTGTATGCTTTTCAGCACTGGTTTATAGTTACCAACTTATAAAACTTGAGCTTTTAACTCAATCAATAAGGCAACAGAAGTTGCCGCCGCCTTCCGCGGAACTCGGCATCCGACCCGGCTGTCCGTGTGGCCTTAGCCGGAATTGACCGGCGGTCGATATCTTGCTTTGGATAAACCCTAATATATCCAATTGAGACACGCTGATTTTAGCAACATTAACGGGCTGTGTCAATACAAAAAACACAAATATGCGACATATTTTTTGTCAGTATCTTACATCCCATAAAATAAGCCCCTGAGCGGGAGCGGTAAAGCCCGCCGCGGCGCGGTCACGCTCGTCGAGCGCGGCCGGTATATCCTCTGCACGGCGGCTCCCCGCGCCGACCTCAATGAGCGTCCCGACGATTATGCGCACCATGTTGTATAAAAAGCCGCTTCCGCTGAGACTTATGCGAAGCTCACCGCCGAGACGCTCGATCTCAATGCTGTCGAGCCGGCGGACGGCGGACTTTTTCATGTGCCTGTTCGAGGTAAAGGACGTGAAATCATGCTCACCGCAGAGGAGGGAGGCGGCCTTCGTCATAGCCTCCGTATCGAGCGCGCCGGGATAGAAGTACATGTAGCGGCGCTCGAAAACGTTCGGCTCCTCGCTGTTCCATATATGGTAGACATAGGTTTTTCCGGTACATGAGAGACGTGCGTGAAAGCGCGGCGGAGCCTCCTCGAGCGAGAGCGCGCCGATGTCCTCCGGGAGGCAGCGCCTCATCGCTGCGAGTATCTCGTCGCAGGACATATCCGTCTCTGCACGAAAGGAGCATACCTGCCGCCTCGCGTGTACCCCGGCGTCGGTGCGCCCCGAGCCGGAGACTTCAACGTCCTGCCCGAGTATGCGGGAGAGAAGCGTCTCTGTTTTCGCCTGCACGGTGCTGCCGGTGTTCCCCTGACGCTGCCAGCCGCTGTAGCGCGTCCCGTCGTAGCACAGCGTCAGCCTGTAGTTTTTCATACCATCGCTCCCTTCGTCGTGTTTATATTACTCCCGGGCGGGGAATATTTCAATATCGCGTATCCGCTCCGCGGCATATACTGACGGTAGAAAAACTGCGCTGATAATAGGGCAATACGGCTATATGTGCCGGAAAAGAGATTGGTTATTTGTGGATAATCCACAGTTTTACGCGTCTCTCATGCCGTTAAGAGACGAAAATTCAGCTCTTTTGTTCGTTGAAGTCTTTTGACGTGTATGCTAAAATATTATCAGACAAAACGTATTTCGAGACTGAGAAAGAAGGAAGCATATGTATACAGATTCCTATTTTGACAAATTTGTCTTTCCCGAGGACCTGAAAGACGCTCTGCTCAGGAGCCGCTGCCTCTGCTATCCCGAGACCAAGGAGCAGCTCCAGGAGATGTGCTACGGCCCGACTCATTCCTCCCGCTTTGACGTGACCTACCAGATCGAGGGCATGGGCATATGCAAGGAGGCCGAGGTCGTCAGGTGCAAAAACGGCCCCGCGGTCAACTTCATGGAGGACTACATGCGCCGCCGTGATCCCGACTGCATGCGTATCGGCGACGATCTGCCCACCGACAAGCCCCGCTTTGTCGACAAGTACGGCTACGAGTTTTCAAAGCTCCGTGAGGAGACCATGAATTGGCTCACCACCCAGCAGCTCATCGTCCTGCCGTTCCGCGCAGGCGGCAAGTACTACGGCTACGACAGCCTTATGATCTGCCCGATGAACGCCGCGTTCTTCGCCCTCTCCCTCGCCAACATGCAAGGCTTCGTCAGCATTTTTGACGTAAAGGACCACTACGAGCCGCGCGCCATCATCTACGTCGCGCCCCCGTTCAGGCACACCCATTTCAACGGCAAGCAGGTCGTCGTTCACAGCCGCAGCGAGAAGCTGCACGAGGTGTTCGCGTATAACCTGTATCCCGGCCCCTCCGCGAAGAAGGGCGTGTTCTCCATGCTGCTCGATATCGGCGAACACGAGGGCTGGGTCACTAACCACGCCTCCGCGGCACTGCTGGAGTCACCCTATGAGAACGAGGTCGTTTTCATGCACGAGGGCGCGTCCGGCGGCGGCAAGAGCGAAATGCTCGAGGAGCCTCATCACGAGGAGGACGGACGTCTCCTTCTCGGCACCCATACCATCAGCGGTGAAAAGTATTACATCACCCTCAGCGAGACCTGCAAGATCCACCCCATCGCGGACGACATGGTCCTCGCACACAAGGATATGCAGAACGGCTCCGGCCACATGGTCATCGCGGACGCGGAGGCCGGCTGGTTCCTGCGCATGGACGGCGACAACTACTACGGCAACAGCCCCATGTACGAGCGCATAAGCATCCATCCGCCCGAGCCGCTCGAGTTCTTCAATATGGACGGCACTCCCGGCGCGACCTGCCTCATCTGGGAGCATGTTATCGAGTCGACCGGCAAGCCCTGCAGCAACCCCCGCGTGATAATCCCGCGCGACATGATAGAGAACATCGTCCCCGGCAACGAGCCTCAGGAGGTAAATGTCCGCTCCTTCGGCGTCCGCATGCCGCCCAGCACCATCTACGCGCCTAACTACGGCGTTATGGGCATGGTGCAGTTCGTCCCCGCGTCTCTCGCGTGGCTGTGGAGACTCGTTTCTCCCCGCGGCTTCAAGAATCCCTCCATCGCCGACACCGGCGCGGGCAGCGGACTCAAGAGCGAGGGCGTAGGCTCCTACTGGCCCTTTGCCACCGGCTGCAAGGTCACTCAGGCAAACCTCCTGCTCAAGCAGTTCATGGATACCCCCAACACCCTGAACATCCTCATCCCCAATCAGCATATCGGCGCGTATGAGGTCGGCTTCATGGGCGAGTGGATAACCCGTGAATATCTGGCGCGCCGCAGCGGCACCGTCAGGATGAAGCACCTCGTTCCCGCGCGCAACCCCATCTTCGGCTACTCTCTCGACGAGATGAAGATCGACGGCCAGTACGTCCGTCAGACCTTCCTGCGTCCCGAGCTCCAGTCCAAGCTTGGCTTCGAGGGCTACGACGCCGGTGCGAAGATACTGACCGACTTCATAAAGGACCAGGTCAAGGACTTCCTCACCGACGAGCTTGACCCCGTCGGCCGCGAGATCATCGAGATATGCCTGAACGACGGCACGCTCGAGGATTATCTTGCCATCACCCCGTTGAATATCAAGTAAATAGGAAAACACCACGCTCATCCGCTCTGATTTTTCCGGGGCGGGTGAGCTTTTTTTCTTGTGCTTGAGACAAAAGAGTGCTATCCTATGATTTATCCGAATGTAAAGGAGCCTTGCATATGAAGATAGTTGTTTTGGGCGGCGGCATAAGTACCGAGCGCCATGTATCCCTTGTCTCCGGCACCTCCGTGTGCAGAGCGCTGCGCTCACTGGGACACAAGGCGATATTCGTCGATATGTTTCTGGGCCTTGAGGACTATGACGGCGCTCTTGAGGACGCCTTTGACGCGGAGGACGGCTTCTGCGGCAACGTTGCAATAGAGAAGGAGGAGCCTGATCTCGAGGCTGTCAGGGCGTCCAGAAAGTATAAAAGCCCCGGCCGGCTCGGCAAAAACGTCCTCGAGATATGCGCGCTTGCGGACTGCGTTTTTCTCGGCCTCCACGGTGCGGACGGCGAGGACGGCAAGATACAGGCCGCGCTCGAGCTTTTGGGTATACCCTATACCGGCTCGTCCCACCTCGGCAGCGCGATGGCCATGGACAAGGCCGTCGCCAAGCGCATTATGGAGAGCTGCGGCGTCCTCACCCCCAAGTGGGAGGAGATCACCTACCGCGAGGAGGACGTTCCCTCGCTCACAGAGCGTCTGAGCGTGCCGTGCGTCGTAAAGGTAGTGGACGGCGGCTCGTCTATAGGCGTTCAGCTCCCGGATACTAAAGAAGAGCTTGAGAAGGCGCTTTACGCCATATTGAAGTACGGACACCGTATCGTGGTCGAGGAGAAGATAATCGGCCGTGAGATGACCCAGCCCGTGTTCGGCGGCGAGTATCTGGACTCTATCGAGATCGTCCCGCCCGAGGGGAACACCTTCGACTATGTCGCCAAGTACCAGAGCGGCGACGAGGGCGCGCGGGAGATATGCCCCGCACGTATCACCGACGAGGAACACCGCATGCTGGGCGAGACCGCGCTGAAAATACATAACGCGCTGGGCCTCTCGGTGTATTCCCGCACGGACTTCATCATCGACGGCGAGGGGCGCGCATGGTGTCTCGAGGTCAACACTCTTCCGGGCATGACGCCCAACAGCCTCATCCCCAAGGCGGCGAAGCTCGCCGGGTATTCCTATCCCGAGCTTTGCGAGAAAATAGTCACGCTCTCTCTTGAGGCAAGAAGGAACGAAAAATAAACTTACAGGATACGAGCAGTTGTTTACAAATTCGTGATTTTTTGCCGCCTTACTGTGATAGAATAAATCACTGAAAAAAATATACCTCAGGTGAGTAAATGAGAGAACGTTTTGCAAGATTTATGGCCGGAAGAAACGGCAATGACCAGCTCAATCTATTCCTCTTAGGCGTCGCGGTGGTCCTCGCGGTCATCAGCGCATTTTTCCGCAGCGGCGGATTTGGTTCATTTCTGTCCGTCGTTGTGCTGGCGCTTCTGGCGTATGTTTATTTCCGCATGCTCTCGCGCAACGTGTATAGGCGCCGCGAGGAGAACGGAAAATTTATGCGCTTTCGCTACGACATGGAGGGCAGGCTCCGCGCCGCGAAGGAGCGCTGGGTACAGCGCAAGGACTATAAGTTCTTCAGCTGCCCCTCCTGTCACACCAACCTCCGCGTCCCAAGAGGCAAAGGCAAGATAAAGATCGTGTGCCGCAAGTGCGGCACGTCCTTCATGGGCCGGAGCTGATGTTCGGCTTCCTCACGGCTTCCCTCGGCGGACTGGACGGGGGGCAGCTCTCGCGCTATAAGGCGTGCTACTGCGGGCTGTGCCGCAGCCTCGGCGAGAGGCACGGGCAGCTCTCGCGCCTCACGCTCAACTACGACATGACCTTTCTCGTGCTGCTGCTCGGCTCGCTGTATGAGCCGGAGGAGCGCACCGGAGAGGATGTCTGCCTTATCCATCCGTGTGAAAAGCGCCGTTGGTGGCGCAGCGAGATGAGCGATTATGCCGCGGACATGAACGTCGCGCTCTCGTATCTCAAGTGCCGGGACAACTGGCGTGACGATGGGAGCCTTTCCGCGCTCGCGGCCTCGGGCGCACTCAAAAAGGCATATGACGCCATATGCGCCGCCTACCCCCGCCAGTGCGTCGCCATGGAGAGCGCCATAGCGGAGCTGGGCGAGATCGAAAAAGCAAACGCGGAAGCTCCGGACGCCGCCTCGGCGTCATTCGGACGTCTGATGGGCGAGATACTGGTCTATAGGGAGGACCGCTGGAGCGATACCCTCCGCCGCATGGGGGACGCACTTGGCCGGTTCATCTACATTATGGACGCGTGCGTTGACCTTGACGGCGATACCTTTTACGAGCGCTATAATCCCTTCCGCAGGTATTACGGACTGGATAACGAGAGACGCTTCCGCGATATACTGAAAATGCTCCTCGGCGAATGTATCCGTTACTTTGACGTCCTGCCGCTCGTTCAGGACGCGGACATACTTAAAAATATCCTTTGCTCCGGCCTGTGGGCCGAGTTCGACAAGAAATACAACAAGAAGGGACCCTCTGATGTATCAGGATCCGTATAAAGTTCTGGGCGTATCGCCTGACGCCTCCGACGAGGAGATAAAAAAAGCATACAGAGATCTGACGAAGAAGTATCACCCCGACCTCAACCCCAACGACCCTACCGCCGCCGAGAAAATGAACGACATCAACGCCGCCTATGACCAGATAAAGAACGGCGGCGCACAGCAGTACTACGGCCAGCAGGGATCAGCCCAGCAGGCCTACGGGCAGTATTCAGACCCCTTCGGCTTTGGCTTCGGGGGCTTCGGCGGCTACCGGCAGCAACAGCAGCAGTACGAGCGCAGCGAGTATACCGCCGCGCGCAACTACATCCGCAACGGCATGTACCGCGAGGCGCTCAACGCCCTCAACGGAGTACCCGCGCCGGAGAGGGATGGAAGATGGTACTTCCTGAACGCCACCGCGAATATGTATTCCGGCAATAAGATCGCGGCTCTGGAGTCCGCGAAGCGCGCCGTGGAGATAGACCCCGGAAACGAGGAGTATAACCGCCTCCTCGAGCAGATACAGCGCGGCGGAGATTTCTATGACAATTATTCGACACGCTACTACTCCGGCATAGACCCCAGCAGGCTGTGCTTCGCCATGTGTGCGGCGAACCTGTGTCTCGGACCGCTGTGCAATATGAGGTTCTGCTGCATATAACATTATGTAAACTAAAAGCGGACAGCTTTGACCGGCTGCCCGCTTTTTTCAATTCAAACCAAAAGGTAAAAGTTGCCCGAATGGTTTACATAAAAATTTTTTCAAGCTGACGTTCGGTAAAATCAGTCAACGCCGGGAAGTCCATATATCCGTGATACACGGCCTCAAGCTCGTCGTGCAGAGCCTTTGCCGCGCCCAGCCGCTCAAGCGCAAGTTCCACGCTTGCGTTATAAAGCTGCCGTGTACGCCGCAGCGACGGACGAAGCTCACGCCGCGCCTCGGCGGGGAGATATCTGTCGAAATGTACCGTCTTTGCCGCTTCAAGCTCCCATGCGCTGCTCACGAGAGCCGTTGAGTGATCGGGCAGCAGCACGGCGTCAATACTCTCGGCGTTCAGCGGCGAGAGGCATATCACGGTGCGAAGTCCCCTGCGCCGCGCCTCTTCCGCAGCGCGCCCGAGCGCGGCTTCGTCCGCGCCATACTCGCTGTCAAAGCGATAGACTTGTTTACATAACTTGTTTAGCGACTCCGTTAGCTGCACCATTCCCTTGCAGGAAAAGGCCCTCAAATAGATATAATTAACATAATATGATTTACATAATTTTTGCGAACAGCGCGGTAATATCCCGTCGGTACGCTTGCGTATATGCACCGTCTCCTCCTCTCCGAAAGCCTGCGGACGCGGCGCGTCACTCAGGCTCGACGCGGCGGCAAGGTATGCGTATGCCCGGCGATACTCCTCACGGTAGGTCTTTGTCAGATCGGTTATGTGTTTACCGTCCTGCGCGGAAAGCGGAGTCCGGCAGAATTGACCGAGATTTACATAATCACCATTTACAGCGAAATACGCCGGGTCCGCGATATGCGGAGCCGTGCCGTCGACCCACGCCGCGTTGAGCGCGGGTATATACACGCCGTCCAGCGAGTCCGGGTCGCCGGAACACAGCACATACTCAGCCTCTATCCCAAGCGCCTCAGCCCGCCTGCCTATCGCGCGCATGAAGCTCGATTTGCCTGTACCCGGCCCGCCCTTGATAACATGCAGAAACGCCGCTTTATCCGCCGGAAACCCGGCGTACAGCGACCGAAACCCCTTTCCGGTGTTTGCACCAAGAAAATAACTGCTTACCATGCTCTGCCTCCGTTTCGCTTTTTGCAGTATTCTATGCTGAATTTTTCGTGATTGACAATATTTTGCCCGGAGCTTATAATTTTTTGCGTTAAGGAGGCGGAGCGATGTACAGATATGTTCTTTTTGATTTTGACGGTACGGTTTTTGATACGCTTGAGGGCATTACCAAGAGCGTGCGTTACGCGATAAATAAGATGGGGATGGACGCGCCTCTTTCGGAGCTGAAGTGCTTTGCGGGTCCTCCGCTTCTTGAGATGTTTGAAGAGAGGTTCGGCTTCACCCCGGAGAAAGCAGCTCAGGCGGTCAGGGATTTCCGTGAGCGCTATGTCCCGATAGGCGTTTATGAGAGCCGGGTCTTCCCGGGCGTTAAGGAGCTTTTGCGTGAGCTTCGGGCGGCGGGTATCGTCACCGGCATAGCCACCTCAAAGCCCCAGCACCTTGCCGAAGAGCTTCTCGGCCGGGAGAAGATGATAGGGCTTTTTGACGTCATATCCGGCAGCGCGCCCGACGGACGCAACGAGTCGAAGCAGCAGGTCACGCAGAGGGCTATGGACTTTCTTGGCGCAGCGCCCGAGGAGACGGTGCTTGTCGGCGACACAAAGTACGACGTTGCCGGGGCGCACAAATGCGGTATCAAATGCATTGGCGTCGGCTACGGCTACGCGGCCGAGGGCGAGCTTGAGGCTGCCGGCGTCGATTACATAGCCGCGGATGTGGACGAAATAAAAAATATAGTTTTGAATTAAAAAAGGCTGCCGGGAGATCAAACCTTCCCGGCAGCCCTTTTGTGTCCGTAGATCCTCAGCCGCCCTCACCGAGCCGCGAGGCATACTCCATCGCCATTTTCATTTTGTTTTCAAATTCCTCTGCGGGCAGCAGCGCTATGCCCTCCTCGTCGCTCAATACGATGAGGCGCGTCCCGCCCGTGAGAGCGAATTTATCCCGCGCGCCCTTGGGTATCACTATCTGACCTCTGTCGTTTATCGTGACGGAACCCCAGATGTTTTTTCCCTTCGGGGCGGGCGGTATGGAGCCGATACCCTCGGCCGTCTCGGTCTTGACGAGACTGTCGATAGTGACGCCGTACACCGCCGCCAGCATACCGCATTTCTCTATGTCCGGCACGGTGGCGCCGCTCTCCCACTTCGCGTATGCCTGGCGGGAGATATTTATCCGCTCCGCTATCTCCTCCTGTGAGAAGCCGTGGATGTTGCGGAGCATGACAAGGTTTTCTTTCAGCATAAGCTACGTCCTTTACAGATCGATTTTTTCAAAGCTCTCACAGGCCCTGCGGCACGAGAGCCACGTCATCGCGGCGTAAGAGAGCATTCCCGCCGCGAGCAGCGCGAGCTGGAGCGCCAAATGATCCGTCCCGAAGGCGTTGAGCGCGCCGAGGCCGGGGAAGTGGTGCAGCGCCTCGCCCAGACCGACTATCACGAAGGCCATGATGATATAGGTCACGAACGGCCGGGCAAACCTGTACGCGGTCCTGAAGAAGCCGCCGACAAAAACCGCGTTGAACACAGCAAAAATGAAGAACGCCAGCCCGAGAGCGAAGAGATTCGCGTTCATCAGAGGGTTTTCCCTGTAGACCGCCGCGCCGGAGAGAACGGTCATCCTTATAATAACCGCGCTCGCCATCAAAATCAATGCGCACAGCTCGATAAAACAGACAAAAAGATATTTTCCGCGCACAACGTCGCGCTTTGCAAAGGGGAGCAGCGCGGAAAAAAGGATGTCGTTCGTCTCCCTCGCGTTCTGAAAGCTCTGGAATATACCGAGAGTGACGAAAAATACTCCGCACAGTATGGGGTAGCCGGGGATAAAGAACATAAGGCCGAAAATGATGAACAGATAGCTGAGGACGGAGGCGCTCAGCCGCAGCTCCTTTATCATGATGTTACGCATTCAAAGCACCTCTTTCCATGCGCAGTATGGTGTCCTCTATACTCTCGCCGTTCTGCGAGAAACGGCCGGTAAAATCGTCCTTGGAGAGCGCCGCCGCGATCTCGCCCTTGGATATGTAAACGATGTCGTCCGCACACTTTTCAATGTCTGAGATTATGTGAGTGGAGAAAAATACCGCGACTCCGTGACCCTTAAGCTCGGTAAAAAGCTCGAGCAGCTCGTCTCTTGAGAACGGGTCGAGGCCGCTCGTGGGTTCGTCGAGAATAAGCACCTTTGCGTTATGTGAGAGCGCGAGCAGGAGGTTGCACTTTACCTTCATTCCCTCCGAAAGCTTCACCGCCGCCTTGTTCTCGTCGAGAGAGAATAACGCGAGATACTTTCTGTACGCCTCCTCATCCCATGTGTCATAGCAATTCTTTACGACGCTGACGATATCGCGGAGCTTCTTTCTCGGGTACCAGTTGACGGTCCCGGTCGAATAGCCGATGAGCTTTTTTATCTCGTTTTCGTTTTCGCTCAGCGACTTCCCGAAATAAACTATCTCTCCGCTGTCCGGATGTACCAGATTCAGCATGGATTTTATCGTTGTGGTCTTTCCGGCGCCGTTCCTGCCGATGAAGCCCGTGATCCTGCCCTCATCAATATCAAATGAGACGTTCTTCAGCTTGAACGAGGGGTAAGTCTTATTCAGTCCGCGTACCTGTACGATACTCATGTTTGCCTCCCATGTGTATGATTTATCTGAATTATGCAACCAAAACGGGCTTTTTTCAATCAACTGCAATTAACATATTTTGCAGAAAAATGTTATGTCAGGTTGCGGCACAGGAAGCGGTTTGTACAAAAACCGTTATTAAATAAACTATTCTTGCATATTCTTTCAATATGGTTTACCATATACCCAGAAATAATTGAAAGGCGGTCCAAGCTTATGAAGTGTCCCCGCTGCGGAAGTGAAATGACGATGGATTCCCACCGCAAGATACCCCTCAATATGTGCTATAACTGCGGATATATCGAAGGCCGCGCCGTTGAGGAGGAGACTGGTATCGTTACCAATTTCCAGCATATGAAGACCCTGAATTTCAACGAGTTCGTTGCGTTCGTGTCGGCAGGCCTCGGCGTAGATGAGGCAAAGCTCACGGCCTGGCTCGAGTCTCCCGCGGAGTGAGTCATATCAATGATAAGGGGATGTACCGGTGGGTACATCCCTTTTTTGCTGCCTAAATGTTTATACACTTATTTGCGAATATCAAACGAATATGCATGAATATTGTGAATATTTGCTCCTAAAATGAATATAATCGAAAAATAATGAATTTTTTTACAAAAGTTGTTGACAAAGAAAAATGTTTGTGCTATTGTCACAATTGTCCACAGGACAATTTATTAAAAATTACTAAATGGAGGATGTCGAAATGAAAAAGATGACTAAATTTGCCTGCCTCGTTTTGGCGCTTTTGATGACTCTTTCGTTGTTTGGCTGCGGCAATACCGCTGAGCCTGAAAAAGTCGAGGAGCCTGAGGCTGCTGCCGAACCCGAGGCCACCGCGGCCCCCGAGGAAGCGGCCTTTACCACCGTTGTCCCCGGTAAGCTGACCGTCGCGACCAGCCCCGACTTCGCGCCCTATGAGTTCTACGCCCTGGACGAGAACGGCGACCCCACTCTTGCCGGCTTTGATGTCGCGCTTGCTCAGTACATAGCCGATTACCTCGGTCTCGAGCTTGACATTATCCCCATGGACTTTGACGGCGTACTTGCCGAGCTTGCCGCCGGCACCGTCGACCTCGGCCTTGCGGGACTCTCTCCCGATCCTGACCGTATGGACGTCATGGACTTCTCCGATGTTTACTATGTGAGCAGCCAGAGCTTCGTTTCCGTTGCCTCCAAGGCTGACCTGTTCGACTCTCTTGAGTCCGCGAACGACCCCAAGTTCACCATCGGCGCCCAGAACGGCTCCATCCAGTACGACCTCGCCGTTGAGAACACCCCCGACGCCGACATCATCTCCCTCGCGAAGGTGACTGACATCATCGCCGAGCTTCTCAATGACAAGATGGACGGCGCGTTCATCGAGACCCCTGTCGCAGAGAACTATGCGAAGAGCTACCCCGAGCTCACCATCCTCTTCTCCGTACCCTATGAGGTGGAGGGTTCCGCTATCGGTGTCTGCAAGGGCAACGAAGGACTTCTCAAGGCCGTCAACGAAGCGATAGCCGCCGTTCTGGCAGACGGCTCCATGGATAAGTTCATCGCGGAAGCGAACGAGCTGTCCACCGGAGACATCTACGAGGGTCTCCTTGACAACTGAGCCATAGCTTAACAAAAAATCGTAACTGCCCCGGCAGCCGACTCACCAGAGAAGGCTGTCGGGGCGGTCATGACTGAGAAAAAGATCACGATTCATCGGAGGAAACGATATGCTTACCGCCAAAGGCTTTGCAAAAGCCGCCGCATACTGGAAACTTTTCGCACAGGGTGTCGCATGCACGGTCTCGCTGTCCGCACTGACCGTGTTTTTCGGTTTTATTCTTGCGCTCGCCCTTGCGCTGTGCCGAATGGGAAAGCTCAGGCTTCTGAAGTTCGCGGCCACCGCCTATGTCGAGGTTATCCGAGCGACCCCCATGCTCGTACAGATCTTCATTATCTATTATGTGGTGTTCAACGGCGTTAAGGTGCTGCCGGGCTACAAGCTTTACGGCTTCATCCGTTTTGAGCGTTTCTTCCCGGCCGTGGTCGCGCTTGCGCTCAACTCCGGCGCGTACCTCTGCGAGATCATCCGTTCCGGCATACAGTCCATCGACGGCGGGCAGACCGAGGCGGCGCGCTCGCTGGGCCTGTCGGCGTGGAAGACCATGCGCTTTGTCGTCCTTCCGCAGGCCATCAAAAATGTGCTGCCCGCGATAGGCAACGAGTTCGTCACCATCATCAAGGAGTCTGCCATCTGCTACACCATCGGCGTGCAGGAGATAATGTCCGCCGTGCAGTCGGTCAAGGGCGCTACATACAGTATCGGCGAGGCGCTGATAATCGCGGCCGTGCTCTACTTCTGCCTTACTTTCCCGACCAGCAAGCTCATTGCCTATTTCGAGAGAAAGATGAGCGTGGGCGACCGCCGCAGCAGCGAGTCCTGATGGAGGTACTTTTACATGGATGAAAAGCTGATACAGGTAAAAAACCTGAAAAAATACTACAATAAAGGCTCCCTCAAGGCCATCGACGACGTAAGCGTCGACATCAACAGGGGGGACGTCATGGTCATCATCGGCCCCTCCGGCTCGGGAAAATCCACCTTTCTGCGCTCGCTGAATCTTCTTGAGCAGCCCACCGGCGGCAGTATCATTTTCAACGGCGTGGATATCACAAAGCCCAGAGACAAGAACGGAAAAAAGATTGACATCGACATGCACCGCCAGAAGATGGGCATGGTTTTCCAGCACTTCAATCTTTTCCCGCACATGACGATACTTGATAACCTGACGCTTGCCCCGATCCGTGTAAAGGGCGTTTCAAAGTCCGAGGCCGAGGAAAAAGCGAAAGAGCTTCTTGAGCGCGTGGGTCTCGGCGACCGCGCGGACGCCTATCCGATACAGCTCTCCGGCGGACAGAAGCAGCGTGTGGCCATAGTGCGCGCGCTCGCGATGGAGCCGGACGTCATGCTCTTTGACGAGCCTACCTCCGCGCTCGACCCCGAGATGGTCGGAGAGGTGCTTGACGTTATGAAGAGCCTTGCCCGCGCCGGAATGACCATGGTGGTCGTCACGCACGAGATGGGTTTTGCCCGCGAGGTCGGAAACCGCGTCCTCTTCATGGCCGACGGAAAGCTACTTGAGGAGGGTACTCCCGAGGAGATATTCAACTCGCCGCAGAATCCGCGTCTGCAGGATTTTCTTTCCAAGGTTTTGGTGTGATATATACGGACAGTCCCGGGAATACTTATCCCGGGACTTTTTTATGGACGAAATTAGCACTCAAAGCACGCGAGTGCTAAACGTTAACACTCCGTTCATATTTTAATGTATATTTGTTCAAAAATGCGTGGTATCTTATATACGAAATGAAGCGAAAGGGTTAAAAACTTCATCGAAATTAATGTAAATAAAATTTTGGAGGTATATATCATGTTTGAACTTATTCCTATTGATCGTCATATGCGTCGTGCAGCAGGTTATGATCCGTTCCGTGATTTCGAGGAGATGGAGCGCAATTTCTTCGGCGGGGCTTCCTCGGCTCTGGCGGGCTTCCGCACCGATGTCAGCGACACCGGCGAGGCGTACAAGCTTGAGTGCGAGCTTCCCGGCTTCAAGAAAGAGGACATCCAGATCAACATCGAGAACGACTGCCTGACCATCAGCGCCGAACGCCGCAGCAATGAGGAGGATAAGAAGACCAACTTCATCAAGCGCGAGCGTGTCTACGGCTCCTTCACCAGAAGCTTTGACGTATCCGGCGTAGATGTTGACGCCATCGAGGCGTCCTACAACGACGGCGTCCTCACCGTCACGCTGCCCAAGCGCGCGGAGCTTCTTCCCGTCAGCCGTAAGCTTGAGATCAAGTAAGCCCGACAAGGCCAGCTGAATCTGACTCCCGGTCTTTTGACCGGGAGTTTTTATGTTTCATATTCTTTTTCGCGCCGCTCTTGCGCGGGGTACGGCAGAGAGTATATAATACTCCCAAAGGGGTGACGCAAATGATATTTGACACTCACGCGCACTATGACGACGACGTCTTTGACGCGGACCGTGAGGAACTCCTCGCGCAGATACATGCCGAGGGAGTACAGCTCGTGGTCGACCCGGGCTGCGACGCTGAGAGCAGCCGAAGGGCCTTGGAGCTTGCGGACAGATATGATTTCATATACGCCGCCGTGGGCTTTCATCCCGAGGAGCTTTCAAAGCTGACGGACAACGCCCTTGAAGAGATAGCCCGCCTCGCCGAACACGAAAAATGCGTCGCGATAGGGGAAATAGGGCTTGATTACTATTGGGACGACAGCCGCCGGGAAGAGCAGAAGGCGCTTTTTGCCCGGCAGCTTGAGCTGGCGCTGGCACTCGATAAGCCCGTCATCATCCACGACAGGGAGGCGCATGGGGACTCCTTTGAACTCGTGAGCCGCTATAGCGCGCTCCGCGGCGTTTTTCACTGCTATTCCGGCAGCGCGGAGATGGCAAAGGAGCTTTTGAAGCGCGGCTGGTACCTTGGCTTCGACGGCCCGGTGACGTATAAAAACGCCCGAAAGACGCTGGAGGTCTTGGAGATCTGCCCGCCGGAGCGGATACTTATTGAGACCGACAGCCCCTATCTCAGTCCCGTACCCATGAGAGGCAAGCGCAACGACTCGCGAAACCTTCGATTCGTTGCCGAAAAGATAGGCGAGATAAAGGGACTATCCGCCGATGAGGTCATCTCAATAACGAATGCTAACGGAAGAGCGCTTTTCCGGATATAAAACTTCATGCAGGAACACTGCACCACGAAAATGTGCAAATGCCGGTGCATGAAGTTTTTGTGCATCATTTCCGGTTGCCCCGCAGGGGCGAGAAAAGGGTACATTTCTTATTTTCGCTATGCTTTTACATAGCAAAACAGAGCTTGGACCCGACGGGTCTAAGCTCTGTTTTTTCGTTAACCTCTGCGCTTTATCTCGAGTATCAGCTTCTCAAAGTGGGGCTTGTCGTAGATGACGGGAACGGGGTAGGTGGGGTTGGCCTCACTGCAGGCGTAGGCGCACATCTGCGGGATGTCCTTCTCCTCGATGAACGCAAAGCCCTCGGGCATATCCATACGCTTGTTCATGGCGTAGATCTCGGCGATAAAGGCCTTTGCCTTCTCCTCGTCGCTGCCGTCGGTCTTTATGCCGGCAAGCTCCGCGAGGCGGGCGAGGGGCTTGTAGACCGCCTTTCCGTAATCCTCAAGCACGATGGGGAGGATGACGGCGTTTGCGAGGCCGTGCGCGGTGTTGTACAGACCGCCGAGCGTGTGCGCTATCGCGTGGACGTTGCCGACGCCGGTCCTGCCGAAGCTCCATCCGGCCTTGTACGCGGCTTCCATCAGCTTCTCGCGCGCTTCCATGTCGCTGCCGTCGTTGTAGGCGCGCTCAAGGTATCTGAATATGAGAACGGTGGCCTCCTCGGCGTAGCGGCGTGACTTCTCCGGCCTGTTCATGACGGAAACATAGCTCTCCACGGCGTGGCAGAGCGCGTCCATACCGGTCGCAGAGGTGGTTTTCTGCGGGAGTCCGACGACAAGCTCGGGGTCCATGACCGCGTAATCGGGAATGATGTGCGGGTCCATGATGGCGTACTTGTGGTGCGTCTCGGCGTCGGTGACCACGGCGGCCATGGTGGTCTCGGAGCCTGTGCCGGAGGTCGTGGGAACGGCAACGAAGGGCGGTATGTTCTTCATTATCTTCAGAAGGCCCGCGAGATCGTTGAGCGTGGCGCGGGGACGCGCACATAGGCAGGCGGCAGCCTTGGCGGCGTCGATGGGCGAGCCGCCGCCGATGGCAAGAAAGCCGTCGCAGCCCTCTTTCATGTACATGTCCTTTATCTCGTAAACGGTAGTGGTGGTGGGGTTCGCTGTTACCTCGGAATAATGTACGGCCTCAAGACCCGAGAGACGTATATTCTCAATGATCTCGGGTGCAATGCTCTTTCCGACGTGGCGGCCGGTCACGACCAGCACCTTTTTTACGCCCAGCTTTTTAAGTACGCCGGGTATCTCCTTGCGGCAGCCGCGGCCCGTGACGGGGACGGCCTCGCGGAAGGTGAAAAACTTGCAGCCGAGTGTCAGCGCCGCAGTTTCAACTCTGATCAAAGGCTTGAACATATCAGGATCCTCCGTTAATTATAGTCTGTGGTCGCGGGGCAGGGAGTCGTAGTGCTTCATCAGCGGCTGCTCCAGCGCCTTGACCAGCTTGGTGTCAAGGTTGAACCAATAAACGATCACCGTGACAATAAACAGCACAAAGAGAGCAATCAGAACTTTCAGAAACTTTTTCATTATATCACCAGCTTTCATCGTCATCGAACTCGACCAGGGAAGCGTCGACGGGGGTCTCGTGCATGACCGTCTGCATAAAGGTGTTCACGTCGTTCCTCATCTCGCGGCGGGTGATGGAGGTGGGGTCCATCAGGTCCTGACGCACCTTGCACATCCGTATCCCGCGCTGCCGCGCGCCCTCTTCAAAGAGGCCGTTTATCGCGCCGACGCCCTTGCAGGATATCTGGTCGAACATGATTATCATGTCGGCGTTGTACTCCTCGTACTTCTGCCAGAGGTCGTTGAGCATGACCTCATAGCCGCCCTTGGTGTGGGCGCGCATGGTAGAGGTCTGGTACATCTTTGCGATACCCGCCAGCATGGACTCGCGGGTGGAGGTGTCGATGATATCCACGCCGTGGAGGTCGATCATCTCGCATACGCAGTCGATACCCCAGCACTGGAGTATCCAGTTGTCGAAGTTCGCGTAGTTGTTCGCGGGAGTGTTCCAGATGATGGCGCGGTGCTTGACGGTCTTGGGGAATTTGCCGGCCGCGACCTGCTTTTCAAGCAGGGCGTTGACCTTGCGGTCGTTATCAAGCGCCTTCTGCACGCCGCAGACCGCCTGATGCTCAAATATGCGGTAAAGCCACGCGGAGGAGCCGGTGTGCGGCGAAAGCTCCGTGCGGTTCAGCTCCCATTTTTCAAGCTTGCAGCGGGTCTGCTCGTTCCATATCTCGCAGGCTTCCTTCAGCTTGTCCCAGTCATACTTCGCGCCGGTATGCTTCTCAAGAAACTCGACGGCGGAGAGAAATTCGTCGACGGCGTATTCCTGTACCTCGTCGCGGAGCCACCGCAGAGGGATGTTGATCGGCTGGGTCGGGAGTCCGTGGCGGCGGTCCTGGATGGGCGTGGTCATAATGCTGCCGTCGCAGGGCATATTGCAGCTGAGCATGCAGCAGCCGATCTTCGGATAGTCGTCCTCGATGGCGACGCCCGCCTCAAAGGACGGCAGGGGACACACATCCGCCGGCAGACCGTACAGCTCGGACTGCTCGATGTAGTGTACGGGGCTGTGCTGGTTTATGAGCGAGGGCAGATACACGGGCAGCATCTGATAGAGCACAACGTCGTTGTCGGGAAAGCCGCGGCAGATGAGCTGCGGGACAAGCTCGTCCATGCAGATGATCTTTTTGCCCAGCTCCTCGGCCTTTTTGCTGCCGGGATGGAGATTGAGGTCGGCGTTGAAGATGGTGTCGAGCTGCTGCGTGACGACCTCGGTGAGATACGCGAAGTTATTCCGTCCGGCCCGGAGCGCCGCGCCGCGAAGCCCCTCGCAGTTGCGGTCGAAGAAGGAGGGAACGGTGAGATAGGTGAACATCCAGCGGTAGCGGAGGATGGCCTTGACGTTCTGTACGGGGTGTCCCGCCGCCCATTTGATGAGCTTGCCCCACAGTCTGCACCACTGGGCGTAGTCATATGCCGTATCCTTCAGCCCGCGCCACTCACGGTGCTTGTATATCGCAGTTTTCGGGAGGAGATTTTCGCCGAAGCCGCTCATTTGCCGTCACCGTCCTTTCCCTGAATGCTCTTGATCTCAAGACTTTCAACAAACGCCTGAACGCGGGTGGAGAGCTGGCCCGAGCCGCGCACGACGTATTCGCGGTCGATACCGATGGTGGGGATACCGTACTCGTCGGCCATTATGTGACCGGCCAGCATACGCTCATAGCCCCAGAAGTCGCAGAATTTTGCCTGCTCATAGATTATGCCGTCCGCCTTAAAGTCGCGCACAAGGTCACGCAGAAGCTCACGCCTGCCGACGATCTTTTCCTCGGACATAAAGCGGGGACACTGGTTCGTTTCAAGATAGAAGCGGCAGACCTGATCGAAGGCGTCCTCGTCGTCATTGAGGGGAATGCGCTGACGGCCGGGGAATGCGCCGAAGCAGTACCTGTCGGCCGCGACATAGCAGCGGCAATTCTCGAGGATCTCGGAAAACGCATAATCGTCCAGCTCGCTTCCGACGACCACGACCCTCGCCCTCCATTTCGAGATGGGGTCTTTTTCGCGCAGACGCAGCTCCTCGAGCGTCTCGCGCAGATAGGGGAGAATGAGGTATGTGGGACAGGTGTAGCTCACGAGGCAGATGATGTGGAACTCGCGGGGAGTTATCCGCGGGTGGCCGTCCTTGCGCATATCGGATATCTCGGTGATGATATCGCACATCTCGTTGTGCATTTTAACGGCCTCGCGCACCGCGCTGTCGGAGAAGTCCACGCCGTAGCCGCGGCTCAGCGGCTCGGCAAACTGCTGACGTATCTGCTGGCAGTACAGCTTGAGACCGTGAGGCGTGACCTTCATGGGCGCGTCGATTATACCGTAGTCGAACCTCTCGTTTTCAATCAGCCCCAGCTCATGGATATTCTCCACGACACGCACCATCTGCTGGCAGGTGTCGGAGGAGGCGTAAAAATCGAGGAAGTTGTAGCCGCCCTCAAAGGCACGCTCGAACAGCGCGCGGGTATAGCCGCAGATAAAGCTGTTCATGTAATACTGGCTTATGTCCAGCGAACCGGTGTTCGGCGCGCGGAGCCTTACGCTGAAGGCGCCGGCGCAGTTCAAAAGAGCCTCCGGAACATAGTAGCAGGTGTAGCCGACGGCTGTCTTTCCCTCGGCCTTGGCCTGCTGAACAAGAGAATTGTTCGCCTGCTCCAGCAGCTCTTCAAAAAAGTGGATATGCTTCAGATCCTTCATTCTTGTTCACCCTTACTATTTAGTCGGTTAAACCGCCTACAGTATAGCATACAGCAATTCCCGAGGCAATAACCTTTGTGTCACAGTGCCGAAAAAGCGCAAAAATTTGTTGCCTTTTTTCGTCAAATGGCGTAAAATCACAGCAGCGAAAGTAATTTCTTCAGGAGGATTTTTACATATGATAATGGATTGCTCCCAGTATGTCGGCAAGTGCGAGTGCGGACGCGAACACACGCTCGAGACCAAGAAGGTCGTTGTCGAATACAACGCCATCGCGAACTTTGAGCAGTACATGCAGGACGTCGGCCTCGCCGGCAAGCGCCGCACGGTCGTCTACGACAGCAACATCTACAAGCTCACCGAGGGCAAGCACATCAAGGCCGACCAGGAGATCGTCCTCCCCGCGGCGGGCCTCCGTTCCGAGGACGTCCTCATCGAGGACATGATGAAGCAGCTCGACCACCCCGAGGTCATCGTGGCATACGGCGCCGGGACCATAATGGACTTCGGCCGCTACCCCGCGTACAAGCTGGGGATACCCTTTGTCGCGGTCCCCACTCTCGCAAGCTCCGACGGCTTTACCGCCAGCATATGCTCCGTCATCCTCAACGGGCAGAAAAAGTCCATCACCATGAAGGCCCCTGTGCTCGTGGTCGCGGACCTCGACATTATCAAGGGCGCTCCCATGCGTCTGGTCTCCAGCGGAATAAACGATATCCTTGCAAAGTACATCTCCCTTGCGGACTGGCGTATCGCCGCGCTGGTCGCGGGCGAGGATTACTGCCCCATGGTGGCCGGACTTGCCGAGGAGGCGCTGCACATCATGCGCGCCGCCGCCGACAAGCTTGCCGCTACCGGCGAGTGTGACTACGAGGCCATGACCATGGCCCAGATGAAGAGCGGTCTTACCATGCAGCTCTGGGACAATTCCCGCGCCGCTTCCGGTGCGGAACACCTGATGGCGCACCTTGTCGAAATGCACCCGCCGCGCTTTGAAAATGCCGAGGGCATACACGGCGAATGCGTCGGCGTCGGCACCTTCGAGTGCGTGAAGGTATACCACCGCCTCGCAATGCTCACGCCCAAGGCAAAGCCCTTTGAGCCGCTCAGCTCCGAGTGGGTCATGGAGAAGTTCGGACCGAGGCTCCACGACGGAATCATGAAGGAAAACGAGCATGACGTTCTCGCGACCTTCGATCCTCAGATCATCGTTGACAACTGGGACAAGATCCGCTCCATCATCGCCGAGATACCCTCCGCGGAGGAGATGGAGGCGCTGTATAAGGCGGTCGGCTCCAAGTATCTGCCCGAGCATATCGGCATTGACCCGGCGCTCACCGACGAAATGCTTCCCATTTCCGCCGCCATCCGCAACAGGCTCACGCTCGTTCGCATGCTCCGTGTGCTGGATTTTGAATAAGAATGAATGAAAAAACTGCTCTGTCTTTTGACAGAGCAGTTTTTTCTGGCCGTTACAGGTGGTACGGCCCGTCTTCCTTATGCCTGAACCATGACATCAGCCGCTTGGCGGGGGAAGCACGGTTCGCGATCAGCTGGCCGGTTTTATGCGAGATAAAGGCGCGGAAAAGACCCGTCTTTTCATCTCCGAGAGCGTCTTTCGGGATCATGTAGCCGCCGAACTCATCGCGAAAAAATAGAAATTACTTGTTTATGAAGAGGACTCCGAGGCACTTGGGGCCGCAGTGAGAGGACACCGTGCAGCCGGCGGTGGTGACGTGTATCTCCTCCGCGCCGGTCAGCTCGCGCACGAGCGCCGAAAGCTCATCGGTGACGGCCTCGCTCACCTCGCCGGCGTGAGTGATGAACACATGGCCGGGACGGATATCCTTTCCGGCGAGACGTTCTTTTATATAGGTACGGTAGACGCTCTCGATGGCGCCGCGGTATTTCTTGAATATCTCGAGCTTGCCGTCCTTCATCTCGAGACCGGGCTTGAGTTTGAGCAGGTTCGCGCCGAGAGCGGCAACGCCTGAGCAGCGTCCGCCCTTCCACATGAACTCGAGCGTATCGAGAACGAAGCTCGTGTCTACCTTCGCGGTAAGCTCCTGAAGGTGCGCGGCGATGTCGGCGGCGCACATGCCTCTGTCGCGGCACTCGGCGCCCTCAATTGCGAGCAGCGCTACACCGGTGGAGAGCATGCGGCTGTCCACGACATACACGCCGTCAAACTCGGCGGCCGCGATCCGCGCGTTGTTGCATGTGCCTGAAAGCTCGGAGCTTATGTCGAGGTGGACTATCTCATAACCGTTTGAGACAAAGCCGCCGAAGAAATCGGTAAATTGCTGAAGAGAGGGGGCGGAGGTCTTGGGCAGCGTACCGTCCGCGCGGAAGCGCTCATACATCATCTCGGGAGTATACTCGCGGCTGTCAAGGAAGCTTTCCTTGCCCAAAAGGATGGTGAGGGGGATGACAGCTATGCCGAAACGGTCAAGAAGCTCGGGAGTGAGATCGAGCGTACTGTCCGAAGTGATAATTACTTTCTTGCTCATCTGTTGACCTCCAAAGAAATACTTCAAATATTCTAACATAATTTTATTAACAACGCAAGAAAAACAGAAAAGCGGGATAAAAACGAGTTATGTAAACCAAATGAGACAGCGTCGCTTAGAGGCGGGAAAACGAAAAACATTTTGAAAAAAATAAAAATACCTCTTGCAATTTAATATGCGTTGTGCTATTATACACAAGCACTGGAGATCCGGGTGTAGCGCAGTTGGTAGCGTGCTTGAATGGGGTTCAAGAGGCCGGAAGTTCGAATCTTCTCACTCGGACCAAATCGTCATGTCATAGTACATGGCGATTTTTTTATGTCTGCCCTGACCGTGCCTTTAAGCTTGCAGCCGGGAATAAAAAGATATATACTGTTCGTGTATCACCTCTCCGCGGACACGGCTGACATTATCAGAAATGGGGGCGGCCCGATGAATATTGATATAGATACAAGGTTTATCTGTCTCCTTGGCAGGCCTCTGGCGCAGTCGTTTTCCTCGACGCTTCAGAATAGCGCGTACAGCCGCGCGGGGCTGAACATGGTCTATTTCTACAGCGAGGTGGATAACGAACATCTCGGCGACGTCGTGAACGGCCTGCGGTACATGCCCTTTGCGGGCTTTGCCGTAACAAAGCCGTGCAAGGTCGAGGTGATGAAGTACCTCGACGGCTATGACCCGCTGTGTGAAAAGATGGGCGCGTCCAACACCGTCGTCAGGACGGCGGACGGACGGCTCATAGGCTATAATACCGACGGCGCGGGCTTCTACAGATCCTTCACGGAGGAGAGCGGACTCGACGCGGCGGAGACCACGTTCTTCTGCTTCGGCGCGGGCGGCGCGGCGCGGGCGATGTGCTGTGCGCTCGCTTATCACGGGGCGAAAAAAATATACATCACCTCCGAGAGCGGCGTGAGCGCCGAAAGGCTCGCCGATGAGATAAACCGCGGCTTTTCTCCCTGCGCCGAGGCGGTAGCCCCGAGCGGGTACAGGGACGTGATCGCGCGGTGCGGCGTCGTCATGAACGCCACGGGCGTCGGCATGGGGGAGAGCGTCGGGCGCTCGCCGATGGACAGACGCTTTATCGTTCCGGGGACGCTCTATTATGACGCCTGCTATAACCCGGGAAAGACGCGCTTTCTCGCGGACGCGGAGGAAGCGGGCTGTCGGTCGCTCAACGGCGTCGGCATGCTCCTCTATCAGGCCATAGCGCAGATAGAGCTTTGGACGGGAAAGAAGGCCCCGGCGGAGGAAATGCGCCGGGATCTGATGAGAATAATTTCCGAAAGGTAAAAGAATGAGAAAAAACAGGGCCTTTGCATGGCTGGATGAGCATTTTGAAGAAGCTCTTCTTGTGCTTCTGCTTATAATAATCTTCTTTGTCAGCCTTGTTCAGGTCGTGATAAGGAACCTGCCGTTCATTCCGGCGCTCAAGTGGGCGGAGGAATTTTGCCGCTTTGCGTGGATATGGAGCGTGTTCCTTTCGCTGCCTTATACCGTCAAAATGGGCAGTATGCTCAGAGTGACGCTGCTGCTCGACCTTGCGGGGGCGAAAGCGCGAAGGGTGATCGACCTCGCCGCCGACCTTATTACGGCCGGGACGATGGCCTTTCTGTGCGCCTATTCCGTACCCGTTATCAGAAAAATATACCTCAGCGCGGAGCTTTCCCCGGCGATGGCTTGGCCGATGTGGGCGGTGTACTCCGTGATATTCGCCGGCTTCTTCCTCGGCGCGCTGCGCGGCGTGGAGCGCTTCATCCGCAGACTCAGGGAACCTGATTCCGCTGCCCGTGCCGGGAGACCCGACGGAAAGGCAGGGGAGTGAGCCATGGCCGCCGTATTGATGCTTGCGGTGTTCCTTGTCTGCATATTTCTGACCGTCCCGATCGGCGTGAGCATGGTTCTCGGCGCAGCCGCCCCCGTCGCCGTGATGGGGCAGGGCGGCTCGATGGAGCAGATCATAAATAACACCTTCTCCGGCGCAAATTCCACGCCGATACTTGCGATACCGCTCTTTATCCTCGCCGGTATACTTATGGCGGAGGGCGGGATATCCGGACGGCTTTTCAACTTCTTCGCCTACTTTGTCGGCCGCTTCCGCGGCGGTCTGCCGTGCGCGGCGATCATCACATGCCTTTTTTATGGCGCGATATCCGGCTCCGGCCCCGCGACCACTGCTGCCGTCGGCTCGATGGTCATTCCGTTCCTGACCGGGCTTGGCTATGATAAAAAATGGTGCGCCGGCCTTGTATCCGTCGCGGGCGGCCTCGGCGTCATAATCCCGCCGTCGATACCCTTTGTCCTCTACGCGCTGGCTACCGGGGTCTCGACGGGCGAGCTGTTCATCGGCGGCGTCATACCCGGCGTTCTTATTGCCGTGTTCCTCATGGTCTATGCCGTGGCCTATTGCTCCAGACGGGGTGAGGACCGCGGGAGGATAGACGCGAAGCTCGAGGAGCTTTATAAAAAGGGCTTTGCAGCCCTCCTCCGGGAGAGCTTCTGGGCGCTCCTGTGTCCGGTCATCGTCCTCGGCGGTATCTACTCCGGGCGCTTCACTCCGACCGAGGCGGCCACGGTGTCTGTCCTCTATGCCCTCGTCGTGTCGCTGCTTATTTACAGGTCGGTCTCGCTGCGGGATATCCCGAGGCTGCTCGTCAGCGCGGTCAGGACCTACGCGCCGCTTGCGTTCGTGCTGGCGTTCGCCACGGCGTTCGGCCGGGTGCTTTCGCTCATACGGGCGACAAAGGCTGTGGAGTCGTTCATACTCGGCGGCTTCGGCTCAGGCGCGGCTGTGCTTTCGGCGCTCGTGCTGCTGTTCCTGCTGCTTGGCATGGTCATGGACACGGGACCGGCTATCGTGATTCTTGCGCCGGCGTTCCTGCCGGCGGTCAGGGCGCTTGGGGTCGGGGAGGTACACTTCGGCGTCGTTCTCGTATGCTGCCTTTCCATCGGGCTTGCAACGCCGCCCTTCGGGCTTGACCTCTTCGTCGCGGCGAAGCTTTCGGATGAGCAGCCCATGGCGGTCGCGAAGAGCGCGCTCGGCTATGTTGCGGCGTTTCTCGCGGCGCTGCTTCTTATTACATATATACCGGGACTGAGTACGGCGCTCCTCGCCTGACTCGCCGGAACGTTCCATAGAAAGAAACAGGAGAAAACTTCGGATGAAAAAATTTTTTGCGGCCATGCTATGTGCTGTACTGCTGCTTTCGCTGTGCGCCTGCGGCGGGGATATGACCGGGAAAACAGTCCTCATCGGCGCGGACTCCGCGGGGCGCGGTGCTGCGGGACAGCTGTTCGGCGAGCTTGTCGCGGCAAAAGCTGCGGAGCTTAGCGGCGGCGCGCTGACCGTCGATTACCACCCCAACGGCGACCTTGGCGGGGATATCGACCTCCTGCGTCAGGCGCAGTCCGGCGACATCGCCATAGTCGTCTCACAGACCGCGCCCGTTGTGTCCTTTATACCGGAGATGGCGGTCTTTGACCTGCCGATGGTCTTTTCAAAATACGACGGCGATACCATCGACCGGGTACTCAACGGTGACAACGACTTTCGTGGCGCTCTTGACGCGGCGTATGAGAGGGCGGGGTTCCATCTCCTCGGCTTCATGCAGAACGCGACCTACCGCCTCACGACCGCGAACAGGGAGCTTCGCACGCTGGAGGATTTCAGGGCGCTGCAGATACGCACCATGGAGAACAAGAACCACATGGCGTTCTGGACGGCCATTGGCGCGGAGCCTACTCCGCTCGCGTGGGGAGAGGTCTTTCAGGCGCTTCAGACCGGTATGCTCGACGCGCAGGAGAACGCTGCCGACACCTGCGTCGGCGCGAATTTTCAGGATGTGCAGAAATACCTCGCCTGCACGGATCATATCCTCTATGTCAATCAGATACTCATAAACAGCGCCGTGTTTGATTCCCTCACGGCGGAGGAACGGGACGCGCTGGAGCGCGCGGTGAGCGAGGCCATCGAGGAGATGGACTCAAGGCTTGCCGGAATAGACGCCGACAATAAGTCCGCCCTTGAGCGCGGCGGCATGACCGTCATTGAGTACCCGGAGGAGTTTTTTGACGGGATACTCGCGCTCGACGGGGTGAAGGCGCTGTATGCCGACATAAACGAAAACCAGATAAACGGACTCGGCGACGTGCTGCAAAGGGAGCTTGAAAGAGCCTCCCGCGCGGAGCAATGAGAAAAAACGGAGAGCCCCGGACAGATGAATGTCTGAGATCTCCGTTTTCGCGCATACTTTCTTTGTTCACAATTATGTGTTATCATACCGTATAGTAACAATTGATGACGGAGCGAATATGCAGAATAAGCATTATCTGCCCCCATTAGGGCATCGAATAATCAAGACCGCGACGGCGGTGTTCGTATGTCTGCTGATACATATGCTCAGCGGCTACCGGGGTTCGCCCTCGCAGGCGGCCGTCGCGGCGATCATCTGTATGCAGCCCTACGCGGATGACAGCAAGACCTACGCCTTTGACCGCGTGTTCGGCACCATACTCGGCTCGGCGTGGGGCTTCGCGTATCTGCTGCTCATGCGGCTGCTCCCGGTACTGTCGCACAGCATGGCGCTTGCGTACCTCATCATGTCGGCATTCGTGCTGCTGTCGATATACAGCACCGTAGTCATCAGAAAGCCTACCATAGCCTCACTCGTCGCGATAGCCTTTCTCTGCATGGTGGAGAACTACCCGGAGGTTGACATAACTTTCACCGAGGCGCTCGGGAGACTCGTATACACCGTGATCGGGACGGCTGTTGCCGTCATCGTCAACGTAAGCCATCTGCCGCGAAGAAAACACCCGGAAAAGCTCTTTTTCGTCCGCACCATGGACCTGACCCCGGACAGGTATGTCCAGATACCCTCATCGGTGCATATAACGCTCGACCGACTCTACGGCGACGGGGCGAAGATATGCCTCGTTTCCCGCTGGGCGCCGGCATTCGTTATCTCGCAGATGGGACTTATGGACATCAGCATACCCATGATAGTCATGGACGGCGCGGCAATGTATGACCCGCAGAATAACGGCTATCTCGAGGTCGCCGAAATACCGAAGGAAAACGCGGAAAGGCTCGCGGGGATCATTCACGGCTTTGACAGCTTTTGCAGCATTTATACTGTTCACGACCGCAGTCTCTGCATATACAGGTGCGGCACTCCGAACGAGGCGGAGCGCAGGGAATACGAGATAATGCGGCGCTCTCCGTACAGAAACTACATGGAGGGCAGCTACCGGGACGAGGACAGGATAGCGTTCATGCGCGTCATCGACACGCCGGGGCGGATAGATGAGCTTGCGTATCTCGTGCAGAGCGTTCTGCCGCCCGGTATGTTCCGCATGGAGCTTCGGGAGGAGGCCCAGTTCCCTGATTACATGGGACTGTATTTCTACGACGCCGAGGCGACCGTGGCCGCGATGAAGGAAAAGGTACTTTCGCGCGTGGAGAGTGAATGCGGCGAGAAGCTCGAACCGAAGGATATACTGCCGAAGCTCTCAAGATATACTCCCGAGCATGACGCAATGCTCCTTCTCGGCCGGCTGAAGGCCATCTACGAGCCGGTCGACCTGCTCGCGCCGTTCAGACGGAAGAAACAGTGATCATCCGTACTGCTCCGCCATATAGAGGCTGGATCGCGACTGGATGTTTTTCACCGTTTCCTCGAGGCTCTTGCCGCCTGACAGATATATAAGCCCGTTTTCCGTGATGATGTCCAGAAGCTGCTGATCGGTACAGCGCTGAGCGCCGGTCACGGCGGCGGTCAGGTCGAAAAGCTGCCGGCTTTCGTCTTGGGTAAGTACGCTCTCCGCACGCCTCGTGAATGCCTGAAGCAGCACGGGCAGATAGTCTATGCTGCACTGATTTTCCATGGACAGCCGGTCTTTTATATATGCCCATGCCCCCTCCGGGTTTTGGCTGTTGACGGGTATGGCCATGCTGCCGTTGTATGTGCAGGTGTAGTAGCTCAGACCCTGCTCACCGGTGGGAAAGCCGACGAAGGTGAAGGGCTGGCCAAAATTTTTGCCGATGAATTTTATTCTTACCGGGTCGGATATCCGTTCCACTGTAAGCACGACCTGAGAAATATCCAGCGGCGTTACGCTGCTGCCCTCCGGTACTGCCTCGCACATATCTCCGCACCAGCCCAGCAGCTCCGAAAACCCGGCGTCGTCAAAACTGCATTTGCCGTTCCGGCGGTCAGCGTACTTTACCGAACCCACCTGAGCGACCCAGCTCAGCAGATTCTCTTTGTCCATGAAGTTCTGAAATACGGCTTCATATTCGTCACTGCCGGCGGCTATCTGCTGATAGTCCTGCGGAGTAAGGCTGCTGCGCCCGGCAACGTCGGCGGTCCTCGCGGCCAAGGTCCTTATTTCAACACCCTCCCACAGCTCGTGCAGCCGGCCGTTGTCTCCGAGCGTCTCCAGAATGTTGGGGATGAAGCTCTCGCGGCCGATGTCCCTGTCTATATACGGGTACAGATCGAGAAAAGCGTTCTTCACATCCAGCAGATTATTATGTATGACCAGATCTATTTTCCCGCCGGAGATGATATCCGCGATCAAACGCTGACTCTCATCCCTGCCGTACTCAATGAGCTTGTACTCATATTCCGTCTGTCTGCTGTTCAGCTCCCTCACTATGCCGCCTACATTGGAGTTTTCCATGTCAAAGGCGGCAATATTTACCGCGCGCCTCTCGGTCATCGGGCGCGGCACCATAGCGGTCGAGAGCATGAAGTCCTCGCCCACGGTACATACGAAGGCGTTTTCCCCAAGCCGGCAGACGGACTCCGCGCCGTCGGGAAAGGCCGTATAGTCCCACTTATACAGCTCCCTCGTGCTGCCCGACTCCACGTCGCATTCCACGAAATAGCTGTTGCCGGATATCAGGTATTCGCCGTCCAGCCCCTGACACATGGACATATTTCCGACACTTACGCACAGCTCGTCTCCGGGGTCCTCAAATGCCAGCTCACGGAGGCTCTCGGGACTCTCCATAAGACAGTACAGATTCCCGGCCGGTCCCCTCATCGATACCACTACGCCCTGAGCGGTGAGCGCTATGGAATACATCGTGGAGTCCGGCTTCTTGACAGTGGTGATCTCATCGCTTCCCCATTTGAATGAGGCGATGTAGTCTCCGCCCAGCACATATATGCGCCCGGCAGCGTCGGCCGCGAGACCAAAGCAGCTCTCCTCCGACCAGCCGCGGATCTCCATCCTGTCAAGTGTTTCACCGGACGGCGAAAGCTTCATTACGGCCAGCCGGCCCTGATAGTCGTTATTCGTCCGCAGCTCGCCCTTGTACATATAAACGGGGGCATGCTCACCGGTCAGCAGATAGAAGCAGCCGTCGCCTCCCGCTGTGACGCCCTTCAGGGAATCCGTGTAGGGAGCGGGTGCGTCTATCTCCAGCATTCTCGTTTCGCCAAAGGCGGCCGAACCGTCTGCGGCGAGAGCATAATCCGTTATGCCAAGCACCGGCGTCCCGTCCTGATAGCCCGCTATGAGCAGATGATCCACTATCCGGGCAATACGGCGCACCGAGCATCCGGCGGGAAGCGGGTATATGCGCCGGGAATCCAGCAGCAGTACGCTTTCGCTCTCTTCCGCCGCCGTCTGCACCGTGTCCGCGTCAGTGTCTGCCCTGTTCGCCGGGACAGACCGGTCGGACTCCCGCATGCCGCAAGCGGCGGCTGAGAAGACCATGCACATGACAAGAAGCATAGAGAATACTTTTTTCATACGGTACTCCTTTTTATGCAGAATGGAGAATTTCTCAAATGTACAATTAATGATTAAATTATATCTGATAAAATGCGACCTGTCAACAATTTACTTTTTGAGACATTTTTTATAAAAATCTTAGCCTCCGCAGAAGTTAGCTGTAATACCTTCGTTTGCAGCAAGGACTGCGAATAAAAAATATGCCTTGAAATACGACGAGAGAGCACTATAGACTAAACCGGAAAAATGCGGTATAATAAACAGTGTCTCCTGCCCGGACGCAGACAAACGGACAGGGCGGCCAATACGAACGGAAAGCGCGGGGAACGCCATGTCATTATCCTCTGTCAGGTATATACTCTTCCTTGCCGCGGTGGCTGCGGTCTACTTTCTGCTGCCCGCGCGCATGCGGAGGGGCTTCCTCCTCGCGGCGTCCTACGCGTTTTACGCAATGTGGCAGCCGCTGTTCTGCGTGCTGCTGGCGGTATCGACGCTTGTCAGCTGGCTGTGTGCGCTGGGGTTCGAGCGGCGCTGGCTGAAGCGAGACAGGCTCTGGATATGGATAGGGGCGCTGTATCTTTTCGGCGTGCTGTTTCTATATAAATATCTTGATTTCTTCTGCAACACAGCGCTCTCGCTCATGGGGCGGACCGCCGATTTCCACAGCGGATGGCTCCTGCCGGTGGGCATATCGTTCTATACCTTCTCGGCCGCGTCGTATCTCTTCGATGTAAAGTCGGGGAAGCTCGCCGCGGAGAAAAACCTCGCGGACTATGCGCTGTTCGTCGCGTTCTTCCCCTCTGTGCTTTCCGGCCCCATCAACCGCGCGCCGAAACTCCTTCCGCAGATAAAGAGTCCGAAGGATTTTTCATACCGGGATATGAAGAAGGGACTTCTGCGCTTTACTGCCGGCGCGGTGAAAAAGCTCGTTCTGGCCGACACGCTCGGCATATTCGTAAACGCGGTGTACGCCGACCTGTCGGCCCGCTCCGGGGGCGTTCTCGCGCTGGCGGCGGCCGCCTACTCGCTCCAGATATATTTTGATTTTTCCGGCTATACCGACATGGCCGTCGGCTCGGCGCGGATACTGGGGTACGAGCTTCCGGAGAACTTCCGTGCGCCGTATCTCGTCTGCAGGGTGAAGGATTTCTGGAAAAACTGGCATATTTCGCTGACGTCGTGGTTTCGTGACTACATATATTTCCCGCTGGGCGGCAGCCGCGTCTCAAAGTGGCGCACATATCTGAACGTTCTAATAGTGTTCGCGGTGAGCGGACTTTGGCACGGCGCCGACGGCTCGTTTATAATATGGGGACTCCTCAACGGAGCGTATCAGGTGATCGGTCAGCTTGCCGAGCCGCTGAAAATAAAGAAAAAAACTCCGCTCCTCTCCGTTCTTCGCTGCGGTATCACCTTCGTACTGATAACCGTTGCGTGGATATTCTTCCGCGCGGATACCACCGCGGACGCACTGTACATCGTCAGGAGCGTTCTGCTCATCCCTTTTCGCGGCGCGTGCGAGCTGTCGCTGCGCGAGTTCATCGGTATGCGCCAGCTCATGCTTGCGGCGGTGTGTACGGCGGCATTCGCGCTCGACGACCTGCACCTCGTGAGGAAGGGAGAGAGCGCTCTCGCGCCGCTTGAGGAAAAGAGCCTGCCGTACTGGCTGTTCCTCGCTCTCGCCGCCGCGTTTATCGCCGTGTTCGGCGTGTACGGAAAGGGCTTTGACGCGCAGAGCTTCGTATACTTCAACTTCTGATAACTGCTGAGGGATTATGAAAAAACGTCTCGAAACGATCTCAATACTGCTCTCTGCCGTGCTGCTCGCGCTGCTTTTGCTGCTCGCGGGCTGGCTGCTGCTGCCGAGGGAGTTCCAGTCGGGTATTGACTGGGCCGAGTATAAAAAAGAGCCGGAAAACAGCATTGACGTCCTCTATTCCGGCAGCTCCATGACCTTCTGCGACATAGCCCCTGCGACGGTGTATGAGCATAGCGGCATAACCGGCTATGTTATCGCGGGGCCGGAGCAGACCATACCCGTGTCGTACTATTATATAGCCGAAGCGTGCCGGACGCAGTCCCCGAGGGCGGTATTCCTCGAGCTTGGCGGAATGTTTTTCACAAGGTACGAGAAGCACACCGCCTCGAACATAGCCTTTATGCCGCGCGGGCTGAATCGCCTGAGAGCGACCTTCAACGCTGCCGAGCGCGAAAATGTGCCGGGGCTTATCCTGCCCGTGCTTGACTATCATTCGCGCTGGAACTCGGTCACGGCGGGGGAGATACTCGCGAAGCTCACGGCCGGCGTCAGCGAAACCGCGGGCTATCAGCTCCAATGGGAGGTGAACGCGCAGGGGGACGTGACCTACCGCGACCTCTCGACCTCCTATTATGACCGCTCATTTGAGTATCTTGAAAAGACGGCCGCGCTCTGCCGGGAGAAGGGGATCGACCTGTATCTGTTCCTTTCCCCGACCATGAACCGCACGCCGGAGGAGCTGCGCGAGAAGCTCGAGGCGGATATAGCGGGGCTTGATATCGCGGGATATATCGACTTTAATACCGAGGAGAACTTTGCCGCTCTGGGCCTCGACGCGGAGCGGGACTGGGTCGACGGGCTTCATCTGAATGTGTACGGCGCGAAGAAGGTCTCCGAGAATATTGCCGCGCGGCTCGTCGAGCTTGGCTATTCGCCCACGGGAAACGCGGACGCGGAGCTGTGGCAGCGGCGTATTGAGGCGCTTAAATAGAAAAACGTTTATAAATTATTCTTTTATTTTCACACTCGATGTGGTAAAATCATGTAGCGAAGAGGGGAGTGAGACAATTGGCCGCAAAGCAGAAGGGCGTGAAGGAAATAACCGCCAACCGCAAGGCTTTCCACGAATACTTCGTGCTTGAGCGCTTTGAGGCCGGTATCGAACTCGCGGGGACGGAGGTCAAGTCCATCCGCGCGGGGGAGGTCAATCTCAAGGACTCGTTCTGCACCGTCAAGAACGGCGAGCTGTTCGTCCGCGGAATGCACGTCAGCCCCTATGAACACGGCAATATCTTCAACAAGGATCCCGTCCGTCCGCGTCGGCTTCTCATGCACAAGCGCGAGATAATGAAGCTCAACTCACGCGTCATGCAGGACGGCGTGGCGCTCATACCGCTCTCGCTTTATTTCAAGGACAGCCGCGTAAAGGTCGAGCTGGGACTCTGTAAGGGCAAAAAGCTCCATGACAAGCGCGACAGCGAGGCGGACAGGCAGTCGAAGCGCGATATAGATCGCATTATGAAAGAGAGGTCATACGAATGAATCCTATCGTAACCATCGAAATGGAAAACGGCGGCGTAATGAAGGCGGAGCTTTATCCCGAGATTGCCCCCAACACCGTGAACAACTTTATTTCCCTCGTGAAAAAGGGCTTTTATGACGGGGTCATATTTCACCGCGTGATCTCCGGCTTTATGATCCAGGGCGGCGACCCCAAGGGTGTCGGCGTGGGCGGCCCCGGCTACACCATCAAGGGCGAGTTTTCCGCCAACGGCTTCAAGAACGACCTGAAGCATGACCGCGGCGTTCTCTCCATGGCCCGCACCATGGCCCCCAATTCCGCGGGCAGCCAGTTCTTTGTCATGCACGAGGATTCTCCTCACCTTGACGGACAGTATGCCGCTTTCGGCAAGCTCACCGAGGGCTTTGACGTTCTTGACGCTATCGCCGCGGTGCGCACCGACTACAACGACAAGCCCCGCACTCCTCAGGTCATGAAGAAGGTCACGGTCGAGACCTTCGGCGTCGATTATCCCGAGCCTGAGAAGGCGTGAGCCGTCAACATCCGGCGTAAACATTCACCAGCCAATAAGCACGCCGCGCGGAGTCCTGAACGGCTCCGCGCGGACGAAGGAATAGAGAAGATACAGCCCACCTTTATATATGGGGGTGTACTGGTTTCGACGGGGGTGCGGAGGCAGAAATAGCGGGCGGATGCGCCTGACATCCATAAAACGGGCAAACCTTTATAAATTAAAGAACAACGATAATTCTGTTCTTCTCGCTGCATAATTAGCGAGCGTTCCACCCGGGAGGACCACGGCCCGGGATGGGGCGTCGACAAGTGGTGAACGTGCGCACGCAAAGCTTTGAGCGGGCCATGTATAATGAAGCTACCAAGCCCCGCAGCGTGACGGCCTGCGGCGGGGCGAGGGAATGTAAATGACCGTCTGCGCCCGGAGAAGTTTCTGTTAAAGTGCTTTCGGACGGGGGTTCGATTCCCCCCATCTCCACCATGCCGCCGCAGGCTCTGCGTAGTCTGCGGCGGCTTTTTAGGTCTTGCGCGGAGAGTCACCCACGCACTTGCTCAAAGGTCCATCCGTTCCGGACATGCGGTCGTTTACCGCAGAAGATCAACTGCCGCTTTCCTTCCGGCGAAAAATATAGTACAATGATTCACAGCAGAGCATATAAGGGGAGACAGCGCGGCGGAGAAGGGAAAAAACCTCGCCGCCCCATGCGATGACCCGTCCGCCCCGGGAAGACTGCACCGCAGGTGCGGCGTTACCGTGGGACGATGTGCGGCACATTTTAAGAAAGCGAGTATTAGCATGATCACGATAAGAGATTACCGCCCGGACGACTGGGAGGACATTCAGCGCATACACGACGCAGGCAGGAGAAACGAGCTGAAGCTTGCCGGGCTTGAGGATGCGTTCCTGCCGCTGAGCGTCGCGGCGGAGCGTGAGGGGCTTTTTGACTATCCCGGCATTTTCGTCGCCGAGGAGGACGGCACGGCCGTGGGCTTTGCCGCCTGCACTGAGGATGAGCTTGCGTGGCTCTACGTCGACCCGGACCGCGCAAGAAGGGGGATCGGGAGAAGGCTGTGCGAATACTCGCTCGAACGCTTTCCGGAGATACGCTATATCGAGGCTCTTGTCGGAAACGAGCCGGCAAGGGCGCTATATGAGACCCTCGGGTTTGAGCTTACCGGCACTGAGAGCGGGAAAATGCCCGGAAACGAGGACTTTTCCGTGGAGGTTTACCTGCTGGAGAGAAAAATTGACGGATAAAGAAACAAAGGAAGCCAAGTCCTGTGACTTGGCTTCCTTTTGTACAACGCATACAGCGCTTACGGATCATCCTTTTTTGTTCGCTTTTCCGATGAGGGCCGAAATGACGACGGCGAGAGTACCGCCGATGAGCGCCGTGACGAGCTGGGGCCACGAGAACATGACGGACAGCGCCGGGTTCTCTATACCATTGTTCGCGAGAAGCGGGATTATCAGCTTGACGGCCCCGAGATAGAGGACGCCGAACTTGACCACGGACGACACCGCAATGCACAGCTCCTTGTGTATGAGGCTTTTACTGAGCTTACCGATAAGGTAGGAGCAGACCAGCACATAACAGAGATTTCCCACAGCGATAAGCGGGGCAAGGAGCAAAATCGCAGGGCCTATCCCCAGAAGAAAAGCGATGAACGGGGAGATGATGGCCACAGGGACGGCCACCCACGCGCCGAACATAATGGCCGAGAGAGCAAGAACGGTGTTGACGCACGACCCCGTGATCAGCTGTCCGAACGGCTTGGTGACATACTGCACGGTAATGAGGACCGCGAGTAAAAGCGCGGACCTGCAGAGCCGCTGAACGCTTGTAGTTGCTTTATTCATTTTCTTCAACTTCCTCAACAACTATATTTTCCGCATTGTCGACCGCCTCGGAAATGGTGCGGTGCTGGGCCTGCTTTCCGTGGGCGTTGACGAGCGCCAGCCCGGTGGGATTATGAGTCAGACAGCCCGAGCCGTTCACACAGCCGCCGATACAGGCCATGCCCTCGATAAAGTTGAAGTCGAGCTTGCCCTTGGACGCCTTGAGCAGCGCGAGACGGCACTCGTCAAAACCGCTGCATACCAGGGGTTTTGCCTCAAAGTCAAGCTTCTGCTCGGCTATGGCCTCGGCCGCCGCCTCTGAAAGACCGCCGCTGCGCGCGAACGCGCGGCCAAAGCCGGATGCGTCGTTGACGTCGGAGACGGGGAGCGTCGCGATGTCGATATCCTTGCTGTCAAACAGGGCCTGCAGCTCCTCAAACGTCAGCACGCAGTCGATCCATTCTCGCGCCCCGGGGAGCTGGGCCTCTTTTTTCTTCGCAATGCAGGGGCCGATGAAAACGGTCTTGGCCTCGGGGTCCTTCTCCTTTATAAACTTCGCTATCGCGACCATGGGGGAAGGGTTGTGAGAAATGTTGGAGGCGAGGGACGGGAACTGAGTCCTTACAAAGGAGACGAAGGCGGGGCAGCACGAGCTGGTAAGAAATCCCTTTTCCGCAAGCTCCGCGCCCTCGGACGCGGCCACGATATCCGCACCCAGAGCGACCTCGACGACCTTGTGGAAGCCGAGGAGCTTTATTCCGGACATCACCTGACCTGGCTTGGCGTAGGTAAACTGGCCGGCAATGCTCGGCGCGGGCAGGGCATATACGCGAAAGTCGGACTTGAGAAGATTTATTACGTCGAGAATAAAGGACTTATCCGAGACCGCGCCGAACGGGCAGCGGTAGACGCACGCGCCGCAGGAGGTGCAGCGGGAATCGTCGATCCTGACAGTGCCGTCCTCGTTCATCTGTATCGCGCCGACCTTGCACGCCATCTTGCAGGGGCGCTCATGGTCGATTATTGCGCCGTAGGGACAGGCCTTTGCGCACTTGCCGCAGTTTATGCACTTGCTCTTATCAATGTGGGCGTGATGGTTCTCATCGTGCGTGATAGCGCCGCGGGGACAGGAGTCCTCGCACCTGTGGGCGAGACAGCCCCTGCATGCCTCCGTTACCGCGTAGCCCTCTGCGGGACACTCGTCGCAGGCGATATCAATGGCCTGGATGACGTTCGGGTCGCTGCGGTCGCCGCCAGCCGCAAGCTTGACGCGCTCGGCCAGTATCGCGCGCTCCTTGTATACGCAGCAGCGCATAGTCGGGGTCTTTCCCGGAATGATCTCCTTGGGGATATCGAGCGCAGACTTGTAGAAATCTCCGGCCCATGCATGACGGGCCACGGTACGCAGTACCTTATACTTCAGATGCTGGACCTTGGTATCAAACTTGTACATATCTCTTTTCCTTTCCGAACGAAGTATATGGGAAAATAAACGTCAGGAAAACCCCGCGCGGACATGCGAATCACGACCTGTCCGGCAACTGATATTATAGCACACGCACCCTTTTATTGCAAAGAGAAACATACAGGCATTTGCTGGCTTTGCATACAAAAATCGTCCGCGGCTCATGAAAAAAATTTATGACGCTCACAGGATGAAACTGCCGTTCTTCTTCCCGTCGACCGCAAGGCTGAAAAGGTCTGTCTTGACGATCGCGGCGAAGTATTCGGGGACCCCGGCATCGTCGGGAAACATATCCGACAGACAGTTGAGAGTCTCGCTCAGCTGGAGCATAGCCGCAAATTCGTGCTTGCAGCCGCCCGTGCAGTAGCAGGAGCAGGTGAGAGCGCCTACGCTGCCGTCGCTGCCATACTCGAATTCCACCTCATAGGGCCGGCTGCCCTCAACTATCGCGTAGCCGCGGCCGTGGTCGACACAGAAATAACGCACGCGGTTTTCCGCGTAATAGTTATGCCCGCGCTCCGCCGCGGCGGGAGAGAGGTCCATCTTCTTCATGATATCCGAAACGTTCGTGCCGTCAAGCCCGACAAGGCTGAAGCGCTCGCCCTCGCCGCTGCCGCTGATATACTCATCCTCCGGAGCCTCCGGACTCATGTACCAGAGCCGCACCTTTTCCCGCGCGAGCGCGCACGGATCCAGCGTCACGAAATGAGAATCCGCTGAGAAAAGCTCCCCGTGTACCCCGGTGTCCACAAGAGCGATAACGCGCTTATAATCGGAGAGCTTTATCTTAAAGCAGTAATTGACCGCCGTTACTCTCCCGCGCATGCCCTCGAGCTTCCCGTCGACGTATACCGTATCCCCGACGTGCAGATCAAATTTGTCATTATAATACGCGAGATCTAAATTGCGCTGAGGAAAATAGACGCTCACCAGCGACCTTCGCGGCGCAGCCGGAGCGGGCTTGTTCGCGAAAGCGTCTGCCGCCTTGCTTTTTTTGTGTTCCGCCAAAAAACCGATCTTATACGTCATGACCGTGATCTCCCTTCCAAAAATCTTTTTATTTGCCGCCCGGCAAACGCTGGAAATGATTTCCTGCCCGGCGCACCGAGAGGCGTTTTCCCTTTCTGTGAGCATATAATAGCGCATGCTCTGTACCATATCCGGGACTTTGCGCGCACGGACGGATAAAAAAATACTTGTTTTCAACTGGAATTTATGTAATAATCAAGCTGAATGAAGCAAAGGAGCAGATCAATATGAAAAAAGTGATGTGCATTATCCTTGCTCTGACCATGGTTCTGGCCATGGCAGGCTGCGGCGGAGGATTTGATACCTACCGCCTGTATCCAAACGAATTTCTTCTCGGGGAGCATGTTTCGGATTCGGGGGATGTGGTCGGCTCCTCGACGGACAGCGACCTTACTCAGCTCTCTGAAGAGGATATACAGAACATGAACGGCGGAAACGCCCGTTTTGTTTACGGCGAGGAGGGGTATGTCACCTTCCTTCAGGGCAGGTTCTACGACGGAAAGGTCGAGGATTACGAGCAGGCCGTCGCCGCACTTCAGGGCGTGGCCGGGCTTATCGGCCTCGGCGCGGGGTCGGAGTTTTTCTGCGTCTCCGGCAGCCGCGATGACGACGGCTATACATACTATACCTTCCAGCAGCGCTATGGCGACGTCACCGTGATGTACGCGACGCTCCGCGTCGTTATAGACCCGGAGGGCTATACCGCCGGACTATCCAACTCCTTTGTCCCGAATCTGGGCATTGCGCCGTCCGCCGAGAACATCGGAAAGGAGCAGGCCGAGGAGATCGTCAGACAACAGCTTCCCGATCTTCAGCTTAAATACTACACCGACCAGACCCATAAGGTGGCCGTCACGATTGGCGACGTATCCTACCGCGCGTGGGTGGTGTATACCAATAATCCCAATACTACCGCCGGCGACTGGGGAATGGAGTACTTTGAGCATTTCGTCGCAGTAGACGGGACATATCTGTACCGCCTGCCCGTGGCGTCGTTCGAGACCACCAATACCGACGCCTTCCAGCCGGGGAAATACTTCGACGGCCTTGAGCGGGAGCTTGTGAGCTTTGAGGTCACGCGCTACGACAACACCACCGAGACGGTCACGGTACCCATCTCGCGCAACCCCAACACCGGCCTTTACTACCTCATGGACGCAGAGCGCAGCATTGCCGTGGGCGATTTCTATGGCGTGGTCTATAAAGGCAGCATGGATTTCGTATGCAGCGAGGACCCATATATCTGGCGCAATAGCGACATTCTGGCCTATGACCGATATATAAAGGCATATGATTTCTACGCCGAGCTGGGAGTTTACTCCGTGGACGGCTCCGGGCTGCCGATAATGGTCTGCGTCGGCTACTGTGACGCTAACGGCTCGCCAGTGGACAATGCGGGCTACTGCGGCGTCATGTACGGCTGGGCCGTCTTCGGCGCGAGCGATGTAAACTATTTCAGCGAGGCCATGGATGTCGTCGGCCATGAGTTTACCCACGGCGTCACGAACTGCTCCGCCGTCGGCAACTATTACGCCAACACCTCCGGCGCGATAAACGAGGCGTACAGCGATATCATGGGCAATCTCTGCGAGATGATGAACGGCTATACGAGCGACACACGTTGGCTCGTCGGGGAAAACAGCGGCAATGCCCTGCGCTCCATGAGCTCGCCCATGGACTATTATCAGCCCGTCAGGGTCGGCGGGACATATTACCAGCAGCCCGCCGATAAACCCTCGCCAAATGAAAACGACCTCGGCGGCGTACACCAGAACAGCTCGCTCCTCTCACAGATGGCGTATATCCTCTACAAGGCGGGTATGACGATGGAACAGCAGCGCTCTCTTTGGCTCACATCCATCGAGCTTCTCACTCCCACGGTGGGCTATGAGGAGATCTATGCCGCGCTTATGATGAGCATGGATATAAATGGCTTTGACGCGGCGTACAAGGATGTCCTCACGCAGGCGTTCAAAAACGCCAATATGATATGAGGAGGGCAACGGTATGAACAGAAAAAGACCTCTTTTGATCGCCGCGGCCGTTGTTATTATCGCGGCTGCCGTCATTCTCCCGTCGCTCCTTCGCGGCTACAGCGTCAATAAGGCCGACAGATCCGCCGAAAACGCCGTCCCCGCGCCACTCTCGCTCTACAGCGGAAAGGACATCGGATTCTGCTTCCTCTATCCCTCCGGCTGCCGCGCGGGATGGGAGGACGATTCGGCCTGCGTGTACTACGGCGACGGAAAGCTCCTCGTCTCCCGCATCGATAAAAAGGGGATGACGCCCAAAAAGTATTTCAAGGCCTGCGACAGATTCATGCTCTCGTCCTTCTCCTCGGTGGAGTCCACTCCCATTCAGGAGGTGCCGGTGAACGGCAAGACCCTCTATCTCACGCGCTATAAGGTAGGCTCCGGCAGCTCGGCGCTGACGATCGACAGGTATCTCGAGCTGTACAAGAGCTTTTATATCCAGTATACGACCGTCTCGTCGGAGGCAAACGCGCTCAATACGCCCGTCTATTATGCCATCGACACGCTCCGCACGGCCGAAAATGCGTATGCCGGGGCATATTCCGAGAAGATGACGCGCCGCGCCAACACGGACGCGGGCATTTCGCTGGATATTCCGGATATGCTCACGACCAGCGAACTCACCATCGGCTTCCTCAGCCGGAACGAGAACTGCGTTCTGCTTGCCGTTTACTGCAATGCGGACGACAACGGCAAGGCGATATATAACCGGCAGGACTTCATTGACCGCGCGGCGGAAAATCCCGACTTTGTCGCGGGGTATCTCGGCGCGGACAGCGCGGTGTTTTCCGAGGGGCAGGAGATCAAGCTCGCCGGGCGCAGCGTATACAGCTACCCCATGACGATGTCAGCCGGAGGGGAAGGGTTTTCCGGACGCCTCTGCATCGCAAACGCGGATGAGACCGGGGTATATCTCCTCTGCTTCGGCGTGAGGGACGGCGCGCCCGCGTCCGACGACCTCAGCGCGCTCTGCCTCAGCTCGCTCGAAAGCGTCAGCTTTGACTAAAACTGATCTATGACAGGAGGGTGTTTCCGTGAAAAAAGCGACTTCTATTTTCCTCGCGGCGATAATGCTGCTCTCTCTCGCCGCATGCGGCTCAAACGATGTGAGCGGCCTTGGAAAGCTGGATATGGAGCCTTCTTCCGCCTCTGACGGGATAGGGACTCTCGGCCAGCCGTCCCCAGGCTCTCAGTCCTCTGACCCTGCGCCGGCTCCCAGTACGCCGGAGCCTGTCCCCTCCACGCCGGAGCCTGCCCCGCAGCCGCAGAAGCTCGAGACGGACTCGTTCTCCTGCGAGCTTTTCTCCTGCGTCGCGCCCAAGGGATGGAACGTCGACTGGCGTACCATCGACGCGGGCGGCGGAGTGACGAGACTTATGGTATTTATTACCGACCCGGCAGATCCAAACAATGTTATTTTCTATATCCAGGCGCTCGAACCGTTTTTCACGGATGTAGAGTCAAAGAACGCTCTTTGCCCGTATCTTGACAGCATGTTTGAGTGGTCTCCCGTACTCACAGACGGGGTGAACGCGGAGGGCGTCCTGCGCCAGTGGGGATCGATATACACACTTTTGGATGCGCAGAATTACTCGGACGTCATCAGGGTAAAAAACTATTTCCTGCTGAACGTTCTTGATAATTATTCCGCTGACGACGGCTCTCAGGATATCCACACCGCCGTCCTTGCCGAGGTTTCCGTCCCCGGCGCGGCCACGAGCTATGCCATGTTCTTTGAGGACATCCTGAAGCAGGCCTCCGCCTACTCTGTGAACTACTATATCAGCTACAGCAACCTCGGCTTCGTCATTGCCCCTGACCTCTACACCACCGACCTCGACACCTTCGTCGCATGCAAGAACAGCTTTGATTTCAGCGGCTTTTTGAGCAAATACTCGGCAAGCGCCGACAGCGGCGACACGGGCATATCCGAGAGCGTCGAGTATGTGCCTTTTGCTTGAAGCGAAAGATCGGCGAGGGATATAACTCAAACAGCGCAGCTCTTTTTAAGAGCTGCGCTGTTATCATATAGTGCGAGGGAAATTCAGTTCTCCGCCTCGCGGAGACACTCGGCGATACTGCGCTTTGTACTCTGCTTGTACATTATCGCGGGGATAACGCAGCCGAGCAGCGCGAATGCCGGTATTGCGAGAAGCACTGGGGTCATGGTAAAGCGGTAGCTGTAGAACCAGTAGGCGTTCTCAAATATCCTTCCGGCAAGCGGGTTTATCACCGCGCTCAGCAGCAGGGAAATGCTCCCCGCGCCCACCGTGTACAAAAGTCCTTCGCATATCAGCATGGCCTTGAGCTGCTTTGCGCTCTGTCCGACTGCGTGCAGCACGGCAAATTCACGCTGCCGTGAAAGGACGGACGTCATCATAGCATTGAAGAAATTCAAAATGCCGACTATACCGATTATTGCGCACAAAAGCCCGCCGAGAACGGCAAAGGTCATCTGAAATTCATGAAAGTGTTCGCGCTTCGTGGCCTTGCTCTCGTACATGACGGAGGAGCCGGCGGAAGAGGAAAGCTCGCTGAGATAGCTCTCAGCCGCCGCCTCCGCCTCGTCATCCGGCGTGTCGAATACATACGCCATTGGGAATACCCACTCCTCGCCGACCTCGCGGGTAAGCGTCTCGACGCCCATCAGGGTCCGATATCCCATGGTATAGAAGCGGCTCGTCATGGTATAGGGTATCTCGACCAGCGCGCAGACGGTGTACTCGGCGTCCCACTGTCTGCCGTTCGTGTCAAATGTCACCTTGACCCTGTCGCCGACGGCGGGGTAGATATCGGGATCGGGCAGATTTCCCGAATCGTCAAGGCTCACATCTATCGCTATCGAGCGGCTGTCCGGGTCGAGCAGCGGGGAAATGTCTCCGTCTATGACTCTTACCTTATCCATCAGCGCCGGGTCGAGCGCCTCGATCTGGGAGACGGCGGAGATCTTGTCTCCCTCGCGCTCTGCGGCGGCGAGCATATCCTCTGCGTTTTGTCCGCGCATGTAATGAGCGGCCTCGTCCATCCATACCTCTTCAGGCAGGTATGTGTATATCAGGGCGGAGGTATAGGTAAAACCGCCGCGAGACTGCTCGGTGTTTGCCATGACGGGGGAGATGTCCTCCTTCGTGAGCATAATTCCGTGATAATTGAAATAATCCGGGGTGCTGACGATAAAATCCGCACATATACTGTGGCTCAGATATTTATCCATATCAAAGCCGCCGAGGAGCGCAGACAAAAGATCGAGCAGCACCACGGCGAGCGCGAGGGAGATTATCACCAGCGCAGTCTTTTTCGTCCCTCTGCCGAGATTGGCGCATGCCATGGAAAACGGCGTCACACGCCGCGTGACGCGGGGTTTACGGCTGATGTGCTGCGTTTCGGTGTACCTGAGCGCCTCCACCGGGGACACATTCCCTGCAATACGGCCCGGACGCGAGCAGGAGAGCAGCACCGTCACGAGCGAAAATGCAGCGGAGCCGAGGAATATCCACGGGGAAATACTGATGGAGGTGTATACCGCGCTGAAGGTCGAGCTGGCGAGGGTTATGGGGACGGCCGCCGCACCGACGCCGTAGCCGAGCAGAAGACCGAGCGGGATACCGGCTGCGCTGAGCATTAGCGCCTGCTGGCGGATGATACGGCGCAGCTGCCGAGGCGTCACGCCGATGGTTTTTAATAGACCGTAAAAGCGGATGTCGCCCGCGACGGATATCTGAAAAATGTTGTAGATGACAAGATGACCCGTGAACGCCACAAGCACCGCTATCGCCGCGATCGCAAGAAGCCCGCCAGCGCCCATGGTGTCGGAGAGCTGCGTCATGGTGTAGCCCCAGTTCACGCCAAGGCGTATGCAGCCCGCCTCATCGCCAGCGGTATAGCCGCAGTCCTCGGCGATCCTCGTCAGCGTTTCCTCTATGCCGACGGAGCTTGAGAGCATGACATTCAGGTCGGTGCGGAACGGTTCCATTCCGTCCGCCATTGCCTCGGCCTCAATGCGTCTGACGTATTCCTCGGACACATTGAGATAATGTACATCCATGAGCCGGTCGTAGTCCCACCAGCCGACGAGTGTAAACGTGTCGGTGACGTCGCTGCCGAGCTGCTCCTTGTCAGCGATGGTATATGTGAACGTTACCTGAGCTCCAAGCTCCGGAGTCACGCCGAGCAGGGCGAGCGCCGTCGTATCCATGGCGATCTCGTTGCCGCTCCTCGGCATGCGTCCGGATGTAGGCTGGGCGTAGCTCCACTTCGCAGTGTTGTCGGACATGTAGCTGACCTCGCCGTAGTTTTTCTCAAAGGCGCCGGATGTACACAGGCCAATGACCGTCCTTGTACCGGAAGCCTTTACCTTCGGATGGGCCGAGAGAGCCGCTATCTGTTCCTCGCTCACTTCCTTGAACGAGCCGTGCGAGTATGTCCCGACGCTTCGGAACTGATAGTTCTGGTTGGTGGCGTTGATGGACATAGCGATGGTAAAGAGTGAGGTGAACAAAAGGGAAGTCAGAGCGATGGCGATGATCGCTATTATGTTGCGCTTTCGCGCGGCGAGCAGCGTCTTGAAGCTCAAACGGCGTATGCAGCCGCGATTTCTGACATTCATGACGCTCACCTCCGCTCCACGATACGGCCGTCCTCAATGCGTATAATGCGGTCCGCCATCTGGGCTATCTCCTCGTTGTGGGTTATCATCACAATGGTCTGACTGAATTTTTCGCTCGTCACCTTCAGGAGGCTCATAACATCCTGACTCGTGCGGCTGTCAAGGTTTCCCGTAGGCTCGTCGGCGAGAATGATCGCGGGCTTCGCGGCGAGCGCGCGGGCGATGGCCACACGCTGCTGCTGTCCGCCGGAGAGATTGTTCGGCAGGTTCTGGAGCTTTTTTTCAAGGCCGAGAGTCTCGACAATGCTCTCAATGTAGGCCGGCTCAGGCTCCCCGCCGTCAAGCTGTATCGGAAGCACGATGTTCTCATATACGTTCAGCACAGGAACAAGGTTGTAATTCTGAAAAACGAAGCCTATCTTCCTGCGGCGGAATATGGTCAGCGCCTCGTCGGAGAGCGAAAAGATATCCTTTCCGTCCACCGTGACGCTGCCGCCGGTGGGCCTGTCAAGACCGCCCAGCATGTGCAGCAGCGTGGATTTGCCGGAGCCGGAGGTGCCGACTATCGCCACGAACTCCCCGGCCTCGACCGTGAGATCCACGCCGTCGAGCGCGCGCACCTCCGTGTCTCCGGAGCCGTAGATCTTTCTCAGGTCCTTTGTTTCCAAAATCGTCATTATAAACGCCTCCAAAAAAGTCTGTATTGCCTTTCGACGATACAGACTTTAGCACAGGAATCTTTCTGTTTTCTTTCTGAAATCTAACGGTCCTGAAAGATTTCAATTCCTCGGCAGATAGAGTGAAAAGGTGCTGCCCTCTCCGGCGCGGGAGCTGAGTTTTATATAGCCGCCCTGCCTCTCGGCGATCTGCCGGGCGAGGTACAGACCGATACCGACACCCTGTATCTGGCTGTTTCCACTTCGGCGGTAAAAGCGCCGGAATATTTTGGCCTGCTCTGTCTCCGGGATCCCGGGGCCGGTATCCGAAACGTCAACACGGCAGAACATCTCGTAGCAGCGTGTGTTCACAGTGACGCCCCCGCCGGGGGGCGTGTATTTTACGGCGTTGTCGATAAGGTTGCACACGGCCTCCGCCGTCCATTTCGGGTCGAACGTGCCGTCTCCGTCAGACGAGGCGAGCGTCAGGGATATGCCTTTTTCCTCTGCCGCCGGCGCGAACTGCGCGACAGTCTCCCGAAGCATTGGCGCAAGGGGCGATGGCCTCGGCTGCAGCGCGAGGACGCCGCTCTCGAGCCGAGAGGTCTTTACCAGCGCCTCTATGAGCGAGCGGAGCTTTTCGGCCTGCCCCTCGAGCCTTTCGACGCACTCGCGGCTCTCGCCGTCGAGCGGCTTTTCGGCGAGGAGCTGGGTATACAGCAGTATGTTTGCGAGCGGGGTCTTTGTCTGGTGCGAAATATCCGCAACGAGCGTCTTGATCTTGTCCTTTTCCTCCTGCAGATTTCTTGCGGAAACGGAGGAAGAGGCGAGATAGCGAGCAAGCTTTGTCTCGACGGACGAGAGCATGCTCTCGTCATAGTCCTGCTCCGTGAAGCCCTGCGTCATGGCCTGCTCGAGCATTTTGTCCATCCGCCGCAGGAGCCGCGCGGACTTGCCCCGTTCTGCGGCGATAACGGCCGCCGCGGTGATGAGCGAGACGGCGGCGATCAGATACCCCACGTTCATCTACTTCACCGCCCATGTGTAGCCGATACCGTACACGGTTTTGAGATAACGGGGCTTTGAGGGGACATCCTCCAGCTTGTCCCGCAGCCTCTTTACCGTGACGGAAAGAGCGTTCTCGTCCACATATTCAGCGCCGTCGGTCCACACCCGGTCGACCAGCATGGAACGGGACAGAGTGCGTCCGCGATTTTCAACAAGCACGCGAAGGAGCTTCTGCTCGGTCTTGCTCAGCTCGATGAGACGGCCGGCCTTGCGAAATTCCATGCGGTCAAAATCGAAAGAAAACGGCTCCAGCTCGACCATGCCCGAGGGCGTCGCCGTCCGCCTGAGCTGGGCGTTCACCCTTGCTCTCAGCACGGCAAGAGAAAAGGGCTTTGTGATGTAGTCGTCGGCGCCGGATTCAAGTCCGCCAACGATGTCTGTCTCCATGTCGTTCGCGGTAAGGAGAATGACGGGGACGGCGCTTGCCATGCGTACCTCGCGCAGCAGGTCGAGACCGCTTCCGTCCGGCAGATTGACGTCAAGTATAAGGAGGTCAAATACGGCCCGCGCAAGCTCCTGTCTCGCGTCGGATACGGTGCGGCAGAGGGTCACGTCCATCTCGCCGCCCCTCAGCGCGAGAGCTATCCCCTCGCCAAGGGCGCTGTCATCCTCTAACAGCAGCAGTCTCAGCGGCATACGGCACCTCCTTACCATAATGTACTACAATGATTATAACACGACGCTGCCGAAAAGAAAAGCGGCAGCGCCATGGACAAAGACTATTCAAACGAGTAATACGCGAATGCGTACAGCGACACAAGGCCGCCGCTGAGCAGTATGCCTCCGATGATGTCGCTCAGCCAATGGACGCCGGAGACGAGCCTGCCTGCGACCATAAGCACGGTAAATAGCGCGATGAGCGTGAGTGCGGCTCTTCGGACCGCGCGGTCCCTGACCCGGCCGCTCAGCTGGAGCATGGCCGTGGGCATTACGCACAGAGTAAGCACGGTGGTCGACGAGGGGTAGGAGGCCTCGAGCTTTCCGTCTATCAGCACGGGACGGTAATTTACGACGACCTCTTCAAAAATAAGGTACGCGGCCAGCACAGAAATGTAAAAAACGCCCAGGGCAAGAATGCTCCCGTCGACCTTAAGGAGACTTTTCCTTCTGACGAGCTGTGCCGCGCCCAGCAGAGCGAAGCAAAGCCCCGTACCGACGGGAATAAGTCCGAGCCAGTCAGTCACGGTGTAGAGCGCCATATGAACCCCCGTAAGCTCGTGTACGGCGGCGTTGATAGCCGCAAGGCCGACGGAGGAGCCGTTCGGCCCTATGGCCTGCACGTCGACACATTTGACCGCGGCCGTCCACATCGCAAACGCGGCCGCAAACATGAGCGACAATATTGCATGGATTTTTCTTTTTTCCATTTGTTTCCTTTCGAGATAAAGTGCAGAAAATCAAAACGGTTTATTCGGCAAACGACCTGCTGTAGACCGGCAGGATATGCTTCCAGAAAAGAATTCCGTTCACTATCAGCAGCACTCCGAATATGCCTCTCGCCGCCCATTCGGGCAGTAGAAGGGAGATCCCGTTCATATCCCCGCCGCCGAAAAGGCTGCACAGAAGACTCAGGTACACGGGGTCGAGCAGGAGCATGGCGATGGTGATGTAATACATCACCGCGAGCAGCAGCTTACTTTCCTTTTCGCAGATCCTCCCGGCGAAGGCCGTGAGTATGTACGCGGCGGCGAGCGTGGCCAGCGCGCCCACGAGACAGAAAACGCCGAGCTGGGCGTCCGTCATGCGTTCGGCATAAACGTCTATCTGTACGCCAAGACCCATGAAGTTTATCCGCCGGAAGCTGCCTGAGAAGAGCGCGTAAAGAAAGTGCGCGCCCTCGTGGACGATGTAGTAGGCGGCGACCGCCGCAAAAATGCCGATGTATTGACGTGCGCGTTTGCTCATCGTGTTTTTCCTCCAAATCGTTTGATCATCTATTTCTTCGTCAGTCGGTTCGCGTCAGTGCCTTTCCGCGCGGATATTTATGGTCCCTTCCGCACGGCGGGCCGTCAGCTCGATGGTATATATCCCGCCCTCCGAGATGTTTACGGTAAACGCGGAGGCGTCCTTTCCTGTGCCGGAATACACGGCCGTCCCGTCAGGCGCTTTGATCTCGAGACGCATCGCGCCGCTTTCCGTATGGAAATCAACACGGAGCGTGTCGCCCGCCTCAAGCTCCATCATGTGACTGTCCGTCCCGCTCATGCGCCGGATATCCAGTTCATACGCGTCCATGTCCTTGAAGCTGCTGCCCAAAAAGCTCTCCTGCCGGCAGACGAGCAGGGAGAACACGAGCGCCGCGATAAGCAGCGCAGCTATTCCTGTTACCGTTCCTACAAGATACTTGGAGTCCATTGTGAGCCTCTTTCCGTGAAAAATCACAGGCACATTATAATTACCTAACGGTAGGTAGTCAATGGTGAGCTGCTATTTTGTGAATAATTAACATTTTTTGTCTCTCAGGCTTTTGCAAAAGGGCAGACAAAAGAGCGTTTCCACAAAAAACACCGCCCCGGACATCACGTCCGGGGCGGTGATCATACCGTTCATTTGCCTTTGTGCTTAGAAAGTCTGCGCACGATCTCGTTGTGGGCGATAAGCTCGATGGAATCGTCCAAAGGAGCAAGCTCGGCGCGGCCGTATTTCCGCTCGAGCGCGCAGGCGAGGAGATAGTCGCAGAATTCCGGGTTCTTCGGGAGCATGGGACCGTGGCAGTAGCTGCCGAAAACGTTTTTGTATCTCACGCCCTCGGTCCCGTCCGTTCCGTTGTTGCCGTAACCGGAAACGACGCGTCCGAGAGGGGAGAGGCCGCTGCCGAGATAGGTCTTGCCGCTGTGATTCTCAAAGCCGACGAGGGTGCTTCCGCCGCAGTCCCTGCCGCAGACGAACATGATGTCTCCGACCATACGCTTTGCGTCGCCTACGGTATAGAGATCGACAAGCCCAGTGAAGCTGTACTTCGCGCCGGTATGCGTTTCGTAGTAGTGGCCCAGCATTTGATAGCCGCCGCAGATGGCAAGCACAGGCACGCCGTCCTCAATCGCGGCCTTCAGGCTCGCGGTCTTTTCTCCGGAGAGGTCAGAGAGGAGTATTTCCTGCTCAAAGTCCTGCCCGCCGCCTATAAACAAAAGGTCGCTCTCCGCGATCCCGGCGCGTTCACCGACGGGAAGCTCAGTTATCTCCGCGTCGATACCGCGTTTTTCGAGCCGCTGCTTCATGCAGATCACGTTCCCCCTGTCGCCGTACAGGTTGAGGACGTCGGGATACATATGACAGATACGAAGTTTCATGGTTCACCCCCAGAAGCGTGTGCCGCGGGCATTGACCAGCTTACGCCGCAGCTGAAGCATGGCGGTGTATGTAGGGAGAATATAAACGCTGCCGCCGGCTTCCCTTATCAGATCCTCGACCTTTTTACAGTCGCAGCCGCTGACGAGGACGAGCTTGTCCTCGGCTATCCCCGCGTACTTGAGCCGGAGCGCCATATCAGCGTAGCGGCTGCCGAAAACGATGATACGGTCTATCCGCCGCTCGACCGTGTGAAGAAGCTCCATGTTGATGTCCCATATCCACGAGATATCTCTTCCGTCCGCGTAAAAGTCATTCAGACCGAAGACCGCGGAGAAACGCCCGTCGACGCCGCGCAGGTATTCGAGAGCCTGATTGAAGGCGGCGGGGTTTTTCACGAGGATCATTTTGCAGCGCGTATCCCCGACCGTGAGATCCTCCATGCGGCCGAAGGCACAGCGGAATTTTGCTATCGCGGGTACGGAGACCTCTGCCTTTACGCCGGCCGCGGTCATCGCGGCGACAGCCCCGGCGGCGTTATATATGTTGTATATCGTCGGGAGCTTTATTTCGGCGACGTAGTCCTTGCCGTCGACGGCGAGGATTATCTCGCTCCCGTCGGCGTTTTGACTGAGGATATCCTTTACCTGCACGGAGGGAGACTTCCTTGCGTAGCCGCACTTCGGGCAGCGAAAGCCGCCCAGATGGGCATAGGTGATATAGCTGTATTCATATTTGGTCTTGCACCTTATGCAGTGCGAGGCGTCGGAAAGCTCGGGAGGCACGGCTCCGGCGGAGGCGGCGCTTTTCTCAAAGCCGTAAAAGACGACCTTGTTTTCGACCTGCTCTGCGATGGAGGAGGTGAGCGGATCGTCGGCGTTTAGGCACAGCAGCGCGTCGGGCGCGTCCTTGAGGCCGTTTATTATGAAGTTTCTGACGTGGCTTATCTCACCGTAGCGGTCGAGCTGATCTCTGAAAAGATTCGTGACCAGAACGATCCTCGGCTGTATCTGCTTGAACACGCGCACCGCGGCGGCCTCGTCGCATTCGACGACCGCCCACTCGCTCGCCGGCTTGCCGCTGAGCGTTGAGTGAGCGATAAATTCCGTTGTGATGCCGTGCAGAAGATTTGCGCCTGAGTGGTTCGTGAACACGGTATACCCCGCCTCGCGAAACTCTGTCTCGAGCATTCGGCAGGTCGTGGTCTTTCCGTTCGTTCCCGTCACCGCGACGATCTTGTAGCCCGCGGCGAGGCGGCTGAGTATATCGGGGCAGATACGCAGCGCTACTCTGCCCGGAAAGGACGTACCGCCCTTATTGAAAAGCTGCAGCATGAACCGCAGGACCTTACCCGCGAGACAGGCAAGAAAAGCTCTGAAACTCAAAAAAGCACTTCCTCTCAACTGATTCCGCCGCTGTCGTCCCGGCGGTCCTCCGCCGCCGATATCAGCAGACAGACGAACAGGACCGCCGCGGAGAACAGAATGGACATGTTCCCGGCGAGTTTGATAAGCTTGCTCTCAATTATAGCACCGCAGACGAAAACTGCAATAACTATTGCGTACAGAGCCGACTTTGCAAGGAACGACCTGTCCCGCATTTGCAGATATTTTATGAAGAAAGAGGTCGCGCAGCGCAGATTTCCTATACACATCGTGGTCGGTACGGCGCTCCCGTCAAACTCCCTGAACGCCTCGAGCTGCATGCCGCAGGCAAACGACGTCAGCGCATTCGCGAGCGAATTGCAGTCCTGCGGAATGTAGGCGATGGAGAGCATGATGAGCGTTTCGAGCAGCAAAACCGTCTTCTCTCCGGTGCGAAAGCGCTCAGCTAAAATGTATAAAAGCAGGTCAGCCAGCGCTATCCCCAGCACGAATGCGAGTATGGGGAAGAGATAATGCACCGTTGAGCGCATATCCATGTCCGATATCGAAACACCCAGGAGCAGGAGATTGCCCGTCTGGGCGTTTGCAAAGACATGCCCGCGGTTGAGGTACGAGTGCGCGTCCATCGCGCCGCCGGACACGGCCAGCAGCAGATACATCAGAGTCCTGCTGTCCTTTCTTATGGGCGATTCTACGGAAACGGAAGAAGGGACGTCATCTTTTTTTCTCATGAGTATTATTCACGGCTCTTTTCCGAAAGCTCTTTTGCCGCGCCGACAAAGCCGAGGAAGAGCGGATGGGGCTTGTTGGGACGGGACTTGAACTCGGGATGGTACTGTACGCCGACATAGAACGGGCGATCCGAAAGCTCCACGGTCTCGACAAGTCTCCCGTCGGGGGAAAGGCCGCTTATAACAAGTCCGGCGGAGCTGAGCGCCTCGCGGTAGTCGTTGTTGAACTCATAGCGGTGGCGGTGGCGTTCGGAAATGGGACCCGCGCCGTAGCATTTTTCCATCGTTGTGCCGGGCGTGATGACGCAGGGGTACGCGCCGAGACGCAGTGTGCCGCCTTTTTCTATCTCGTCGCTCTGTCCGGGCATAAAGTCGATGACCTTGTTCCGGCACAGCTCATTGAACTCTCCGGAATCCGCATCGGCGATACCGGCGGCGTTGCGCGCGAACTCAATGACCGCGATCTGCATGCCGAGGCATATGCCGAAATAGGGGATGTCATGCAGCCTCGCATACTTCGCCGCGCAGATCATGCCGTCTATGCCGCGCCCGCCGAAGCCGCCCGGGACGATGATACCGTCCGCTTCACGGAGTATCTCGTCCGCGTTATCTCTCGTTATCCCCTCGGAATCCGTCCAGAGAATGTTGACATTGCAGCCGAGGGCATAGCCCGCATGGCGCAGCGCCTCCGCGACGGAGAGATATGCATCGTGGAGCGCGGTGTATTTTCCGACCAGCGCTATGTTCACGCTGCCGGTGCAGCCCTTTATCTTCTCAACGAGGCTCGTCCACTCGCCGAGATCCGCCGCCTCGGAGCTGAGCCCGAGCTCCCTGAGTACGACGGAGGAGAAGTTCGACTTCTCCAGCATGAGCGGAGCCTCGTACAGGCAGGGGAGAGTGATGTTCTCGATCACGCAGTCCTCCTTGACGTTGCAGAAGAGCGCGATCTTCTTGAAAACGGACGGCTCGAGCGGCTCGTCGCAGCGCAGAACGACTATATCCGGGTTCACGCCCATGCCCTGAAGCTCCTTGACGGAGTGCTGGGTGGGCTTGGTCTTATGCTCGTCGGAGCCGCGAAGGAACGGGACGAGCGTCACATGGATGAAAAGACTGTTTTCACGGCCCACCTCGAGGGATATCTGACGCACGGCCTCGATAAACGGCTGAGACTCGATATCGCCGATGGTGCCGCCGATTTCGGTGATGACGATGTCGGCGTCGGTCGTCTTGCCGACGCGGTAGACAAAGTCCTTTATCTCATTGGTGATGTGGGGGATGACCTGCACGGTGGATCCGAGGTATTCGCCGCGGCGCTCCTTGTTCAGAACGTTCCAATAGACCTTGCCGGTGGTGAGGTTCGAGTATTTGTTGATGTTCTCGTCTATAAAGCGCTCATAGTGGCCGAGGTCAAGGTCGGTCTCCGCGCCGTCCTCGGTCACATAGACCTCGCCGTGCTGATAGGGACTCATCGTGCCGGGGTCAACGTTTATGTAGGGGTCGAGCTTCTGGGCCGCGACACGGAAGCCGCGCTCCTTGAGCAGGCGGCCGAGAGAGGCCGCGGTAATGCCCTTGCCAAGACCGGAAACGACGCCGCCGGTAACAAAAATATACTTTGTCATGCTCATGCTCCTCTCTTTATTCCCATTCGACAGTGGCGGGCGGTTTTGATGTTATGTCGTAAACGACTCTCGTAATGCCCTTGACTTCGTTCGTGATACGGCTGCTGGCTCTCTCCAGTACCTCGTAGGGGAGCCGCGTCCATTCAGCCGTCATAAAGTCGTCCGTCGTCACGGCGCGGAGCGCAAGCGTGTAGCCGTAGGTGCGAAAGTCGCCCATCACGCCGACGCTCCGGCAGTCGGTAATGACGGCAAAATACTGATTGGCTATCCTGTCGCAGTGTTCGCGCTCAAGCTCCTCTCTGAAAATTGCGTCCGCCTCGCGCAGCAGCGCGAGCTTTTCTTCCGTTATCTCGCCGATCACCCTCACCGCGAGACCGGGGCCCGGGAAGGGCTGGCGGAACACCATCTCGCGCGGCAGACCAAGCTCAAGACCCAGCTCGCGCACCTCGTCCTTGAACAGCTCCCTCAGCGGTTCTGCTATCTCGTCGAACAGCATGTTCTCCGGCAGACCGCCCACGTTGTGGTGGCTCTTTATCGTCGCGGCCTTGCCCTTGCCGCTCTCGATGACGTCAGGGTAAATGGTACCCTGAGCCAGCACATGCACGTCGCCGAGCTTTCTCGCCTCGGCTTCAAAGGCGCGAACGAATTCCTCGCCGATGATCTTGCGCTTTCTCTCCGGGTCTGTAACGCCGCAGAGCTTGGAAAGAAAACGCTCCTGAGCGTTCACGCGGATGAGGTTTATGCCGAACTTCCCGCGAAAGAGGCTCTCAACATAGTCGCCCTCGTCCTTGCGGAGAAAGCCGTGGTCGATGAAAACGCACTGCAGGTCGTCGCCGATGGCCTCGTGCAGCAGTACCGCCGCCACGGAGGAATCCACGCCGCCGGAAAGCCCCAGCAGGACCTTCTTTCCGGCAAGCTCGCGGCGGTATCTTTCTATGGCGCTCACCGCGTAATCCTCGATCTTCCAGTCGGGAGAACAGCCGCAGATGTTGAATACGAAATTATGCAGGATATCCCTGCCGTAAACGGTGTGCGTCACCTCCGGATGAAATTGCACGCCGTATAGCTTTCTTTTCTCATCGGACATCGCGGCGCAGGGACATTTTGCCGTATGCGCGGAGAGCGTGAAGCCAGCCGGGGGAGCCTTCACGTAGTCGGTGTGGCTCATCCAGCATATGCTCTCCTGCGGTATACCGGCAAAAAGCTGGCAGGGGGAGGAAAAAACGGTCGTTTTCCCGTATTCGCTGCCGCTCTCGGCGGAGGCTATCTCGCCGCCCGCCATATAAGCCATGAGCTGGTGGCCGTAGCAGATGCCGAGGACCGGTATACCCAGCTCAAGCACCGCGGGGTCATAGTGCGGGGACTCCGGGTCGTAGACACTGTTTGGCCCGCCGGTAAAGATTATGCCCTTATAGGCGCGCTCTCGTATCTCATCGACGCTTATCTCGTCATAGCCCTTTATCTCCGCATAGACGTTCTCGCTGCGCACGCGCCTTGCGATGAGCTGATTGTACTGTCCGCCGAAATCAAGAACAAGTATTTTATCCATAAGAAACCTCTCAAAGAGTTATTTCGGACTCTGATATATCCGCGCCGTCAAGAAGCGGCTCGATTTTTTTGAGGAACCTTTCGACCTGCTCGGGACATCTGCCGATGTACAGCGAGGCGTCAAGTATCCCCGCAAGCTCGTCCCGGCTCAGACCAAGCTCCGGCCTTTCCGCGAGCGCGGAGAGAAGCTCCGGCTCCTCACCGTTCTTCATCCTTGCCGTGGCCTCCATCGAGCATTGGCGTATCACCTCGTGCAGGGCCTGACGGTCGCCGCCGCGCTTCACGGCTTCCATGAGTATGTTTTCCGTTGCGATGAACGGAAGATAGCCGCGGACGCTTTTTTCAATGACCTTCTCGTTGACGCGAAGTCCCGAGACCACGCTCTCCGCAAGGCGCAGTATACTGTCGCAGCAGAGAAAAGCCTCAGGCATGCTTATGCGGCGTATGGCCGAATCGTCCAGCGTCCTCTCGAGCCACTGTACCGAGGCCGTCATAGAGGCGTTGAGCGCGTCCGTCATCAGATAGCGGGAGAGGGAGCATATCCGCTCGCAGCGCATGGGGTTGCGTTTGTACGCCATGGCCGAGGAGCCGATCTGCTTTTCCTCAAAGGGTTCGTCGAGCTGCCTGTCATGCTGGAGGAGGCGTATGTCCTCCGCCATCTTGTATGCGCTCTGTGCGACGGAGGAGAGAGCGCCGAGTATGCGGTGGTCAAGTTTCCTCGGGTAGGTCTGACCGCAGACGTCGAACAGCTCCTCAAAGCCGAAATCCTTCGCGATAAGCTCGTTCATCCGGTCGATCTTTTCGCCCTCGCCGTTATACAGCTCCATGAAGCTCGCTTCCGTTCCGGTAGTGCCTCTCGCACCGCGGAATTTTATCTGGGAGAGCGCAAAGTCTATCTCCCCGATGTCGCTGACAAAGCCGCCGAGCCAGAGAGCGGCGCGCTTTCCGACCGTGACGAGCTGAGCGGGCTGATAGTGCGTGTAGCCGAGCGTGGGCAGGCTCTTGTATTTATCCGCGAACGCGGCGAGCGACCTGCACAGGGAGACAAGCTCGTCCCGTATGAGCCTCAGCGCGTCGCGGTATATGATAAGATCGGCGTTGTCCGTCACAAAGCAGCTCGTCGCACCGAGATGTATTATCCCGGCGGCGTCCGGAGCGGCCTTGCCGTAGGCGTAGATATGCGCCATCACGTCGTGGCGGACCTCCTTTTCGCGGAGCCTGACCGTCTCAAAGTCTATGTCCGAGACATGCGCGGCAAGCTCCTCGATCTGTCCGGAGCTTATGGGGAGTCCCATTTCGCGCTCCGCCCTCGCGAGGGAGAGCCACAGACGCCTCCATGTGCCGTATCTCGTTTCGTCGGAAAAAAGCTCCTGCATCCTGCGTGAGGCGTATCGCGCCGAAAGGGGGGAGGTGTAGGTTCCTTCCATCTCAGGTGTCCTTCCTTATGATGATACTGTCGCGTTCGGGGCCGACGGAAATGTATGTGATGGGGCAATGTATGCCTTCCTCGATAAAGCTGACGAAATCCTGCGCCGCCTTCGGAAGCTCGTCCCAGCTCTTGCAGGATGAGATGTCCTGCTTCCAGCCGTCGAAAAAGCGTATGACGGGGATGGCGTTTTCAAGCACCGTAGGGAACGGGAAATCGGTCGTCTCCCTGCCGTCGAGCATATAGGCAACGCATACGGGTATCTTGTCCATGCCGCTGAGGACGTCAAGCTTTGTGAGCGCGATCTCGGTCGCGGCCTGCATCTCAACGCCGTAGCGCGTGGCGACGATATCCATTGCGCCGACTCTTCTCGGGCGGCCGGTCTTTGCGCCGTACTCCGCTCCCGCCTCACGCAGACGCTCGGCCTCTTCGCCGAAAAGCTCAGAGACGAACGGCCCCTCGCCGACGCAGGTGGAGTAGGCCTTGACAATGCCGACGACGTCGTCGATGCGCGCGCCGGGGCAGCCGGCCCCAACGGGGGCGTAGGCCGCGATGGTGTTGGAGGAGGTGGTGTAGGGGTATATGCCGAAGTCAAGGTCGCGCAGAGAGCCGAGCTGCGCCTCAAAGAGGATACGCTTGCCCTCCTTCTGCGCACCGCGGAGATAGCTCATGGTGTCGGTGACATAGGGCTTTATCCGCTCGCACCAGCCGCCGAGCCACTCGTCGAGCATGGCCACGGTGTAAGGCTCCGCGCCGTACACGCCGGTAATGATGAGGTTCTTCCACTCAAGAAGCTCGATCAAATGCTCACGCAGCTCCACAGGGTGGAAAAGCTCGCCGGCAAGCACGGTCTTTTTCTGGTACTTATCGGAATAAAACGGCGCGATACCCTGCTTTGTAGAGCCGTATTTCCTGTCCTTGAGCCGCTGCTCCTCAAGCTCGTCAAGCTTTCTGTGCCACGGGAGCAGGAGAGAGGCTCTATCGCTTATTTTAAGCCTCTCGGGCGATATGTCAAGTCCCTGTGCGCGCACGGAGTCCAGCTCTATGCAAAGATTTTCAGGGTCGAGCGCCACGCCGTTTCCGAGGACATTCACCACATTTTCTCTGAATATCCCGGAAGGGAGCAGATGAAGTGCAAATTTCCCGTATTCGTTTATTACCGTGTGGCCCGCGTTGCCGCCGCCCTGATATCTCACGACGATATCGTAATTCTCGGTCAGGAGGTCGACCATGCGGCCCTTGCCCTCGTCGCCCCAGTTTATACCTACCACTGCACAGTTAGACATAATGTACCTCCATTATCATAAAAATACACGACCTTGGTATTATACAAGGTCGTGCGGGTAAAATAAAATACATATAATGTTTGCATTATGATACGTTTTGCGTATGTCATTCGCCGCTCTTGCCGTAGTTGGAGAGGACGCGCGCGGACGGGTCGTTTACGTTGCAGCCCTCCCAGCTCCGGTTCGGCATCCAGAAATCGGCTACCATCGCGGACTGACCGGGGTAATACTTCTCGAATATCTCGCGGTAAAGGAGGGATTCCTTGGTAAAGGGTGCCGCGTGGGTATATTTCGACCTGAGCTTTTCGTACTCCCCGTCTGTGTACAGGCTCTCCGCGTACTCCTTGAGGTCGTCCACCATTGAGTGTCCGACCGCGTCGGAGAATGCAGCCTTTTCGCGCCAGAGTATGTTTTCGGGCAGATAGTCGCCCTCGAACGCGTGGCGCAGAAGGTATTTTCCCATGCCGTACCGGTTGAGCTTCTTCTCCGGGTCTATGCTCATGACGTACTTTACAAAATCAAGGTCGCCGAACGGCACGCGCGCCTCGAGCGAGTTTGCGGAAATGCAGCGGTCGGCGCGCAGCACGTCGTACATGTGCAGTTCCCGGAGCCGCTTCTGCGCCTCGAGCTGGAACTCTTCGGCGGAGGGGGCGAAGTCGGTATACTTATAGCCGAACAGTTCGTCAGATATCTCGCCCGTCAGCAGGACGCGAATGGAGGTGTTCTCGTGTATCCATCTGCACAGGAGGTACATGCCCATGCTCGCCCTGATAGTAGTGATGTCATAGGTGCCGAGCGTATAGATCACCGTTTCGAGCGCGGAGATAACGTCGTCACGCGTCATGATGACCTCGGTGTGGTCGCTGCCGATGTGATCGGCGACCTGGCGCGCGTACTTTAGGTCGATGGCGTCGATGTCCATGCCGATGGCAAAGGTACGGATGGGCAGAGGGCTTTTTCGCGCGGCGACGGAGCATACGAGCGAGGAATCAAGTCCGCCGGAGAGCAGAAAGCCCACCTCTGCGTCCGCGACAAGGCGCTTTTCAATGCCCGCGATAAGCTTGTCATGTATCTTTTTGCAGACGGTCTCCGTGCCGTCATGGCACACGGCGGGGATCTTTTCGATCTCGCAGTATGGGATAAAGCTGCCGCCCCTGTAATAGCAGCCGGGAGGGAAGGGCATTATCCTGCCGCACAGCCCGACAAGGTTTTTTGGCTCGCTCGCAAATACTATCGCGCCGTCAGGCCCGTAGCCGTAATAGAGCGGGCGTATGCCGACGGGGTCGCGCGCGGCGATAAACTCTCCGGCTTCTCCGTCGTAGATTATAAGAGCAAATTCCGCGTCCAGCATGGCGAACATGCCGGTGCCGTATCTGCGGTAGAGCGGGAGCAGCACCTCACAGTCCGACTCGCTTTTGAACTCGTACTCCGCGCGAAGCTCGTCCCGGAATTTCTCAAAGCCGTAGATCTCGCCGTTGCACACGCAATAGCTCCCGTCAAGCTCAAACGGCTGCATTCCCTCCGGGTGAAGTCCCATTATTGCGAGACGGTGAAAGCCAAGAAGACCGGAGCCGGTGTCGGTGATCCTGCTGTCGTCCGGACCGCGGGAGACGGTCCTGTCAAATTTTTCCTTAAAAACGTCAAAGGTGACGCCGTTGCTGCAATAGCCCATGATCGAACACATGATCTTTTACCTCTTTCAAATAAATACCAGCATTCAATAGGGCAAGAGCTGTATCTCGCGGTGCCACCTATCTTTTTTCTCACGGCTTCAGACAAAACCTGCCGCTGTAACGGTCGGCCTCCGGCGCACCTACTCGCACATGGCTTTCGGCTTGCGGCTCGCCGGGTGTTATTCGCAGGGCTGCACCGTATGGCTCACACCGTCCCATACTCGCTGCGGCGCAGTTCTCCCCGCTACTTCTCCCGGCTCAAACGCTTTTGAGTTAGGCAGAATATTTGATTTTAACGTTCCGTCTCACTTGACGGAGAAAAGAAGATCCTCGTACACGGGGAAGGGGAGCAGCCTGCCGGGGCAGAGAACCTCGGCCTCGTCGCAGACCTTCCTGAGAGCCTCCATGGAGGGGATAAGCTCGTCCCTTACGAAGGCGGAGCATTCCTCGACGTCGCTCATCGAGACCTTGGAAAGCTTTTCCTCCAGCGACACGGCGAGGGAGTCTATCCCGTCGCACAGCTCGCTGAGCCTTTCGACCATACCGGCCTCGTAGCGGCACTTTGCGCCGGGTACGGCGGTCTTCTTGTCGATCACAAGACGTGAAAGCTCATCCATCGCCGAGCAGACGGCGGGCAGTATGTCGCGTCTCACCATGTCGAGCATGGTGCTGGCCTCGATGGAGACGCACTTGCAGTAGTTCTCGAGCGTGATCTCGTATCTGGAGCGAAGCTCGTTCTCGCTGAATACCTTCATGCGCTTGAGCATGGACACGTTCTTCTCCTTGAGGAGATAGGGTATGCAGTCGGCGGTGGTGCGCAGGTTGAGAAGTCCGCGCTTTTCGGTGGCTTCCTTCACCCACGCGTCGTCGTAGCCGTTGCCGTTGAAGAGTATCCTGCTGTGTTCCTTTATCGTGCGCTGGATGAGATCGTGCAGCGCGGCCTCGAAGTTTTCGCAGCCCTCAAGCTCGTCCGCGAAGATACGCAGAGTGTCCGCGACGGCGGAGTTGAGCATGATGTTCGCGCAGGCGATCGAGTCGGACGAGCCGACCATCCTGAACTCAAACTTGTTGCCGGTGAAGGCAAAGGGCGAGGTGCGGTTCCTGTCGGTGTTGTCGCGCGCAAAGTCGGGGATGGTGTCGACGCCGAGCTTTATGAGCTTCCTTTCAAAGCCGGTGTAGCCGGTGTCATGCTCTATGGCGTCGAGTATCGCGCTCAGCTCGTCGCCGAGGAATATGGAGACGATGGCCGGGGGCGCTTCGCTCGCGCCGAGGCGGTGGTCGTTTCCCGCGGACGCGACGCTCAGGCGAAGGAGATCCTGATAATCGTCCACGGCCTTGATGACCGCGGTGAGGAAGAGCAGAAACTGCGCATTCTCATATGGCGTTTTGCCGGGAGAGAGAAGATTTACTCCCGTATCGGTCGCGAGGGACCAGTTATTGTGCTTGCCGGAGCCGTTCACGCCGTCAAAGGGCTTTTCGTGCAGGAGACACACCATGCCGTGCTTGAGCGCTATCTTCTGCATAAGCTCCATGGTGAGCTGGTTGTGGTCGGTGGCAATGTTGCAGGATTCGTATATGGAGGCAAGCTCGTGCTGGGACGGGGCGACCTCGTTGTGCTGGGTCTTTGCGGGGATACCGAGCCGCCAGAGAGTTTCGTTCAGCTCGTCCATGAAGGCCTTCACGCGCGGCTTTATCGCGCCGAAGTAATGGTCGTCAAGCTCCTGCCCCTTGGGCGGCTTCGCGCCGAAGAGAGTGCGCCTCGTGAACATGAGGTCCTTGCGCTTCTCGTACAGCTCACGGTCGATGAGGAAGTATTCCTGTTCGGCTCCGACCATTGGGGAGACCCGGTGAACATTTTCGTTCCCGAACAGCCGAAGGACCCTGACGGCCTGGGTATTGAGCGCCTCCATGGAGCGCAGGAGCGGGGTCTTTTTGTCGAGAGCCTCGCCGCTGTAGGCGCAGAACGCGGTAGGTATGCAGAGGGTATTGCCCTTGATGAATGCGAAGGACGTGGGGTCCCACGCGGTGTAGCCTCTTGCCTCAAAGGTGGCCCTCAGTCCGCCGGAGGGAAAGCTCGACGCGTCGGGTTCACCCTTTATAAGCTCCTTGCCGGAGAAATCCATCATGACTCCGCCGTCTCCCAGCGGGTGGATGAAGCTGTCGTGCTTCTCGGCGGTAATGCCGGTCAGCGGCTGGAACCAGTGCGTGTAGTGGGTCGCACCCTTGGAGACGGCCCAGTTTTTCATGGCGGAGGCAACTTCGTTGGCGATAGAGCTGTCAAGCTGTCGGCCTTCGTTGATGGTTTGATTCAGTCTTTTGAAAACATCCGCCGGTAGAACCGATCTCATCACACGGCTGTCAAATACGTCACAGCCAAAGTATTCCGTTACGCCGCTCACGATAAATACCTCCCAAATTAAAAATATGTGTCGTATTATAGCACTTGAAAAAAATAAATCAACTATATATAATATTAGCGTTGCCATACAAAAAAAGTATGGCAGAGCAGACAGCATATCTTACCGGCGAGGAGGAAAACACGGATGGACCTCAAGACCCTTTCATACTTTGTTGCCGTCGCGGAGGAGCTGAATATCACCAAGGCGGCCGAAAAGCTGCACATGAGCCAGCCTCCGCTCTCGAGCCAGATAAAGGCGCTTGAGCGGGAGCTGAATACAGTGCTGTTCATCCGCGGCCGGCGGAGCCTTCAGCTCACGGACTCCGGGCGGCTCCTCTACCGCCGTGCAAAGGAGCTGCTGAGCCTTGCCGACAAGGCCTCCAGCGAGATAATCTCCATGAGCCGCGGCATGACGGGGACGATATCCATCGGCCTTGTCGAAGGCTCCGCGCCAAACATTGCCGCCGAGTGGATAGAGCGCTTTGCCGCGCTGCACCCGGAGGTCAAATTCCGCATAATGGACGGCAACAGCGACGAGCTTATCGGCAAGCTCCGCAGCGGCATTATAAGCCTTGCCGTGATAACCGCGCCGTGCGACCAGTCGCTTTTGAACAGCTTCTCCGTTGGAAAGGAGAAAATGACGGCCTTCATGAGCCGGGATAACCCTCTTGCGGCGCTTCCCGGCGATACGCTCGAGTTCAAGTATCTCCGGGACCAGCCCCTCATAGTCCCCACCCGCGTGGCGGTGATAGACATGATATATAAGTGGTTCAAGCAGATCGGCGCCGAGCCGCATATAGTCTGTGAGATGGACAACTATCTGGACGTGGCGGCGCTCGCGGGGCGCAACGTGGGCGTGAGCATTTTCCCCAAGACCTCCTATGTACTCAACCCCGGTATCGTCGCCAAGGAGATCGTCGACCCCGAGAGATATATAGAATACCTTTTCGTCTGGCTGAAGGGACACCCGCTCCCGAGCGTCGAGGAGGCGTTCATCGACCATGTCCGGGAGTATACCGCGCAGGCGTAACGACGGCTTTCTCCGGCGTAATGCGGTAAGATACGGTATAAAAGTTGCCGCCGCAGGAAAAAGATGGTATAGTGGCAAATGATTTTATGTCAAGGAGCGAGTCAATGGCATTTCTAAGCGATATTGAAATAGCGCAGCGGTGCGTCATGCGCCCTGTGAGCGAGATAGCCGCCCTCGCGGGGATAGACGAAAGATATCTTGAGCAGTACGGCAGGTACAAGGCCAAGGTCGGCCTCTCCTATCTCAATGAGGACCGGACGGAGGGAAAGCTCGTGCTGGTGACGGCCATGACCCCAACGCCCGCCGGCGAGGGCAAGACGACCACCACCATCGGTCTTGCCGATGCGCTCCGCAGGATAGGCAAGAGCGCCATCGTCGACATGCGCGAGCCGTCCCTCGGCCCTGTGTTCGGCGTCAAGGGCGGGGCCTGCGGCGGCGGATACGCGCAGGTCGTACCTATGGAGGACATCAACCTCCACTTTACCGGCGACATCCACGCCATAGGCGCGGCAAATAATCTTCTCGCCGCCATGCTCGATAACCACATACAGCAGGGGAACGCCCTGAATATAGATCCCCGGCGCGTCACATGGAAGCGCTGTGTGGACATGAACGACCGCCAGCTTCGCTTCATACTCGACGGCATGGGCGGCAGAAATAACGGCGTTCCGCGCGAGGACGGCTTTGATATCACCGTCGCGAGCGAGATAATGGCCGTTTTGTGCCTCGCGACCTCGCTGCCCGACCTTAAGGAACGCCTTGCGCGGATAGTTGTCGGCTACACCTATGACGATAAACCCGTCACATGCCGGGAGCTGAAGGCGCAGGGGGCGATGGCAGCGCTCCTGAAGGATGCCGTCAAGCCGAACCTCGTCCAGACTCTTGAGGGGACTCCCGCCTTCGTTCACGGTGGGCCGTTCGCGAACATCGCCCACGGGTGCAGTTCTGTGCTTGCAACAAGAATGGCGATGAGGGCGGCGGAGTACACCGTGACCGAGGCCGGCTTCGGCGCGGATCTCGGCGCGGAGAAGTTCCTTGATATAAAATGCCGCTCGTCGGGACTCGTCCCGGACGCGGTGGTCGTGGTCGCTACGGTCCGCGCGCTCAAAATGCACGGCGGCGTGGACAAAGGAGCGCTCGACCGTGAGGATCTCGCCGCGCTCGGGCGCGGTATGCCGAACCTCCTCCGTCATGTCTCCAATATAAGGAACGTTTTCGGATTGCCCTGCGTCGTGGCGGTGAACCGTTTCCCGACGGATACTGACGCGGAGATAGCCCTCGTGATAGAAAAATGCGCCGGGCTTGGCGTCAGCGTCCGGCTCTCGACGGTCTGGGCTGACGGAGGCGCGGGCGGAACGGAGCTTGCCGCGGAGGTCGTGCGCCTGTGCGGGGAGGAAAGGGGAAGCTTCAGTTACTGCTACGATCAGGAGAGCAGCATTGAAGATAAGCTTGAAGCCGTCGTAAAAAAGGTCTACGGCGGAGCGGGCATTTCCGTTCTCCCGGCCGCGAAGAGCCAGATAGAGCGCCTTGCCGCGCTGGGCTTCGGCTCTCTTCCTGTATGCATTGCCAAAACTCAGTACAGCTTTTCCGACGACCCTGCAAGGACCGGCGCGCCGGAGGGCTTCACCGTGACGATAAAAAGCGTCAAGGTCTCTGCCGGGGCGGGCTTCATCGTCGCGCTGACCGGCGACATAATGACCATGCCGGGGCTGCCGAAGTCCCCGGCTGCCGAGAGGATAGATGTCGACGAAAACGGCGTCATATCCGGCCTGTTCTGAAAAAAACACCCTCTGCTTTCAACGAAAACAGAGGGTGTTTCTGCGCGTGCCGTCAGACGTCGCTTCTTGAAATGGCAAAGTCGTATGTGCCGTAGCTGGTGGAGAGTACCTTTCCGTCCACGGTCATCGTGACGTTGCTCGCGGAATACGCGTCAAGGAAGGAGAGGACTATGCAACTGAGAGTTCTGTGCTCGCCCGCGGCGTCGAGACTGTTGAGGTAGTCCGACAGCTCCTTGCTGAAATCTATGGCGAGATGATCGCCGTCATGGATAAAAGCGTTTATCTGCACGTCGGCGGGAAGCACCTTAGCGGAGCGGAGCGCGGCGGCAATGATATGCTCGCTCAGCTCGTCAATGGGCATTGCGGCCTTCTGGAGATCGCCGTAGTAGACGTACACACGCTCGGGAGCCTCCAGAGCGAGGGCCGAGAAAAGCTGGGAGAAGAAAACGTCGGTGTCCGCCGTGACCCACTCGGCGTTCCTGCTGTAGCCCGCGTCGGCAAGCACCGCGTCTCCGCCGGGAAAGCTCATCTCTGCCGCGCAGCGCCACACGTCCCTGAGCGCGGGGGGAAAGCCCTCGGATATCTCGCTGCTCTCGTCATAAATGTTATAGTCGGCATGCTTCGCGGCAAAGGCGGCGGAGGCCCTGCTTATCGCGCCCGCGCTGCCGTACTGTGCGTACCAGTCGAGCATTTTGCCGGAGATGGCGGCAAGCTTCAGAGAGCTGCCCGCGGTGCCGGGATGATAGTCGGAGTAAAGCTCGTCAAGAACGGCGAGGAGAGCGTCAGCCGCCTCCGCGTCCGCGTCATCGGCGGTGCCGGGGACGGGGGTCTCGGGCGAGCCGGATACCTCGGGCGACTGCTCGGGGACAACGACGACCTCGGCCTCCGGGACGAGGCTGCACGCGCACAGCGACAGGCAGAGCGCGGCCAAAAGAATATATGCAGTTATTTTTTTCATTGCTTTTAGATCCTTTCCGGAAATCTCGATCAGGCTTCGTAAACCTCTGTCAGGTTTATTATTTTATACCACCGTGCGGCCGCAATAACAACTTAATATTGATTAATATTCTGTAAAACTCACGCACTGATACTCCGCAAAGTTGACGTGCCGCGCCGCCCGTGATAAATTAACGTAAATGAAGAGGGGAGAGCGAGACATGAAAATACTTCTTACCGCATTTGAACCCTTTGGGGGAGAGAGCGTCAACCCGGCCATGGATGCCGTGAAGCTCGTAAGAGACGAGATATCCGGCGCAGTGATCGTGAAGCGCTATATCCCGGTGGTGTTCGGAAAGTCGATAGCTGCCGTCCTTACGGCTATGGAGGAAGAGCGGCCGGACGCCGTGGTCTGCGTCGGTCAGGCGGGCGGGCGCGAAGGGGTGACGCCGGAGCGCGTCGCGATAAACGTCGACGACGCGAGGATACCCGATAACGAGGGCAACCGGCCAATCGACGCTCCCGTGTACGCAGACGGCGAAAACGCCTATTTCGCGAGCATTCCCGTCAAGGCGATGGTGAGACGGATACAGGAGGCGGGCATACCGTCGTCGCTTTCAAATTCCGCCGGTACTTATGTCTGCAACCACCTGATGTACGGTGTGCTGTACAATATCGAGCGCTCGTTTCCCGGAATGCGCGGGGGCTTCATCCATGTGCCGTATATCCCCGAACAGGTCGCGGAGCGCCCCGGCGTCCCGTCCATGCCGCTTTCCGACATCGTGACCGCGCTCGAGGCCGCGCTTGCCGCGATAGCCGAAAACGAAAGAGACATCCCCGCCGCCCTCGGCACGGAAAACTGAAAAAAGCAGCCGGAGCCTGTACGGGTCCCGGCTGCTTTTCGATAAAGCGGTCAGTATTGCGTTTTGTCCCGCTCGATATCAAGGAGATAGCCGAGCTTGTTTTCGGGCAGAATATTCTCGTCGGACTCATAGAGCTTGTTGGAGATGTATTTTATCCTGCCGTTATCATACTCGTAGACCGTCACCTCGTGGGTAAAGGCCCTGTCGGTGCCGTACCACTTGTTTACCGCGTCGACGCGCATGGTCACGGAGCCGTCGGAGTTGTACCAGTAGTCGACGACCTCCGGCTCCGGCGTCCTTGGGGTCACGTCGTAATAGCCGTTCTGATAGCCGAGGAAGAAGTACCCGCCCGCGCTCCTGCTGTAGTCGGAAATGTTCCTGAGCGAGGCGGAGTTGATGTCGAAGTAATACTGCACCACTTCCTCAAAGCTCGCGGTGGGGACGACATAGAGATTCGTCCCGCTGACGGCGGAATAGTAGTTGCGCACGTTGTACGAGGAGAGCGTTTCCGTCCCATGGTACATGGCGAAGAGATACGCGTACAGACTGTTGAAATCTATTGGGCTGGGGTCAAACTGATTCCACGTGGTGGTAAAGAGGTTGTTCTCAAAATACCCGATCGGCTCGATATATTTTCTGCACAGGGCGCGCTTCGTGCTGTCGCAGGGCGTTACTCGGACAAAGACGTAGGAGTTGGAGTTGGAGCGCTGATTGTCGTCGAAACTGTCAAAGTTGCGGTCATAGATGAGCCAGCCCTTGTCGGTGTATTTTACGTCGGATATCTGATATTGCCCCTCGGACACGACGGAGGGACTGCTGTTTTTATCCCACACTGCCGTCATGGTGACAAGGTGCCACTCGCCGTTTTTTCTCGCGAGGTGAAACGCCGATATCTGACCGTCGGGGTAGACGGTGTAGTACGTCCCCTCGCAGTCCTGTCCGAGATATATCTCCTCGCAGAAATCGAGCAGCGCGGCGGAACCCTCCATGTCCCATGTGCCGAGCGAGTCGACGGCGGCGCGGCCCGTCGAGCCTATATGCTCCACCATCGCGTAGAGGGACGAGTTCGACAGCACCACGTTGAGCGCGCTGCCCTTGTCCGCCTCGGCGTAAATGGCGGCGCAGCCCTCCGCAACGTCAAGAAGCTCCTGACGGACGCGCTTGCGCTCGCTCTTGTCGGCGGCGGCAATGGTGTTGTATTCGGCCGGCTTTTCCTCGGTCGCGGGCGTCGGAGAAGACTCCGCGGCAGAGGGCGGAGTCGGGAGCGCGGAGGAGCCGCTGGCCTGTTGCTTTTTCCCGCACGCGCACAGCGAGAGCGCGCAGAGCAGCAGTGCTATCAAAATAAGAATTCGTTTTTTCATAGGTACTCCTCAAAGTATTCTTTTATCATTATAATACATTTGCCCGCCAAACGCAACTTCGCAAATGTAAAGCTTCTTTTACGGCGGCGCGGGCATGAGCGCAGCGTTAAGCGTAAATTTATTAAGACATTTTCTGTTGAAAGAATAAATTTTGTGGGGTATAATAAAGCGTTCAAACAAAAAACGGAGGCAGGGCTATGGCAGAACAGAAGACAAACGTCATGCGGCTTCTTGACCAGAAGAAGATAAAATATACCGCCCGCGAATACCCCCATTCGGACGCGCCCGTGGACGGCGTTACGGCCGCGGCGCTCATGGGGCAGGATCCGGCGCGTGTTTTCAAGACTCTTGTGGCGCGCGGCGCGAGCAAAAAAATATATGTTTTCGACATCCCCGCTGCGGCGGAGCTTGACCTTAAAAAGGCGGCAAAGGCCGTAGGCGAGAAATCGATAGCGATGGTGCATGTGAGCGAGATAACCGCCCTTACGGGCTATGTCCGCGGCGGCTGCTCGCCCGTGGGCATGAAAAAGCAGTATCCCACCGTGTTCCACGAGACGGCCGCGGGGCTGGATACCGTCATCGTCAGCGCCGGGAGGATAGGCTTCCAAGTAGAGCTTGCTCCGGCCGACCTTATAGGCCTTGTAAGAGGCGCATACGCAGATATCATCGCAGAGGAATAAGACATGCAGAACAGCATTTTCATCAAAGGCGCAAGAGAAAACAACCTTAAAAACATCGACCTTGAGCTGCCGCGCGATAAGCTCGTGGTCATCACCGGCCTTTCCGGCAGCGGCAAATCATCCCTCGCGTTCGACACGCTTTATGCGGAGGGACAGAGACGCTATGTCGAGAGCCTCAGCTCCTATGCGAGGATGTTCCTCGGCCAGATGGACAAGCCGGACGTGGACTATATCGACGGCCTCTCCCCGGCCATCTCCATCGACCAAAAAACGACCTCCAAGAATCCGCGCTCGACCGTCGGCACGGTGACGGAGATATACGACTATCTCAGGCTCCTTTGGGCGCGCGTAGGCGTCCCGCACTGCCCCAAGTGCGGCAAGGAGATACGCCAGCAGAGCATTGACCAGATAGTCGACCGCATAATGGAGCTGCCCGAGGGGACGAGGATACAGATACTCGCGCCCGTCATACGCGGCAGAAAGGGCGAGCATACAAAGGTGTTCGAGGACGCGAAGCGCTCCGGCTACGTCCGTGCGAGGGTCGACGGCATCGCCTACGACCTTTCCGAGGAAATAAAGCTCGAGAAGAACAAAAAGCACAATATCGAGATCGTCGTCGACCGTATCGTCATCAAGCCCGACGTTATCCGCCGCCTTACAGACTCGTCCGAGACGGCGCTCGCACTTGCGGGCGGGCTTATGTATGTGGACGTCGTGTCTGAGAACCGCCAGATAAGCTTCTCCCAGAACTACGCCTGCGATGACTGCGGCATTTCGATAGACGAGCTTACGCCGAGACTCTTTTCCTTCAACAGCCCCAGCGGCGCATGTCCGACCTGCACCGGTCTCGGCATGCAGCTGCTCGTCGACCCTGACCTCATCATGCCAAACCCCGCTCTGAGCATTATGGACGGCGGTATCACCGCCTCCGGCTGGGGGAACGTAAAGAGCGACGGTATATCGAGAATGTATTTCGACGCTCTCGCGAAGCGCTATCATTTCAAGCTCACCGACCCCATAAAGAACCTCAGCAAAGAAGCCGTCGACGCCATACTCTACGGCACAAAGAACGAGCCGCTCCAGCTCCACTACGAGAAGAGCGAGGGCTACGGCGTTATTAAGCGCGATTTCGAGGGCATAGTCAATAACCTCGAGCGCCGCTATAAAGAGACGCAAAGCCCCGCCATGCGCGCGGATATCGAGGAGTGCATGTCTCAGGTGCCGTGTCCCGACTGCGGGGGAAAGCGCCTTAAAAAGTCCGCCCTTGCCGTCACGGTCGGAGGACTGAGCATTTCGCAGTTCTCCGATCTCTCCGTTGTGGACGCGATAAAATTTGTCGACGCTCTTGAGCTGAACGAAAAGGACGCCATGATCGCCGAGAGGATACTCAAGGAGATAAAGGCGAGACTAAGCTTCCTCGCGAGCGTTGGTCTGGGCTATCTCACCCTATCGCGCGCGGCGGCTACGCTCTCCGGCGGCGAAAGCCAGAGGATAAGGCTAGCCACGCAGATAGGCTCGAGCCTCATGGGCGTCCTATATATACTTGACGAGCCGAGCATAGGGCTGCACCAGCGGGACAACGAAAAGCTGCTCTTGACGCTCAAGCGCCTGCGCGACCTTGGCAACACGCTCATCGTCGTCGAGCATGACGAGGATACCATGCGCGCGGCGGATTATATCGTCGATATCGGCCCCGGCGCGGGCGCGAACGGCGGAAAGGTCGTCTGCGCGGGCAGCATAGACGATATATGCGCCTGCGAGGAGTCGGTCACGGGACAGTATCTCAGCGGGAAGAGATCCATCCCCGTGCCTGCCGCAAGACGCGCCGGAAACGGCAAAAAGCTCGTTATCCGCGGCGCGCAGGAGAATAACCTGAAGAATATCGACGTGGAGATACCGCTCGGGAAGCTCATCTGCGTCACCGGCGTGTCCGGCAGCGGCAAGTCCTCGCTCATCAACGAGATCCTCTACAAGACCCTCGCCGCCGAGAAGAACCGCGTCAAGGTACACCCCGGCAGGAGCCGCGGGATCGAGGGTCTTGAAAACGTCGACAAGGTCATCGCCATCGACCAGAGCCCCATCGGCAGGACGCCGCGCTCGAACCCCGCGACCTATACGGGCGTGTTCGGCGAGATAAGGGACCTCTTCGCCTCGACCTCGGACGCGAAGCTCCGCGGCTACGGACAGGGACGCTTTTCCTTCAACGTCAAGGGGGGCCGCTGCGAGGCCTGCTCCGGCGACGGACTGCTGAAAATAGAAATGCACTTCCTGCCGGACGTCTATGTACCCTGCGACGTCTGCGGCGGCAAGCGCTTCAACCGCGAAACGCTCGAGGTGAAGTACAAGGGCAAGAGCATTGCCGACGTGCTTGACATGACCGTCGAGGAGGCCTGCGCCTTCTTCGCAAACCAGCCCAAGATATACGGCAAGCTCCAGACGCTCTACGACGTGGGTCTCGGGTATGTGAAGCTGGGTCAGTCAAGCACCACGCTCTCCGGCGGCGAAGCGCAGAGAGTCAAGCTCGCCACCGAGCTTTCAAAGCGCAGTACCGGCTCCACCGTTTATGTTCTTGACGAGCCGACCACGGGACTCCACATGGCCGACGTTCACAGACTCATAACCATACTCGACAGGCTCACCGACGCCGGGAACACCGTCGTTGTTATTGAGCATAACCTTGACGTCATCAAGGTCGCGGACCACATAATAGACCTCGGCCCCGAGGGCGGAGACATGGGCGGCGAGCTTGTCTTTTCCGGCACTCCCGAGGAGTGCGCGGCCTGTGAGCGCAGCTACACAGGCCAGTTCCTCAAAAAGCTGCTGTAATGCGACCACACGATCAACGACGAACGGAGATGATACCGAATGGATCAGGAGAATGAGCTTTTAGAGATATCCGGCACCGTAAGCTCTGTTATCTATAAAAACGAGGAGAACGGCTATACCGTGCTTCGCCTGACGGACTCGAATGATGAGAACGTCACGGTCGTCGGAACGTTCCCGTATGCATCTCCGGGCGAATCCATGATCGTCAGCGGCAGCTGGATGACTCACAATACCCACGGCCGCCAGTTCAAGGCGGAGTTCGCCCAGCGCATGATACCCACCTCCGCGCCGGCGATATACGCATATCTCTCCGGCGGGACCATCAAGGGCGTAGGCCCCGCTACGGCGTCGCTCATCGTCGGGAAGTTTGGCGACAGGTCTCTTGAGATACTTGAATCCGAGCCGGAAAAGCTCACGGAGATAAAGGGCATAAGCGCCGCCAGGGCCGAGCAGATGAGCAAGAGCTTCCGCCGCCAGACCGGCATGCGCAGGCTCATGGAATTTGTCTGCTCCTTCGGTATCCGGCCCATCCTTGCGATGCGCCTTTATAAATTCTACGGCGACAAGGCGCTTGAACTCGTGCGTGATAATCCCTATCTCATCGCGACGACGCATATCGGCGGGAGCTTTGCCGAGGCGGACAGGCTCGCCCTTGAAATGGGCATGGAGGGAAACAGTCTCAACCGTATCGACGCGGCCGTGCTGTTCGAGCTTCTCCACAACTCCGGCAACGGACACTGCTTCATCCCGCGCGAAAAGCTCTCCGCGATAACGGCGGAGCTTATCGGCGTAGAGATCGAGGAGGCCGAGCGCAGCATTGACGGGCTTATCGAGTCGGGACGGCTCATGTTTGAGGAAATAGCCGGGTGCAGGGCATGCTACCTCCCGGAGCTGTACGAGGCCGAGACCGCCGCGGCGGAGCGCCTTGCGGCGATGTGCGGGAGCACCGTGCGCGCGAGCGCCGATACGGACGCCGTCATCGCGCGTCTCGAAAAGCAGCAGAAGATAAAATACGCGCCGCTCCAGCGCCAGACACTCGAGCTTGCGCTCAATAATCAGCTCACCGTCATCACCGGCGGCCCCGGCACTGGCAAGACCACGTCGATACGCGCCATCATCGCACTTTTTGAGAACATGGGACTCAAAACGCTGCTGACCGCGCCGACCGGCCGCGCCGCGAAGCGCATGAGCGACCTGTCCGGCTGCGAGGCCGTGACGGTACACCGGCTCCTTGAGGCTAAGTTCGACGATGACGGGGATCGTGTGATATTCAATAAAAACGAGGACGACCCGCTCGAGTGCGGCGCGGTGATACTCGACGAGGCGTCGATGGTCGATATCGTACTGATGGCGGCGCTCCTGCGAGCCATGCCTGCCGACGCCCGCCTCATCATGGTCGGCGACGCGGACCAGCTCCCATCCGTCGGACCGGGAAATGTTTTCTCCGCCGTCATAAGGAGCCAGGTCGTGCCGACCGTCCGTCTCACGGAGATATTCCGCCAGAACGAGGACAGCCGTATCGTGCGCAACGCGCACATGATAAACCGGGGCGAACACCCGAACTTCTCGGAAAATACCGGTGACTTTTTCCGTCTCCGCCGCCTTCAGGCCGCAAGCTCAGTCGAGACCATCACCGAGCTTTGCGCCGTGAGGCTCCCCGGTAAAATGAAGATACCTCCGGCTGATATCCAGGTGCTTACTCCCACAAGACGCGGTGAGATGGGGACGAAGAACCTCAACCGCGTGCTTCAGGAGGCGCTCAATCCCCAGCGCGCCGACAAAAAGGAGAAGGTCTTCGGCGATTACATCTTCCGCGAGGGCGACCGGGTAATGCAGATCCGCAATAACTATGATATAATGTGGTACAGCGCGGACGGAAGATCGGCGGGCAGCGGCATTTATAACGGCGACATCGGCACCGTGAGATCTATAGACATGGATGCTGAAACGCTCACTGTGGATTTTGACGGACGCTTGGCCGCTTATGGCTTCGAGTCGCTCATGGAGCTTGAGCATGCGTGGGCCATGACCGTACATAAGTCTCAGGGCAGCGAGTACAGGGCTGTCATTCTCGCTCTGAGCAGCTCCTCGCCCATGCTCATGACCCGTGACGTGCTGTATACGGCCATCACGCGGGCAAAGGAGCTTCTTATCCTTGTCGGCGACGATCAGACCGCCTACCAGATGATAGACAATTACCGCCGGACGAACAGGTATACCGCGCTGCGCGTCAGGCTCAGGAAGCTTTGCGGTGTGCAGTGATGGGACTTGTCGACGCTGCTCTTGACCTGCTTTTTCCGCCGAAATGTCCGTTCTGCCGCAGGCTCACGGCGAGGGGCGAGGGCGTCTGTCCCGACTGCCTCAGGACCCTGCCGTATACGACGGCCGAGTCACACGGGCGTAAGCTCAGAAATATCTCCCGCTGCGTCGCGCCGTTTTACTACAAGGGCCGCGTCAGGGAGTCTCTTCTGCGCTATAAATTCGGCGGACTGAGCGTGTATTCGCAGATTTATGCGGAGTTTATTGCAAAATGTATTGACGAAAACGGAATTTCCTGCGATATTATCACATGGGTGCCGCTGAGCGCGAAGCGCTTTCGCTCCCGCGGATACGATCAGGCGAGGCTTATCGCGGACGCGCTCTCGCGGCTCACCGGCATAAGGTGTGTACGTCTGCTGAAGAAGACGCGCCATAACCCGGCACAGTCGGGTACCGGCTCCGCCGAAAAGCGCAGGGCGAACGTATCCGGAGTTTACTCCGCGGTGAATACGGACGAGATAGCCGAGAAGCGTATATTGCTCGTGGACGATATCGTCACTACGGGTTCTACGCTCTCGGAATGCGCGCGGGTACTCACGGAACACGGCTGTGCGGACGTACAGGCCGCCGCCGTGGCCAGAGGCTGCGACTAATGCGATTATTAATATGAGGTGAAGCAAATGCAGATGCTCCTTTTTGAGAGAGATATAGCGATTGATATGGGGACCTCCTCCACTCTGCTTTTCGAGCAGGGCAAGGGTATCGTCTCCCGCGAGCCGACCGTCGTCGCCGTTGACAAGTTCAGCGGAAAGATACTCAAGGTCGGACAGGACGCCCAGAAGATGATGGGCCGTACCCCCGCGAATATCGTTGCCATCCGCCCCATCAGCGCGGGCGTTATTTCCGACTATGAGATGACCGCACAAATGCTCCGCGAGCTTGTCAGCCGCGTAACGTCGCTCAGCCTTTTCAAGCCCTGTATCCTTGCCTGCGTACCCAGCAGCATTTCCGGCGTTGAGGAAAGGGCAATGATCGACGCCGCCATCGAGGCCGGCGCGAGAAAAGTCTACCTTCTCGAGACCGCCGTCGCCACGGCACTCGGCGCGGGCGTCGATATCTCCAAGGCCGACGGACACATGGTCATCGACATCGGCGGCGGAACTACCGAGGTGGCCATCATTTCGGTCGGAGGCGTCGTCGAGTGCGAGTCCATAAAGATCGCCGGCACGAGCTTTGACGAGGCCATCGTCAAATATATCCGCAAGAAGCACAATATGCTCATCGGTCTGAGCGCCGCGGAGGAGCTTAAGCGCAGCATAGGCTGCGTCATCCAGCGCCCGGACATGGGCGTCGAGGAGGTAAAGGGACGCAACCTCGCCAACGGCCTGCCCAAGACCGTGAGCATTACCTCCACCGAGCTTATCGAGGCGTTTGTCGAGCCGATGAACAGCATACTCGAGGCTATCCACAACGTTCTCGAGCGCACACCGCCCCAGCTCGTCGGAGACCTCGACAAGAACGGCATAATCATGTCCGGCGGCGGCAGCCTCATCTACGGTATTGACCGCCTTATTGAGCGCAGCACCGGCATACGCACGGCGGTCGTTGACGACGCCATCTCCTGCGCGTCCTACGGCGCGGGCAAAATGCTCATGCACCTTGACGAAATGCAGGACGGCATGATGAACTTCTACCGCAAGAGACAGCTCAAGGGCTAAAACGGCACCGCTTATTTTGCCAAAGGAGAGGTGTATATGAATATACTCAGCGCTTTCAGGAAAAAACAGGAGCCGCCGGTCTGCTCCGCCGTCATCCTTGCGGCCGGCAGCGCGGAGAGAATGGGCGAGGATAAGGTAATGATGAACCTCGGCGCGATGCCGGTCCTTGCGCATACGCTCGCAGCCTTCCAGGATTCTCCCTCGGTGGACGAGATTATCGTAGTCACGCGCATGGAAAAGGTCGAGGAGATCGCTGACCTCTGCCATAACTACGGCATGGACAAGGTGAGCAAGGTCATCGGCGGCGGTGCGACCCGCACGGAGTCGGCCCTTGCCGGAGTCAGCGAGGTCAAGGCCTCCGCGAAGCTCATCGCCATACACGACGGCGCGCGTCCGCTCGTAAGTCAGGAGCTTATCTCCCGTACCGTCAGCGCCGCGAAGGAACACCTCGCCGCCGTCCCCGTGATCGCAAGCACGGATACGCTCAAGATAGTCGATGACGATAACTTCATCGCCGCGACCGTCGACAGGACGAACACCGTCCGCGTCCAGACGCCGCAGGTATTTGACGCCGTCATCATCAAGGGAGCGCTCTCCAACGCGGCAAAGAAGGGCCTGACCTATACCGACGACTGCGCGGCCGTCGCCTGCATGGGCGTAAAGACCTATGCCGTCGCCGGGGACGAGGACAATATAAAGCTCACGACCCCGCGGGACGCGCTGATCGCCGCCGCGATACTCAAGGACAGAGGTGATTACCTTGAGGATAGGACACGGGTATGACGTTCACCGGCTGACCGAGGGCCGCGCGCTGATACTCGGCGGGGTAGCGATACCGTATGAGAAGGGCCTTTTAGGCCACTCGGATGCCGACGTACTTGCACACGCGCTCATGGACGCGCTCCTCGGCGCCGCCGCGATGGGCGATATAGGAAAGCTTTTTCCCGACAGTGACGACGCGTATCTCTGCGCGGACAGCATGGAGCTTCTCTCAAAGGTCTGCGAGGTTATAGCCGGACGGGGGTACGCCGTATCAAACGTTGACTGTACCGTCATTGCCCAGCGCCCGAAGCTCGCGCCGTATATCGAAGCAATGCGCGAGCGGCTCGCGTCCGTGATGGGCATAGACAGCGACTGCGTCAGCGTCAAGGCCACGACGGAGGAGAGGCTTGGCTTTACCGGCGAGGGGCTGGGCATTTCCGCGCATGCCGTCGCGCTAATCGAGAAAAAGTAAATACAGAACCGCGAAGCGCCGCAGTGCATAATATGTAGTGCAGCAATGCAGAGCGGGAAATGAAAAAATACTCCCCGGGCAGAGCATGCCCGGGGAGCTTTTCCATATCACAGCCGCAGCGGCGGCGGATGGGAGTAAACCATGAAGCAATACCTTATAATGTGCCGCTCACTGACGAATGCCCAGAAAAGCGTGAAGCTGCTTGAACGCAGCGGTATTTTCGGAAGCGTCGTAAAAGCGCCCGGCGAGCTCAGCGGCAAGGGCTGCAGCTACGCCGTGAGCCTCCGACGGGATATGGAAGCGGCAGTGGGGATACTCAGAAGGAGCGGCCTTATCAGCGGGAAAATATACGAAAGAGACGCGGACGGGAAGTATACGGAGGTAGCGCCGTGATATATCTTGACAGCGCGGCTACTACGCTAATAAAGCCCGTCTCCGTTGAAAACGCGGTGGTCAACGCCCTGCGCACCATGTCAAGCCCTGGCAGAGGCGGCTATGAGAGCGCGGTACACGCGGCGGAGACGGTCTTTGCCTGCCGCAGCGAGGCCGCCGCGCTCTTCGATGTCGATGACGAGGAAAAGGTCGTGTTCACCTCCAACGCGACTCATGGCCTGAACATCGCGATAAGCTCGTTCGTGAAGGACGGGAGCCGGGTGCTTGTCTCGGGCTTTGAACACAACTCCGTGACCCGGCCGCTCCACGCGGCCAAAGCAAGGATCACCGTCGCGGGCCGGAAGCTTTTTGACAGGGACGCGGTACTCGATGATTTCAGGAGGCACATCCCGGAGAGCGACCTTGTCGTCTGCACCTATGTTTCAAACGTTTTCGGCTTCATCCTCCCGATATATGAGATTGCGGAGGAGTGCGTGCGCAGCGGAGTGCCGCTCATAGTAGACGCCTCGCAGGCCGCGGGGATACTGGAGCTTGATTTTGCACGGCTGCACGCGGCCTTCGCGGCCATGCCGGGACACAAGGGGCTGATGGGGCCGCAGGGGACGGGGATACTACTGTGCGGGGAGGCCGGCATGCCGCTCCTGCACGGAGGCTCCGGCTCCGACAGCCTCCTGCAGCTCATGCCCGAATATCTCCCCGACAGGCTCGAGGCGGGGACTCACAACGTCTGCGGTATAGCGGGACTGTGCGCGGGGATAAAATATGTGCGCGCCGTCGGAACGCACAATATCGCCGCAAAGGAGAAAAACCTCCTCGACATCGCGGCCAGAGAGCTTTCGGACGACAGATATACCGAGCTTTTCACCGGCGCGGAGGGAACGCAGACGGGAGTGCTGTCGATACGGAGCCGCGTCACGGACTGCGAGACGATGGCGGAGGAGCTTTACTCGCGGGGCATATGCGTCCGCAGCGGGCTGCACTGCGCCCCGACGGCTCACGAGTCCGCTGGAACGCTGAAGACCGGCACGGTGAGACTGAGCTTTTCGCCCTTCGTGACCGAGGAGCAGGTCCTCGCGGCGTGCGGCGAAATAAAAGAAATAAACGCCGGGCTTGCAAAAAAGCCGTAGGACCGGTCCGCAGAACGGAACGAAGGGGAAATGCACGCCGGAATGCTCAAAAAAACTTTTCGACATGCGGAAATTAATTTTAAACATTCTTAATTCCAATTGCGTTTTTCCCGGTTTTGTATTATAATACATCGATAAAACAAAAGGACGGTTGTCTTCGCAAGAAGATATCATGAGGAACAGCTGATGGAAACGATAAGCACGGCGCTTGAGCGTTCTGTAAATTATATGATGACGATCGGCATTGCGGATATCATCGACATCGTTATTGTCGCGTATCTGCTGTATAAGGCCATATGGTTCGTTCGCAAGACCAACTCGTACAACCTCGCAAAGGGCCTTGCGGTGCTGCTGATCGTGCTGTGGATATCTTACATTTTTAATTTGAAAATGATAAACTACCTGCTGCGCAAGGCGGTCGAGCTGGGGCTTATCGCGATACTCATCCTCTTCCAGCCGGAGCTGAGGCGCGTGCTTGAGAGAATGGGCAGCAACTTCACCTCCGGCCGTCAGGCGGCATCCAACGAGATGGACACGGCTATCGCGCAGACCGTGCTTGCCTGTTCCGATATGTCGGATTCAAGGACCGGTGCTCTTATAATCTTCGAGCGCAATGTAAAGCTCAACGACATCATGAGCACCGGCACCATAATCGACTCCAACACAACGGCGGAGCTGCTCAAGAACCTTTTCTTCAACAAGGCGCCGCTGCACGACGGTGCGGTCGTTATACGCGACGGAAGGATCGCCGCGGCGGGCTGCGTCCTGCCCCTCACCCAGAATAAGAACCTCAGCAAGGACCTCGGCATGCGCCACAGAGCGGGCATAGGTTTGAGTGAGCAGTCTGACGCTGTCGTCGTGATAGTCTCCGAGGAGACCGGCGCGGCGTCCGTCGCCATGGAGGGCATGCTCAAGCGTCATCTTTCTCCCGCTACGCTGGACAAGATACTCCGTTCCGAGCTTATCCACGAGGACGACAGCCAGTCGAAGCGCGGCCTGTTCACTTTCATTAAGAATTTTTTCAAGGTGAAAAATGATGAAGAAGACAAGTCTGATGAGAAGAATATATGACAGCAAGACGTTCTGGCTGATCGTTTCGCTTCTTGCCTCGCTCGCGATATGGGTGTATATCACCAGCGTCGAGAGCGACGAATACAAAAACACCATCCGCGGCGTCCGCGTCGAGCTGGTTGGAGAGGACGTTCTGCGCAGCAACAAGAACATGGTCGTCACGGATGTAGACACGAGTACCGTCACGGTCGAGATAATCGGGCCGCGCAGGATAGTGGCCTCGCTCAGCGCGTCTGACCTCGTTGCCGAGATCGACGTGAGCAAGCTTTCACAGGCCGCCTATACCTCCCAGCAGTATACGATAGTTTACCCCACCGGGATCGACACGACCAACATCCGCGAGACGGGCAAGTACCCGGAGGTCGTGAATTTCATGGTCTCGGAGAATATCACCAAATCCGTTCAGGTGCGCGGCAGCTTCGACGGCGACCTTGCCGAGGGCTATACGGGCGAGTCGCCGGAGTTTGAGCCTGCCACTATCACGCTCACCGGGCCGGAAGCATATCTTAAAAACGTTTCCTACGCGTGGGTCTCCTTCGGCGAAAACGAGAAGGAGCTTGACAGCACCTATCAGGTGGAGACGGGCTATACCCTCATGAGCGCCGACGGCGTCGAATGCTCGACAAAGGGGATAACCACCTCCACGGACACCGTCATCGCGACCATGCCGCTCCTTGAGGTCAAGGAGGTCCTTCTCACCGTCAACCCCGTATACGGTGCGGCGGCAAACGAGAATAATGTCAAGATAACCGTCTCGCCTGAGACCATCACTCTCGCCGGAGACTCGGCGATACTCTCCGGCATGAACAAGATAGTCCTTGACACCATCAATCTTCTCAGCTTTGAATCGACCTATACCGAGACGTATACTATACCCATCGACAACGACCTCAAAAATCTCTCCGGCGTTACCGAGGCAAAGGTGACGGTCGAGATCATCGGCCTTGAGACGCGAATGTTCAAGGTCAGCAACATTTCCTTCATAAACGTTACCGACGGCTACACCGCGCAGATAGTCACCGAGAGCCTTGACGTCAAGCTTCGCGGCACGGCGGAGGTGCTTAACCAGATAAAGAACGAAAACATCCGCGCCGTGGCTGATCTGCGCGACTATAACGAGACGACAGGCTCCGTACTCGCGACGGTCAAGATATATATCGACGGCGCCACAGAGGTCGACCCCGTCGGCGAATATACTGTATCCATCACGATCAAAAAGGGGTAGCAAATGACTCAGGACGCGATAGTAAGACAAGTGTTTGACGACGGGATGGCCGAGGTGGTCGTCACCCGCTCGACGGCCTGCGGCAGTAACTGCGGCAACTGCGAGAGCTGCATTTTCCAGAGCGAGCTTTGCACGAGGGCAAAGAACCTCATCGGCGCAAAGCCCGGGCAGCGCGTCGTTATCGAGAGCAAGTCGTCGAAGATATATAAGGCCACTCTTCTCGTCTATATCCTGCCCATAGTGCTGGTCGTCGCCGGGTATCTCATTGCCGCGGCGGCCGGAGCGGGCGAGGGGCTGTGCATAGTCTCAAGCTTCATAGGGCTTGCCCTCGGCGCGGCTATCACCGTCGTATCACAGAAGCACAAGAAGGATAAGGACAAGATAACCTTTGATATAATCCAGTTTATCTGATACATCCGGAGGAAATAATGATTAAAAGTATGACCGGCTACGGCAGCGCCAAGGGTACTGTCGAAGGACTTGAGATCTCCGTTGAGCTAAAGAGCGTAAACAACCGCTATCTTGACACGTCGGTGCGCATGCCGCGCAGCTTCCTTTTCGCCGAGGATACGGTTAAGGCGGCGGTGCAGTCGCATATCAGCCGGGGCAAGGTCGACGTGTTCGTCAGCGTGGACTCTTCCGCCGCTGATGACATGACCGTCAAGGTGAACGAGCCGCTTCTGCGCGGCTACCTCGCCGCCCTCGCTCATATCGCGGAGGAATATTCGCTGCCAAATGACGTCTCCACGCTGAGCGTGAGCCGTTTTCCCGACGTGCTTACGGTCGAAAAGCAGGACGTCGACGCGGAGGCCATTTCCGCCGGCATAAAAGAAGTCGCTGAGCTTGCTCTGCGCGACTTTGACGCGATGCGCGTGCGCGAGGGCGAGAAGCTCCGCGACGATGTGCTTGGACGGCTCGAAACGATAGACAGGCTCGTCACCGCCGTCGAGACGGAGTCTCCGAAAACCGTCGCCGACTACCGGGCGCGGCTCACGCAGCACATGAACGACGTGCTTGGCTCCGCCGGGATAGACGAGAGCCGTATCCTTGCCGAGGCTGCTATCTTTGCCGACCGTATCGCGGTCGACGAGGAGACCGTGCGTCTGCGCAGCCACATGGCGCAGCTCAGGACGATGATAAACGGCAGCTCTCCGGCGGGCAGAAAGATCGACTTTCTCATTCAGGAGTTCAACCGCGAGGCAAACACCATCGGCTCGAAGTGTCAGAATTCCGATATTGCCCATGTGGTCGTGGACCTCAAGTCCGAGATAGAGAAGATTCGCGAGCAGATCCAGAACATAGAGTAAGGAGCGCTGTATGAAACTTATCAGCATAGGCTTCGGAAATATGGTCTCGGCCGAGCGTATAATATCCATCGTAAGTCCCGACTCCGCGCCGATAAAGCGCATGATACAGGACGTGAGGGAAAAGGGCCTGCTCATCGACGCGTCCTTTGGCCGCAGCACCCGTGCTGTCATAGTCATGGACAGCGGGAACGTCGTCCTCTCGGCACTCTCGCCGGAGACGATAGCCTCCCGCCTTACAGATAATTCCGCACAGGAAGCAGGTGGCGCAAATGAATAAAAGAGGCAAGCTCTTCGTCATCTCCGGCCCGTCGGGAGCCGGTAAAAGCACCGTTGTATTCAAGGCGATGGAGGGCAGAGAGGACTACTGCTTTTCGACCTCCGTCACCACCCGCAAGCCCCGCCCCGGCGAGGTCGACGGAAGAGAGTATTTCTTCATCGACCGTGACCGCTTCAGTGAAATGGTGCTTCGGGACGAGCTTCTCGAGTACGCCGAGTATGTTTCCAACTCCTATGGGACGCCGAGAGCCTATGTTGAGGAGCAGCTCGACGCGGGCTTTGATGTCATTCTCGACATCGAGATACAGGGCGCGCGTCAGGTGCATGAGAAAATGCCCGAGGCGGTCATGATATTCATTGCGCCGCCCACGCTTGAGGAGCTTGAGCGCCGTCTTGTCAACCGCGGCACCGACACTGCCGAGGCTATAAGGGGCCGTCTGGCCCGTGCGCGGCAGGAGTATGCCGAGGCCGATTTCTACAGCTACATCATCGTCAATGATGACGCCGACGCCGCGGCTACAGAGCTCGCCTCAATAATCACCGCGGAACACTGCAGATTCGGCGACCGCGCCGAAGTCCTGAAGATGGTCTGAAAAAATTTTATTATATTCAGCCGCCCATCGGGGCGGCGGAACGGAGAATTATTATGATGCTTTATCCCCCTGTGGCTGACCTTGTTGAAAAGATCGGAAGCCGTTACCAGCTTGTAAATCTTGTCGCAAGAAGAGCGCGCATTATCTCCGCCGAGGCGGAGGAAAAACAGATACCTCTGGAAAGAAAGCCCGTGTCCTCCGCGATAGACGAAGTATACACCGGCAAGCTCACCATTAAATAATGCTCAGCGGGGCAGAGTCCCCGCTGTCTTTGGCTGGAGAGGCTTTGACATGAAGGGGGTGGGTCCGTGCCGCAGCCGGTCGCAAGAATAGCCGTTTCAGACGCCGTTTTTTCAATGGACAGGCCGTACGACTACCTCATCCCCGATACGCTTGCGGGCAGGGTGCAGCCGGGTGTGCGTGTTCACGTCCCTTTCGGGAACGGGAACAGGATGCGCGAGGGCATTGTGCTTTCGCTCACCGCACACAGCGACCGCGATAGGCTCAAATCCGTATGCGCCGTTCTTGACGACGCACCCGTACTCACTCCGGCGCAGATACAGCTCGCGCTTTTTATGCAGCGGCGCTTTTTCTGCACGGTCTATGACGCGATCAAGGCCATGCTCCCGGTCGGGATGTGGTTCAACGAGCAGGGCGAGCGGCGCACGAAGGACAAGTATGTCGAGGTCGCGAGGCTTGCCGTCGCGCCCGAGGACGCGGCGATGATCGCCGAAAACAGGCGGCGCAAGTCTCCGCAGCAGTCGAATCTGCTTGACCTCCTGTGCAGCTTCGGCGCTCTGCCGAGCATTGAACTCCTCCGCTTCACCGGGGCGTCCCGTCAGTCGCTCAAGGCGCTGGTAAACGCCGGACTGGTCGAGTATTTTTACCGCGAGGTATATCGCCGTCCGGAGCTTTTTGGTGGGGAGACCGAGCCGCTCCCGACGCTCAATGCCGAGCAGCAGATCGCCTTTGACAGCCTTTCTGAGCTTGCACGCGCGGGAAGAGCCTGCGCCGCGCTCCTGTTCGGTGTTACCGGCAGCGGAAAGACCAGCGTCTACATCCACCTTATCAGCGAGCAGCTCCGCCGCGGCAAGTCCGCAATTCTCCTTGTCCCGGAGATAGCGCTCACGCCGCAGATGCTCCGGACCTTTTCGTCGTATTTCGGAAACGATATTGCTGTTCTCCACAGCAGCCTATCGGCCGGGGAGCGCTATGACGAGTGGAAGCGTATCAAAAAGGGCGAAGCCCATCTTGTCATCGGTACGCGAAGCGCGGTATTCGCTCCTGTTGAAAACCTCGGTATCATCATTATCGACGAGGAGCAGGAGGAGACCTATAAGTCCGAAAACTCACCGCGCTATAACGCCCGCGACGTTGCGAAATACTGCTGTGCCAAGGCCGGGTGTTTGCTGCTCCTCGGCTCCGCCACGCCGGATATTTCGAGCAGATACAGCGCGGCTATAGGGCGCTATTCATACTTTTCGCTCAGTACGCGCTACAACGACCGCGCCCTCCCCGAGGTGAAGATCGTCGATATGAAGGATGAGCTTCGCCGCGGAAACGGCAGCGACATCAGCTCTGTCCTACGCCGTGAGCTTGAGGAGAATATTGAACGCGGCGAGCAGAGCATACTGTTCATCAATCGCCGGGGCGCAAATAAGCTTATAACCTGCGGTGAGTGCGGTTACACTTATAAATGCCCGCGCTGCAGCGTTTCACTGACCTACCACAGCGCGAACAAAAGGCTCATGTGTCACTACTGCGGCTATTCAAGACGCATTGACGACGCCTGCCCCGACTGCGGAGGAAAGCTCAGCTTTATCGGCGCGGGCACCCAGCTCATCGAGGACGAGCTTCATGAGCTTTTTCCCGGCACAGCCGTCATCAGGATGGACACGGATACGGTCACGCCGGCAGGCTCGCACGAGCGGCTTTTTGAGCGCTTTCGCAGCGAGAACATCCCAATCATGGTTGGCACGCAGATGGTGACGAAGGGACTTAACTTTGAAAACGTCACGCTCGTCGGCGTGATCTCTGCTGACCAGAGCCTCTACTCGGGCGATTTTCGCGCGAGCGAGAGGACGTTCTCACTCATAACCCAAGTCGTCGGACGAAGCGGCAGGGGCCAGAAGACCGGCCGCGCGATAATCCAGACCTTTACGCCCAATAACGAGACCATACAGCAGGCGGCCAGACAGGATTACGAGGATTTTTACTATTCGGAGATAGAACTGAGGCGCTTGCAGAACATACCTCCGTTCTGTGACCTTCTTGCCGTTACCGCCTCAGGCACGGACGAGAGCAGGGTCATCGCCGCCTGCCGCTTTATCAGGGCGAGGCTCGAGAGAGCCGCCGCCGGCAGGGCGGATACGGTCATTCTCGGCCCGGCCCCTCTACCGGTGGTGAGAGTTAATAACCGCTATAGATACAGGGTAAACATCTGCTGCACGGCGGACGCCCAGATCCGCGCGATCATCGCCAATACGGTCATAGAATGCAGCACGGATAAGAGCTTCAAGGGCATATCAGTGTACGCCGACAACGACCCTAACGATTAGTTTTATAAAGCCGCGCTGCGGCAGAACGGAGAGAGATATGGCTTTACGCAACATCCTTACCAAGGAACAGCCGGGGCTTTATAAAAAGAGCCGCCCCGTGACCGCATTCAATTCGCGCCTCCATCAGCTCCTTGACGATATGGCGGATACGCTCGAGGAGGCCGGCGGCGTCGGTCTTGCTGCACCACAGGTGGGCGTGCTTCGCCGCGCCGTGCTGGTCATCGAGACCAATGTCGAGAATGAAGAGGACGAATATATCATCGAGCTTATAAACCCGGAGATCGTCGAGACCTCCGGCGAGCAGGACGGGGCCGAGGGCTGCCTGAGCGTTCCCGGGGAATACGGGATGGTAAAGCGCCCGATGAACGTCAAGGTCCGCGCTCAGGACAGATACGGCGAATGGTTCGAGGTCGAGGGTACCGGCCTTACCGCGCGCTGCTTCTGCCATGAGATCGACCATCTTGACGGTATCGTTTTTACATCCAAGGCGAGCAGAATGCTCTCAAAGGAGGAAATTGAACGCGGTGGTGAGGAGTAAAATGCGTATAGTTTTTATGGGGACGCCGGATTTTGCCGAGGCGTCGCTTGAAAAGCTCCTCGACGAACACTTCGACGTGGTCGGCGTGTTCACTCAGCCTGACAAGCCCAAGGGCAGGGGAATGGAGCTTTCGGCCTCACCGGTAAAGCAGCTTGCAGAAAGGCACGGACTTCCGGTGTTTCAGCCGGCAAAAATGCGCGACGGCACGGCGCTCGAAATGCTGAAAAGCCTTGCGCCCGACATTCTCGTCGTCGTTGCCTACGGGCGTATCCTGCCGGACGATATCCTGGCGCTGCCGGAATACGGAGCAATCAATGTACACGGCTCGCTCCTGCCGAAATACAGGGGAGCCGCCCCCATACAGTGGTCAGTTCTGAACGGCGACGAGGTCACGGGTGTCACCACTATGTACCTTGCAAGCGAAATGGATACCGGGGACATCATCTACACCGCCGAGACTCCCATCGGAGAAAAGGAAACCTCCGGTGAGCTTTTTGACCGGCTGAAGGGCATGGGTGCAGAGCTTCTTGTCAGGACTCTGCGTGACATTGAAAACGGCACCGCGCCGCGGACCCCGCAGAACCATGCGAGGGCGAGCTATGTCTCCATGCTCGACAAGTCGGATTCGCCCATCGACTGGAACAAAAGCCCGCGTGCCGTACTCAAATGGATATACGGGCTTCAGCCGTGGCCGGTCGCGACGTGCGAGCTTGACGGCACGGTTTACCGCGTGTTCGGCGCGGACTATACGGACACACATACCGATAAAGCGCCCGGTCAGGTAGTCTCCACCGGAAAAAACGGTATCGAAATCGCCTGTGCGGACGGTGAAACGCTCATGATAACGGAGCTTCAGGCCCCCGGCAAAAAGCGCATGAAGGCCGCAGATTTCCTGCGCGGCCATACTATAAAAATGGAGTAAGCCATGACATCGAGAGAAGCGGCACTGGCGGCGCTGGAGCGCTGCCGGAGGGACAAAGCATGGTCCAACGCCTCCATCGACAATGTTATAAAAAAATACGAGCTGGACAGGCGCGACGCCGCGCTTGCGTCCCGGCTCTGCCTCGGCGTGCTTCAAAACTGCACGCTGTGCGACTTTTATATCGACAGCCTCTGCGGCGCAAAGCTTGAGCCGAAGGTCAGAGATATACTCAGAATGGGGGTTTACCAGCTCCTGTTCCTCGACAGGATCCCGGCCAGCGCGGCCGTGAACGAGAGCGTGAGGCTCTGCAAAAAAGCAGGCTTCGCGAGAGCCTCGGGACTTGTTAACGCAGTATTGCGCAGGGCGGCCTCCGGCGGCCTGCCCGAAATACCCGGAAAGGGCGGCGCGGAATACCTGAGCATAAAATACAGCCACCCGCTGTGGCTGACGAAAAGGCTTATCACCTCCCACGGCTATGATTTCGCCGAGAGCTTTCTTGCCGCGGACAACACCCCGCCGAAGCTCTGCATTCAGGTGAATACCCTCAGGATCGGCGTGCAGGATTATGCTCGCGCCCTTGCAAGGAACGAGACAGTGTATGTGAGCCTCGAAACGCCGCACGGCTGTATCGAGCTTCCCGGCGGGAATGTGACGGAGCTTCCGGGCTTTGAAGAGGGGCTTTTTTACGTTCAGGACCGCGCGGCGAGAACGGCGGTGGAGATAGCGTCTCCGGAGCCGGGCATGCGCGTTCTTGACGCCTGCGCCGCGCCGGGCGGAAAATCCTTCGCGGCGGCGATAGCCATGAAAAATGAGGGGAGCATACTCTCCTGCGACATTCACGAGAAAAAGCTCTCGCTCATCCGCAGCGGGGCTGAGCGCCTCGGAATAGACATCATTGAGACGGAGGCGGCCGACGCGAAGGCTTTCAATGAAAGCCTGGCGGAGAAGTTTGACGTCGTCATCGCCGACGTACCATGTTCGGGTATTGGCGTGATACGCAAAAAACCCGAGATACGGGACAAGAGCGAGGAAGAGATCGCCGCGCTGCCGGCTATCCAGGCGGATATACTGCGCAATCTCTCGCGTTATGTCCGCCCGGGCGGGACATTGCTCTACTCCACCTGTACCGTCCTTCGTGAAGAGAATGAGGCGGTCGTGCATGGCTTCCTTTCGGAGAACGAAGACTATGAACTCGTACCGTTTGAGACCGGAGGGATAAAGTCCGCGGACGGAATGTATACGTTCTGGCCGAATGTTGACGGTACGGACGGCTTTTTCGCCGCAAAGATCAGAAGGAAAAAATGATGGGAAAAGACATACTGTCCATGCTGCCGGAGGAGATCGAGCAGGAGCTTCAGCAGCTGGGGGAACCTAAATACAGGGCAAAGCAGATATTCTCGTGGCTCGGCCGCGGCGTAAGGGATTTTGACGCCATGTCAGATCTCCCGAAGCCGCTGCGCGATAAGCTCGGTGCGGAGTTCGACCTTTACCGGCCGAAGGTCCTGAGCAAGCAGCTCTCCAAGCTCGACGGGACGATAAAGTACCTCTGGGAGCTGTACGACGGCAATGCCGTCGAGACCGTCGTTATGAGCTATAAGCACGGCAATACGGTCTGCGTTTCCTCTCAGGTCGGCTGCCGTCAGGGCTGCGCCTTCTGCGCGTCCACCATCGGCGGACTTGTGCGAAGCCTCAGGCCCTCGGAGATACTTGACGAGGTCATGTTCTCGCAGATCGATTCCGGCAAGCCCATTTCAAACATCGTCCTGATGGGCATCGGTGAGCCGCTCGACAATTTTGACAACGTTATGAGATTCCTTGAGCTTGTCAACCACCCGCAGGGAATGAACATCGGCATGCGGCACATATCTCTTTCTACCTGCGGCATTACCGAGAAGTTTGACGAGCTTGCCGAAAGGGATCTCCAGATAACTCTTTCGGTCTCGCTCCACGCGCCCGATGACGAGACGCGCTCGCGCCTTATGCCCGCCAATCGCGGCAGAGGCGTGGACGAACTGATGAAATGCTGCAGGAGATATTATGAAAAGACCGGCCGCCGTATCTCGTTCGAGTACGCGATGATCGACGGCGTAAACGACACGGAATATCATGCGAGACTTCTTGCGAAGCACGCGCGGAGCGTATGCGCCCATGTGAACCTGATCCCGCTCAACCATGTAGAAGAGCGCGAGTTCAAGCCGTCGACCGCCGGTCACATGAAGGCGTTCATAAAAATACTTGAGGATAACGGCGTGAACGTCACAGTAAGACGAAAGCTCGGCGGAGACGTGGACGCCTCGTGCGGACAGCTGCGGCGGAAAATGCAGCTGAAAAAATAAACATCCCGGTCACGGCCGGCAGAAGGGAGGGCAGTATGAAAAGCTTCGGTATCACCGACAAGGGAACTGTCCGAAAGGACAATCAGGACAGCTTCATCATTGAAAAATGCACAACGAAAAACGGCATTATAGTCTCCCTCTGCGACGGCATGGGCGGCGCCAACGCCGGCAAGATCGCGAGCCAGCTTGCGAACAAGGCGTTTGTCGCGCATATTTTCTCAAAGCTCAAGCTCAGAACACCGAAGGGCAAATACCGCGAGGTCCTTCAGGACGCCTGCGCGGAGGCAAACGGCGTCGCGTTTGAGTACTCAAAGTTTGACGAGGCCTTTTCCGGCATGGGTACCACCATCGTCGGCGGACTTATCGAATCCGCCGGTAAGGGGTATATTATCAATGTCGGAGACAGCCGTGCGTACCTCATCTCCCGCCGGGAGGAGGCCATGTACCAGATAACGAGGGATCACTCCTATGTCGAGAATCTGGTGGAGTGCGGAGCCATAACACGCGAGGAAGCGCGACTCCATCCGCGCAAGAACGTCATTACGAGGGCGCTGGGCGTGGAGCCGCAGGTAAAGTCGGACTATTTCGAGTTCACCATGCAGAACGGGGACACTCTTATCCTCTGCTCGGACGGGCTGTCAAATATGCTTACGGACAGTGAGATACTTGATTTCACACTTGACAATCCCGAGCCGGAAACTCTTTGCAGGCTCCTTGTGGACGCGGCGCTCAGACGCGGCGCCGGCGACAATGTCACCGTTATCGCGGTGACAAGGTAAGGGGGAAGACCTATGAACGAAAACGACAGATATATCGGCAATATGCTTGACGGCAGATACGAGATAGTCGATGTCCTCGGCGAGGGCGGCATGGCTGTCGTGTACAAGGCTCTCGACCACCGGCTGAACCGCTACGTCGCGATCAAGATCATGCGCGACGAGATGGCTATGGACGAGGAGTTCAGACATCGCTTCGCGGCTGAGGCTCACGCTGTCGCCATGCTCTCACACAGCAATATCGTCGCTGTACTCGATGTCAGCCACAACGATGACTTGGAATACATAGTCATGGAGCTTGTGGACGGTATCACTCTGCGCGAGTATATCGACCGGCGCGGGGCCATTGGCTGGCAGGAGGCCGTACACTATTCAAAACAGATCGCGAAGGCGCTCTCCCATGCTCACCAGCACGGGATAATCCACCGCGACATCAAGCCGCAGAACATCATGCTGCTGCGAGACGGCACGGTCAAGGTCGGCGATTTCGGGATCGCCGCTCTTGAAAATGAGCTGGAGCTGTATGAAAACGACGGTCAGGCTGTCGGCTCCATTCACTACATCGCGCCCGAGCAGGCGCGGGGAGAATGTCCCGACGCCCGCAGCGACATCTATTCCCTTGGCGTAGTCATGTACGAAATGCTCACCGGCAGGCAGCCGTTTACCGGCGACACCCTTGGCGAGATCGCGGTGAAGCATATGAATGCGGACGCCGTTCCTCTGCACGAGCTTGTGCCGGGTACCCCGGCGGAGCTTGAGAGGATAGTTTTCAAGGCTATGAGTTCAAAGCTTGAGGACCGTTATCAGACTGCCGCCGAGCTTTATAATGATCTCGAGGCCTTCACGCAGGCGCAGCAGAAGGAGGAGGGCGAGGAGAAGTATGAAAACCCCGCCGTTATCCCCGTGCGTTCCGTGAGCGAAATGTCAAAGAGCGCGTATAAGCGCCGGCGCAGACGCTCGGCAAGAGTGAGCTATCTGCTCGGCACCTTCGGACTGATACTGCTCGCGGTGGCCCTCTTCTCGGCGCTCTGGAACTTCTGGCTCAGGGAGATATTTCTCCCGGCGGAGCGTATAGAGCTTCCGAACTTCGTCGGCACGAACTATGAGTATGTTATAAATAACCCCGACCTCTCGTCCCGCTATAACTTCAAGGTTGTCTATATTATTGACACCGACACGGAATCCGGACTTGTCCTCTCGCAGTCTCCCGAGGCAGGGCGCAGCATGATGATAAGCTCCGACGGTATCGACGTTGAGCTTACCGTCAGCACGGGCATGACTCTCTCAGCGATCCCCTCCGTCGTCAACATGGACTACCGCGAGGCAATGCTGACGCTCACTCAGGCAGGCTTTTATGTCGAGGTAGAGAATGAGACCTCCGACAGCGTGACCCGCGACTATGTCATCAGCACGAGTCCATCGGCCGGCGAACAGCTGAGCGCCGGGTCGACGGTGTATATCACCGTCAGCGCCGGACCTGAGATCAGCTATGTCTCGGTACCTAATCTCGTGGGCATCTCAGAGGAGGCGGCGATTGCCAAGCTTGAAAGCGCCGGACTGAGCTACGGCGGCTCCGAGCGCAAAAGCAGCGCCATGAACCCCGGCATAGTGATCGGGCAGAGCGTGAAGGCATTTACCGAGGTGGAGCAGCATACCAAGATATACCTTGAGATATCGACCGGACAGGACGGCTGAGAGACAGATGGTATCAGGAATTATCGTCAAGGCGCTCAGTGGGTTCTACTATGTCCGCACAGCGGATGGCATTCTCGAGTGCAAGGCTCGCGGGCGCTTTCGCATGGACGGCACGTCTCCGCTCGTAGGAGACAGGGTAAAGTGCAGCGTTGACTCCGCCGGAAAGGGCAGGATAGAGAGCGTTGACGAGCGCAGGAACTGGTTTATCAGGCCGGCGGTCGCCAACATTGACGCTCTCGTTTTCGTCGCCGCCAATACAAATCCCGTTACGGATTCTTTTCTCATTGACCGCGTTTCCGTCATAGCCGCCGAGGTCGGCTGCCGTCTCATTGTCTGCATTAACAAGACCGACCTTGACCCGGCGGATGAGCTGTACGGGATATTTACAAAGGCCGGCTTCACAGTCGTCCGCACGAGCGCCCGGACGGGCGAGGGGACAGACGAACTGCGGCAGGTGCTTCGCGGCACAGTGTGCGCCTTTACAGGCAACTCCGGCGTCGGCAAGTCAAGCATACTCAATGCCCTTGTCCCGGATTTCAGGATAGAGACCGGCGAGGTGAGCGAAAAGCTCGGGCGCGGCAGACATACCACCCGCCATGTTGAGCTTTACGACATCGGGGATGATACCTTTGTTGCCGACACACCCGGCTTTGCTTCCTTCGAGGTCGAGATGATGAACATCATCCCGAAGGAGGAGCTTCAGCACGATTTCATCGACTTTGCGCCGTACATAGGAAAGTGCCGCTTCAACGACTGCGCGCACCTCCGAGAGCCGGGCTGCGCCGTGACCGCCGCGGTCGCCGCGGGAGAGATATCCCAGAGCAGGTACGGCTCGTACACACGGCTTTACGATCTCAGCGCCCAGCATAAATTCTGGGAAACAAAGTGATACCGTTTCACAAAACCGCCTTCCTGCGTATAATGTAGCGACTACATTTCGCAGGGGGCGGTTTTTATGCGCGGCGGACGCAACAGGGTATGCGGCTGTATCTCGATCGGCATTGGGATAGTGATACTGCTCGCGCTCATACTTCCGACCAATTTCTGGTGGTTTTTTCTCGGCGCGGCATTGATATGCGGCGGGATATGGTTCATGCGCTGCTGTTGAAAGGGGGATAGGAGTGAATATCTATATTATAAAAATGCCGAGGTTCATCGCGAAGCTTCTTCTTAAGGTGATACGTCCGTAATAATCTCCGCGTCGGAAGCATATGTTGTACAAACTGTACAGCAAGGAGAGTTTATTATGGAGATCTGCTTTGAAAATAAAAAGGTAAGCGCATTTTGCGAGGTGTATCACCAAACAAAGAGAGTTCAGGAAAGCGTCGAGAGCGTTGTTCCCGATACCAATGACGACATCGGACGCATAGTCTCCGTGCAGACGGAGGTACTGCTGAAAAGCAAGGACGTGACCTCCCGCGGTGTGTCCGTGAGCGGCGAGGCGGCCGCCGTGCTTCTGTATATAACGGAGGGGGAGGACGGAGTTTCGTTTGTCCGAGTTTCCCGCGCGTTCAATATCGACTACGAGATGACTGACGCGGACGCGGATATCGTCTCGCAGATATCGCTGAGCATAGTGAACTCCGAGGCGAGAATATTAAATCCCCGCAAGGTGTCGGTCGTGTTCGAGATAAGCGGGGAGCTGAGCTGCTACAGGGAGGAGAGCGTGTGCATAGAGAATTCTCTTCCCGAGAACGAGAGCATTGCCCTGCACACAAAGTATGAGCAGCGCGAGATAATGCTGATAAACGCCGTGTGTGAAAAGACGTTTGCGGTCAACGAACAGTTTGTGTTTCCGGCAGGAAAGCCGGCGCCGGAAAGACTCGTGTGCTGCCGCGCGGAGCTGAACGTCTCCGATACGCAGATGATAGGCAGCAAGATAATCGTAAAGGGTACCACGGACCTGAACGTCTGCTATATGACGGCGGGGGAGTGCTACCCCATCACGACGCAGTTTTCCGCGCCGTTCTCACAGATAATCGACACGGGCCGCGAGAATACCGAGGGCTGCACCGCATATATAACGCTGACCTCGGCATATTATGACCTCATAGACAATATAAACGGGGAAAAAACTCTTGACGCCGAGATACACGCGGTCACGCAGGCGGTCAGCCGCTGCCGGAGCAGTGTGAACTACATAACCGACGCCTACAGCAACGAGCTTCCGACCCAGTGCCGCATGGAGGTACGGCAGCATACGACCATGTCAGAGACCCAGATCATACGGCTCAGTAAGGATGAGCGTATAAACACCTCTGAGGACTGCGGCGACGTGCTGTGCATACTCACCTCACTCAATCAGGTGACTCAGCAGCAGACGAAGCTCAGCTGCACGGTCAGCGCGGATGTACTTTACCGCACCAAGAGCGGGAACATCTCCGCCGTGAGACGTATTCTCGACGCGGACGGCGAATGTCCCACTGAGGGCAGGATACTGGGGGCAAGGCTCGGCGACGTCAACATGAGGCTTGACGGGAACGCGATAGACGCGCATATCTCCGTCGAGCTGAGCAGCACGAAGTGTGTGTATACCGAGTTTTCGTCGGTCAGTTCCGTCATGACGGACGACGATAAGCCGTATGATTTTGAAGCCTTTCCCGCTCTCACGCTTGTAAAGGCGGAAAACGAGAGCGTGTGGGAACTCGCGAAGAAATACCACTCCTGCGTTGAGCGCATTTCGGCCATGAACGACACGGAGAACATGCAGGGTAAGCTGCTTCTCATACCGAAATCGACCTGATACGAATAAGTATAAACAGCAAAGGCTCCCGCCGCGCGGGAACTTTTGCTGTTTACTTTATACTGGAATTGTTCATACCTTTGTGATATAATTTCTGTCGTAAATTTGAAACACATTGGCAAAATAACGAGAATTAGCTGAGATGATCACTATGTGGGATGAATTATATAATGCTGCGGTCAGGGTGCAGAACAGTCGGACGATCTCCCCTTTTATAGACGCGGGCGGAGTTGCCGCTGCAATTCTTACGAAGAAGGGAAATATCTATGTCGGCGTGTGCATTGATACCGCGTCAACGCTTGGAATGTGTGCGGAAAGAAATGCCATTGCAAATATGATAACAAACGGAGAAAGTCAGATCGATAAGGTCGTGGCGGTAATGCCGGATGGTCGTGTCGGTTCTCCCTGCGGCGCTTGCCGGGAGTATATGATGCAGTTGGATAAGGACAGCGGAGATATTGAGATCCTGCTTGACCTTGAAACGCAAAAAACAGTGAGACTAAGAGAACTGATCCCGGATTGGTGGGGATACGATAGAATGCACAGAACATATCTGCGATGAGGAGAAAACGTCATGCGTCTTTACATAGATCCCGGCACGGGCAGCATGCTCTTTACTATACTGATCGGCGTTCTCGGCGCGGCTGTATACGCGATGAGGAACCTGCTCGTGAAGGTCAGGTTCTACCTTTCCGCAGGGAAGGAGAGCCGTGCGGCGGAGGACAAGGCAGACTTTGCCATCTTCTCTGACAGCAAGCGCTACTGGAACGTTTTCGAGCCGATCTGCGACGAGTTTGAAAAGCGCGGCCAGAGCGTGGTCTACATGACATCGTCCCCCGACGACCCCGCACTCGCGAAGAAATACGAGAACGTCAAATGTGAGTTCATCGGCGAGGGGAACAAGGCCTTTGCCAAGCTCAATATGTACAGGGCCGACGTGCTTCTCTCCAGCACGCCGGGGCTGGACGTCTATCAGTGGAAGCGCTCGAAGGACGTTAAGTTCTATGCGCACATTCCCCATGCGGTCAGCGATATAACGATATACAGAATGTTCGGCATTGACTATTATGACGCGATACTCCTCTCCGGGGAATATCAGGCGGAGCAGGTGCGAAAGCTCGAGGCGCTGAGACACCTCCCGGCAAAGGAGCTGCCCATAGTCGGGCAGCCGTACACCGACGCCATGCTCGCGAGAAGGCAGAGCGCGCCGCCTGTCCCTGAGCATGAGAGAACTGTGCTTCTTGCTCCCTCGTGGGGCGAAAGCGCTATACTCCGCCGTTTTGGCGGGAAGATCATCGACGCGCTCCTCTCGACGGGCTATCACATCATCATCCGCCCCCATCCGCAGTCCTTTACGTCGGAAAAGGAGCTTATGGAGTCGCTGATGGCGGCGTATCCGGACAGCGACCGGCTCGAGTGGAACCGTGATAATGATAACTTTGACGTGCTTGACCGCTCGGATATTATGATATCGGATTTTTCCGGCGTTATCTTCGACTTTGCACTGGTGTTTGACAGGCCCGTCATATATGCCGACACTCAGTTTGATAAGTCTCCGTATGACACGTGCTGGCTCGACGAGGAGATGTGGACCTTCGCTGCTCTCCCGAAGATCGGCAAGCAGCTCACCGAGAATAATTTTGAGCATATCAAGGAGCTTATCGACGAATGCCTCACCGAAACACACTATAAAGAGGCGCGCGATACCGCCCGCGCGGAGACATGGGCGCATATCGGCGAGGGCGCGGCAAGAACGGTCGATTATCTCATGGAAAAGCACCGCGCGCTTGAGTGAAGCAGAAATTTCTGAATAGCATAAAATGAGACGCTCCCGGAGTATATACTCCGGGAGCATTTCATATATCGGGAAAACTCAGCTTTACTCCGCGTCTTCCCAGTTATGCCAGACGTTCTGCACGTCGTCGTTCTGCGGGCAAGCCCGAAGCGGGAAACATTCGCAAAACTCTTATAAACCCAACAGAAATGCGATTTTCAGTACGTAAAAATTCTAATTTTTCTCCTGTTGGTATGTAACAAATAATTGTACCTATATAGCACAACTATCAAAAAGCACAATATACTTATTTCGTCATGCTGAAAGCTTATAAAAGCTTGTCGTTTTCGTATTTGTCAGTTACATTGCTGTCTTTGCTGTTATTTCACCTGATTGCCAACTGTCATAAACGGATTGCCGGTTATCCGGGAAAGCAAGCGGCGGGGCGGCCAAGCTTCCTTCCTTTTTGCTTGGCTGCTTCTATTGTTAAAAAGGGAACCACCGGCTGTGCCGGTGGGAAAAAAGAGTTCCACTTATGGATGGAAAAAGAAAACCTCCAATGATAGAGTGAT
>CAKTMF010000003.1 GCA_934573855.1 uncultured Oscillospiraceae bacterium | reverse complement strand
GAGCAGTTCACCGACAAGGAGTATGAGTGGCTGAAGGAGTCAGCCACGGAGATCAGCAATATTGAAAACAAGCTGACCGAGTTGGAAGAGAAGTATCCCGAGATCATGCAGAAATCCATGGACGGCGATATGAGCATGCCCGCGGGCAGCGACACGAGCAACCCTCCCGACGACGGCAGTATGCAGAAGTTCCCCGCCTTTGAGGGGAAAGATCTGGACGGCAACGCGGTGAAGAGCGACGAGCTGTTCTCCGGCAACGCCGTCACCGTGGTGAATTTCTGGTTCACCACCTGCAATCCCTGCGTGGGTGAGCTTGCCGAACTGGACGCGCTGAACAAGGAGCTTGCGGAGAAGGGCGGCGAGATCATCGGCATCAACGCCTTCACGCTGGACGGCGACGAAGCGGCAATTTCCGAGGCGAAGGATGTGCTGTCCAAGAAGGGCGCGACCTATAGGAACGTGTATTTCCCCTCCGGCGGCGAGGCGGGAAGATTTACCACGAACGTCTTTGCCTATCCCACCACCTATGTGGTAGACCGTAACGGCAACATCGTGGGCGACCCCATCGTAGGAGCCATCACCGGCAAGGCGCAGGCGGAGGCGCTGCAAGCTCAAATCGACAAGGCTCTTGCCGCCGACATGGGTTGATAAACTGATTTATTTCCCCGGAAAGGAGGAAACGCCATGTATCGGAGAGTATTACCGCTTCTGCTTGCCGCAGCGCTGCTGCTGAGCGGCTGCACCGCGGGGCAGATGGATATGCCGCAGAAAACGAAGGAAAAGGAGTCGGAAATGACCGGACAGCCCTCTGATATGTCCGACAAGGAGAGCATGTATATGGATACCACGGAAAATGTCATATATCTGGCGGGTGGCTGCTTCTGGGGTATGGAGCACCTGATGCAGTCCATCCCCGGCGTCCTTGATGCCGAGAGCGGCTACGCCAACGGTACCTGCGAGGCGGACGCCGACTACCAAACCGTCTGCGCGGGCAACACGGGCTTTCGTGAGACCGTGCGAGTGGAATACGACCCCAAGCAGGTAAGTCTCGACGCCCTGCTGCTGGCCTACTTCTATGTGATCGACCCCACGGTGGAGAATCGGCAGGGCAACGACGTGGGCAGCCAGTATCAGACCGGCGTCTACTACACCAACGAAAGCGCGAAGGAGACGGTGGAACGCATCGCGGAGATCGAGCGGGGACGCAGCGAAAAGTTCTTCGTGGAGATCGGTCCGTTGAAAAACTACTATCCCGCCGAGGAGTACCACCAGGACTATCTGGAGAAGAATCCGAACGGCTACTGCCATATCCCGCGCGCGGAGATAGAGCTGTTCTCCAAACTGCGTATTGATCCGGGCGACTACCAAAAGCCCGCCGCGGAATCCATCCGGGACAAGCTGACGGCGGAGCAGTACCGCGTTACACAGGAGAGCGGCACGGAGCGCGCCTTCACAGGCGAGTTCTGGGATAAGTTTGAAAAGGGCATCTATGTGGATATCGTCACCGGAGAGCCGCTCTTTTCCTCCACGGACAAGTTCGAGAGCGGCTGCGGCTGGCCCGCCTTCACAAAGCCCATCGAGGAACCCGCCGTGGTAGAAATAGAGGATCACAGCCATGGTATGCGCCGCACGGAGGTTCGCAGCCGCGCCGGCGATTCACATCTCGGCCATGTGTTCACCGGCGACCCGGAGTCGCCAAACGGAGTGCGCTACTGCATCAATAGCGCAGCCCTGCGCTTCGTCCCCTATGAAAAAATGGAGGCCGAGGGCTACGGATACCTTCTGTATCTGTTTGAGAAATGATTTCAGGTGCATACACGTCAAGCGAAAAAGCAGGACGGCTGTTCTTCAAAAGAACAGCCGTCTTTTTCTGGGAAGACAGCGAATGGGGCGCGGGGCTATTTGCCCGCGCCCCTAAAGGTGAGCCTGTTTACTTTTCGATGATTTGCAGCGATTCCTCCTCACGCCGCCGCCATGCCAGCTCCGTAGCCGTCGATAGCCTCGCCGCCCACAAAATTGACGATTTCCCTGCCTGTAGCGCCCATCTCGGAGAGCCGACCGGCGAAGAACGTATATCAGTAGCACACGCGCAGTCTGTCCAAGGGGCTTTTGCTTGAGACGAGGTCACACTTCGCCCTTTCCTTTCTGCTCCAAAAGCCAGGCTGTCATGTCCAGCAGAGTCTCCTCCGTCGGGCGCGGCTGATAGGCAAAGCATTTCGTTGCTGCGGCATGGCTGAATTGCCCGTTTGAGGCAAGAACGGAAACGGAATGTGGGGTGAAAAACAACGGCTTTCGGTCCTTCAGACTCCGACGTTCGTAGTATGGAGCCGCCAGCTTTGCAAGACCCAAAGGTAAGCAGATGGGTCGATACCGCCGTTTTGCCGCCGTCCCGATAACCTGTAGCATCCTGCGAATCGTGACATAGTGACCGGACAAAATGTAGCCTTTGCCGGGCTCTCCGCTTTCGGAACAGGCGAGAATGCCAGCTGCCACATCCCGCACATCCACAAAGTCATATCCGCCGCGAACGGCTAAAGGCAGCTTCCCAGCAAGAAAGGATTTTGCCATTGAGGTGAAGCTCCCTCCCTGTAAATCGCCCGGCCCGATGATGCCGGAGGGGAATACAATGCTGGCATTCAACCCGCGCTCCGCCGCATCAAAGACCAGGTCTGTTGCAGTTGCCTTGCTCTTGGCGTAATCTCCGTCCACAAGCCCTGGAGAAAATTCGCAATCTTCCGTAATGATGCAGCCCTTTGGCTTTTCAGGGATGGCATGGACGGAGCTGACATAGAGCATTTTGCCCACACCGTGCTCCATACATTGCCGGAGGACTTTCCATGTCCCGCCAACATTGACCTGATAGAGCCTCGGACCGGGTCTGGATGCGACAGAGACTATACCCGCGCAGTGAATCACGCAGGTGCGGCTGTCTGCCCCTGCGAAGAAGTCTGCCAGCGAGCTTTTATCGCACACATCACCGATGTCGGTGTGGACCTCCTTCGGAAGCAAGTCGATATAGGGGTCATTGTGCAGCACAAGCGCATACACTTGCGCTCTGCGGCGAACCAGCTCCTCCACAACGGCCCTACCGAGGAAGCCGGTAGCGCCTGTAACAAGATATTTATCAAACATTCAAAAAGCCTCCTCTAAAATAAGCATACAGGTGTTGATTATCTTTCACAAGTACAATATACTTGAAGTGAAAGACAGAAACAATCAGCACTTACCATACGACTGAAAGAAAAGCAACACTGTCTGTTGAAGTGTTGATAATCTTTGTAAACTTTTTTGGAGGGGCTCTATATGGAAAAGATGGATGCAAGGAAACGCTATACGCAAATGGTGCTCAAGCAGTCTTTTCTGAAGCTGCTGAAGGAGAAATCTGTCAATAGGATTACGGTGAAGGAGGTGTGCGCACTGGCACAGCTCAACCGTGCCACCTTCTACGCCCATTACAGCGATTGCTTTGCCCTGATGGAGAGCATTGAGAATGAACTCATCGACGCATTTGAGAAATCCCTTCGCTATGTCAATTCGTTTGATGTGACGGCTCTGATAGAAGCCATCTACGATATGGTCGATCAGAATCAGGCAGCGTGTCGAGTTCTGATTTTGGGGAATACAAACTCAACAGTCCTTATGCGGATGATTGCCCTGGCCAAGGATGACAGCATTGCCTACTGGCGGAAAGAGCTGCCCAATGCCAGCGAAACAGATCTTGAGATGATGTATACCCATCTGTCAAATGGACTGATGCATGTTGTCGTGGAGGGTTACGACAAGTACAGCAAAGATGAAATGATCCGTTTTGTCAGCCGTGTGGTGAAAGCCAGCCTTTCGCTGTTCCGATCGCCCCAAAGACCTCTTGCTTAACATGAGCATTTGTGCCGGAGAAGAAACCGCTGCCGGGCAGAACGACAGCTAAGAAAAAACATCGCAGCAGTCCTCCTGACCCGCAATAAATTCAAAATTCCTCTTGAAAAAGTGCCAACCTTTTCGTATAATTAGATTGTCACTTCAAAGGAACGAGAAAGCAAAGTTCGTTTTGAAGGTGTTCCGCACGGCACACCTGAAAAAAGACGCCAGAGGAAATACGGAGAAACCTAACCGGGCGCAGAGGCCTTTACTGATCGAAAAGCTGATTTCGTCTCGAGGCCCTTATTCCATCGCAATCCCTGTCAGAAAGTCCCAGAGCAGCAGAGAGATTGAACTGGTGCAAAAAGCTATTTGACAAGAGATACAACACTAATCCGAATTATGCATTGATAGAAAGGAGGCTGCGGACATGCTTATCGTTTATCTTATCCGGTTTGGCTTTGTGCGAATGCAATATTGGTGTAGCCTCCTCAGTAGGAGCTGTCAAAACCAAATTGGGATTAGCGGCGCATAAGCTGGACCGAGCGGTCTGCTTATGCGCTCTTCTTTTTCAGAGCATGGAGTGAATTAGATAATTAAGAGCTTTCGCCATAACGGAAAAAACACGAACCTTTTTACGATGACTCTTTGTTTATCAATTGAGATCAGGCAGTGCAAAGGAGGCAGGAAATGTAGGCGGTATCATAGCATGAGCTGCCTATAGAAGGGACGGCGGTGTATTCAGGGCGCTTATACGCTCTCGATTGTTTTTATTATAGAACGATAGCTGCGAGAAGTTAGAACGGCGCCTCGGAGAATCTCCGCTGATTAATAAAGAAGGCGGCAAAAGCCCTCCTTCTTCGTTCAAGCCTGCGTTTTTGCGCTCCCCCGAAGCAACAAAAATGTGCGGCCACCCAGGACAGAGGAAGGAGGTTTTTTTAATGAAAATTGCCATTGGAATGATCGTGCGGAATCTTATGTCTGCGCGTCCGCTGACAGACTTTCTGGACAATGCGGAGAAGTACGGCCACCCGATCGAACGCGTGATTGTCGTATACTCCCATGAGGCTGATCCGGAGGCGATTCGAGAATTGCAGCGCAGGACGAAGGTTTCTCTGATCCGGCTTCAAAGCTACGAAAGGGCGCATATGATTTTGAAGCAGCTCGGCGTTCGCTTCTCATCCATTCAGCAGCTCTTGTTCTGCCCGCTGATCGATACTCACGGACTGATTCCTTATGGCTTTAATCGGAATCAGGTGCTGATGGAGGCGCTGTTCGCCGGAGTGGACTACCTGATTTTTGTGGACTCGGATGTGCAGCCGCGCGTGCTGCGCCAAAGGCCCGACGGGACGCACCGGATCGAGGAGACAGACTTTATCGGAGCGCATCTATACGGGATGTCTCTGGGGGCGACCATCACCAGCAGCGATTACAGCGGGTACAACATCCTGCCTCCGGCTTCCTTTGAGGGAATGACAGAGCTGCTATGGGGACTCCACAAGGAGGATATGGCGGAGTTTTGGCAGAGCAGCGAGACTCACGGCGGGCTTATTGTGCAGGAAGCCGGGACATATGAGCCACAGCCCACCACAAAGGTTTTGGGCGGGAACATTGGTATCCGCATAAGCGCATTGACGACGCTGCCGCCGTTTTTCTCGCCCTATTATTTTTACAACAAGACGCCGCTTCTCGCCCGAGGCGAGGATACGCTTATGGGCTTGGCTGCCTCGCAGAGCCGAATCAAATGTCTGGACGTACAAACGCCCATTTTCCATGATACTTACGGGAATTACCCCAAGATTCCGGACCTCAAAAATGACGGCAGCGTTCGCGACAGGCTCTACTATGCCTGTACGGGCTGGATCGGCCGCAATGTGTTTCTCCGCTGGAAGACGGGGCATGCGCCCACGGAGTTTTCCGAGAGAAGCCGGAGGCTGTCGGAGGGAGCGAAGGCACTGTACCGCTATACAAATGACAGGCGCTTTTTGTATCTTCCGGATATCCAGTCCGCAGCGGAAGAGTGGCTGCCGGATATGGTAAAACAGCACCAGAGGACGAAGGAGGCATGGACCGAGTTAACAGAAAGGTGGTTTGGGCGATGAAGGTATTGCTGATTAATCATTTTCCGCTGGAGGGATCGGGCAGCGGCACCTACACCAAAAACATTGCGCTGCACCTGCGCAAGCGCGGGCATGAGGTTGCGGTCATTTTCCCTGAGAATCAGCCGGTCCCTATGCTGCCCGGGCTTCAAATGTATCCGGTGATGTTTTCAAGAGGCAAGGCGCAGGAGGACGCGCTCCCCTTTAATTTCCCTTGCTTCACCACACATCCCCAAAGCCGGATGACATTCGCGGATTTAAGCATCGGACAGATGACACGGTATCTTACCGCCTTCTCCGCTGCCTTGAGACAGGCATTGCAGGAATTTTGTCCGGATCTTATTCATGCACAGCACGCATGGTGCCTCTCGTGGCTGGCTTCCCTGTGCAGCCTTCCTCTGGTCGTGACCATACATGGGACGGATCTGATGGGCTGCAAAAAGTGGCCTGCCTTTCGGAGCTTTGCCGAGGAGGCCGTCGCGGGAAGCGCGAAGGTGCTTGCTGTCTCCGCAGACAATCGGAATCTTGCGCTTGAGCAGCTTCCGATGGCGGCGGACAAGCTTCTGCTGCTGCCAAACGGCTACAATGAGGATATTTTCTATCGGGAGGATGTGGATAAGGAAGCTCTTTTCAGCTCTCTCGGGCTTCCCTACTGCGGAGAATACATTGTCTTATTTGTCGGGAAGCTGGCGGCCTTCAAGGGCGTGGACACCCTGCTGCGTGCGGCGCGCCGCTATGAGTGGCTGGCGGATCGGGAGTTCATCACACTGATTGTCGGCGACGGCGAGGAGCGGGAGAGCTTGTCAGAGCTGCACAAGCAGCTTGGCCTGAGGAACACCTTCTTCCTTGGCAACCAGAAGCAGGACGAGCTGCGGCGGCTCTACAATGCGGCGGATGTTTTTGTAATGCCCTCCCGCCGTGAGCCGTTCGGCCTTGTCGCCTTGGAGGCGATGGCCTGCGGGCTGCCCGTCGTCGGCTCGAATGAAGGAGGTCTGCCGGAGTTTATCAGCAGTCAAGTGGGAACATTGGTCTCTCCGGAGGACGAGGAGGCTTTCTGCGCCGCGATTTTGAATGAATTGACGAGACATCATGTAGAGCCGGAGCGGCGTGACGTCATCGCCGGATATGCCCGCAGTAATTTTGCGCAGGCACAGTTCGTGGCGAAGCTGGAGCAGGTCTACCAACGCGCTGTAAGAGATTTTTCGGGCTAAGGAGGGCGAGCCGTATGAGGAAAACCATGATAATCCCCACCTACTGGTGCCGCAAAACAGGCGACCCTTGGCAGGAGGGCGACGCCGTCTATGACCATCCCACTCCGGTGGATCAGGAGGGAACGCTGGAGCGCACCTTAGTCAGCATGAAGCAGTTCCATGAAAAAGACTTCAAGCTGGTGATTCTGATTTGTCCTACCACCCCGGAGGTAGAGGCGGCGGCCTATGAGCAGGTGCTCCGTATCGTGGGCCGGGCGCAGCTGAATGCGGAAACATACCTGTTCACTGCGGGAGACCTGCGCGAGATAGCGGGGATTCTGAGTAAAGCCGGACTGAACGATCGGGGAGCTCAGCTCCTGTCCATGTTCGGATACTCAAACGTGCGCAATATCTGCCTGTTGGCCGCCTCTATCCTGACGGCGGACGCCGCGCTGCTCATCGACGATGATGAGGTCTTCGAGCTGCCGGACTTTGTGCCGCGCTCACTGGAATTTCTGGGCAGAAGAGTCTACGGAGACATCGTGCACGGCGTTGCCGGCTACTACCTGAACAGCAAGGGCCAGTATTACGATGATGTAAGCCCGGAGCCGTGGATGACCTATTGGGACCGCTTCGGCTGCAAGGCGCGAGCCTTTGACCAGATCATCGGCAGCGGGCCGCGGCTCAAGCGCACACCCTTTGCCTTCGGCGGAGCCATGATCCTGCACAGAGAGCTTTTCGAGTGTGTACCCTTCGACCCCCTTGTAACCCGGGGTGAGGATGTGGATTATCTTATAAACAGTCGGATCTTCGGCTTCAGCTTCTTTTTGGATAATACCCTGTCCATCAAGCATCTGCCGCAGCCTAAGTCTCACCCCCAGTGGAAGCGTCTGCGGGAGGATATTTACCGTTTTGTATATCAGCGCGCCAAAATGCAGTCTCAGCACAAAACAGGGAATCTTGTCCATGTCAGTCCGGAGGACTTTGACCCCTATCCCGGGGAATTTCTCAAGCCGGATCTGGACGAGAAGATCTATCGAAGCAGCATGATGCTCTCATCGCAGTACCTTGCAAATAACGATCCTGACGCCGCTATGGAAGCCATGCGGAACGTCTATCTTGCCAAGCACAATGCCCCGCCCGCCTTCGACGCCTTCCGCGCCTATCTGGACGCCCAAATACAATGGGAAAAGCTCATCCGCCTTGTGCGGCAGGAGCGCTACGCCGTCCGCGCCGTGCTGGAGCGGCACAATATTTCCGCACCGGAGATTCATCTCGACAAGGAGCACCGCCGAAGACTCACCCGGGAGGAGCTGCTGGCCGTATTGGCGAAGCTGCCGATATTTTCTGTTTTTACGGAGCAGGAGCATGCGGTTTTCTTTGATTACTGCCATGTAAAAACCTACTATGAGCATGAGACCGTATTTACCAGCGGCGACTACAATGAGGAGGTCTGTCTTGTTCTCAAGGGTAAGCTGCGGCTTGTTGCCAACCGGGAAGCAAACAGCCGCTCCGCGCCGCTGGAGATCGCGTATCTCGCGCCGGGCAGCTTTCTGGGGGAAAATTGCCTCTCCCACAGCGTGTTCCGCCTCAGCGGGACGGCGGCAGAGTTCACTGAGCTGCTGTGCATCTCCAGAGGGCGGCTGAAGGCTCTGCTGGAGGAGCATCCCGCCATCGGTGTCAAGCTGCTCCAGTGCTTCCTCGCCAGCCTGTCCGAGAAGATCATGCGCTCCAACGAGCTGCGGAGGGAGGCGGCGGCGTACGACCATAATGCGGTCAACGGGCTTGCGGAGGAATGAAAACAGACGGCTCCGCCCATGGTGAAATACCGCGCGACCCCGGCCACCGCACCTGAGCGGGGCAGCGGGCGCAAGGCAGAATATTCAGAAAGAAACGGAGGATTATCAATGACCTGGAGTCAGGAACTCAAACACAATGTTACGGATATCGCGCGGCTGCAAAAGCAGCTTGGACTGAGCGACTCGGAAACAAAACAACTTCAGGAGCTATGCACGCATTTCCCTATGTCCGTTACCCGCTATTACCTGAAGCTGATTGATTGGAGCGATCCGTGCGATCCTATTCGGAGGATGTGTATTCCCACCTTTTTTGAGACGGATCAAAGCGGGGCGTTTGATACCAGCGGCGAAGCGAGCAACACCGTATGCGAGGGCGTGCAGCACAAGTACCGAGAAAGCGCGCTGATTCTGACGACCAACCGCTGCGCCATGTATTGCCGCCACTGCTTCCGCAAGCGGCTGGTCGGCTCTTCGGACGAAGAAATTGCAAGCAGTTTTCACAAAGTAATTGATTATATACATGACCACAAGGAGATTTCCAATGTCATCCTGAGCGGAGGAGATGCGTTAATGCTTCCGACAGAGATGCTCTCACGCTATCTGTCCGCCTTTGCGGAGATGGAGCATTTGGATCTTATTCGCATTGCAACGCGAATACCCGTAGTTCTCCCTGAGAGGATCACGGAGGATTCGGAGCTTCAGGAGGCTCTGCGAGCCTATGGGGAAAGGAAGCAGATATATGTGGTCACGCAGTTCAATCATCCGAGAGAGCTGACGGAGGAATCGGCGGACGCATTGAGAATACTGCGTGAATGTGGCACTGTAGTGAAAAATCAGACCGTGCTGCTCAAGGGTGTGAATGACGATGCCGCCGTGCTGGGCTCGCTTCTTCGAAGGCTGACGGCTTGCGGCGCAGTTCCTTACTATGTATTCCAGTGCCGCCCGGTTACCGGCGTCAAAAGCTCCTTCCAGGTTCCGTTTTCCCGGGGCTACGATATTGTGGAGGGTGCAAAGGCCATGCAAAACGGTCAGGGCAAGTGCTTGAAATACTGCATGTCCCATCCACGGGGGAAGATCGAAATTGCAGGGAAACTGGAGGATGGTGCGATGCTCTTCAAGTTTCATCAGGCAAAGCATAACCATGATGCGGGACGGATTTTTACAAGAAAGCTTCCGAAGGAGGAAACATGGCTTCCGGACAACATCTGATGCTTTGACATAAGCTTTTTCCAATGTTATGTCAGAACCGCGGGAACCGGAAGGCTCACAGATCCGCTTTAATAGTAAGGGGCTTTGTACCCGAAAAAAGGAGGGGTGAGAAGATATGGAAGATGTTGGCAGCAGCACTGGCCGTTTTACTGCTTGCTTCTCTTTCCGCCTGCTCTGGCGGAAAAGGAATAATGTTTCGCGCGGAGGGGTGGGACGCTGAGCCGAATGTTCCTGCCGGAAAAATCCGCTTTTACACCGATGCAACAAGTGAAAATGATGCTCCTGTCATCGAACGGAAAGACTCTCTTGCCGAAGGACAGGTTAACACTAATTTCGGGAAGACACAATAAAACGAGGATGTAAAGCGCATTTGCCGGACTGAAAATCCGGAAAATGCGCTTTGCCTATTTTTCTGAAAGAAAAATCACTGAAACACAAGCGAAACTGAAAACTTTTCTTGATTATAAGATTGTCAGTTGATATAATGGGTATATATCTATTCAGCGGAGGGCTTTCAGATGGATAACGATACACTTCCCCAATATATGCAGATTGCGCTTTCCATTGCCGGACGGATTGCGGGCGGAGACGTTCCGGAGGGAGCGAAGATTTCCGGGCGCTCCAAGTTGTCCTCCGAGTACAATGTCTCGCCGGAAACGATCCGAAAGGCTGTGCGACTGCTGGGAGACATGCGTGTTGTAGATGTGCGGGAGCAAAGCGGCGTATATGTGCTTTCTACAGACAATGCCAGGCGTTATCTGCATGATTTTGAACCAAAATTGGATGTGCTAAGCAAGAGGCGTCACCTCACGGAGCTGCTGGAACAGCAAAGCCATGTCTCGCAGCAGCTCGCAGAGTTATGCCGCAGTATTCTTGGCTACGCCGTGCTTCCTGTTCAGGCGGACGACACCCTGCCAAATTACATTTTCCGTGTTCCGGAAGGCTGGAACGGCAACGGCAGGAATCTTGGCGAACTGCATTTCTGGCAGGCAACCGGCGCAACAATCGTGGCCATCCGGCGCGGTACCTCCCGAATCATATCTCCCGGGCCATATGCAGAGCTGTATGGCGGCGATGAAATAATTTTCGTCGGTTCCGACGAAGCCCGGGAAGTGGTCTCCCGCTTCTTTTTCAACACCGAATAATACCCGACGCCAGTGCCGGACAAGAAAGGAATTTTTAGATGATCCATGATCAGTTGCATACGATCGATCTTGCAATCACCGGCGCATATCTCATAGCGATGGTTATGGTAGGCCTTGTTGTCGTCAGAAGGGTCAAAAACATGGACGACTAAAATCAATGGTTTTCGCCCGTAAGGCAGAAAGCAGCCCGGCCTCAAAGCCGCCCGTCGCGCACCTCAGTTCAGCAAGCGCTGATCGAGACTTCAAAATGCCCAAAAACCCTGGAAACTCAACGGTTTCCGGGGTTTTTCTTTTTGTTAAAAAGAGAACCACCGGCTGTGCCGGTGGGAAAAAAGAGTTCCACTTATGGATGGAAAAAGAAAACCTCCAATGATAGAGTGATGTCAGGTTCGCCAACCGACAACAGACAAAATCAAAGGAGGTTATCCAAATGGATAAAGATAGTTTAGCACATAGTAAATGGAACTGCAAATACCATATTGTGTTTGCACCGAAATACCGCCGTCAGATAATCTATAAGCAAATCTCGGCAGACATAGGCCAGATTATCCGCGCCCTGTGCGCAAGGAAAGGGATAGAAATTCTGGAGGCGGCAGCAATGCCGGATCACATACACTTGTATGTGAAGATACCGCCGAAGTACAGTGTGTCGGAGGTAATGGGATACTTGAAGGGGAAGAGCAGCCTGATGATCTTTGACCGGCATGCGAATCTGAAGTACAAGTACGGGAACCGGCATTTCTGGTGCCGCGGCTACTATGTAGATACAGTAGGACGTAACGAGAAGGCAATACAGGAGTATGTACGGAATCAGTTACAAGAAGATATAGCCGCGGACCAGATCAGCCTGAAAGAATTTACCGACCCGTTCACGGGTGAGCCAGTAAGCAAAGGCAAATAAAAGGCCGCCCCCGGCAGGGGGCAGCCCGTAACAGAGTTGCGATTGGCGAACTTTTTCATGCGCCTTGAGGCGCGGCTGTCCTATGCCCTTCTAGGGCTTGTGCAAGCCACCGGCTCAGCCGGTGGTCTTGACTCCCTCCGCCTGACGCTTCTTTATTGTCTCGCGTTCCTGTTCTGCAATCGTCCCAAGCACTTGAATAAGTATGTTATTTACCATCCCCCTCCTGCCCCTCTGGTAACTCCATCATTGTTGTAGGCAGGTCAATGACTTTCAGCCGTTTTCCATTATCCTTGAAGTATTGCAGCTCATTTTTTATATTAGTCTTATTGCGGCTCAACCGGTCAAGCGATTTAACAACAAGTGTATCGCCGCGCTGCAGTATAGTATTTTTCAGCGCCTGATAACCCGCTCTATCTAAATTCTTCCCACTCTCCTTGTCTGTTATAATCTCCTGCTCCTGCGCGCCAATAGCCTGAAAAGCAGCAATCTGACGGTCAAGGCTCTGTCCCTTGCTCGAAACTCTTGCATAGTAATAAGACCGGCTATCCAGAATTTAATTCTCCCTGTCAATCTGTTCGTATTATGTCATCTGCGTTTGTAAATGACATAATATTATTTGCTAACATGTTTGCAAACAGATAAAGGACAAGCGGGGTACGCGCCCCGCCTGTCTTTACTTACCAAATACGGTCAATGTACGGAGTATCTTCAACTCCGTCGCTATGTAGTTTTTGTACAAGCCTATCAAGCTTTGGTTTGAATATATTCTTAAACCAATCTGTATGACCGAACCATTTTACAAGAGTAGGGCTGATTGCATAATACGTATGAATAAACAACCGACCGTACCATGTTTCAGTAAGTGTATAATCCCTAAAACGTCTTAATGTCCATACTTCAGGACAATCGTAAGAGTCATAGACTGCTGTTGCTACGTAGCAGCCATTTAGATTACCCTCATTAATTTCCAAGATTCTCTTTGCTTCTTGATTGTTTGGATCGATTTCAAGTACATGCTCAGCGCATTTTTTTGCTCGTTCTGGTTCATCTTTGCACTTTTGCAAAAGCCGAGCAACATCATCGTTTAGGTCAATTATGGATTCTCTTATGGGTTTATCATCTACAGTAATCAAAAACTTTGTACCACAGTATTTGCAAATATAAAAACCATCTTCTTCATACAAGTCATTTGAACCACAATTCTCACATATCACAACTTTCATTTAAATCGTCCTCAAATGATTATTCTTTTTTAATGACAACCGCATTTCCGTTTGCAGTAACACAAATTATATACGGCTCATAAAGAGTCCCACCAGAGAAATTTGCTGTTTCTGGCTCCAAAGTAATATAGTCAAAATCAACTCCGATTACGGCATTACAACCCAAATCATATGCTGCTTCTTTTAATTCCTTCAACGCTTGTATCCTGATTTTTACCAGCGCATCGGTGAGATTTTCACCATTATTGCCGCCAAATACACCTGAACGTGGTATTTGCGTAGCATCATCCCCTGAAATATATCCGGAATACTTTGTTATTTTATATCCATCAAAGCTAAATCCAGAAGTGACAAGTATTTTGGAAATAGCTTCTGTCTTCTTTTTGTATTCAGCAAGCTCTTGCTCTGCTCTCTGTGCTCTTTGTGCTGCCTCTTCCGGTGTAAGTGCACCAGTTGTCACGAGCCACTGTATATATTTTTCACCGCCATCTTTTGTTTTTGTATCGTATTTGCACCTTGGACAAACAGTCAACCCATTCACCAAAGGAACATTACAATGTGGGCAATTCATCGTTTATATCTCCTTTTACTTATATTTCAACAGATTTTCTATTGCTATTATCATATTTTGCGGTGTACCATACACACGTTCATACCTGCACAAAAGGCCGCATGAATTGGCAGAAAGTGCAATTTATGTACATAAAATTATATGTTTTAGCGCATTTGTTGTCAAGCTTTTTCCAGAAGAATGTTGAAAAACCATGTGAATAGCAGGAACAAATAAAAACGAGATATAAAAACCTCCTGTTGTATTGCCCAACAGGAGGTACGCTGTATGTCACAGTGGAACACAAATGTTGCACAATTGCGAAATGCAACGTCTCTAAAAAGTTCCTATGACTATTGGATTTTCAGGATTTTATGCTTATTTCCGCGGCGTGGATGCTTACTCCGCGTCTTCCCAGTTGTGCCAAACGTTCTGGACATCGTCGTTATCCTCGAACATGTCGAGCATTTTCTGCATGTTCTTGATGTCGTCCTCGTTGGTGAGCTTGATGTAGCCGTTCTGGGGAAGCATCTCGACCTGAGCGGAGAGAAGCTTATAGCCCGCGGCGGTAAGCGCCTCGGAAACGGCGGCAACGTCGTCCTCGGCGGTGTAGACGGTCATGACCTCGCCGTCGGCCTCAAAGTCGGCCGCGCCAGCCTCGAGAGCGTCCATCATCACGGTGTCCTCGTCAAGCTCCTCGTCCTCGTTGTCGATGACGATAACGCCCTTGCGGTCAAAGGACCAGGACACGCAGTTCGCCGCGCCCATGTTTCCGCCGTACTTATCAAAATAATGACGCATTTCACCGGCGGTACGATTGCGGTTATCGGTCATGGTCTCGACTATAACGGCGACGCCGCAGGGACCGTAGCCCTCGTAGACTGCCTTTTCGTAGTTCTCGGTGCTGCCGGAGCCGAGAGCCTTGTCGATGGTGCGCTTTATATTGTCGTTAGGCATGTTGGCAGCCTTGGCCTTGGCAATAACGGTGGCGAGCCTCGAGTTGCTGCGCGGGTCACCGCCGCCGCCCTCTTTGACGGCGACTATCATTTCACGGGCGATCTTGGTGAATGCCTGTGCGCGCTTCGCGTCGGCAGCGCCCTTTGTTTTCTGTATGTTGTGCCACTTGGAATGTCCGGACATGTTAACAGCTCCTCGTATATGTTAGTAATTAGTTAAAACGAACATTAACGGCAAGTATTTTACCACATGACTCTTGCCGTGACAAGGGGCTTTTGGCAAGAAAAGCGCTCTTTCTAAATAAAAGACGTTTATTGGGTCCTGCCGCGGCGGCTGAGGTAGAGCACGAAGCCGAGTATCACCCACACGAGGAGCATTATGTACGACTCTTTTCCGAAGTGGACGCCGTTCAGGCCGGGGATGGGGATGAGCTGAAGTATCATGAATATGACGGAAAAGACAATGCCGGTCACGGCCAATGCCTGACCGCGGCGCGAACCGTCACCGTCCCGTCTCATCGTGACGAGGGTCGCCGCGCTCGTGAAGAAATATCCGATCGACGCGCCTATCGCGCTCATATCCACGAACCAGCCCAGCGCCTCACGGCCGAGGATGGGACCGGAGAGGGAGATGATCATGCAGAATATTACCGCGTTTTTCGGCGTGCCGTGCTTTTCGTCAAGAATGCCGAACCATGCGGGCAGGAATCCGCTGCGCGCCATGGAATACATTAATCTCGAGGAAGCGAGGTAAAATCCCATGATACCCGAAAGCACCGCGCATGAGACGCCGAGGCCCAGCAGGACGCGGCCGAAATCACCCAGCAGCTCCTCCGCCGCGACGAGCAGCACCCACTCGCCGGCCAGCACTCTCTCGGGCCAGTTTTCAAGAGCCGCCGCGGCGACGGTGTTGTTCGAGACATACACAAAGCAGCCGAAGGCAATGGCTATTACCATTATTCCCATGACCTTTTTATAGGAGAACTTAAATTCCTCGGCGGCCTGCGGTATAGCGTCAAAGCCCACGAACGCCCACGGCGCGATAGCAAAGGTCGCAAGAATGGCGGAGAATATACCCGCTCCGCCCTCGTGGGCAAACGCCGAAACGTCGGAGACAGCGCCGGCAGCCAGTGCCGCCTTGCGGTCAAAGCCCCAAATGGGCTGCATATTTATCAAGTTTGCCTTTGCCGAACACACGGCCGAGACACAGAGCGTGAATGCGCACAGCGCAAGGAGCGTTGCAAGGACGGTCTGGACGAAGCCGGCCTTTTTCACGCCGACTATATTGAGTATTCCGAATAATATAAGTATACCTGTGGCAAGCAGCATTTCACCGAGCCACACGTCAAACCCGGCTATACTGTAATGGAAGCCCCACTTGAGGATATCGCTGCCGCGGTCAAGCCCGTCGACTATGAGACCGATAGCGGTGGAGTTCATCGGAACGTTCGTGAGGTATGCCGCCACGAGGAACCAGCCGCAGACAAACGCTGACTTATCTCCGAAGCACTGCTTCGCAAAGGTAAATTCACCGCCGGCGGAGGGGTATTTCGGTACCATGTAGGCGTAGCTGAAGGCGATTATCACCATGACCAGCGCGCCGAGGATCATAGCTATCGCGGTCCCGGCCACGCCGGAATTCGGCAGAAACTTCTTTCCGGGATTGATGAACGAACCCCAGCCAATGATACAGCCAAAGGCTATGGCCCACACATTCAACGGATTGAGCTCTTTTTTGAGCCCGGTGTTTTTGCTCTCGTTCGCCATAAAATGCTCCTTTTCAAACGTCGTAGGTTTTGTCTATCGCTTTAAGCTCTCTGAAGGTGTCGATTTCAACTATGTCGCTTTCACGGCATGGCCTGACCTCGACCCTATACTTGCCGCGGAATACCTGGTTTGGAACAGTCTCCCAGTAGCGCTCCTTCCCGCCGGGCATATCGTAGGCCTCCTTGAGGTCGGAGGCGAGCTTTCTCCCGTCGTTTTCGTTCCAGTAGTATATGCCCACCATTTGGTAGCAGTTCAGTCCGCCGACCCTCTCATCCGCAACGCAGCCGTCCTTGTCCACCGTGAGGCACCAGTCGTCGGTGCGCTCCTTCCATATGCCCAAAACCTCGGAGCGGTAATGATATTTCCTGATTATTTTGTGGTTAGAGATGACGAGGTCGGATTCAAAAACATAGGCGCTCTGCATAAGATATCTTGCCACGAGCGCGGAGGAGATGTTGTTCGACTCGTTGTAGATGGGGTTCTCAAGGAACTTTATCATGGGGTACTTGTACAGCAGCTGGTCAAACTGCTCGGCGAGGTAGCCGCGAACGATATAGATCTCGTCTATCCCGGCCTCAAGCACGGCGTCGATGAGGGTGTCGATGATACGCTTTCCGTTGACGCGCACGAGCGGCTTCGGCGTGTTGAGCGTTACGGGTACGAGCCGCGAACCAAAGCCCGCAGCGATGAAAACCGCGCGCTTTGCCTTGTATGGCTCAAGCGCGTCATAGCCCTTGACAGTGATCGCTCCGTCGGCGACAAAGCCAAGCTCCGTGAGCTCCTTGGAGACTTTGTTTACCGTGCCGAGAGAGTATCCCGTCTTGATCTCAAGCTGGCGCTGGCTGAGAGCTTCGCCGCCCTCGGCGAGTAGCTCCAGTATGTCGAACTGCTTTCTTGTCAGGCTCATAAGCGTACTCCTTGCGTTCAATTTTCCTGCTTGCGGTATGCGAAGTAAAACATAAATTTCAAAAAAAGACAGCGAAAAAAGCCTGCGTTCATTTTAGCAGGTGGGGTAAAAGTATTGAAACATGGGGGATCCGGACAGGCGGCAGAGCGATACCCGGCACGGCCCGTGCGAGCGTCTGCGTTCAAATCTGTTGACACTATACACTAAATTGAAAGAAAAAGCAAGCTTTTTGAACAAAAAGCCCGAACGCAAAAACCGCCGGAAAGCTTCCGACGGTTTTTGAATGAGCAGGTCTGTAAGCCGGGTTCTGTCTTAAACGACCATCTATCTACGTCTGCCATTGCTGACAGACTCAAGCCACCTCCTGAGAACGGCCGGGCCGGCCATGCGTTCTCCCACGGTGTTGCTCCGGATAGAGTTTACAGCGCCGCCATGTCTCCATGCGGCGAGTGAGCTCTTACCTCACTTTTCCACCCTTACTCCGCGCGGGGCGCGAAGCGGTATATTTCTGTTGCACTTGTCCGAGGGTCACCCCTGGCGGGCGTTACCCGTTATCCTTGCCCTATGGAGCCCGGACTTTCCTCATGTACGGCCTTTCGGCCTGTACCCGCGGTCGTTCGGCCTGCTCACAGTGCGTATTTTAATCAATTTAAGGGGGCAAGTCAATAACTTCTTGTAAAAGAAGGTCAAAAGCTATATAATATACCAGTTATATTTGATGTGCGAGGCGAGTTGGATTGACACTTAACGACTATGTAAATTCGATAAAGGATAAGCGTATTGCTGTCATCGGCGCGGGCGTGAGCAATATGCCGCTCATCCGTCTGCTTCTGCTGTACGGGTGCGATGTTACCGTGTGCGATAAGCGCGGTGTTGAGGAGCTGGGCATGGACGCGCTCGAACTCATCAACATGGGAGCGAAGCTGAGACTCGGCGAAAAATATCTCGAGGGACTGGATCACGATATCATTTTCCGCACCCCGGGGCTTATGCCTTTCGACCCTCACCTTGAAAGGGCCGTCGAGGGCGGCAGCGTACTTACGTCCGAGATGGAGGTGTTCTTTGCTCTCTGCCCCTGCCGCACGATAGCCGTCACGGGCAGCGACGGCAAGACCACGACCTCCACCATCATCTCGGAGCTGCTGAAGGCTGCGGGCTATACCGTTCACCTCGGCGGCAATATCGGCAATCCCTTGCTCTGCGAGGTGCCTCAGATGAAGAAGGACGACGTTGCCGTCCTTGAGCTCAGCTCATTCCAGCTCCACAGCATGAGCTGCCATCCGAACAGGGCTGTCGTGACGAACATTTCTCCGAACCATCTTGATAAGCACAAGGACTATCAGGACTATATCGACGCAAAAATGGCAGTTTTTGCCGAGCAGGACGAAAACGACCTGCTCGTACTCAACCGCGACGACGGCCATACAGACTACTACCGTCAATACGCGCACGCACAGATCGCCCTTTTCTCGGATAAGGCGGAGGTAACGGACGGTACATATGCGGAAAACGGCGTAATATACCGCGCACATAACGGAGAGCGCAGCGAGGTAATGCGCGTGGACGAGATAAAGCTCCCCGGGGAACACAATGTCCTCAACTATCTCGCGGCCTTTGCCGCCACGGACGGACTTGTCGGTGACGACATCTGCCGCGGCGTCGCGATGAGCTTCGGGGGAGTAGAACACAGACTCGAGCAGGTAAGGGTACTTCACGGCGTCACATATGTGAATGACTCCATCGGCACCAGCCCCACGCGGACCTCTGCCGGACTTCACTCGATACACCGCCCGATAGTCATTGCCGGCGGCTACGATAAACATATCCCGTTCGACGGCCTCGGCGACGAGCTGTGCCGGTACGCAAAGAGCGTTTTTCTCACCGGAGATACGGCGGAGAAAATAAGAGCCGCCATCGAAGGTTCGCGCTACTACGCCGGAAGCGGACTCAAGGTGACTATGGTGGACGATTTCAGGGAAGCTGTCCTTGCGGCCTCCGCGTCGGCCGAGGAGGGGGACACGGTGCTGCTCTCGCCGGCCTGTGCTGCGTTTGACCGATTCAGGAATTTCGCGGAGCGCGGCAAATATTTCAAAAAGATAGTAATGGAGCTTGAATAATGAAGATATCTGATATTAAGCCGGAAGTGTTCCGCATGGCCGAGGAGGCAGAAAAAGAGACACATGAAGTGTTCCGCCGCATCGACGCCATCGCGGAGCGGAACACTCGCAAGGTGATGGAGGCGTTTCAGGATAACCGCGTCTCGGACAGCTGCTTTGCCGGGACGACCGGCTACGGCTACGACGATCTTGGGCGCGAGACGCTCGACAAGATATACGCTCAGGTGTTCGGCGCGGAGGCGGCGCTCGTCAGGATCAATTTTGTCAACGGCACCCATGCGCTGACGGCGGCCATGTTTGCGACCGTGAAGCCCGGTGACACCATTCTTGCGGCCACCGGAATGCCGTATGACACTCTGCGCAGCGCGATAGGTATTTCTGGCAGCTGCCACGGCTCGCTCAAATTTTACGGTATCGACTATGCGCAGGTCGACCTCAGGGCCGACGGTACGCCGGATATCGAGGGGATAAAGGCCGCGGTCTCCGACAAAAAGGTCACGGCGGTCATGATACAGCGCTCGCGCGGCTATGAGGACCGCCCCGCGCTCACCGTGGAGCAGATAGGCGAAATATGCGCCGCGGTAAAGTCCGTCGATCCCTCTGCGGTCATTATGGTCGATAACTGCTACGGCGAGTTTACGGATGTTATAGAGCCGACCGACGTTGGCGCGGATCTGATCGCCGGCTCGCTCATCAAAAATCCCGGCGGCGGCATTGCGCCGACGGGCGGATATATCGCGGGGCGGAAGGAGCTTGTCGACAGAGCTGCCATGCGCCTCACGACGCCCGGTATAGGCGGCGAGTGCGGCTCTACGCTCGGCAACAACCGTCTTTTGTACCAAGGACTGTTTATGGCGCCGCATACCGTGGCACAGGCGCTTAAGACCGCTGTTTTCTGTGCGGCGATGATGAAGCGGCTCGGTATCGGCAGCTCGCCCGCGGCGGACGAAAAGCGCTCCGACATAATTCAGATGATCCGCCTCGGCAGCGAGGAGAACATGAGACGTTTCTGCCTCGGCATACAGGCCGGTGCGCCCGTTGATTCCTATGTCACTCCGGAGCCGTGGGCAATGCCGGGCTATGACTGTCCAGTCATCATGGCGGCCGGCGCGTTTATTCAGGGCTCGTCCATCGAACTCTCCGCCGACGGCCCCGTCCGTCCGCCGTATATAGCTTATATGCAGGGCGGCCTCACCTATGAATCCGGCAAGCTCGGCATTATGATGGCCGTGAGTGCAATGTTGGATAAATAAAACATATAATACATGGAGGAGGTGACTCCATGTATTTTCGACGGCTGCTGCGCCGCCGGGCGCACACCCCGGTGCAGTTTAATGTAAAGCGCAGGGAAAAGGGCTTTACCGTTTTCCTGCTGGTCACGGCGGCGCTGCTTCTTGTGTTCAGCTCGATGTTTTTTCTTCAGGAGCTTGCGGCGGATATCGCGGTGTCGGACGCCTGCGACGTGGTCACGGTCAGCGTGAACCGAGCTATTTCGCAGATAATGCAGGAAGAGGACTACAGCGGGGATTATTTCGTCACGTTCGAGAAAAACGACACCGGCGAGGTCACGGCGATAAGCAGCAACATGGCGCGCATAAACAAGCTTTCCGCGCAGGTGCTGGAGCGCGTGGTCGGCGCGACGGAGAATAACACGGTCTCCGTGGAGATACCGGCCGGAAACCTGAGCGGAGTGAGCCTGCTCATGGGGAAGGGGCCCAAGATCCCGATAAAGATAATCGTTGAGACTACGTCGACCGTGGGCTTCAACAACAGTATCGTCACTGCCGGCATAAACCAGAGCAAGCACCAGATAACGCTGGTGGTGAACGTTGACGTGAATGTGCTTATTCCGTGGTGCAAGCGCAAGGCGAACGTCACGACCGAGGTGCTGATCGCCGACACGGTGATCGTCGGCAAGGTCCCGGACACATATTTGAATGTACAGTAGAATAGGAGAGACAAATGGACGCACAAAAGGAGATCGTAAAGCTCCGCAGGGAGCTTGAGTATCACAGCAAGCTGTATTATGTACTTGACGCGCCTGTTATTACGGACTACGAATACGACATGATGATGAACCGGCTCAAGGAGCTGGAGGCTCTTCACCCGGAGCTTATCACGCCGGATTCTCCCACACAGCGTATTGGGGGAGAGGCGCTCTCACAGTTCGAGCAGGTGCGCCATCAGGTGCCGCTGGAGAGCCTTACGGACGTCTTTTCATATGAGGAGCTGTTTGCCTTCGGCGACAGGATGGACGGTGCGCTTCCGGCAAAGCACGACTACACCGTTGAGCCGAAGATAGACGGCCTTTCAATGTCTCTCGAGTATGAAAACGGCGTCTTTGTCCGCGGGGCTACGCGCGGCGACGGATATGTGGGCGAAAATGTGACGGAAAACCTCCGCACGGTGCGTTCCTTGCCGCTTCATATAGAAAACGCTCCTGAGCGTCTTGTCGTCAGGGGCGAGGTATATATGTCCAAAAAGGTCTTTGAGGAGCTGAACGCCGAGCGGGAGATAAACGGCGAGCCGCTTCTTGCCAATCCCCGCAACGCCGCCGCCGGCTCAATGCGTCAGCTTGACCCGAAGGTCGCGGCCTCCCGCAGGCTGGATATAATTTGCTTCAATATGCAGTACAGCTCCGACGGGGGCTACACGACTCACGCCGAAACGCTCGACGCCATGCGGGACATGGGATTTCCCGTGGTGACGTATACGCGGTATGACAATATCCGCGACTGCGTTGAGCGTATAGAGTGGCTGGGCGAGAACAGGGGAGAGCTGCCATACGACATGGACGGCGCGGTGATAAAGATAAACTCTCTTGAGCAGCGCGCCCTTCTCGGCAGCACCGCGAAGGCTCCCAGATGGGCCGTTGCGTTCAAGTATCCGCCCGAGAAGAAGGAGAGCCGGGTACTCGATATCGTCGTTCAGGTCGGACGCACGGGTGTCCTTACGCCGAAGGTGATAGTCGAGCCTGTCCGCCTTGCCGGTACGACAGTCTCGGCGGCGACGCTCCATAATCAGGATAATATCGACCGCCTTGACCTGCGCATTGGCGACACGGTGCTGCTCCAGAAGGCCGGAGAGATAATCCCCGAGGTGCTTTCGGTGAACAGATCAAAGCGCCCCGAGGGGACCGAGCCTTTTGTTATGCCGTCCGTCTGTCCGGAGTGCGGCTCGCCGGTCGTCCGTGACGAGGACGGAGCGGCTCTGCGCTGTACAAGCCCGGAATGTCCAGCCCAGCGGCTTCGCAACATCGCGCATTTTGCCTCACGCGAGGCCATGGATATAGAAGGACTTGGGATATCCGTGTGCGAGCTGCTGATAAATAACGGTCTCGTCAGCTCCGCAGCCGACCTTTATTACCTTGAGCCGCAGTCGGTAGCAATGCTTGAGCGTATGGGCGATAAGTCCGCGGGAAACCTGATCGCAGCCATAGAAAAAAGCAAGAGTGCGGGACTTTCCCGGCTCATATGCGCTCTCGGTATACGGCAGGTGGGCCAGAAGGCGGCGAAGGTACTGGCTTCCCGTTTCGACGATCTCGACAGCCTCATGGCGGCGGACGCTGAGGCGCTTACGAAAATACCCGATATCGGCAGCATTACCGCGGCCTTCATCACCGAGTGGTTCGCAAATCCGCAGTCGCGCCACCTAATTGAACGCCTGCGCGAGGCCGGCATAGACTTTACGAGCCACGAGGAAGAGAAGGACGGCCGCTTTGAGGGGCTTACCTTCGTGCTCACGGGAACGCTCGGATCGTTTACGCGCGACGAGGCGTCGGAGATCATCGAGAGCTATGGCGGCAAGACCTCGTCCTCGGTCTCCAAAAAGACAAGCTATGTCCTCGCGGGCGAGAGTGCCGGCAGCAAGCTTACAAAGGCGGAGAGCCTCGGCATAAAGATCATCAGCGAGGCAGACTTTGCCGACATGATAAAGTAATAAAAATGCGTGAAACGATAACGTTTCACGCTTTTTTTACGGTGTCGCGAGCGCTGCATAGCCGTATTCCTCAACGCTAAAGCCGGCCTCCGTGAACGGCGTTCTGTCGTCGTACTGACTGAGGATATACACTCCGTCCCTGCGAATTTCACCGTCGGTGCTGATAAACTCAAAGCGCCCGAAGGACTTTGCCTTCAGGTATGCCGCAGGATAGCTGCGGTATTCAACGCTTGCGCGAAATTCATCGGTCGGCGTCTCGGAATAGAAAAGCACGACCGGATAATAGATGTCGTCGCTGACATATATTTTGCCGGGCGTATCAAGCGCCGCGCCGACCGCCTCGCCCGTGCCGCCGCCGAAATAAAACGATATCTGCGTGCTGTATTCGCCGAAGTAGTACGACGTGAAGAATAGGAAGAAAACGGCATACATGGCGCAGACGGCAGGAAGCGCAGCCTTTCCGGACAGCCTCGAGGCGAAGACTATACCGCAGGCCGCAAGCATTACACGGGGTATAAAGATGATGTTCGCCCGGTTTACATTCACGTCGATGAGAGCTGTCAGAAGCAGCGCGGCAAAAAGCTGTATAAGAATAAACGCTTCGCCGGAAAAGGTATTCTCTCTCAGTGCTTTCACATACCGTGAAATACAGAAACCGAGACCGATGAGCTCAAATACGACGGAAAAAGGATAAAGCTGACCGAAGATCCCCGCGCAGTTCCACGGCAGGCCGTCCGACTGAGTCAGAAACATCTTCATCGCATTGCCGAGATTTTCAAAGAAATGCGAAAAGGATATCTCGCCCGAGCGCATATAAAGGAGCCTCGGAACGGAGAGAAACGGCAGACGCAGCTCAGCGATCAAGCCGTAGTTGACCGCGAGGAACAGTAAGAGAGGCAGCGCAAAAATCGTAAGGATAAGTAACGAAACAACGGCACAGGAGCTGAATTTGAGCCTTTTTGTGCGTATGGCGTGAACGCATTGGAGAAGAATGATGAGCGGCACGAAGGGCCAGATCGTCGCATAGCAATACAGCGAAACTCCATACATCGCGGCCGAGAGCATTAGAAAGCTTTCATCCTCAAGAGCGCGCAGGAAAAAATACAGCCCGAACACAAGAAAGCCCGGAGCAAGATTTGACTCAAGTCCCCAGCGCGCGAGCATGATATGCCACGGACATATGGCAAGGAGAAACATTGCCGTCAGTGCGGTCGGCCTCCCGGAGAGACGGCGGACGACTCCGTAAACGGCGGGGAGCGTGAGGCATGCCACGATAAGCTGCGGCAGACGTATGACCCACACCTCAAGTCCGAACATGGCGATAAACGGTATCATGAGGTAGGAGTTGAGTGCGTTCATGCCGCTTCCCCATGCGGTGAGGTAGACGGGAAATCGGTACCCGGCGCTGTCCGTACCGCAGTTGAGGAGCGACCACGCCTCGTACCCCGCAAAGGCCTCGTCCTGATTAAGACCGCCCGGAACAGCGCCAAAGCGCCACACGCGCACAAATATGCCCACGGCGAGTACCGCAAAAAATATCAGCGTATATGTTTTTTCACGCCGCTGCTCTGACTTGCTCATACGCACCTCCGGACCTTAATGCCACCATTATATACTACATGACTCCGGCAGACAAGAAAAACCACAGGGAATGGCTCCCTGTGGTTTTTAACTGAAAGAACGCTTACTTGATGCCGTTCTCGTATGCCTCGACCATCTTCTTGACCATCTGGCCGCCGACAGAACCAGCCTGCTTGCTGGTAAGCTCGCCGTTATAACCGTTCTTGAGGTTAACGCCGACTTCGGAAGCAGCTTCCATCTTGAACTTATCCATCGCATCGCGTGCGGAAGGATTGACGAGACGATTACTGGAATTACTGGACATGGTTTGCATCTCCTTTTTGTTTGTATTTTGGGTTTCTGCCCGTGCTTATCTTTTGTCGCCGCGCCGGATATATTCAAAAAAGCGTAAGTAAATTTTTGGTGAAAAATATCCGCCTGTGTGAGCTGCCCGCAAGCTTGAATTTCACGCGCCGTAACGCTATAATATCATGCGTGATTTAAGGAGCGGACATACATGGAAACAAGAAAACATATAAGGATCGTCATATACGCGCTCATGACGCTGGCTGTTATGACGGGGATATTCCTGCTGAGCGCGCAGGACGCGAGTCACTCGTCATCGCTCAGCGACGGCTTTCTCACAACGGATGTCGGGAGGCTGATAGCCGGCCTTTTCCCGAACATCACGGGCGAGGGTGCAAATCACGACATAAGAAAGCTTGCCCACATCTTTGAATTTTTCTGTCTCGGCGTGACGGGCGCGCTTTTGTTCGGCGAGCTGTGCGCGAAGCGTATGAACGCCTTCCTGTTCAGCCTGCTGCTCGGCTTCCTCTACGCCTGCTCCGACGAATGGCACCAGACCTTCGTGCCTGGGCGGAGCGGCCGTTTCTCCGATGTTTGTATCGACTTTTTCGGTGTGCTGCTCGGCGCGGCGGGAGTCGCAGTCATTCTGCTTTTGACCGCGCGGAAAAGAAGCCGAAATTGACAAGCGCCGGCGTTTATCATATAATTACGACAGAATTTCTTTGGGGTGTAGGTATATGGGAAAGCACGTCAAGCCTAACGAAAAAAGAAGCGCCGTACCGGGCAAAAGCTCAGCCGCTTCCGGGCAGCCGTACAAAAGGACCGAGTCGAGAACGGCGCGGAGCGTGCGCTTCGGATCCTTTGGCTTCGCCGGGGAGCTTGGCGTGGTCGCGGCCGCTTTTGCGCTCGCGCTCTTGCTCAGATATATACCGGTCACCGGCTGGGCGCGGGTCGCCGCGTTTGTCGTTCCGCTTGCGATAGCCGGCTATCCGGCGTTTATCAAGGCGGTAGACGAGGCGGCAAGGCTTGAGTTTATGAAGCCAGACTTTATTTTTTCCGCCGCGGCTCTCGCCGCAATGGTGCTTCAGGAATGTTCGGAGGCTGTCGCGCTGCTCGGCGCGTACAGGCTTTGCCTCCTTATTCAGGATTTCGTAGAGAACAAGTTTCGCAGAATGGCCCGCGAGTTTGAAGAGAGCTGGCCCGACACCGCGAGAGTGGTGCGTGACGGAGAAGAGACCGTCTGCCCCATCAAAGACGTCGCCGTCGGTGAGACGGTCGTTGTCGAGCCTGGCGAGACCGTACCGCTTGACGGCCTCGTGATCGACGGAATAAGCTCCCTGAGATCCGAGAAGCTCACCGGAGACGGCCCTGTGATCACTGCGGCGCCCGGACATGAGATACCTTCGGGCAGTGTAAACGTGACCAATACCATCCGCGTCCGGACTATCCGTGACAGCTTCGATTCCGTTGCGCACAGGCTCAGGGGCATGGTAGACAACTCTGCGGACGATAAGACAAAACGTCTCTTCCTGCTTGATAAGTTTGGAAAGGTCTACACTCCTGTCATTGTCGTTCTTGCGCTGATCATTGCGGTGGTGCCGCCACTTGTCTCCGGCGATTGGGGACGCTGGCTCCGCTGCGCTGTGGTTTTTCTTATAGCGTCGCAGCCCATCGCCGTGATATTTTCCGTTCCGAGGGCATATTCCGGCGGCGTGTTCGGCGCGGCGAACGCCGGGGTTTTTATAAAAGAGCTTGACGCGCTCGAGCTGCTCTCGAGGACCCACACCGTTGTTACGGAGAAAACCGGCATAATCACCGATGGCGAGTTTCTCATTGAAGAGGTCTATACCGAGGGAATAAGCGAGGAGGAGCTGCTGAACATCGCCGCGGCGGTGGAGCGCAACATCAGACATCCCATAGCCGAGGCTATATGCCGCGCGGGCGACGCGGACACTGTGGCCGCTGAAAAGGTGACGGATCATTCCGAGGTGCCGGGAAAGGGCGTCTCCGCGCGCGTCGACGGAAAGCTCGTTCTTGTCGGCACTGCCTCTCATCTCACAGACCACAATATCCTCTACAAGGTACCGAACAAGCCGGGCGCTGCCATCCACGTCGCGATAGACGGCGTTTACCGCGGCTACTTTCTCATCAGCGACAGGGTGCGCAGCAAGGCTTTCGACGCGCTCGAGGGTCTGCGGAATCAGGGCGTCAGCAGTCTCGTCATGCTCACCGGCGACGTTAAGTCGTCCGCGCGTCCCGTCGCCGCTTCGCTTAATTTCGATATGGTGAAGTTCGAGTTGAGTCCCGCCGGAAAGATATCCGCGATAGAATACCTTATGGCCACCGACCCGCGCAGGTCTGCGCTCGCCTTTATCGGCAACGGGACCGACGACGGCCCCGCGCTCGAACGGGCGGACGTAGGTATCGCGTTTGATGCCATCAGCACATATAAGGCGATGGATTACGCGGACGTCATTATCATGGACAGTAATATCCGCAAGCTTCCTCTCGCCTTCAGAATAGCAAGATATACTAACAGTATCGCTGCACAGAATATCACCGCTTTCATGGCCGAAAAGCTGCTCGTGCTTGCGCTTGCCCTCGCCGGGGTCGGCGGGCTGTGGCTTGCGATAATATGCGAGGCCCTGCTTTTCGCCTTTACGTCCGCCAACGCCGCGCGGACCGTTAAACAATGGGTTTGATATTTGGAGGTAACATATGAACAAAACACTTGACGATCTCAGAAACAGACGCAGTATCCGCCGCTATAAGCCCGAGCAGATAACCCGCGAGGAGCTGGACGCGGTCATCTCCGCCGGTGTCTGCGCACCCACCGGTATGAACAGACAGTCGCCGATCATCGTCGCGGTCCAGGATAAGGAGACCGTGAAGCTCCTCTCCAAAATGAACGCGGAAGTCATGGGGGCAAGCTCCGACCCGTTCTACGGCGCTCCTACCGTGCTTGTCGTTCTTGCGGACGCGCACAGCAAGCACGCCGTCCCGGACGGCAGCCTTGTGATGGGAAATCTCATGAACGCTGCAAAGGCGATCGGCCTCGGCTCATGCTGGATAAACAGAGCCAAGGAGGTCTTTGATACCGACGAGGGCAAGGCTCTTTTGAAAAAGTGGGGGATAGAGGGTGACTATATCGGTATAGGCAACTGCATTCTCGGCTATCCCGACGAGGAGCCGGAGATGAAGCCCCGCAAGGAAAACTATGTGTATTATGTGCTGTAATGAACGTTTACGATTTTGACGAAACACTCTTCAACCCAGACAGCTCGTTTCTTTTTACAGTCACCTGCCTGAAAAAATATCCGGGACTTTTCTTCAAGGTTTTTCCGGGCATGGCGGTCAAGGCCGTCGGCAGGCTTCTTAAGCTCTCGACCACGAAGGAGCTGAAGGAAAAGATATTTGCCTTTCTCCCGTACCTTGACGACGTTGACGCTGAGGTCGCCGAATTTTGGGCGCGCAACGGCGGCAGGATAGAAAAGTGGTACCTTGCGCAAAAGCGTGACGACGATCTTATCATTTCTGCGTCACCGGAATTTCTCCTTGCGCCGATATGCGAGAGGCTCGGTGTGAGACTCATCTGCACTAAAATGGATAAGCACACCGGCAGGGTCATCGGGGAAAATTGCAGCAATAAGGAAAAGGTAAGACGTCTCTACGAGGAATACCCGGACGCGGTCGTGGATGAGTTCTATTCGGACTCGCTCATCGACACTCCGCTTGCGGAGCTTGCCGCGTCGGCGTATATCGTCGACCATGATAGACTCAGACCGTGGCCGGACAAAAAACGTCGGAGCTGACAGGGCCGGACATTAAGACACAAAAAGACCCCCTGACGCGGGAGAAAGACCTGCGTCAGGGGGTCTGTATTCTTTATATTTAATTGTAATATCACACGGCGGTCAAACCGTTATCCGCTCGGCCTGAACGCCGTTTGGATACATGGTTATCTCAAGCTTTGATCTCGCGCTGGCTGTGATGGATTTGGTGTACTCTACCATCCTTCCGTGATCGTCCCATGTGACGCGCTTTATAAGAAACGCCGGGTCGCCGGGATTGCATTCGAGCAGCTGGCTCTCCTCCTTGGTCATTACAACGGCCTCGTAGGTCTCGATGGCTTTTGCGATCTTGAGACCGTACTTCTTTGACAGAATGGAGTACAGCGATTCCGTCTCAAGCATTTCCCACGATAGGTTGGGACAAAGGCTGACCGGGAGGAAGGTGTTTTCGATAAGCATTGGGCAGCCGTCTGCAAGCCGTATACGGACCACGTCAATGAGCCGCTTGGAGTCCATTTCTCTCGCAGTCGAGGGACACTTTTCCTTTTCGATAAGCTTGAAGTCAATGATATTAGACGAAGGGACCTTGCCCATGATACGCATTTCATCGGAAAAGCTGTACAGGTTTCCGATATTTCTTGACAGCTTCGGCGAAGAAATAAAGGTACCCAGCCCGCGCTTGCGTTCTATCGCGCCGATCAGCTCCAGCTCGTGAAGCGCCTGACGGACGGTGGTCCGGCTGATATGATATGCGCTGCAAAATTCCATCTCAGACGGGAGCATATCACCGGGAACGAGCTTTCCGTCCTCGATCTGCTTTTGTATTATGTTGAATAGCTGAAGATAGATAGACTCGGGAGAATCCGGAAGTATCTCATTGGAAAAGTCAAAATTCATCCAGACGAAGGCCTCCAAATGTTTTTCTTAATAATAACACTTTTTACGAAAAAATCAATAATTCGGCGGACAAATATCAGCTATTTTCTATATTTTCAGAAATAAACCGCACGAGATCCGTGAGTGAGGGCGTTACTCCTGTCCGTACATAGGCCCCGGAGACGGCCGAGGCAACATACAATACCTCCTCAAGCGTGAATCCGTCCATGAGCGCAAAGACCAGCCCCGCGTTGAAATGATCCCCGCCGCCGATGGAGACATGGGGCTTCGGAGTGTAAAAGCCGGGGGCTTCGGTGACTCCGGACGCTGTCGCGGCAAACGAACCCGTGAGAGTGTGGAGAGATACGCACCATATCCCGAGGCTTTCCCGTATGCCCTCCGCGAGAGCGGCACAGCTGTCAGGACTCGCGGAAAGCTCCAGCGCTCCTGCAAGCTGGATTGCCTCCCTGTGATTGCAGCTGAGGACCGTCCGCCCAAAGCGTTCAAAGCCTGCCATGGCCCGGAGAGCCTCCGCGATATCCGCGCCCGTTCTCTTTCCGGGGTCTGCCATGTCAATAAAATACAGACGCCCCTTATCCGAGAGCGAGGGGAGTATGTCGGACTGGATCCTTTTCCATATGCCGGTCATGGCCGGGATCATCGTCCAGTTATTGAGCGCGATGACGTCGGCCTCGTCAAACAGGGCGCATAGTTGCTCCGGAGGGAGCTTTTCCGTTATGGCGTTCCAGTCGAGCGCGTTCAGGGAGTTCAGAGTCGAGGCGATGATCTTTCCGTCGTCGAACTCATAGTCGTCGGTGCGGGCAGGCTCCGAGAGGGAATACAGACGCGCGAGCTTTTCAAGCTTTTCAAACTCGGCGGCGGGGCGAGGGAGACCGAAAGCGCCAATGCAGCTCACGTCCGTCCCGAGCCTCGCGAGAGCGTACGCCATTATCGGGCCGTTTCCGCCGAGCTGGCTCTTTTCGCATATAAGCTCCACATTCAGACTAAAGCCCGAAGCGTCGGAGATAAGCTTGCCGTAATCGGCAAGTGTTCTGACATAAGAACATGCTCCGGCGGAGCGGCGCTTGTCGACGACTCTGATTATCCTGTCGACAAAGCCATCCAGCCCTATGCAGGCATTGAAGGCCGCATAGGGCTTTTTGCTGAGCCGCTCAATAATGTCGGCCGTGTTTATCACTTGTCGAGACCAAGGACCTTCGCGGTGGACTTATAGCCGATACCCATGCGGTCAATGCCCATGTCGATGAGCCTGAGGAACTTTTCACGGTCCCTTATACCGCCGGCGCCCTTGATCTTGCAGCGACCGTCAGCCGCCTCCATCATGGCCTCGATGACCTCGTAGGTCGCGCCCTCGTTCTTGCCGCCGGTAAAGAAACCGGTGGAGGTCTTTACGAAGTCCGCGCCGGCCTCGATGGCGACCTCGGTCGCGCGCTTGACTTCCTCTATGGTGAGAGAGTCGACCTCGAAAATGACCTTGAGGTTTGAACCGTATTTATGGCACACGTCCGCAACGGCCTTGATATCCTCACGCACGTCGTCCCATCTTCCGGAGCGTATCCAACCGTAGTTTGCGACAATGTCAAGGTCCTCAATGTCACCATCCCGGCAGATGATCTCAGCCTGCGCCACCTTTGACTCCGTGGTGGATTTCCCGAAGGGGAAGTCGCACACCACGCATATACCCGTGTTGGTACCCGCACACAGCTCGCGCGCGATCGGCAGGGAGGAGGGGTTTATGCATACGGTAGCGCAGTTGTAATCTATGCCTTCCTGAATGTACTTGCGGATATCCTCATCGGTAAACTCGGGCTTGAGTACGGACTGGTCAATGTAGCGTCCCAGCTCTGCGGGGGTCATCTCGGCTGCTTTTTTCACAGGCTTCATGGTAGTAGATCCTTTCCATAATTAAGATAAGAGGGGTGGTTCTCAGCGGCAGCGCCCGGCGCCGCTTATAGCCTGAACATCTGCAATGTTCTGCGAAGGTCAGCGTACAAACGATGTTCATTTAACGTGACAAAGAAACATGTACTTTTTGCACGACTGCATTTGTATTGTAATGTTACTAAACGTGAAAGTCAATAGGGACTACGAAAAATATTAAAAAAATTTGACTTTAAGGAAAAAATGCCGGATATATGCATGTTGCACTAAAAAGTCGTTCCACTTTTGTGCATAACACAGAATAAACAAAAAATTGAATTAAAATGTCTAAAACCGCTGTACAAAATCAAAACGACGCGTTATACTATGCCTGTGCCAAATGTATGATACATTTGTGTATCTGCAATAATTCGGAAAATACACTGAAAAGGAGAAAGAAATGAAGAAACTTATAGCACTGCTTATCTCGCTTACAATGATTTTCGCGCTGTGCGCCTGCGGTCAGACGGCGGAGCCGAAGACCGAGGAGCCTGCCAAGACGGATGCTCCCGCAGCAGACGTCGCTGCGGCGGATGGACCTGTCACTCTCCGCCTCTATACGCGTTACTCCGACGAGGACAACATAAAGCGTATCGACTACGCGGTCGAGAAGCTGAAGGAAGAGTACCCCAACGTCACCATTGAGATAGAGGCTATGCCCGCTGACGACGGCGTAGCGCTTAAGGCGATGGCCGCGACCGGCGACATGCCCGATATTTTCAGCCTCTCCGGCACCGATCTTATCGCGTCCCTCGCCCAGTACGGCGCCATCAAGGACATGACCCCCCTGCTTGAGGCAAACGGCTTCCTTGATAAAGTGATCGAGAGCGAGAAGGTCAAGGTCTTCTTCACCGACGGCAATGCCTACTGCCTCCCCTTTACCGGCACCGAGATGGCAAACTTCTTCGCCAATACCGAGATATTCCAGAACTATGGTCTTGAGATCCCTCAGACGATAGATGAACTCGTCGAGTGCGCGAAGGTTTTCTCTGCGGACGGAATGTGCACGCTTCCCGTATTCGCCTCCGAGGCGTGGATAACCAACGCGTTCTTCAACGCGATCCTCACCAGATACGATAACCGCGGCCTTGACGCCCTCTACAGCGGCGAGGCAAGCATCCACGACGACGCCTACCTCCAGGCGGCTACCGCGCTTTATAACCTCCAGCAGGCTGGCGCGTTCCCTGCCGGCGTCACCAACATGGCATACGAGCAGTGCACCGAGCTTTGGTACAACGGCCAGTCCGCGATGTTCTTCAACGGCGAATGGGAAGCCGACGTGACCTATGCCGCTCTCGGCGACAAGGCCCAGGTCATATACTATCCCGCCGCGTCCGAGGACACCATTGAGGAGTCCAAGACCTCCGTCGTCGGCGGTAAGGGCGCCTGCACCGGTCTGAGCGTCTTTGCCGGCTCCAAGAATTACGAGCTTGCCGTAGACGTTGCCTGCCGTATGTGTGAACTGATGGTCCAGCACGACTATATCTACCGCGGCAAGGCCTGCTTTGCACTTGACGTCACTGAGGGCCTTACCCGCGAGGTCGAACCCTGCGCCATGCTTGAGGAGATCGGTATAATGAGAAACGCTCTCACTCACACCACCACTCTCTTCTCCGGCGTTAATCCCGAGATCAGCACCGCCGTCGCGGAGGGCGCTCAGGCTATCATGGCCGGAACGATGACTCCCGAAGAGTTTATCGCAAACGTCGCATTTGCATGTGAGGGCTAAGCTCCTGTATAGTGCAAATATTTGGGGGAAGGTGTCAGCCTTCCCCCAACCTTGATAAAAAGGAGCTGCTATGAAAAAATATCTCGGCAACAAGGCGATGATAATCCTGTTCATTGCCCCCGTCATGCTTTTTATGATAGTGATGGTGTTCTATCCGCTCGTCGTTCTCGTGAGGAACAGCTTTACCACATGGGACGGACTGAACCCAGCCACGTTCAACGGGATCAAGAATTACGTCAGATTGTTCAAGGACCCTCTTTTTTACACGGGTCTTAAAAACGGCATTATCTACGCGGCGATACAGACCTGCTATCAGATACCGCTCGCGACGCTGCTTGCGTTCGCCGTAAAGAGCGTGAGCAAAGGCGAAAAGAAATTTTTCAGAATTGCGTATTATATTCCGGCAGTTCTCTCCGTGACTGTCGTCTGCCAGCTGTGGGTGGCGATATACGATGCGGACTACGGACTTATAAATAAAATATTTGAGGCTCTCGGCCTTGCATACAGACAGAACTGGCTCAGCGGAAAGGACACCGCGATCAGAGCCATTGCCTTCGTAGGCACATGGCAGTACGCGGGATATCAGTTCATCCTGCTGCTGTCCGCCGCGAACTCCGTACCCAGCGACTACTTTGAGGCCGCGCTGCTCGACGGCTGCTCCAAGCCCAAGGCACATATGCGTATCACCATCCCGCTCATGCAGGAGGCGTACAAGTACTGCCTCATCATTGCCATCACCGGCGGTCTTAACTCCTTTGCGGTCATGAACATAATGACCGGCGGCGGTCCCGGTACGGCAAGCTACACGCTGACGTTCCTGATGTACCGCTCGGCCTTCGTCGTGGGCAAGTACGGCTACGGCTGCGCCGCGGCGGTGCTGCTGGTCGTGCAGAGCCTGATCGTCTCGTTCTGCGTCAACAGGTTCATCGCACGCGAGCAGATCATTTATTGAGGTGGCGGATATGGGAAAAAAGTTTACTGTCGGTTCAGTCCTGTTCAGGGTATTTCTTTATTTTTATGCTGTTATCAGTCTCTATCCCATAGTGTGGATGCTCTTCTATTCGTTCAAGAATAACAGCGAGATATTTGTCACGAATCCCTTTGGCTTCCCGAAGATATTCCACTGGGAGAACTACGTCAAGGCGTGGACCACGTTCAATGTCCCGACATATTTCATGAACAGCCTTAAGGTGACGCTGGTGGTCATCGCCGTGGTCGTCGTTATTTCCACCATGTTTGCCTACGCAGTCGCGCGGCTGAGATTCAAGGGGAGCGACTCCCTGCGCATGAGTACCATGATCGGCATGTTCCTGCCGCTCCAGTGTATCATGATACCGCTTGCCGTCCTCGTAAGGGACCTGCACATCAGCAATACCCTCTGGGCGGTAATAGTCCCGTACATCGCGTTCAACATTCCGTTCGCCGTGATGGTAATATACGGCTATATGAGAAGTTTGCCGTATGAGCTGGAGGAGTCGGCCTGCATTGACGGAGCGTCGCTCTGGACATGCTTTATAAAGGTCATCGTGCCGAACGTCAAATCCGCTATTTCCACGGTCGTGATATTCGTGTTCATGAATGTGTGGAACGAGTACAATCTGGCTCTGGTGCTTCTCAACCGCGACGCGATAAAGACTCTGCCGCTCGGCATGATATTCTTTAAGGGCGAGCATACCACCGACTGGGGCGCGATGGGCGCGACCATGGTCATCGCAAGTATACCTACCATAATAATCTATATCCTTTTCAGCGCGCAGGTCGAAAAGGCAATGACGGTCAGCGGCGCGGTAAAGGGCTGAGACAAACGAAACAATAAAAACAGGAGGGTGAACAATGGAAAACAAAAAGGCGTTGGGAATAGGTGTAGTCGGCTGCGGCTCGACCGGTATACAGTCCGTGCTTCAGCATACCTGCGAGGAGGACAAGGGCGATCTCGTCTATACCGCGGCTGTAATGGATCCCGTCCCCGGCAGAGCGCAGTACTGTGCGGAGAGGTTCGGCGTCGCGAAATATTATACCGACTATGACGAGCTGCTCAAGGACCCCGACGTTGACCTTGTAACTCTGGCTTCGCCGATCAAGGTCCACTTTGAACAGGGCATGAAGGCGATACGCGCCGGCAAGCATGTACATTTCAACAAGACCATGACCATCTCTACGGCCGAGGCGACGCAGCTTATCGAGGAGGCCGAGAAATACGGCGTAAAGATCGTCTCGTCCCCCGGACAGATGACCGCTCCCGCTCTCAGACGCGTTAGAAAGGCTGTCCTCACCGGCGAGATCGGTATCCCCTCGTGGACCATCGGCGGCTCCGAGGGCGTTCTGCTCTGGCATTGCCTGCAGGCAAACAGGGACATGGGCGAGGGCATGCCCAAGATAGACCCCTCGTGGTACTTCAAGAAGCCGGACGGCGGCCCCGTCTGGGACTGCACCGTGTACGCGCTGCATGTGATGACGGGCATTTTCGGACCCGTAAAGCGCGTCACCTGTATGTGCGGCCAGCGCTATCATGACTTCGAGTTCGACGGCAAGAAGATAGAGTCCGAGGTCGACGACTCAAACCAGATGATACTCGACTTCGGCGAGGGCTTTTTCGGCGTGGCATATTCCTCGCTGAAAAACGACTTCGGCAACAGCAACGGATTCATGTCCATGATCTTCGGGACCGAGGGAAAGATACAGGACGGCAAGATATACGGCAAAAACGGCGTCGTCACGCTGTTTGACCCGAACAAATTCGACATGGAGCGCGTGAGAAGCACCATGGGTCTCCCGCATCTGACCGACCACCAGACTACGCTTGGCGAGCCGCACATCTACGAGGACATAAACCAGCTCGCCGACTGGGTACTCAACGGTGTCGAACCCTACTGCACCGCCGAGCATGCCCGCCACGTCATCGAGATAATCGAGGCGGCGTACAAGTCCGCGGAGGAGGGTCATGTCGTGGACATCAAGTCCACCTTTGAGCCTATTCCTCTTGATAAGCTGGGCGTCTGATAAACGCTTCCGAGGAGTTATGATATGAACAACAGCTTTAATTTTAAAGTAGGCTTTCAGCAGTTTGCCAACCGCTGCCCGGAGAGCCTGAAGCCCGGCCGCGAGTCCTTCGAGTGGTATATAAATGAATGCCGCCGCATGAACGCGCACTCTCTGTCCATGATGCCGGTCGAAAAGATACCTGAGGGCGAGAAGTACGACGGCGGATATCTCGAATTTGCCGACATGGGCTATGTAAGAGAGATGGCAGCGCTCGCGAAGGAGGCGGACGTACACTATGTCTGCTACTGTATCCCGATGATGAGCCTGTCCGGCGCGGACCACCCCGTGAACGGCCCCTCGGCGATGAGCGTCGAGGCCGCGCACCGCTATCTTGACAAGATTATCGAGATATGCGACATTTTCGGTATCAACACTCTCGGCGGCGGATACGGCAGACTTGAGACCAAGTACAGCCGATATAACAAAGCAGTGAGCTTTGACGAGGTAAAGAAGTTCGTGGTCGGAAATCTCAAGGAGCTTGGACGCTGCCTTGAGGGTACGGATATCATGATGGCCTATGAAAACCACTGCGACTTTACCGGCAGGGAGATCGCATCTATCCTTGAAGAGGTGGATCATCCCAACATCGGCGGAATGTTCGATATCGGCAACGGCGCTGTCATATGCTGCGACCCGATGGCGGATGTCGAGTATCTCGCGCCGTGGGCCGTCGCGGCGCATTTCAAGGATTTTAAGGTCATTGATAACCCTGTGTTCGAGCATTTGTGGCAGGATATGCCCATGATCCTCAAGGGCTGCCTTCTCGGCGAGGGAATTATTGACTTTGACGTTATAATGAAGGCCATCTGCGAGAAGGCAAAGAGAAAGCAGAACATGATACTCATGGCTGAACCCGCGTTCATCCTGCCCGAAAAGCACTATAACTGCCTTGAGGAAATGCACCAGTTTGACCGTGAATGCACATATCAGTTCGTTGATTTCATGCAGAAGCTGGTAGAGAAATATTGACCGACAAGGCAGAGCGGCGCCTATGACCTTGCTCTGCCTTGTAAATCAGTTGCAGCGTTAGGAGAAAAAATGAAAATAATTCAGTTAGGCTACGGCTATTGGGGCGAGAGCTGGATAGATTTTATCAACAAGGATCCGGATTCCGAGCTTGCCGCTCTGTGCGTAAAAACGGAAAAGACCCTCAGCAAGGCGAAGGAAAAGTGGGATCTGCCCGACAGCAGGTGCTTTACCGATATCGACGAGGCGCTCAAGGTCGACGCGGATGTGGTCATTATCGTCATGCCGCATTACGCCCACATAGAGTTTGCGAAGAAGGCGGTCCTTGCCGGCAAAAATGTTTTGATAGAAAAACCGCTCTGTGACGATCTTGACGAGGCCAAGGAGTTCTTCCGTTGGATGGAAGGGCGTAAAGAAAAGGTCTTTGTCAGTCACAACTACCGCTTCCGCAAGGAGCTGTGGCAGATGAAGGAGGGCTTCGAGGACGGGAAGCTCGGCGAGCTTCAGTTTATTCAGGTCGACTACCGCACGGGCAAGTCGACCGATCCCGAGGAGCATGTCTGGAACATACAGGGCTGGAGAGGCTCGCAGGTGTGCATGCAGACCTATGAGTGCGCCGTACATCACTATGACATGATGCGCTTTCTGACGGGCAGCAACGCAAAGACCGTTTACGCAAACGCGTGGAACCCAAAGTGGGCGATCACAAATGGGCCTGAGTCCTATTTTGTCACCATCGAGTTTGAAAACGGTGTGCGAGCCTGTTTCTCGAATCATATGAGCTCGGTCGGCGCGGAGACGGAGTTTCAGGGCGACTGGCAGGTGCAGGGGTCTAAGGGGCTGGTCAGATGGCTGTCCGGTCGTCCGGAGATGGAGCTTTACCCCGCGATCGACCATCCGGGAGAGATACCGGCCGTTGAAGAGACCGGCTTCCCCGGCTTTGACCGCGCGGGTATCCTGCGCGAGCTGGTGCATGCGCTCGGCGGTGAAAAATTTTCCGCGCTCCCGACGCTCAAGGATAATATGAATACAATGGCTCTTTGCGCCGCCGTGCTTCTTTCCGCGAGGGAGGGAAGAGTCGTCCGCGTAGACGAGCTGTGGCACGAGGGCTGAGAATGAAGCTTGCTATCATCGGAACAGGGGTAATTGCGCAGAACCAGCACATACCCTGCTTTACAAAAAACGGTGCGAAGATCACTGCGGTCTATGACCGGCATATAGAAAAGGCTGAGCGCATTGCCGCGCAGCTCGGGGCGGAGGCCTACGACGACTATGAAAGGCTTCTCCGCGAGGCCGACGCGGACGCGGTCTCCATATGCACGCGCACGGATATGCACGCCTCCATGGCCGTCGCGGCGGCAAACGCGGGCAAGAATATTTTCCTTGAAAAGCCGATGGCCGTCTCTGCCGCCGAGGCCGAGAGAATAGTCGCCGCGGTCGAGGAGAACGACGTCATTTTCATGCTTGGCATGCTCAATCGCTTCCGTACCGAGGCCCTGATACTTGACCGGCGGCGGAGCGACGGCAGGATGGGGGACATCTATCATTGCGACTGCCGCTGGATACGCAGAAGAGGCGTCCCGGCAAATCCGTGGTTCTCCCAGAAGGCCCTCTCCGGCGGCGGCCCAGGCATAGATATCGGCGTTCATGCCATCGATACGGCGTGGTACCTGATGGGCTGTCCCGAACCCACGGCGGTCAGCGCGGTCGCTCACAGCCGTCTCGGCAAGGTCTATGCCAAGGGTATTGCCAGCTACGGCTCCGTTGCCCCGACCAGCGGGCCGATGGACGTGGAGGATGCTCTCACGGCGCTTGTCCGCTTTGAGCAGGGCAAGAGCATGACCGTCACCGTCAGCTGGGCGATAAACGGGCCGGACGAGGATCTCAACATCAAGCTGTACGGCACGAAGGAGGGCGCGAGCCTGAACCCGTTTGTGATATACGGCGAGGACGACGGCTATCTCACTGACTATCAGCCCCGGTTCATGCGCGGCGACGCATGGACGGATGGCTTCATGAACGAGACTGCGCACTTTATTTCCTGTGTCGAGGCGCACAGAAAAACCATCACAAACGAAAGAAACGTCTACACCGTGCAGAAAATCATCGACGGGATATATAGGTCTGCCGAAAGCGGCGGAGAGATCGTCCTGTAAGGTGCTGCACACAAATATGAAAGTCAAGGGGGACTGTGAAATGGAGCCTATCAAACGTCACTGGTGGAAGGAATGCGTTTTCTATCAGATATATCCGCGCAGCTTTCAGGACTCTAACGGGGACGGCTTCGGCGATATCAGAGGTATTATCAACAGGATAGACTATCTCGTTGAGCTGGGCGTCGGCGCGATATGGCTCGGCCCCGTGTTCAAGTCCCCGCAGGATGACATGGGCTATGATATCTCCGACTACCGGGATATCTATGAGGGCTTCGGCACCCTCGCGGATTGGGAGGAGCTTCGCGATAAGCTCCACGAGCATGACATCAAGCTCCTTGTGGACCTCGTCGTGAATCACACCTCCGACGAACACCCGTGGTTCATCGAGGCAAGAAAAAACCGCGATAATCCCAAGCACGACTATTACATCTGGCGCGACGGAAAGGACGGAAAAGAGCCGAACAACTGGTCGTCGTTCTTCACGCCCTCTGCGTGGGAGTACAACGAACCGACAGGAGAGTATTATCTGCACCTGTTCTCAAAAAGACAGCCGGATCTGAACTGGGAAAACCCGGAGGTCAAGGACGAGATATACTCCATGATGAACTGGTGGCTCGAGAGGGGAGCGGACGGCTTCCGCATGGACGTCATCAATCTCCTCTGCAAGACCAAGGGACTGCCCGACGCCTCCGGCCCGGTGGACATGAACGGCTACGTTTTCCCCACCGAGCATATGAGCAACGTGCCGCCCATACATGAGCTTCTTGAGGAGATGGCCGAAAAGACCTACGGAGACAGGGATGTGTTTACCGTGGGTGAGTGCTGCGCCATGCCGCTGGAGGAGGGCGTAAAATACACCTCCGGAAAAAAGCGCCAGATCGACGCGGTGTTCTCCTTTGAGCATATCGACATGGACGCGCAGCCGCTGGGCAAGTGGTACTACCGCCCGTGGAAGCTGCCGGAACTCAAGGAAAAGCTCGCAAAGTGGCAGACCGGGATCGGAGACGGCTGGGTCGGCCTTTTCTGGTCAAATCAGGACCAGCCCCGCGCACTCTCACGCTTCGGTACGACCGACGAGCGTTACCGCGTACAGTGCGCAAAAATGCTCGGCACGATACTGCACAATCTGCACGGCACTCCGTTTATTTATCAGGGCGAGGAGATCGGTATGGTGAACGTGCCGTGGACCTCGGTCGATCAGCTCAGGGACGTTGAGATATTGAATTTTGTGAACGACTGCCGCAACACCGGCGCACCCGAGGACTTTATGTGGCAGGCCATATGGCGCAAGGCTCGCGACAACGCCCGCGTACCCATGCCGTGGGACGACAGCAAAAACGGCGGCTTTACCACCGGCGAGCCGTGGATAATGCTGAACCCCGACTATAAAGAGATAAACGTTGCCTCCGCGATGGCCGCCCCCGACTCGGTCTACTGGTATTACCGCAGACTTATCGAGCTTCGCAAGCATAATCTGATCATGCCTTACGGAGAATTTAAGCTCCTGTGGCCCGAGGACGAGACGCTCTTTGCCTTTGAAAAGCACCTTGACGGCGAGCATTGGCTCATTGCCGGCAACTTCTCCGATAAGGAGATAACGGTCACGCTGCCGGCGGAGTATAAAAATTGCGGGACCGTCATCTCAACAATGAAAACGCACGGTCTCGGAGACGGCAAGCTGACTCTCGGCGCGTGGGAGGCCGAGGTCATCAGCTTTGAATTATGATAATCGAGGTATTTCAATGGATTCACTTTTTCATGTAGCCGGAAAGCCGTTCTTCTCCATCGGCGGACAGCTGAATAACTCCACAAGCTCCGACCCCACGCTCACGGAAAAGGCCTTTAAGACCTGCGTGGGACTTGGACTCAATACCGTTGCCGCGCCCGTCCACTGGGAACTCTTTGAAAAGGAGGAGGGAGCTTACGACTTTGCGCAGATAGACATGCTTATGGAGCTTGCACGGCGCAGCGGTCTGAGGCTCGTTGTCCTCTGGTTTGGAACGTGGAAGAACGGAAACTCCCACTATGTCCCCGAGTGGGTCAAGCTGCAGAAGGAGCGCTTCCTCTGGGCTAAGGCGAATGACGGCGCGGAGATACGGTCTCTTTCTCCAATCTGCGAGGAGACGAAAAAAGCCGACATGCGCGCGTTCTGCGAGCTGTGCGGACACATAGCCCGCAATAACGCGGACGGCTGCGTTATCGGCATCCAGATCGAAAACGAGCCGGGACTTATCGGCGCGGCAAGAGACTATTCTCCGCAGTCTACCAAACTTTTCAAGGGGCGCATTCCTGCCGACGCCGCAGAGTTCATCGGCGCGGACGGCACATGGGAGGAGACCTTCGGATTCTACGCCGCGGAGTTTTTCACCGCGTATCATATCGCGCACTACATCGACGATATCGCCGAGGCCGGCAAGCGGGTACTTGACCTCCCCATGTACATAAACGTATGGCTTGGCGAGATGTACGCCCACATACCGGGCACGAACTATCCCTCGGGCGGCGCGGTAACAAAGACATTTCGCTTCTGGAAGCACCTTCTGAAGCATGTTGACGCCATCGCCCCGGATATCTATGTATCCGATTACCGGGAGGTGGAGGAGCTTTTCAGAACGTACTCCGGGGAGGGGAACATTTTCCATCTGCCGGAATCCTCTCCAATGCCGCTTTCCATGACGAACTCAATGCGTGCCGTCGCGGAATACGGATTGACCGGCGTTCACACCTTTGGGATAGATATCCTCTCCGCCGCCGCGGACAGGGCTGCGCTCTGCACAATGGCGGCCTCCGGCGCGGAGGGCGCGAAAAAGTCTGCGCTCCTGCGCGAGATAGCCGATTCCTATACCATACTCAGGCACTCAAAGCACCTTATAGAAAAGTATCAGGGTACGGGCAGACTGTATGCGGTCGCGCAGTATGAAGGAGCGGCGAATCAGGTATTTGATTTCGGCAGCTATATCGGCGAGATCGAGTTTCTCAACATGGAGTCTGCGCCCATCAACGGCGGAAATGTCAGACGCATGGACAACCGCCATATGGCCTCAAGCTATGACGGCTACAGGGCGAAGGGCTTTATCGTGGACGCCGGGAACGGAGAGTTCTATCTGACCGGCGACGCGTACAAGCTGAGGCTTTACCCGAAATTCTCGCTTGAGGAGCTTACCAGCGCGGTACACGCCGGGGATTTTCTCAATACGCGCTCACAGGGGTACCTCTCCGTAACTGAGGGAGAGTTTACTGCCGACGGCGAGTATAAGGTCAATATCATCAGAAACGGCGACGAGTACGATTACGGCCTGTGGGTGACGAGCGATATCGGTGTCCTGCGCGTGAGAATGGACAGATAATGAACGGCATAAAAGAAAAGTTTGAGAGCTTTTATCCCGGCCGGACGCCGGAAAGACTCTACTCCGCTCCGGGAAGGACCGAGATCTGCGGCAACCACACCGACCACCAGCACGGCAAAGTACTTGCGGCAGCGGTCGAACTGCTGAGCAGGGCTGCGGTGCTTCCGAACGACAGCGGCGTTATCCGCGTAAAGTCCGAGGGCTATGACTATTTCGAAATAGACCTCAGCGAGCTTTCGCCCGTTACGGCGGAGCGGGGAACGACCGCCGCGCTGGTCAGGGGCGTTGCGGCGGGCTTTGCCATGCGGGGCTTTGGCGTCGGCGGCTTTGACGCATATGTTTCGTCGGACGTCCTCCCCGGCAGCGGTCTCAGCTCCTCCGCGTCGTTCGAGGTCCTTATAGGGACCGTGATAAATGACCTCGGAGAGTTCGGCCTCACGCCTGTCGAGATCGCTCGTATAGGGCAGTATGCCGAGAACGTATTCTTCGGAAAGCCCAGCGGTCTTATGGATCAGACCGCCTGCGCGGTGGGGGGAACGATAGCGATAGACTTCACGGCCCCCGAAGATCCCGTTATCAGGCCCGTATGCGCGGACTTTGGCGGCTTCGGCCACAGCTTGTGCATAATCGAGAGCGGCGCCGATCACGCCGGACTGACCGATGAATACGCGGCGATACCCGCTGAGCTTTCAAGGCTGTGCGGGTATTTCGGGAAAAAATATCTTCGGGAGGTGCCGGAGGAGGAATTTTACTTCGGCATTTCGGGCGCAAGAAAATTTGCCGGGGACAGAGCCGTCCTGAGAGCCATGCATATCTACGACGAAAACCGCCGTGTCGACGCGGAGACAGCGGCGCTTGAAGCCGGCCGGTTTGACGAATTTCTGCGCCTTGTCAACGGATCGGGGACATCCTCATGGACGCTTCTTCAGAACATCACGCCCGCCGGCAGCACGAGACATCAGGAGCTTGCCGTAGCGCTCGCGCTGTGCGGCAGGCTGCTCAACGGCAGAGGGGCGTGCCGTGTGCATGGCGGAGGCTTTGCGGGGACGATACAGGCGTTCGTACCGAACGATATGCTTGAAGACTTCAAGACAGGTATCGAGTCATGCCTCGGAGCCGGCTGCTGCCATATCCTCACCATCCACCGCGAGGGCGGCACGAGGGAGCGCTTCACGGAAGAAAGCTCAGACAAATAAAAAACACCGGGATGGGTCGTAAAAGACCGGTCCCGGTGTTTTTTGCTACATTGCTTCTATTTCTTTGATGGTGAACTCATTGCCCACGACAAGAAACGTGTTCTCACTCTGACAGTGAGGACATTTCTTTGCGTACTGAACAGTGGGGTATGTCTTCTTGCAGTCCTGACAGAACGTGACCGCGGGAAGCGTTTCGATCTTGAGTTCGGTTTCCTTCAAAAGCTCGGACTTCTTGCGTGCGTACAGCCAGAAATCGGTCAGGTAATCGGGGACGATACCGCTGACCTCGCCGACCTGCAGGGTTATGGAGCCGACTGCCGTCAGGTTCTCCTCCGCGGCGAGCTTTTCAATAGTGTCAATGACGTAGATTATCGTACCTAATTCGTGCATTACTTTTTCCTGTTGATGAGTATTTTTGCGGCGCGCTTTGCAACATAGGGCAGCAGAGCGCCGACCTTGTCCTCGGCCTTGACCATGGTGGAAGCCTCGGGCAGGTCACGGCTGAGGTGTATGGCGTCGAACTCGCAGCGGGTCGTGCAAAGACCGCAGCCAAGACAGCGATTCTCGTCGACCTCCGTTGCGCCGCAGCCGAGGCAGCGCGCGGCCTCCTTCTTGACCTGCTCTTCGGTGAAGGTGATGCGGTCGTTGCTGAAGGTCTTTGCCTTGGAGGCGTCGTGGGCAACAGACTGACGCTTTGCGGAGTCAAAGCCGTCGACCGGGATGACGACGTTATTCTTGTCAAGCTCGATGAAGTGACGGCGGTTGCGCGCGATGGTAAGGCTCTGCCCCTCGTGTACAAAGCGGTGGAGGGAGACGGCGCCCTCGCGGCCGGCGGCAATGGCGTCAATGGCGAACTTCGGGCCGGTGTATACGTCGCCGCCGACAAAAATGTCGGGCTGGGCAGTTTGAAGGGTCACGGGGTCGGCGGCAATGGTGCCGTTGAGGTTCATGACCATGCCCTCAGCGTCGATACCGCCGAGGACGATCTTCTGACCGATGGCGCCGATGACGGCGCTGACTTCGATCTCCTCGAATCTGCCGGTGCCGACGGGCTTTCTGCGGCCCTTTTCGTCGGCCTCGCCAAGCTCCATGATCTCGACCTTGAGAGCCTTGACCCTGCCGTTTTCGCCGAGTATCTCGGCGGGGGCGTTCAGGAAGCGGAACTTGACGCCCTCGGCCATGGCCTCGGCGACCTCTTCCTTATCCGCGGGCATCTCGTCCTGCGAGCGGCGGTAGATGACATAGACTTCATCTGCGCCGAGACGGATCGCCGTGCGGCAGACATCCATGGCGACATTGCCGCCGCCGATTACGGCGACCTTCGCGCCGATCTCGGGCTTGCTGCCGAGATTTACCTCACGCAGGAAGTCGATTCCTCCGAACACTCCGGCGAGATCGTCGCCCTTTACTCCGAGAGGCGCGGACTTCTGAGCGCCGATGGCGAGGAAGAAGCCCTTGTAGCCCTGTTCGCGAAGCTGCTGGATGGTGATGTCCTTGCCGACCTCGACGCCGCACCTGAACTCAACGCCCATCTGACGGAGGACGTCGATCTCCGCGTTGACAACATCCTTATCAAGGCGGAAGGACGGAATACCGAGGGTGAGCATACCGCCGGGGACTGCGTTCTTATCGAACACTGTGACCTTGTAGCTCATGTTTGCGAGGAAGTATGCACAGCTCATACCGGCAGGGCCGGCACCGATGACGGCGATCTTCTGGGGGTACGGCTCGAGAGTGGCTCTCTTCGTGCGCAGGGGCGGGATATAACGCTTCTCTGCGCTCAGCTCCTGCTCGGCGATGAACTTCTTTATCTCGTCGATGGCGACAGGGTTATCCACGTTGCCGCGGGTGCAGGCCTCCTCACAGCGGCGGTTGCAGATGCTGCCGCAGACGGCGGGGAAGGGGTTATCCTGCTTTATGAGCTTGAGCGCGTCAAGATATCTGCCCTGAGCCGCCATCTTGATATAGCCCTGAACGGCGATATGTGCGGGGCAGGCGGTCTTGCACGGGGCGGTACCGGTGTCGTAGCAGTTTATCTGGTTATCGTCACGATAGTTGGGATTCCACTTTTCGGGACCCCAGTGGGAGGCGTCGGGAAGCTCCTGCTTGGGATACTTCACGGGGCCGTCCTTGGTGCAGAGCTTTTGGCCGAGCTTCGCCGCGCCGGCGGGGCAGACCTCTACACACTTGCCGCAGGCCACGCACTTTTCCTTGTCGACATGGGCGATGTAGGCACTGCGGGAGAGGTTGGGGGTATTATAGAGCTGGGAGGTACGCAGGGCGTAGCAGACGCCGGGGGCGCAGTTGCAGATGGCAAATATCTTGTCCTCGCCGTCTATGTTGGTGATCTGGTGGACATAGCCCTCTTCCTCGGCGCGGCGGAGAACGTCCATCACCTGCTCGTATGTAGCGGTATAGCCGTCCTTGCCGGTCTCGTCGCAGTATCTCGCACAGTCGCCAACGGCAATGCACCAGTGGTCGGCGATCTCGCCGGAGCCCTCGCCGCGCACGCTCTGGGAGCGGCGGCAGGAGCAGACGCCGATAGAATAGTAGTCGTATTTCTTCAGCCAGTGTGAAAGATGCTCGACGCTGACGGACTTGGACTCGGTCGGAATGGCTTTTTCAACGGGGATAACATGCATGCCGACACCGGCTCCGCCGGGAGGGATGAGCTTGGTCACGGCGTCGAGGGGCTTCGTGGTCATCGCGTTGAAGAACTCGCACACCTCGGGATGCTCGGAAACGGTCGACATCCTCATGTTGAGGAACTCGGCCGCGCCGGGAACGAACAGCGGCAGAACGTACTGCTTGTGGCGATCCTCGTTTTCCCAGTTGTATTCGATAAGACCGATGGTGGCCATCTCCTGAAGCTTCGGCTCGAGCTTTTCAACGTCCCAGCCGGAGGACTTGGAGATCTCCTCGAGGGTCATGGGTACGCGCTTGGACTTCATGCTCAGAGCGATACTGACCATGTCGTCGTCAAGCACCTTAGCGAGTCCCCAGTATTCAGGCTCGTCCTCGGTGATCGGCTTGAGGCCGAGCTTATAGGGAATGCGGTCGGTCATCTTTTTGCCGAGCTTGAAGAGGTTTTCTTTGTTGGTAACCATGTGCGTGTCTCCCTTTCGTAACTTAGCGCTATTTTTTTAACCTATCCGAACGTATGATAACATATCCGCTTCAAAATGTCACGAAAAATCCATATGCTTTACCAGCATTTTTTGACATTGCACGGAGGTGCGTAAGGACAGAGTCGAAACGCGGCAAAACGGGACGCCCTAATGTGATTATATTGAAAACCAAAGCCTCATAGTATGTACAAAAAGGAGTGATGAGCTTGATCGATATCAGAGCATTTGCAGCAAAAAACAAAAAAATTCTTTCCGGCATCTCCCTTGTACTTGCGATAGTCCTCGTGTTCTGGCTTGTGAACAACCCGGCGATAGTGGGTGCCTCGGCGACAAAGCGCCAGCTGCCCGTATACTGCGTCCAGCGTGACGACAAGGTCGTTTCCATCACCTTCGACGCGGCATGGGGCAACGAGGATACACAGCTGCTTATAGACATTCTCGGCAAATACGGCATAACGGCCACGTTTTTCCTCGTGGGCGACTGGGTTGACCGGTACCCGGAGTCGGTCGCGGCTCTCGGTGCGGCCGGGCACGACGTTATGAACCATTCCTCGAGCCATGCACATTTTTCAAAGCTGAGCGAGGATCAGATTGTAGCCGACATAGAAAAGTGCAACAGCAAGATAGAGACGCTCACGGGGAAAAAGCCTACTCTCTTCCGCTGCCCCTACGGCGAGTATGACGACCATGTGATCAAGGCGGTGAGCAGTATCGGCATGACGGCGATACAGTGGGACGTCGACAGCCTCGACTGGAAGGGAATATCGGCGGATGAGATAACCAACCGTGTCGTGAGCAAGGTGCAGCCCGGGAGCATTGTGCTGTTCCACAACGCGGCGGAAAACACGCCCGAGGCGCTGCCGGGAATAATCGAGAAGCTGATCGCGGACGGCTACAAATTTATTCCCGTGTCGCAAATGCTGCTCACGGGGGACTATGTCATAGACCATACCGGCAAGCAGTGCGAGAAATAAACATACAGAGGCGGGGGATCACCCCCGCCTCTGTATGTTTTTATTCTCTATTCTTTTACATGGATCTCCTTAATGCTGAAATCCTTGCCGGAGAGAACGGTCTTGTCAAAGCTGCCGCAATTCGGACAGTAGCCCTCGTTTTCGACCACGTTGAATATCTCGTCGCAGTCGTCGCACTCTGCAAGTCCGGGGACCGGCTCAAGGATGAGCTTTGTTTCGGCGAGCGGCGTACCCTTGGCGACTGCCGGGTAAAGCTTTTCAACATATTCGGGAATGACCAGCGAAAGTTCGCCGACCTCGCAGACGATCTCGGCTATGCTCTGTACGTTGTTTTCCTTTGCATAGTCGAGAACCGTGCTGCACATGACTCTTACAATACCTATCTCGTGCATTTTACTTCTTGTACTTTATCTTGTTGGAGACAACGGAGCTGACTACCGCGGGGACATTGCCGACAATGCGTCCGAGAGTCTTGAAGTAGCTGCCGCCAACGTAATCGCTGACCTTTTCGAGGTGGATAGCGTCGAACTTGCACTTTGTGGTGCAGATACCGCAGCCAATACACATATAATCGTCCACAACTGCCGCGCCGCAGCCGAGGCAGCGGTCTGCTTCCTTCTTTATCTGATCCTCGGTAAGCACGCCGCGGAGATCCTTAAAGGTCTTCTTTGCTTCCTCCACCGCGCCGGAGACGGCCTTCTGTCTCGGCGTGGAGTCAAAGGACTCGACGGAGAAGGCGACGTTGGACTTGTCGAAGGCCCTGTAGTCGCGGCGGTCACGGCCAAAGGTGAGGGTCTGACCCTTGTGTACATAGCGGTGGATGGAGACGGCGCCTTCCTTGCCGGCCGCGATGGCGTCGATAGCAAACTTCGGGCCGGTGACGGCGTCGCCGCCCGCGAACATATCGGGAACGGAGGTCTGGTAGGTGAAGGCGTCGGCAATGACGTTGCCCTTAGCGCCGGTGTTCAGGCTTATGCCGCCGAGGTCTATCCTCTGACCGATGGCGGAGATAACGCTGTCTACCGCGACAAACTCAAACTTGCCGGTGCCGACGGGCTTCCTGCGGCCCTTTTCGTCGGGCGCGCCAAGCTCCATAAGCTCGACCATGAGCTGCTCGACCTTGCCGCTGCCGAGTATCTCAACGGGGGCGGCGAGGAATCTGAACTTGACGCCCTCCTCCTCGGCCTCTGCGATCTCATCGTCGGCGGCGGGCATTTCATCACGGCCGCGGCGGTAAATGACGGTCACATCCTCAGCACCGAGACGGACCGCGGTGCGGGCGACGTCGATGGCAACATTGCCGCCGCCGATGACGGCGACCTTCGCGCCGATCTCGGGCTTCTCGCCGAGATTGACGGCCCGGAGGAAGTCGATACCGGTGAACACGCCGGGCAGATCGTCGCCCTTGCAGCCGACGGAAACGCCCTTGGAAGCGCCGATACCGAGGTAGAACGCCTTGTAGCCCTCGGCGCGGAGGGCGTCAAGAGTGACGTCCTTGCCGACTTCCACGCCGGTCTTGAACTCAACGCCAAGCTCACGGAGTACGTCGATCTCGGAGTTGATGATGTCCTTCTCAAGACGGAAGGAGGGGATACCCATGGTGAGCATGCCGCCGAGCATTTTTTCCTTTTCAAAAACGGTCACGGGATAGCCCTTGACGGCGAGGTAGTACGCGCAGCTCAGACCCGCAGGACCTGCGCCGATAACGGCGATCTTCTCTTCATAGGGTCTGCCGGTCTGGTTGAGCATTTTGGGGACGAAGCGGGTCTCGGCGCTGAGATCCTTTTCGGCAATGAACTTCTTGATATCGTCAATGGCGACGGGGTTGTCAATGCTGCCGCGGGTGCAGGCGTCCTCGCAGGCCTTGTTGCAGATACGGCCGCAGACCGCGGGGAAAGGATTCTCTTTCTTGATAAGCTCAAGTGCCTCGGTGTATCGGCCCTGAGAGGCGAGCTTTATGTAGCCCTGTACGGGGATGTGAGCGGGACAGGCGGTCTTGCAGGGAGAGGTGCCGGTCTCGGTAACGTCGGTACGGTTGGTGCGGAAGTCGACGTTGTAGGTGGACTTCTTAAGCATGCTGCTCTTGGCGGCGGCGTTGACGTCGACATGCTCGGTGGGATTGATCTCGCAGAGCTTTTGGCCGAGCTTGAGAGCGTTGGTCTGGCAGTTCTCGACGCACTGACCGCAGGCGACGCAGTTAGCCTTGTCGACAACGGCCTTGTAGTTGGAACGCATGCCGTCCGGCTTGCGGAAATACTCGGCAATGCGCAGCGAGAAGCAGGAACAGCCGCAGCAGTTGCAGATGGCGGTGGCATCCTCAAAGCCTGGGGCCTGGTTGATCTCGTGTACGAGACCGTTATCCTCGGCACGCTTGAGGACCTCGTAGGCCTCTTCCTTGGAGATAAGACGGTGTTCACCATTCTTTGAGTAGGTGAGTGCGTTGCTGTTGAGGTACATGCACATGTCGTCCTCAAGGTGTCCGCAGCCCTCGCCCATCAGGCGGCGGGAACGGCGGCAGGAGCAGGGGCCGACGGAGATGTACTCGGCGTTTTCGATGAGGGTGGATATCTCGTCATAGGAGGCGGTCTTGGTGTTGTTCTCGATGGCGCTCATGACGGGCATGACGCGCATGAAGGACATACCGCGGCCAAGCATGGGCGCGAGCATTTCGATCCTTCTGCGGGTGTATTCCTCAAAGCATTCGCCGAGAATGGGGTACTTTTCGCACATCTCGTTGTTGCTCAGCATGCCTTCCATGATGCCGGGGACCCAAATGGGGTAGTAATAGCCGACGCCGTCGGGGGTGTTTCTGGGACGGACGATACCAGCCTTGACAAGAGCCTCAATGGAGGCGGCGGTAAACTCAACGGACTTCTTGGAGCGTCTTGCGATCTCTTCGACGGTGCGGGGAGTCTCCAGGCGCATGTGCATCATGGTAGCGCACATGTCGTCGGTAACGATAGGCTCAAGTATCTTATACTCGGGGTCGTTATAGGTGATGCCGGTATAGGTCATGCTCTCAAGACTTATCTTTGTAGCAAGCTTGAGAATGTTGGGTCTGTTAGCCATTTTATACACCTCTCATATGTTTTGGTCGTGCTACCAGACGTCATTATACACTATATATTGGTACGTTGCAATATTAACATTGTCGTATAATGACAATCATCTTCGGAATATGTACGGAGGCGCAGCTATCTTGATTTGTTCACATCTTGGTATTATAATGAAAGCATCAAATCAGAAGGGCAGAAAAATGGGACCGGATACATATGAGATAGAGCGTAAGTTCCTTATAAGATATCCCGACACGCGGCTGCTCAATGCCTGTGAGAGCGTGAGCGAGATCGTCCAGACCTACCTCACCGGCGGAGAAAAGGGCTACTCCGAAAGGGTGCGAAAGCGCGGCGGCGACGGAAAGTACGTTTACACGCACACCCGAAAAAAGCATATCAGCGACGTCCGCCGGATAGAGATCGAGAACGAAATAAGCGAGGAGGAGTATACCCGCCTGCTCGAGCGCGCTGACACGGAGAGAAAGCCGATACTCAAAAGGCGCTATTGCCTGAGTTACCGTTCACAGCGTTTTGAGATCGACGTATATCCGTTCTGGAGCGACAGGGCAGTCATGGAGATCGAGCTTTCCGACGAAGCGCAGGAGATAAGTTTCCCTGACAGCGTGGCAATAATTAAGGAAGTCACAGACGATAAAAGGTACACTAACGCCTCTATGGCGCGCAGCGTACCGTTTGATGAAATATGAGCGGGGAACATTACCGCCCGTTTCCCGTCAGATATGCGAAAGGATGATGAAGATGAAAAAAACAGTTTCGCTCATACTTGCGTTGGTCATGGTCGCGGCTCTCAGCGGCTGTGATCAGCTTGACAGGCTCAGAGGGATCGAACTGCCCGCACTGCCTGCTGCGGACGCCGCGGAGCAGCCTGCCGAGACGCCCGTGCCGACTGAGGAACCCGCACCCGAGAAGGCGGCCGGCCCCACCGCAAAGGTGATAGCCAAGATCACAAAGACCGAGGAGCTGCACTATGACCCCGCGGAGGGCGATACTCTGATACTTGACTTCTCGTATGAGACGCCATTTATCGACATCAGCGGCCGCGATGACGCCGCGAACGCGATAAACGAGTACATAGCCATGCTGGACGAGACATATTATACCGGCAACGATTACGGCGACGGCACCAGCAACGGACTGAACATGATGCTGGAGCTTGCCACGGATAACTATACATATGCCTACGAGACCGGCGCGGACGTAAATCTTGAAATGAGCTCCAACCGTACCGTGAGCATTGAGCGCGCGGACGATACGGTGCTGTCGCTCCTTTACAGTACGTCCACCTACACAGGCGGCGCGCACGGCAGCTACGGCTACAGAGGCTACACCTTCAGCACCGAGGACGGCTCCCTCATTTCGCTTGACGATCTCTCGGCGAAGCCCGAGGAACTCAGAAAGACCTTGCTTGAGCGCATGAAGGCAGCGCTCGAGGGAAGCGAGCAGCCTGCGATGGAGATAACCGACGAAATGCTGCTCGGACTCCTCAGAAACGGCTCATGGTACCTGAGCCGCAGCGGTATCGTTATCTTCCCCGACCTCTATGAGATAGCAAGCTATGCCGAGGGGATAAAGATGTTCGAGGTCTCATACAGCGAGCTTGACGGGCTTATCGACGAAAAGTACCTCCCTGTGCAGTACGAGGGAACGGGCGAGCTGAGCGTAGTACCGCAGAGTGAATTTAAGGACGGCTCCATGGAGGTCGTCGACAAGGTGGTCGCCGGTGAACAGGGAACGGAGCTTTTCATCGTTGCCGGCGGACCCGTGTACGACGTCAGGATATCCAAGGTCAGCTATATTGACTACAGCGGGACCTTCTACGAGACGGAGCATCTTTGGAACTGCAGCTATATGAACGACTGCGCGCTCCAGCTCAAGGCTGATATCCCGGACGGCATGCCGAATCTCATGATAAGCTTCCACACGGCTGAAGGGCTGCGAGTCAACAGGCTGCTGACCCAGAGCGGCAAGGACGGAAGTCTCATCCTTGTTGACGACAACATCGCCGCGGTCGGATAAAAAAATTGCTGCACACCTGCGTTTGGGTGTGCAGCTTTTCTTATAGTGCGGGGAGCGTCGGGAGGACGGTCGCTGATCCGGAGCTGTGATCGCGGATAAGGACCTCGCTTACCTTGTCGTCCTCGTTCAGCCGAAAGCCAATAGAGAAACCGTCGCCGATGTGGCATATCCTCTCGGTGAGCGCGGAGTATCCGCCGTCGGTAAAGTCCGCCCACTCCGCGAGTGGGGCGGAGGCGCCGTTTGCGCCGTATATCGTCTGACTGTCCGTGTGGAATGAGTATACCTCGGACTCGCCCGCTTCAACATCGCGCCCAAGCTCATACTCACTCACACCGTCCTCGACGGATATCTCAATGCTTCCAATGTCGATACGGCACAGTCGGGTATTCTCGTCTGGTCCTTCCGCGCCGAGGTAATACAGAAAGCTCCCGCATATCACCGGAGAATAGCTTATCATGTCGTTGAGCTTGATATCGTATCCGCCGCTGACGGAGAACAGATGGAGGCTTTGCCCGTCCGAGTCATCCTGAAAGAGGATAAGGTCCTCGTCGATGAAGTACGGGTAATATACCGCCCGGTCGATAACCGCTTGAACGTTGCCGCCGTCCATGTCGGCGGAGACGAAGCGATGGTTTTCATCGGTGAAATATAATCTCCCGCCGTGCAGCTGGAGAAAGTCGCAGTCCTTGCCCTCGTAGAGCTTCGTAAGCTCAGTCCCGTCTGGCCTCATCCGCGCGATGGACACGTCCGAGTCGGAGTTTGGGTATCTCACATAATAGAGATATTCCCCGGAAATGAACATGTAGGCCGGAGAAATGTCCCCGTCGAGGGAGCGCGCTGCGGCGGAGCCGAGGTCTGCCGCGCCCATGCGCAGGAAATCGCTGTCCGGCGAAAGCAGCCTCCCGTAAAGCGTAGCGCCCGTGAAATAATATAGTCCGCCGTTTGAGAAGTTGCTCATCGCACGGCTCTCTTCGGCGCTGAAGTCAACGGTGATGCGGATAGACTGCGGGGCGGCCGCCGTATCCTGAGCGGCGGGTTCGAGCGTTACAGAGACCTCCGTGGTCTTTCGCGCGCAGCCGCACAGGGCGAAAAGGCAGCTCAATGAAAGAAGAAACGCGGTAAGCTTTTTCAAGGCTGTATCAACTCCCAACTCAAATAAAAAAGCCGGGGAAGAGGATATCTTTCCCGGCTTTTTGTCAATCGACCACCAGGTCGTATTTGTACGATCTGGAAACACCCTCATGGTTGTCGTACTTGAACTGCTCGCGGAGCAGCGCGTAGCGCTCGCACCAGCCGCCGTCAGGGTCACGGCGCCAGTTGCCGCCGGAGGATTCCTCAAAACCGAACTGAAAATCGCAGTCGGGCAGGAGCGTTTCGATCTCCTCCTGCTGCTCAACGGGTACGCCGCTCGAGACGGAGCGGCAGCGCTTGAGCTTCGTCAGACCGTAAAGCGGGGAAATGTCGGTGATGGTGTAAAGGCTCCCAAAATTGATGTGCTGCAGGTTTTTGCAGTTGGCAAGAGGGGAGAGGTCGCTGACCTCGGTCGCATATATCTCCAGATACTCGAGCTTGGGGCAGTTTGCGAGAGGCTCAATGCTCTTGAGATTAGTGAGCGCAAATATCGCGACCTCGAGATCGGGCATATAGTTGCAGAAATCAATGTTAGTAATGGCGTTATGCCCCATGTCGAGATACCTGCACTTTGTGCAGTATTTCAGGGGGACGCACAGCTCGTCGTTGACGCCGGCGTTGAGCCAGATCATCTCTGCGTTGGTGAGGGTGTCGTACTCGCCGAGGCGGACGCGCCACACGACCTCCGTGTCGGGGAAGTCCTCGTTGAGCTGGGCAAGAAGCTCATAGTCGCTTACGCCGCAGCAGTCGAGCAGAAGGAAGGTGAGCTTTTTCATATAAGGCATGACTCTGCGGAACTCGTCAACGCCGCGGTTCCCAATTGGGACAAGATCATAGGTCAGCTCCGTGTCCGAGGTCGACACGTTCTGACCGAAAAGCTCAAAGCGGTACTCGAAGAACACGTCCGGCAGCTCGTCGGCGATCGTGGCGAACTCGTCAAAACTCAGCCCGCAGCTGCCGTCGCCGGAGACGAGATTTACATAGGAGAGCTCAGGGAGCTTTTTCAGCTCCGGGATGAGAGCCTCAAGCTCGTCAAAGTCAAGGCCGGAGAGATCAAACTCCTCTGTATCGGGCGCGTAGGTCTTTCCGAGGATATCGACCGAATAGGTGACCTCGGCAGAGGGAAAAGCGGCGCGAAGCTCCTCTATCTCCTCGTAGGAGAGGTCGGTGCTGCCGAGCAGGATGGAGCGGATACCGGGCAGATATTTGCCGAGGGAGATGATATCCTTGTAGTTTGAGGCGTCGGCAAAATCTATCTCCGTCGCGTCCATGCCGAGAACGTGGCCCGCGACGTCAACCGTGTATACGACGCTTACCGATGGATGGGAAGCGATGTACGCCGTGATAGCGTCGTAACAGGTGCTGCCGCTGAGATCGAGGGATGAGAGATTTTTGTATTTATCGAGCGCCGCGATCTCGTCCGCCGTCATCACTCCGGAAAGCTCCGAGACCCTGCTGTCAGGATCAAAAAGCGATGTCAGCCCGCATGCACACAGCAGCGTGCAGACAAAAACGAGTATCAGAGCGATAAAAATTTTTGCTGTTCTCATTTTGTGACTTCTTTCTTCTATCAATGTGAGGCCATAGTATCACGCCGGGAAAAGCGTGTCAACCGAATACGACACCGCACGACATGCAAACACCGAAAAATTATGCAAAAAGACGAAAAGATCCGCAAAAAATTGTTGACATTGTCATGTCGCCGTGATAATCTATATAAGCCGCATTGAAGGGGTAAACAAGCCGGGACACGCTCCCCACCCCAAGAGCGAGACCTGAAGAGAGGGAGGATATGTTCATGAAGCATGCTATCATCGTGACCGGCGGCAAGCAGTACCGTGTTGCAGAAGGCGACGTTATCTACATCGAGAAGCTCGATGTCGCAGCGGGCGAGTCTGTCAAGTTCGACCAGGTTCTGGCTGTTGTCGATGGCGAGTCCGCAGTTTTCGGCGCACCCGTGATCGAAGGCGCTTCCGTTTCCGCAAATGTCGTCAAGAACGGCAAGGGCGCAAAGGTTCGCGTTTACAAGATGAAGCCCAAAAAGGGCTACCGCAGGACTCAGGGCCACAGACAGCCTTATACTAAGGTTCAGATCGAGACCATCAACGCATAATTTTCCGCAACTGATATTGACTAATGGAGGTGTAACCTAAATGGCACATAAAAAAGGTATGGGTTCTACCAAGAACGGCCGCGACAGTGAGTCTAAGCGTCTTGGCGCCAAGAGAGCCGACGGACAGTTTGTCCTGGCCGGCAACATCCTTGTCAGACAGCGCGGAACTAAGATCCATCCCGGTACCAACGTTGGTAAGGGTAAGGACGACACTCTGTTCGCCCTCGTGGACGGCAATGTGAAGTTCGAGCGCATGGGCAAGGACCGCAAGAAGGTCTCTGTTTACGAAGAAATCGCTCAGTAAATGACCACCAAAGGCCGGACTTGCGTCCGGCCTTTTTCCTTTGATCCCACTCCGCCCGACTGAGCGCCGAAAGGAGATAATTATGGCATCATCCTTTGTTGACAAAGCGAGAATAAGCGTCCGCGCCGGTAAGGGCGGGGACGGCGCGGTGGCGTTCCACCGCGAAAAATACGTTGCGGCAGGCGGCCCCGACGGGGGCGACGGCGGCCGTGGCGGAAATGTTATATTCACCGTTGACGATAATATGTCCACTCTGATGGACTTTCGCTACAAGCGTAAATACGCCGCCGGAAACGGTATGAACGGGCAGGGAAAGCGCTGCTACGGCAAGGATGGCGAGAATCTCTATATCCGCGTGCCGAGAGGGACCATTATCCGCGACACAGAGAGCGGCTCGATAATGCACGATATGTCCACCGGCGAGGACTGGGTCGCGGCAAAGGGCGGCCGGGGCGGCTGGGGTAATATGCATTTTGCGACTCCGACCCGTCAGGTACCGCATTTTGCAAAACCCGGACTTCCCGGCGAGAGCCACGATATCACCCTTGAGCTCAAGCTGCTTGCGGACGTTGGACTTGTAGGTTTCCCCAATGTTGGCAAATCCACGCTCCTTTCCGTCGTGAGCAAGGCTCACCCGAAGATCGCGAACTATCACTTTACGACTCTCTTCCCGAATCTGGGCGTCGTGTATGTCGACGAGGGGGTATCCTTCGTAATGGCCGATATCCCCGGAATAATCGAGGGCGCGTCCGAGGGCGCGGGCCTCGGCCATGATTTCCTGCGCCATATCGACCGCTGCCGTCTTCTCGTCCACCTTGTGGACGTCTCGGGGAGCGAGGGGCGCGACCCGGTGGAGGATTTTGACGCTATCAATGCCGAGCTTAGGGAATACAGCGCGGAGCTTGCAGACCGTCCGCAGATCGTCGCAGCCAATAAATGCGACCTCCTGTACGGAGATCGCGAGAACATCGACAGGCTCAAGGCCCATGTAGAAGAGCTGGGATATACGTTTTTTGAGATGAGCGCCGTGACCCACGAGGGGACGCGTGAGCTTGTCAAGGAATGTGCGCGCCGTCTATCGAGTCTCCCGCCGGTGGCGAGCTATGAAGCCGATTATGTTCCCCGTGAGCCGGAGATCGAGAGCGCGGACACCCTCACCATCGAAAACTTTGACGATATGTGGCTGGTCGAGGGGCCGTGGCTCCAGCGGCTCGTCTCGACAGTCAACTTCTCGGATTACGAGAGCCGTATGTACTTCGACCGCGTCCTTCGGGAATCCGGCGTGTTTGATCGCATGGAGCAGATGGGCGTCAAGGACGGCGACACCGTCTCCATGTACGACCTTATGTTCGAGTATAAGGACTGATATACACAAAGAACTCCCTGCCGCGGCAGGGAGTTCTTTGCGTATTCACGGACGATCATGCTCCGGCTTCGGGCAGCTTGCAGACGTCCACCCAAGAGATGGCGTTGGAGTATCTGTAAAGCTCATCAAGGTTCAGCTCAATGGCGCTGCTGGCGCTCCCGACGGCGGGAAAGACCGTGTCAAAGCGCTTCAGACTCTCATCCAGATAAACGTCGACACCGTCGTTTATCCCGAAGGGGCAAACCCCGCCGACGGGATGTCCGACCATCTCGAGGACCTCGTCGGGAGTGAGCATTTTCGCCTTGATATGGAACAGTTCCTTGTACTTGTGATTATCTATCCTCGCGTCGCCCGCGGCAAGGATGAGCATGCAGCCGCCGTCGGCACGCTTGAAGGAGAGAGTTTTCGCGATACGCGCGCCTTCGACCCCAAGAGCCAGCGCCGCAAGCTCGACGGTCGCGGAGGAGACGTCGAACTCACGCACCCTGTCCTCCAAGCCAAGCTCACGAAAGTAAGCGCGTCCTTTTTCTATCGACATGACATTGACCTCTGATTAATTTGCTTATTCAAAGAGCTGCGGGAAAGCGACCCCGGCAAGGTTCCCAAGGACATCGGCGGGGAAGCGGAGCTGCTCGCGGCAGAATTCGCGTACGCTTTCGTTATAGCCGGAATCCTCTATTGCCTGCTGCGAGCTGCTCACGGTCAGGATACACTGATCGACCTCGATGCGGTCCTGCTCGGACAGGTCTGCGGAGGAAAGAGCGCGGGAAAGCTTATCGAACGCTGACGAAAGCTCTCTGTAAGCATCATAATTTTCCGAGACGGAGCTGTAGGAGAGACTGCTCCTCATGATATCAGCCATTTTCGCGTATCCGTCGCCGTCTATGCCGTACTCCCCGGATATGGCGGCAAGAGAGTCCATGGCAGAGCATATGACCCTCAGCTGCGAGGCAATGCTTTTACGCTCGGTGCCGTTGTAGGTCACACCCTCGTAAAATCCGTCGCTAATCTTTTCGCAGCGTCTGCCGAGCTTGACATTCGTGGAGACGAGCGTCGAGGAAATAACTATCGCCAGAGAGATCAGAACGGCGACAACGCGGTTTTTAAGAAACTTCATACGGGGTCATCAGCCTTTCATCTGAAGGAGCTTGTGCTTGAGCTCGCCCTCTATACGGCCAAGCTCGTCCTCGGCCTCGGCGCGGCGCGCGCGTCCCTCGTCCTGGATCTGACGCACCTCTTCAAGGGTGCTGATAAGCTCCTGATTGGTCTTCTTGAGCGTTTCAAGCTCGACGATACCGCGCTCGCCCTCCTTGGCGATGTTGACGGTACCCTGATGGAGAGCCTCGGCATTCTTCATAAGGAGAGAATTGGTGACATCCGTGACCTCGCGCTGGGCCTTCATGGCCTGCTCGGAGTGATACATGGACAGCGCAAGCACCATCTGATTTTTCCAAAGGGGGATGGTGTTGACGATGGAGGTGCGGATCTTCTCGCTCATGAGAGTGTCGTTGTTCTGGATCATGCGTATCTGCGGAGACATCTGAACGGAGATCGTGCGGGTGAGCTCAAGGTCGTAGATCTTTTTCTCAAAGCGGCCGATCATGTTGGCAAAGTCATTCGCGGCCTGAGCGTCCTCGGGCAGGTTGCTGGCGGCAGCCTTCGCCTGATATTCGGGCAGCTCGACCTCGCGCAGGTGCTGTATCTTCAGCTTACCGGCAAGAATGTACATGGACAGCTCCTTGAGGTATTCCTGATTCTTTTCGTACATCTTGTCCATGAGACTGATGTCCTTCATAAGGGCGATCTCGTGCTTCTCAAGAGATTCGACGATCTTGTCCACATTTACCTCGGCCTTGTCGTACTGCGCCTTGAGGGAGGCGATATTCTGGCTGGCCTTTTTGAAAAGACCGAGGAAGCCCTTCTTTTCCTGCTCGTCGAAATTAAGTCCCTGCAGCTCAACGACAAGGTCGCTGAGCATATCGCCGACCTCGCCCATGTCCTTGGTGCGCACGGTGCTGAGCGCGGCGGCGGAAAAATCGGAAATGTTCTTCTGGGCATTGCTGCCGTAGTTAAGTATCTGTTCGGTGTTAAGTACGTCGATCTTCTCGGCAAACTCGCGCACGGCGGCCTGCTCCGCCTCGGAAAGACTGCTCAGGTCAAGCTTTTCGACATTGACCTCCTCCTCTTTTTCCTCCTCGGCTGCGGCGGGAGCGGTCTCGACCGCGGCCTCGGCGGCATTAGGCTCGAGAGTGAGGGAAGGAATAAAGCTCTTTTCTTCGTTCATTTCGGTATTTCCTTTCGTCATTTGATGTTGAAATCTTTTTCACCGGACAGGCCCTCGCGTGCCAGCATTTTGTTCATCACGGCAATGTCCGTCTCTATATCAAGAGCCTGATTTTCAAAGAGCGAATCCAGTCTCTTTTTATATGCTACGATAGCAGCGTCGAGCATTTCGTTGATACTCTTCATGCTCTTGTCGAGGTTTTCGCCCTCAATGCCCTGCGCGCTCATCCTGTCGTAGGAGTTGAGGAGCTTTATCGTCGTGGGCAGATAGTAGTTCATGAATTTCTTGATCTGCGGTATATCCGAGGGGTCGTCGATCGCATTCTGAACGATCTTGTCGGTAATGCGCATAAGCTCGTTTATCTTCTTCCGGACCTCAGGATCCTTTATCGACATGTACAGCCGGCCCATTTCGCTCAGCGCGCGGTTGCCCTCCTCGATGATCGGGTCTATCTCCGGGCCGTAGCTCTTCTTCTCGACGGGAGGCGGAGCCTCCGCCGCCTTCTTTGCTCGTTCGGCCTCGGCTTCGGCGGCCTCCTGTGCGGCCTTCTTTCTGCGTGAGGCGGCGATGACCTTTGAAACGATATAGGCCACGCCGAGCGACATCAGGAGGCACGCGGCGATTCCGAGTATCCTGAACATCGGAAAGAACATCGACAGAATTAGCCATGTGATGGCAAAGGAATATATTGAACCGACAGAGCCGGGCCGTCTGTTTCTTCTGGACATTGAAAAACTCCCTATAAGCTATATTCGGACAATATTCTATATCTAAATAATGTTGACGTCAAGAGTATTGCAAATCAAACGGTGCTTGTAGTATAATAAAAATTACTTAAGAGGCTGTTGCGCAGAGAGGTATGGGATGAAGATAAAGATCGCGCCGTCTATACTGTCGGCAGATTTCGCGAGGCTCGGCGAAGAGGTCGCCGAAATAGAGCGGGCGGGGGCGGACTGGGTCCATTTTGACGTGATGGACGGGGAATTTGTACCCAACATCTCCATCGGGGTCCCCGTACTCAAGTCGCTGCGCGGGGCGACGGACATGTTTATCGACGTTCATCTTATGATAGACAGACCCGTAAGGTATGTCCGGCAGTTCTGTGAGGCCGGGGCCGACCTTGTAAATTTCCATGTCGAGGCGGACAGCACGGAAAATATACTCGAGGCCATAAGCATTGCAAGGGCCATGGGCAAAAAGACGGGCGTGACGATCAAGCCCGCCACCCCGGCGGAGGCGATAAGGCCCTTCGCGGAGCTTGTCGACCTTGTGCTTGTCATGACCGTGGAGCCGGGCTTTGGCGGGCAGAGCTTTATGTATGACCAGATGGACAAGGTCACGGAGGTACGCCGTATCCTCAACGCCGTCAACCCGTCCTGCGAGCTTGAGGTGGACGGCGGTATAAGCGCCGCCACTGCCGCCGAGGCAAAGCGCGCGGGAGCAAACGTCCTTGTTGCCGGCAGCGCCGTTTTCTGCTGCGCCGACAGGGCCGCGGCCGTCAGCGCCATCAGAAATGCTTGAACGCTTCCTTACGGAGAATATCTATGTCATTTTTCCCCTCATCCCTTGAAAATCTTATCGACAAATTTGCCTCTCTCCCCGGCGTTGGGAGAAAGAGCGCGCAGCGCCTTGCGTTCTATATCCTCGGTCTGCCTGAGGCCGAGGCCAAATCCTTTGCCGCGGCGGTTATCGAGGCGAAGAACAACGTCCGCTGCTGCAAAATATGCCAGAACCTGACCGAGGACGAGATATGCCCCATCTGCGCCAGCGACAGACGAGACAGGAGCATTATCTGCGTCGTGTCTGAGCCGCGCGACGTCCTCAGCATTGAGCGCGGACATGAGTATAACGGACTTTACCATGTACTGCACGGCGTGCTGTCGCCCATGAGCCACGTCGGGCCTGACGACATACGCATAAAGGAGCTTCTTGTCCGCGCGGCCGAGCCGGAGGTCGAGGAGGTCATCATGGCCACCAATCCCGACACCGAGGGCGAGGCGACGGCCATGTACATTTCACGCCTTCTCAAGCCCTTTGATATAAAGGTCACGAGGCTTGCCTACGGTATCCCCGTCGGATCGAATCTTGAGTTTACCGACGATGCGACGCTCAACCGCGCTCTTGACGGACGCACGGAGATGTGATATAAAACGCTGATTTCGGGTATAATCCTGCAAGGGAATAAATAAAAGGCTACATACTTTTTGGCCGGTTTATCGGCAATTCTTTGAAAAATGGAGATAATATGGTATCAAAATTGAAAATCATTCCCCTTGGGGGACTTGGCGAAATAGGCAAGAATATGACGGCCTATGAGTTCGGAAGCGACATCATTGTCGTTGACTGCGGCATGGGCTTTCCTGATGAGGATATGTACGGTATCGACATCGTGCTTCCCGATATCAGCTACCTCAAGGCCAATGCGGAGCGCGTGCGCGGTATCATCTTGACCCATGGACATGAGGACCATATCGGCGCCGTCCCGTATGTACTGCGTGAGCTTGACGTCCCCATCTACACGACGCCGCTGACCGCCGCGCTGGTGGAGCTGAAGCTTGAGGAGCATGACCTCCTCTACAATACGCAGATATTCACGAAAAAGACCGGCTCGTGCTTCCGGCTGGGCTGCTTTACCATAGAGTTCATTCATGTGAACCACAGCATTCCCGACTCCGTTGCGCTGGCGATACGCACGCCCATCGGCACGGTCATCCATACCGGAGACTTCAAAATAGACGTTACGCCTATCTCCGGCGGCATGATAGACATCGCGCGCCTCGGACAGCTTGGGAACGAGGGCGTGCTTGCCCTGCTCAGCGATTCCACGAACGTTGAAAAGGCCGGCCACTCGGATTCCGAACGCAAGGTGGGGGAGAGCTTCGATAAGCTCTTCATGGGCTGTGACAAGCGTATCATCATCACCACCTTCGCTTCAAACGTTCACCGCCTTCAGCAGATAATAAACGTTGCGTCAAAATACGGACGCAAGGTCGGTATCACCGGGCGCAGCATGGAAAACGTCCTGCACGTCGCGTCCGTACTGGGCTATGTAGATATCCCCGAGGACGTAATGGTGGACATTGACAAGATAAATAAGCTTCCACGCAGCAAGACAGTCATCATCTCTACCGGCAGTCAGGGCGAGACCATGTCCGCGCTGTACCGCATGGCTTTTTCGGAGCATAAGCAGATAAACGTCGACGCGGGCGACCGTGTCATCATATCCGCTTCTGCCATTCCGGGAAACGAAAACATGATAAGCCGCGTTATCGACGAGCTGTTCCACAAGGGTGCGGAGGTCATTTACGACCGCCACACCGACCTGCATGTCTCAGGCCACGCCTCTCAGGAGGAGCAGAAGATGATGCTGGCGCTCACCAAGCCCAAATATTTCATCCCCGTACACGGCGAGTACAGAATGCTCGTAAAGCACGCGGAGCTGGGCCGCATGATGGGCGTGCAGCCGAAGAACGTGGTCATCGGCGAAAACGGAGCGGTCATTGAGGTAACCAAAAAGGGCATAAAGTGCGAAGATACTGTACCCGCAGGTGCGGTGCTTGTTGACGGCAGCGGCGTCGGCGACGTCGGCAGCGTCGTCATGCGCGACCGCCGGCATCTTGCCGAGGACGGAATGATCGTCGTCGTCATGCCCTACTCTGTCGAGGAGCATGTCCTTATCGGCGAGCCGGAGATAGTTACCAGAGGCTTTATATATGTAAAGGAAGCCGAGGCGCTCATGGAAGAACTCAAGCGGGTCGTGCTTGAGACGACCGACGCCTGCGAAATGCAGCGTATCACAGACTGGACGGCGATAAAAAGCAAGGTCAAGTCGAATCTCTCCGGCTATCTTTACAAGACCATGCGCCGCAGTCCAATGATCCTCCCCGTGATAAGCGAGATCTAAGGTGCGCCCATGAATATACAGATATTCGGCAAAAGCAAATGCTTTGACACTAAGAAGGCGGAGCGGTACTTCAAGGAGCGCAGGATAAAGTACCAGTTCATTGACGTATTGAAATACGGCATGAGCAGGGGAGAGCTGAACTCCGTCAGAAACGCCGTGGGCCTCAAGGCGATGATCGACACTTCCGACGAGGCTTACCCGCTCGTTGAGTATCTTGCCTCCGCCGACGCGAAGCTGGAGAAGCTTTTTGAGATACCCTATCTGATAAAGACTCCCATCGTCCGCAACGGAAAACAGGCCACCGTGGGCTATTGCCCCGAGGTCTGGAAGGGCTGGGAGTGACCGAATAACAAAAAACCGCTTACGGACCCTTCGTCCGATAAGCGGTTTTATTAACAGTAAAAGGCCCCACACTGAGCATGTGGGGCCTTTGCCGGTTTCAGATAAGGTTGAGTACGAGAGTGAGCAGCACGAATGCCAGTGCAAACCACTTGGTCGCCTTCGCGAGCTTCTCGTCAAGGGACTTTGCCTTGCCCTTGGAGAGGAAAGTATCCGCTCCGCCTGCGACAGCGCCGAGACCTGCGCTCTTGCCGCTCTGCATGAGAACGATGACGGTGACTGCGAGACCGGAGAGGACCTGAAGAATTGTAAAGATGATGGTAAGTGCAGACATTTATTTCAATCCTTTCGACGATTATACAAAACTACAGCTTTGACAGTGTAACATAATAAGCGGCACAATTCAAGTGCTTTTTTATTTTCATCACAGTCGAAATAAATTCTTGAAAAAAGGGACTCAAAGAAGTATTATTTGGTTAGATGTACATCAAATCAAAGCTTCAAAAACAGGGAGGAAGCATTATGACACAGGAGGAAAGCGTCCGCATTTTCAAATGCCTGTCAGATAAGTCAAGGCTTCAGATCGTGGCCGGGCTTATGGATGGGGAGGCTTATGCGGAGCTTATTGCCGAGAGGCTCGGACTCACCGCGTCGACGGTATCGTTCCATATGAAAAAGCTGGAGGAGGCCGGACTTGTGGAGTCTCACAGGGAGCAGTATTATTCCGTCTACTCGCTCAACAAAAAGCTCATCAGCGAAAGGCTCTGCGACCTTATTTCCGTCGGAGCGCCGGAGGAGGATATACAGGCTGCCCGTGAGGCGCAGTACCGCCGCCGCGTCATCTCTACGTTTTTCGAGGATGGAAAGCTCAAACAGATACCGGCGCAGAGAAAAAAGAAGCTCATATGCTATGAGGAGATCGTGAAAAAGTTCGAGTTCGGACGGGTATACAGCGAAAAGGAGCTGAGCGAGATCATCGCCGGGATAAACGAGGACTATTGCTCCATACGCCGCGACATGCTCGGCGAGGGACTGCTTCGCAGAGACGGCACACAGTACAAACGTATACGCTGAGTATCATTCCGCAGCGGCGTAGTCCCTGAGTACAAAGCCCCACGCGCCGTTATATTCGACGTAATAAAAGTCTCCGCTGACGGCGTGGACGGTGAATGTTTCCCCGACGGGGATGGTAGTGACCGCTTCGGCGCCGGTGTCCGCCTTTTCGCGCAGAGTGATGAACTCTCGGCAGTCCGTGCGGCCTATAAACGCCTCCACAGGCGTGAAGGCCTGTTCCACGGGATATGTCTCGCTATCCGAGAAGTGCCACCACTCGCCGCTGTACGGAACAAAGCCGTTTTCACTCATGCACTTTTCAAGGAGCGCCGCGTTTTCCTCGGCCTCTTGAGTGCAGTCACTGTAGTCACGGTCCGCGAGAGCGGAAAAATCGTCAAACTCCGACGGCATAGCTACCGCCGAGCCGTCAGACGCGACAAGGGTCACGTCGACGGTATTTCCGCGGCTGTGCGAGCTGTAGCCGTTTCTCGGGTCGGCGACATAGACCGGGTCCGGGCAGACCTCCCACAGCCCGAACTGTGCCTCGACGGGACGAAATGCGTCCCAGAGCTTCAGGCACAGCCCGATGTCCTTCAGCTCGTTCTGAACATTGGCGAGCTTTTTCACCGTGCCATAGCGCAGCCACGCCTCGTCAAAGGAATAGATCCTTTCACCGGTGAAATTTTCCGCCGAAGCGTAACGCAGGTCGGAAATGATATCGGGTATATAGTCACGGACTCTGACGAGATCACCGTCATCCGGCTCACGGCAGGGGAGTGAAGCGCCGGCCCCGACCGGGGGAGTCTCGGTACCGGATTCCTGAGTATGCGGAGGCTCAGTCTCCGCGGGCGTCTCCGGCGCCGGGGCGGGAGTCTCTGCGGAAACGGGTCCTGACGGCAAGGGAGAGCCGACAGTCGTACTGGCGCACCCTGAGAGCAGCAGGGCGGATATACACAAAAAAGTCGCTATATATTTTCTCATTTCAATAATGGTACTTGCCGCGCTTGGCGACAAGAAATATCACCGAAAAAACCACAGCCATGACTTCCGCGACCACTATGGCCATCCACACGCCGTCTATACCCAATATGAGCGGCAGGAGTATAACTGCGGCTACCTCAAAAACGAGTGTTCTCAGGAAAGAGATCACAGCCGACGTAACGCCGTCGTTCAGCGCGGTGAAGAAGCCAGAGCTGTAGATCGCATATCCCATGAAGAAGAATGAAAGCGCGAATATGCGAAAGCCGGAGACAGTCATTTCCATAAGCTCCGCATCGTAGCTAACGAATATCCTTGCAAGAGGCTCCGCGAGCAGCTCTGCGGAGATGACCATTGCCACACCGAACGAACCTATTAGGATGAGGCTCTTCTTGAGCATTCCATGCAATTCGCTGTAATTTTTCGCCCCGTCGTGATAGCCGACTATCGGCGCGGTGCCTATCGAATATCCGATGAAGGCCGCCGAGAATATCATGCTGACATACATCATCACGCCGTATGCCGCCACGCCGTCCTCGCCGGCGTACTTGAGGAGCTGGATGTTGTACAGCATACCGACAAGGCTCATTGCGATGTTGCTCATAAACTCGGACGAACCGTTGGTGCAGGCCTTGAGTATCGCTTTTCCGTACAGTCTGGTCCTGTCGAGCCTGAGTATGCTGTCGTTGTCGCGCGCAAAGTATACGAGCGGCACTGCGCCGCCTACAGTCTGGCTCAATGCCGTTGCAGCCGCCGCGCCGGCAAGCTTGTACTCCTGCGGCAGCGACATGACGAGTATCGCGTCGAGTATCATGTTGGTAAAGCCGGAGAGCATTGTGACCGTCAGACCCATCCTGGGCTTTTCGGCCGTAACGCAAAACGACTGGAAAAGGAGCTGCAGAACATTGAACGGCAGCGCAAGCAGTATGATACGCGCGTAGACGACCGCGTTTTCCAGCATTTCGCCCTCCGCGCCAAGCAGCGCCGCGATGGGACGTATAAACGCAATGCCGAGCGCGGCGAACACAACGCCGACCGCCGCCGTGACATAGACAAACAGTGAGAAATACTCATTGCCCTTGTCCGCGTCGCCCTCGCCGAAGGTTTTTGCAACGATCGCCGAGCCGCCTGTGCCGAACATAAAGCCGACGGTCGACAGTATCATCAGAAACGGGAATATCAGATTGAGCGCCGCGAACGGCGTTTTGCCCGCAAAGTTGGACACGAAGAAGCCGTCGACCACGCTGTATATCGACGTAAAGATCATCATGCCGATCGACGGCAGCGTGAAGCGGATCAGCCGCCCGTATGTAAAATGGTCAGATAATCCAAGAGACTTAATCTCAGAGATAGTTTTTAATTTTAATTTTTCACTGTTTGGGCTGTGGATACTTTCTTTTTCGTGTTCAAAAACTCTGTTCCCAGTGCCTTTACCAATATAAAAAAACTGGTTTGTTCTGGGATCTATCAATCCATATACATAATAATCACCGAGAGAAATCAGACTTTTTTCCGAAAAACCGTCCATAATAGCAAAACCCTTCTTTTATCTCCAGCTACGCTATGCTTGTATCAGTGTAAGACCTTTGAAGCATAAAATAAACATTTAGAAATAGTTGGACTTAAGCTTTAAGTATCCTGCGTGTTAAAAAATCTAACCTAATAGCTCCATTTTTCCCTCACACTGCTGCATGGGTGGAAAGGCAACAGATTTAAAGGCATTACTACATTTCCGCAAAAACTATATTTTTAAATTCTTTAAAATGCCCGCTTTTTTCTGTAATCAACTATCGAATCCTGAAAATCTTTTTGAGCCTCTTGAGATAAATATTCTATAATTTCTTTCTCAACAAACTCTGCTATTTCTTTCAAAGAATTAGCCATATCTTTTCTTATCTCATCGAATGTGCAGTTTAAGGTATAATGCATTAATCGATTTCTATATTGATAAATATGCATACTTGCAACAAACGTATTGTCTACTTCACATACATTCATTAGCTTTAAAATTCCTGATTTAATATCAACACTTGTAAAATCGCCTGTTAAATAGTCTGAATATTTAGCCTTATTTAAGTCAGAAAAGGTAAGAGTCCAATGTTCTTGATCTAATCTATATTTAACAAGTAATTCCAAACAATTTGCTAAATTCAGTATAACGTGCTTTATAGATAATTCATCAAAATAGCCCTGACAAAATAAATCCAAAAATGAATCTAGTTCAACATTTACCATTTCCATAGAATCGTGTATATTATTTAGAAAGAAAACTTCATATTTCATAACTACTCACTTGCCGCCTTTTATTGTGTAGTTGATTTTACTTACAATACTTTAGATGCAACTCAGACGCGCTTAGAAGTAGGTTCACTTGGCTTTCTCCGTATTAAACTCATACATTAATTGTTCCGTCCGCTATCCTGCCGGGTCAAAAGAGCGACCGTCTCGACATGGCTCGTCCGGGGAAACATGTCCACGGCTGTGGCCTCGGCGAGTGAATATCCATGGCTGTTGAAGCGGAGAATATCCCTTGCGAGCGTTGCCGGGCCGCAGGAAACATACACTATCCGTTCGGGCCGCATTGATGAAACGGCGGCTATTGCGGCCTCATCCATGCCTTTTCTGGGGGGATCGACCACGACGACGTCAGGACGCAGTCCGGATATTGAAAGACTTTCGGCGGCGGTTCCCGCGTCGGCGCAGATGAAGCTCACGTTTTCAACACAGTTTGCGGCGGCGTTTTTCTTCGCGTTTTCAATGGCCTCCGGCACTATCTCCGCGCCGATGACCCTTTCCGCGTGCCGCGAAAGACACAGGCTTATCGTGCCCGCGCCGCAGTATAGGTCGAACGCGAGCGACACGTCCCGCTCGAACGCGTACTCTACAACCTTTGCATAGAGCTTTTCCGCCTGCGGGGGATTTATCTGGAAAAATGCCTGAGGCGCTATCTCAAACTCAAAGCCGCAAAGAATGTCGCGTATCTCAGCCTTGCCCCAAAGCGTATAAAAATCACCGGCAAGCACGGTATTGCCCCGGGTCTTGTTTATGTTCAGGACTATTCCTGTCAGTTCTGGGCAGGCGGCACGAAGCGCGGAGACGAGCGCGGGGGTGTCCGCGCCGAAGCCCCTATTCGCGACGATACATGCGACGGCGTCGCCGGTGTTCACCGCGACGCGGGAGAAAACATGCCGCACCGCGCCGCGCCCAGACTGCTCGTCATAGGCGGGGATACCGCGCCCGCGCATGAACGCGGTGACGGCCGCGGCGGCCCTGTCGCTCAGCTCGCTTTGGATAAGGCAGCTTTTTACCTCTATCATGTCGTGGCTTCGTTCACGGTAAAAGCCGCTGAGAGGGCCGGAACCTGAGTCTGCGACGGCAAATATGCCCTTGTTGCGATAGCGCGTTATGCTCTCGCTCGGGATGATCTTCTTCGCCGCGACGGTCTGTTTCCCAATGTGCCGCAGAGCGTCGTTTACCCGTCCGAGCTTGAAGCGAAGCTCCTCTTCATAGCTCATGTGCCAGGTATCGCAGCCGCCGCATTTGCCGAAATAGGGACAAAGCGGCTCAACGCGGGCAGGGGAGGCCTCGATAAGCTCCTCGGCCCTGCCGTATACCGCGGCGGCCCCGACCTTTACGAGCCTTACGCGCCACGTTTCACCTGTGATAGTCCTCGGCACGAATACGGCCCGTCCGCCTATTCGGCACACGCCGTGACCCTCGGAGGAATAGCCCTCAATCACACATTCGTATATCTGATTTTTTCTTAAAGTTTCCATACCATCAATTGACAAGGACACACACGGTTTTGACGGGCGGAAATGCGCCCAAGCTTCTTCAAAGCCCTTGCCGAGACACCAAGTATCGGCCGCGTGCTTTTCATTGCCTGAACGCATTTCCGCTCCGGCAATTCTCCAGCTCAAATCGAAGCCCAACGAAGTGGGTTCGATTTGAAAAGGAAGAAGGAGATCGCATAGTGCAGCTTTTGCCGCAAGGCGAAAGCGGAACGGTGCGAGCTTCTTCTGACGCGTTGCACCTGACGGCTTTGGATCTTCGAGTGATTTTTGCTTTTTGAGCCGCAGATGTGTCGTAACCCATCAAGGAGAAAAGAACAAAACCTTTCGTACTCCATGCAAAGCCCAGCGGGCGGGTTTGCATGGAAAAGGAAGAAGGAGAGAGCGTATTGCAGCTTTTGCCGTATGGCGGAAGCGAAACGGCGCGAACTTCTTCTGACGTGTCAGACGTGTATGCTCTTGTCAACTGATGGTATTTTTATACTAACACACTTTCCGCATGATATCAATTATGGAAAGGTTTTAATGCATATTATTTTTGAAAAATCAGATAATAGTGATACCTTATGCTTAGGAGGGCAAAAATGAAGAAAATCATTGCATGCATTATTATCTCAACGTTTCTTGCGGCTGCGCTCTGCGGCTGCGGCAGCAACAACGACGCGAAGGACGATCACGCCTACACCGATAAGCCCGTGGAGACAGCGACCGTTACTCCAGACATGTCCATGGATGTCGATGACGGCATTGTGAACGACAGAGACGGCGTCATTGACGACGACTACACCCCGGGCGACGCTCAGGGCACGGCCGGCACCGCAAACGGCGGCTCCGCCAGCCCCGCTGTCCCCACTCAGACGGATAAACCGTAAAGTAAAATCAATGACAGGGCCGATGGCAGCCCTGTCATTAATTTTTTACTTGAATAATGGGAAAAGTGAGTTTATTATGTGTGGAAAAAAGGAGGCATAACGATGAGCTACATACCAACCCCGGAGCAGGCAGAAGAGCTTGTGAAAAGATACAATAAAGACCCGTTCCATATCCAGCACGCCGAGACGGTGTCCAAAGTCATGGGCGAATTCGCCAAGGAATACGACAGCGAAAACGTGGATTTCTGGCGTACCGTCGGAATGCTGCACGATATTGATTTTGAGCTTTATCCCGAGCAGCACTGCGTCAAGGCGCGGGAGCTACTTCGTGAGCTGGACGTCGACGAGGAGGTCATCCACGCGGTCATAAGTCACGGCTGCGGGATATGCATAGACGTTGAGCCGGTCAAGTATATGGAAAAGGTTCTCTTCGCGACGGACGAGCTGACGGGGCTTATCGGAGCTGTCGCGCTCATGCGCCCCAACGGCATATCCGATATGGAAGTCAAATCGGTCATGAAGAAATTCAAGGACAAAAAATTTGCCGCCGGCTGCTCAAGAGATGTTATCCGTCAGGGGGCGGAAATGCTCGGCATGGAGCTCAATGAGCTTATCGCCAAGACCATCGACGCAATGCGCGCCTGAGGTCACACATTTATACCGGCGTCTCTCATGAGGCTCCGGAGCGCCGCAAGGTTTGCTTCGCCTATCTCGGTAAGAGGGAGGCGGAGCTTTCCGCTGTCGTACCCCATCAGCTTCATCGCGGTCTTGACCGGGATGGGGTTCGTCTCAATGAACAGCGCGGAGAAGAGCGGGGCATACTTTGAGTAAAGCTCCTCCGCGGCGGAGAAATCCTGTTCAAGGCACAGCGCGCAGAGCTTTGATACCGCGGCGGGCAGAATGTTGCTCGCGACGGAGATGACGCCCAGCGCGCCGAGAGACATCATCGGCACGGTGTTGTCGTCGTTACCGCTCCAGAGGAAGAGGTCGTCTCCGCACTTGCTGACCGTGGAGGCTATCAGACTGAAGTCGCCGGAGGCCTCCTTGACGCCGTTGATGTTCGGGTGTTCCGAGAGCGTCTTGTATGTATCCGCGCTTATGCTCATCCCGGTCCTGCTCGGAACATTATAGAGGATCATGGGGATATCGACTCTGTCGGCGACATAGCTGAAATGCTCGATAAGGCCCTTCTGCGAGGTCTTATTATAATAGGGAGTGACCATGAGTATCGCGTCGGCCCCGGCAAACTTCGCGTCCTCGGCGTGCCTGAGCGCGGTCTGGGTGTTGTTGCTGCCGACGCCTGCGATGACCTTCATCCGGCCGTTCACCTCTCTGACGGTGCGGCGGACAAGCTCCTCATGCTCGTTTGAGCTGAGAGTGGCGTTTTCGCCCGTGGTGCCGCATACGACCACTGCCGATACGCCGTTTTCATACTGGAAGTCAAGGTTGCGCCGAAGAGCCTCATAATCTATCCCGCCGTCATTGAACGGGGTGATGATCGCGGTGCAGGCGCCTTTGAAAACAGGTATTTTAACCATAACGTCCTCCTGAATTTGATTTTTACGACACAAAAAGACTATTCAGCGGGACGCGGCGATATACATAGCCATTGAAAAAAATCTTTATGTCTGATATAATGCGAACGATATTTTGTTTACCTGCCGCCGCTGCGCGGCATATTGGAGCATAGAGAATGAAAAAGTCCGATTTTTACTTTGATCTGCCCGAAAAACTCATCGCGCAGACCCCCATAGCCCAGCGTGACCACTCGCGGCTTCTGCACATTGACAAGGTCACGGGAGAGCTGGAACACAGACATTTTTTTAATCTTCCCGAATATCTGGACGAGGGCGACTGTCTTGTGCTGAACGACTCCCGCGTACTTCCTGCAAGACTCATCGGCTGCCGCCCCACAGGCGGGAGCGTTGAGCTGGTGCTTCTGCGTGACCTTGGAGACGGGCGCTGGGAGTGTCTCAGCCGTCCGGGGAGAAAGACAAAGCCAGGGACAGAGATAATCTTCGGAAACGGTGAGCTGACCGCGACGGTGGAGTCCGTTGCCGAGGGCGGCAACAGAATAGTCAAGTTTCATTACGAGGGGATCTTTCTCGAGACTCTCGAGCGGCTTGGCAAAATGCCTCTCCCGCCGTATATAAAAGAGGAGCTGAGCGATTCCGAACGTTACCAGACCGTATATTCAAAGGAGCTTGGCAGCGCCGCCGCACCCACCGCGGGACTCCATTTTACCGAGGAGCTTCTTGACGCGATAAGGGCAAAGGGCGTCAGGGTCTGCTTCGTTACGCTACATGTGGGCCTTGGCACGTTCCGCCCCGTCAAGGAGGACGAGATAGAGGATCACGAAATGCACTCCGAGTTTTGCATAGTACCTGAGGAGACCGCCCGTATCGTCACCGAGACGAAGCGAAACGGCGGCCGGGTCTTCGCCGTCGGCACCACGTCGTGCAGAACTCTCGAGAGCTTTGCGGCAGACGACGGAACGCTTGCACCCAGCTCCGGATGGACGGATATATTCATCTATCCCGGCTACAGATTTAAATGTGTCGACGCGCTGGTGACGAACTTCCACCTGCCGGAGAGTACGCTCATTATGCTCGTTTCTGCGCTCGCCGGAAGAGAGAATGTACTCAACGCCTATAAGGTCGCTGTCGAGAAGGAATACAGATTCTTTTCCTTCGGCGATGCGTGCCTCTTTTCATGATAAAGGAGAATTGATTTGTACAAGCTATTGAAGCAGGAGGGACATGCCCGCAGAGGCCAGTTCGAGACGCCTCACGGTGTCGTCCAGACTCCCGTATTTATGAACGTCGGAACGCAGGGCGCAATAAAGGGCGCGCTCTCCGCGCGCGACCTGAAGGAGATCGGCTGCCAGGTCGAGCTGTCGAACACATACCACCTGCACGTCAGACCGGGCGATCAGCTCGTCAAGGAGATGGGCGGCCTCCACAGATTCATGACGTGGGACGGCCCCATACTCACTGACAGCGGCGGTTTTCAGATATTCTCCCTCGCAAAGCTCCGCAAGATAAGCGAGGAGGGCGTAAAATTCAACTCTCATGTGGACGGGCGGCATATTTTTATGGGGCCCGAGGAGAGCATGCGCATACAGTCGAACCTCGGATCCGACATTGCCATGGCCTTTGACGAGTGCATAAAGATACCCTCCCCGAGAGAGTATGTCGAGAGATCCTGCGAGCGCACCTACAGGTGGCTTGCCCGGTGCAAGGCCGCGCTTGCCGAATATAACTCGCAGGACGATGCGGTCAACCCCGGACAAATGCTCTTCGGCATTAATCAGGGGACGGTCTTTCACGATATACGCATAGAGCATATGCAGAAGATAGCGGAGCTTGATCTTCCGGGCTATGCTATCGGCGGTCTTGCCGTGGGCGAGACCCATCAGGAGATGTACGACACGATCGAGGCCGTTGAGGAGTACATGCCCAAGGACAAGCCGCGCTATCTCATGGGCGTCGGGACCCCGGCCAACATCATCGAGGCCGTGTACCGCGGCGTGGATTTCTTTGACTGCGTAATGCCCGCCCGGAACGGACGTCACGGTCACTTGTTTACATGGGACGGAATTATCAACATCAAGAACGAAAAGTACGCAAAGGACGAGCGACCCATTGACCCGCGCTGTGACTGCCCGGTCTGCCGCCGCTATTCAAGAGCCTATGTACGCCACCTTTTCAAGGCGGAGGAAATGCTTGCCATGCGTCTCGCGGTGGCGCACAATCTGTATTTTTACAACAGTCTCACGGCGCGAATACGCGAAAATCTTGAAAACGGGACCTTCGGCGAGTTCAGAAACACATATAAAGAAATTTTGGATAAAAGAATATAAAACTTCTTGAAATCAGTCGAAGCAGAAGTTATAATAAAATAAATTGTTTTTGGAGGTATCCTCAGCATGAATTTGTTCCTTACTTCAACAGCTACTGCCGTAGGCGGCGGCGCAAGCACAATCATTATGCTCGTTCTGATGTTCGCTATTTTCTACTTCCTTATCATCCGTCCGGAGAATAAGAAGAAGAAAAAGGCGGACGAAATGCGCAGCTCCCTCTCTGTCGGCGATGAGATAACCACTATCGGCGGTATGATCGGCAAGATCGTTCAGGTCACCGAAGACACCATCACCTTTGAGACCGGCGAGGACAGAGTCCGTATCCAGACCAAGAAGTGGGCTGTTTCCGCCACTGCCAAGATGGAAGCCGCAGAAGCCAAGAAGTAATTCTTTCCATACGGAATTAAAGCACCCCCAACGTAATAGGATGTACTATCCTAAACGTTGGGGGTGTTTTTTTGCCTGAAAAGAGAACGGACACGGCCGACATCAGTTTTGTGATAAAGGCTGTTATTTACTGGCTGTTCACGGCGATACCCGCGCTCCTGCTTGCGTCGGCGGCCCTCTCGCTCACGAATGCCGACGGGGCAAAATTTGCATATGCGAGCGCGGCGGTAAGCTTTATCGCGGCGGCGGCAGCCGGGGCGGAGGCAGCACGGACAAGAGGGAAGGGGCCGCTTGCGACGGGGCTTCTGATCGGAGTCGTGATAACGACGCTGCTGCTCATGACCGGGTTTATCATTGCGGGGAGCGAGCTTGCGCCGGACGGCATATTGAGCGTCGCGGCCTTCACGGTTTCCGGCGCCGCCGCGGGAAGCGTGCTGCTGAGAAATGTTGGGAGAAAAAGGAAAAAACGCCCCGTAAGAAGAAAGGCGGCAAAATTGACATAAAAAGCGAAGAGCTTACATGATCTTGTTTTTTTATCTCGTCTACACAAGATGTTGAGCTTTAGGGCGCGAAGCATTGCCCTAAAGGCCAAGCTATTGTTTCTGGTATTTTCCAAAGTTGACATAAACGAAAAAAATTTTTTATTTTTTGAAAAAAGGACTTGATAAGTTTGCAGATTTGTAATATATTGTTACCGAAGATTGTTATGTTAATCGCGACTTTATGATTAAACGATTACAGAATGATTTCACCGCTGCCGCTTTTGCAGTCAACGGCAGCGGGCTATTTGTGGTTTCGGTGTCGTTTTTAGTCGGAGCCGCCGCTGCGATATTGTACCTGCAGCGCTTTGGGACTGCGCTGTGCGGAAAGGTTTTTCCGCTCGCGGCTTTTATCTGCACTGGGATAATAGTTGAGACGATAATCCTCGGCTGTTCCCTCATCGGCGAGACTGTGCTGCCGTTCTGCGCCGCTCTGTTCGGGGCGCTCGTCTGTATCTGCTCGGCTTCGGTCAGACTTTTGGGCGCGGAGTATGTACGGCTCGCCGTCTCATTCGTGATACTTACCCCGGTGTTTTTCGTAACGGCGTCGGAGGGGATGGTTTACTCCGAGTTTCTCGGCGCCTCAGTTTATGCGAAGCAGGCTCCTCCGGGGCGGGAGAAATATGTCCTTTACGCGTGTATCGCGTTCGTGATCTCTACCGGCGTATTCCATGCAATGTGCATTTAGATATACAGAATTTTGGTGAAAGGAGGGCGTAAGATGCGCAATTCAGAATGTCTTGAGCTTTTTGAGCATTATCTGACAGACGAAAAGAGAGCATCGGCTAACACCCTCAGCTCCTATCTCCGCGACGTTCGGCAGATGGGCGAATACTTGGATACTCATACCGAATCCGACATGGTGAGTGCGACCGAGGAGGACCTTGCGAACTATATCGAGTGGCTGAAGGCTAACGGTAAATCCGTCGCTACGGTCTCACGCTGCATAGCGTCCACGAAGTGCTTTTATACATACCTCGTCATAAAGCAGATCGTTGAGAAGAATCCCGCGCTCAAGCTCGTCCCCGAGAAGAGTACCCAAAAGCTCCCGGAGATACTCACCAGCAAGGAAGTCGATCTTCTGCTTGAGCAGCCTGAGTGCGTGGACGCGAAGGGCTATCGCGACAAGGCTATGCTTGAGCTTCTGTATGCGACCGGTATCCGTGTCACGGAGCTTATCGACCTTAACATCACCGACGTGAATCTCACGGGGGGAGTCATCCGCTGCCAGAGCCGGAACAAGGAGCGCTTTATCCCCATGTACCCCAAGGCCGTCAAGGCGCTGAGCGATTACATAACTCTCGTCCGCCCGCAGATGATAGCGCTGCCCGACGAGCAGTCGCTCTTCGTGAACGTCGGAGGCGAGCGTATGTCCCGCCAGGGCTTTTGGAAGATAATCAAGTACTATCAGAAGAAAGCCAACATAGACAAGGACATCACACCACACACGCTCAGACATTCCTTTGCGGCGCACCTGCTTGAGAACGGCGCGGATATACACGCCATCCAGGAAATGCTCGGACACGCCGACATCTCCTCCACACAGGTCTATTCTCAGCTTGTAAAAAAACAGCTCAAGGACGTGTACAACAAGGCTCACCCGAGAGCGTGAATCACATGGAACGACCGGCGTATGACTGCGCCGGTCGTTCATTTTATGTTGCAGAAAAGTTTTTGATATGCTAAAATCTCCACAGGATGTGATATGATGCGTATATTGGGCATCGACCCCGGGATCGCGACGATCGGCTTCGGGATGGTCGAGTCGGCAAATAATAAATTCTCGCTCATCAGCTGCGGAGTGATAACCACACCCGCGCATACGAGCCTTTCAAGCCGGCTCGAGCAGATATACGACGACATGCTCGAACTGCTCGATACCTTCAAGCCTGACGCGGTGTCCGTTGAGGAGCTTTTTTTCAACACCAATATCACTACCGGCATTTCCGTTGCGCACGGCAGGGGAGTGATACTCCTTGCATGCCGCAAGGCCGGGGTCAGGGTATACGAATACACGCCGCTTCAGGTCAAGCAGTCCGTGGTCGGCTACGGCAGAGCGGAAAAAACACAGGTGATGGACATGGTGCGGAGAATATGCAATCTCCCGGCTCCGCCGAGACCGGACGACGCCGCCGACGCGGTCGCGCTCGCGATATGTCATGGAAGAAGCACCACTTCATTGCTGTACAGAGGAGATAACGAGGAATGTTCTACCATATAGAAGGAAAGGTCACGGACGTGGAACCCGCGCTCGTGGTCATCGACTGCGGCGGAGTGGGCTATGCGCTCAATGCGTCGCTCAATACCGTCTCCCGCGTGAGTCTCGGCGAGCGCGCAAAGCTGTACGTCTCCGAGGCTATCGGCGAGTCCAACTTTGACCTTTACGGCTTTTACTCAAAGGAAGAAAAGCGCTGCTTTGAAATGCTCACCTCTGTGTCGGGCATAGGCCCGAAGGCTGCGCTCTCGATACTTTCCTACAACACTCCCGACGATCTCGCGCTCGCGATAATAAACGGCAACGACAAGGCGCTCACGGTCGCTCCCGGCGTCGGAAAGAAGATCGCCCAGCGCGTTATCCTTGAGCTTAAGGACAAGGTGAGCAAGGGACTTGGAAGCGCCTCAGAGATAAAGCTCCCCGCAGCGAGCGTTTCCGCTCAGGGCGGTGTGATGAACGACGTTATGACGGCGCTTGCGGTGTTGGGCTACAGCGGCTCGGATGTCGCGCCCGCACTCAAGAGCCTTGATACCGACGGCATGACCGCCGAGCAGATCATCAAGGCCGTACTCAAGCAGATGGTAAGATAAAGGAGGCAGGCAATGAGTATCAGCTTCTCAGAAGATTCCTTCAATGAAACTATCACTACCGCCGCGAGCCTCCCGGAGGACAGCAACGAGGGTTCGCTGCGTCCGAAAACGCTCAGCGAGTATATAGGACAGCAGAAGGCCAAAGGAAATCTCAGCATATTCATAAACGCGGCAAAAATGCGCAGCGAGCCGCTTGACCATGTGCTGCTCCACGGTCCCCCGGGACTCGGCAAAACGACGCTTGCCGCGGTGATAGCGAACGAGATGGGCGTCAATATGCGTATAACCTCCGGTCCCGCGATAGAACGGCCGGGCGACCTCGTGGCCATGCTCACGAATCTCAGCGAGGGCGACATCCTTTTTGTCGACGAGATACATCGCCTTAACAGGGCGTATGAGGAGATACTCTATCCCGCCATGGAGGATTTTGCGATAGACATCATACTCGGCAAAGGGCCGTCCGCGAACTCCATACACCTTGATCTCCCGCGCTTTACGCTTATCGGCGCGACGACGCGCTCCGGTCAGCTCACCGCTCCGCTGCGTGACCGCTTCGGCGTGTCGCTCCGCCTCGAACTCTACACGCCCGAGGAGCTAAAGCGTATAGTCGAGCGCTCCGCAGGTATCCTCAACGTGGAGATCGAGCCTGAGGGTGCGTATGAGATAGCCTCCCGCTCAAGAGGGACCCCCCGTATCGCGAACCGCCTTCTGCGCAGGGTGCGCGACTTCGCGCAGGTCACAGCCGACGGCGTTATCTCAAAGAAGCTTGCCGACAGGGCGCTTTCGAGTCTTGAGGTCGATAAGCAGGGGCTTGACTCGCTTGACCGGCGCATGCTCCGCAGCATAATCGAGTTCTATAACGGCGGTCCCGTCGGGCTTGATACCCTTGCCGCAACGATCAACGAAGAGGCCGTAACGCTCGAGGATGTTTACGAGCCTTATCTACTGCAGTGCGGCTTTATTACCCGCACGCCGAGGGGCAGATGCGTCACGAGAAAGGCCTATGAACACCTCGGCATCGAGTATATGGGCCAGCAGCAGATAGATTTTTAAGCAGAAATTGATTTTTTGAACGAAAATCTATTGACTTTAGCCAAAGATGTTGTATAATGTAGCATGTATATTTGGCTATAACGGTCGTTATATTATGATTGATTACGCAGCATACTCCGATGCAGAACTTCAAAGCCTGACTGCAAAGGGCAACAGGAGCGCGGAAGAGGCGCTGGCCGGCCGGTATCTTCAGCTTGTCCGCGCGTGCGCTCGGCCGCTGTTTCTTGCGGGCGGCGACAGCGAGGACCTGATACAGGAGGGGACCTTCGGTCTCGTCACGGCCATCCGGCAGTTCGACCCGGATCAGGGCGCGTCGTTCCGTACCTTTGCCGAACACTGCATCAAAACGCGTCTTCTTTCAGCAGTCAAATCCGCATCCCGATTAAAGCATTTCCCGCTCAACGGCGGTGTGTCGTTTGAGCAACTCTCGGAAGACCCCAGTACTCAGTTATCGGTGTTTCCCGAATTCCTTCGGCGCAGTCCGGAGGATGTGGTTCTGGCCAGAGAGAGCAAGGAAGAACTTTATTCAGCCTTATCGGACTGCCTGTCAAAGTTCGAGATGAAGGTACTCAGACTTTATCTCGAGGGCTTGCCCTACGGAGATATCTCGTCGAGACTCGGCAAGGACGCGAAATCCGTTGACAACGCAGTGCAGAGAATAAGGCGCAAGCTGGCGCGGGACCCCAATTTTGGCGATATCAGCTTTGGCTGATCGCATATATTAAGCCGATAACGGTATTTCTATCAAAAGAGAGGATTCGAAATGTACGAAGACAAGACCTTAGTTTGCAAAGAGTGTGGTAAAGAGTTCGTTTTCACCGCCGGTGAGCAGGAATTCTACGCAGAGCGCGGCTTCCAGAACGAGCCCCAGCGCTGCAAGGCATGCCGCGACGCACGCAAGAACGCTGCCCGTGGTCCCCGTGAGTTCTTTACCGCTGTCTGCGCTGCCTGCGGCGGCGAGGCAAAGGTTCCCTTTGAGCCCAAGTCCGACCGTCCCGTTTACTGCAGCGAGTGCTTCGCTAAGATGAGAGAGCAGGCCTGATTCGCCTGACAGGAAAGATTGGGACGCTTCCGCGTCCCAATCTTTTGTTGAATTGATTCAGAAAGGTGACAGCAATGGAAATTACAAGAGAGACCGTCATTGGTGAGGTCGTTGAGAATTGCCCGCAGGCTATGCCCGCGTTTCAGGCGATCGGCATGCACTGCATGGGCTGCGCCCTTGCAAGCGGCGAGACCGTCGAGCAGGCGTGTGCCGCTCACGGCGTCGATCCCGACGAATTTCTGACCTACCTCAAGGCGTATCTGGAGACTGTCTGAGCAGTCATAATATCTGAAAAAGCCGGAGTTCTTCCGGCTTTTATATTTATCTGAGGTGATCATGAACAAGAGACTAACGGCTATTTTGGCACATATCGCGGATGGCGCCGGCGTTATAGACGTGGGAACTGACCACGGCTATATCCCCGCGGCGCTTTTTCAGCGCGGATATCCCGGGAACATTATCGCCTCGGATATAAACTCAGGTCCGCTCGAATCCGCGAGACGCACCGCCGAGAGCGCGGGCGCGCTGGACGGTATCGAGTTTCTCCTTTGCGACGGCCTTGAAAAGTGCGACGGCTCAAAAATAGACACAATTGTTATCGCCGGAATGGGCGGGGACACCATCTGCGGTATTCTGGACCGCGCGGAATGGTGCATTGCCCCCGGATACACTCTCATACTCCAGCCGATGACCAAGGCCGAGATACTGCGCTTCTGGCTCATAAATAACGGCTTTGACATCGTTTGCGACGAGTATGTACGCGACGGTATCATTTATCAGCTGCTTGTCGCGCGCTTCGGCGTCTCCTGCCGGTATTCAGATGCTGAGCTTTATACCGGAAAGCTCGAAAACGTGCGCGGCGACGGACTTTTTCCGGAGTATCTGGACGCGCTGATACGACGCTTTGAATATGAGGACGGCAAAATGCGCTCATCCGTGAAGGGGCGGGACAGCCTGCGCGCCGTATTCGCGAGACATATTCTTGATGAACTGCATGAAATGAGGGACAGTTTTGAAAAACCGTGACCTATTTGATTTTCTTTGTACGCTTGCCCCGCTCGAGCTGCAGCTCGGCTTTGATAACGCGGGTTTTCTCGTGGGAGATATTGAGGCCGGCGTGAGCCGTGTGCTGCTTTCTCTCGATGTTACCGAAGAGGTCATTGACGAAGCGGTACGGACCGGCGCTGAGCTTATCGTCTCGCACCATCCTTTTATCTGGACTCCGCTCAAATCAGTGACCGGAGACGGGCTGACATCACGGAAGCTCATGAAGCTTATAAAGAACGACATCTCCGTCATATCCATGCATACGAATCTCGATATAGCGGAGGGCGGCGTGAACGACGTGCTGATATCCCTGTTGGGCGCGGTGCGTACCGATACCCTTGACAGCGACGGCTGCGGCAGAATAGGGGAGCTTCAAGAGGAGCTTTGCCTTGAGGAGTTCCTCGTGCATTGCAGGAGCGTACTTAATGTAAAAGGCCTTCGCTACGTCGACGGAGGCAGGAGGGTCAAGCGCCTTGCCGTCATGGGCGGCGCGGGTGCAGACGCAATGTACGACGCCATCGAAAAGGGCTGCGACACCTATGTTACCGCGGACGTTAAATATCATCAATTCCTTGAAGCAAAGGAGCTTGGACTGAACCTGATCGACGCGGACCATTTCTGTACCGAAAACCCCGTCATGCCGGTTCTTGCCGAAAAGCTCAGGGCAGCCTTTCCCGCCCTTGATGTGCACCTCTCCGCCGTCCATTCTCAGGTCGTCTCTTTTATTTGACAAGCTGAATAAATCACCTCCGCAGCTCATAAACTCGTACAAACGAGAAAATGATTGCGGAGGCTTTTTATATGAACGAAACCAATATATACCGCGATATCGCAGAACGCACCGACGGGGCCTTCATGCTGGGCGTGGTCGGACCTGTACGCACCGGGAAATCCACATTCATCAAGCGCTTTATGGAGATGATGGTGATACCGCAGATAGACAATACATACATGCGCGAGCGCGCGAAGGATGAGCTTCCGCAGAGCGGCTCAGGCAAGACCATCATGACCGCAGAGCCTAAATTCGTCCCCGAGGACGCAGTTACCGTCTCCTTTGGTGAAGGAGCAAAAATGTCTGTGCGGCTGGTGGACTGCGTAGGCTACATGGTGGACGGAGCCGCCGGACAGTTTGAGGACGGGTCGGAGCGCCTTGTCACGACGCCGTGGTTTGACCATGAGATAAGCATGACCGAGGCGGCGGAAAAGGGGACCTACAAGGTCATAACCGAACACTCGACCATCGGCATAGTGGTGACGACGGACGGCAGCGTCTGCGACATCCCGCGTGAAAAGTACATTGAGCCGGAGCGCAGGGTCGTGACCGAGCTGAAAAATATCGGAAAGCCATTTGTCATCCTGCTCAACAGCGCATACCCCGACGCGCCGGAAACAAAGGCTCTCGCGGATGAGCTGTCAGAGGAATACGGCGTGCGGTGTATGTGCGTGAACTGTCTTAAAATGACCGAAAAGGACATTTCCCAGATAATGCAGTCCGTGCTTGAGGAGTTTCCGTTCAAGGCGGTCGGTATATTCCTGCCCGAATGGCTCGACGCGCTGCCGGAGGATAATGAGCTGAAAACGGAGATGTACTCTTACATCATGGACGCCTACGCCGACGCCGAGAAGATCAAGGACTGCTGCAAAGCGGCAAAGTGTCTCGGCGACTGTGAGAATATCAGCTGCGTCAACGTTGCCGAGAATGACCTCGGTCAAGGGATGGTGGCGGTCTCCATTCAGGTGCCGCGCGCGCTGTACTACCAGACGATAAGCCAGCAGACGGGGATCGAGGTCAGGAACGACGCCGACCTTATCGCAACGCTTGCCGACATGAGCAGCATTAAGGCCGACTACGACAAGCTCCGCACGGCGCTTGAAAATGTCCGTACCACGGGCTACGGCGTGGTGATGCCGGACTCCACACAGATGAGGCTTGAGGAGCCGCAGATAGTCCGGCAGGGCGGAAAATACACCGTAAAGCTAAAGGCCAGCGCCCCGGCTATCCATATGATGATGACCAACATCGAAACGGAGGTAACACCGGCAATAGGCGGCGAGACCGCGTCGGAGGACATAATAAACTTCCTCCTTCAGGGCTTTGACGGCGACGTGAATCGCATATGGCAGTCCAACATTTTCGGTAAATCGCTCAACGACATTGCCGAGGAGGGACTCACCTCAAAGATCGAGGCCCTGCCGCGCAATGCGAGGATAAAGCTCCAGGACACTCTTCAGCGCATAATCAACGAGGGGAGCGGAGCGCTTATCTGTATTCTGCTTTAAGCGATGGGCGTTTTGTTTGACTTGCACGGAACGAAACGGTATAATATAAGAAAAGCGTCGATCCTGCTCGGCGTGCTTGTTCTGCTCACATGCACCGTCCTCCTTTCCGCGAGGGACCCGCTGCGTGCGGTGTGGAATGAGGATATGGGCAGCGTGCTTGTTATCGACCCAGGCCACGGTGGGATAGACGGCGGAGCCATCGCGGCGGACGGCACGCGCGAGAGCGGGATAAACCTCGCCATTGCGCTTAGAATGCAGGCGCTTGCCGAGCTGTTTGGCCAAAGGTATATAATGACCCGTACTGAGGACGTCACGCTCTCCGACATGCAGAAATACAGCGAGCATGAGGACCTTGCTGAGAGGGCAAGGATCGCCTCGGAGACTCCAGGAGCGGTGCTTGTCAGCATTCATCAGAACTGCTATATAGCACCTCAGCCGCATGGCGCACAGACTCTTTACGCAGACGATGAAGAGAGCCGCCGTCTCGGGACGATGATCCATGACAGCCTGAACAAATATCTTGACCCCGAGAATCGGCGCCTTGCGGAGCCTGCACCGAAAAAATTGTTCCTGACGTCGAATGCAGACTGCCCCGCGGTCCTTGTGGAATGCGGCTTTATGTCGAATCCGAACGATCTTTCAAAGCTGAAAAGCAGCGGCTACCAAACCGCGCTTGCCGCGGTCATGCTGACGGCGTTTCTTCAATACGACAGCGATCACTCTACATAGGAGAAAAGATATATGGCAAAGCAAAAGACAGTGTACTGCTGCACCGAGTGCGGCAGCGAAACGATGAACTGGGCAGGGAAATGCCCGTCCTGCGGAGCATGGAATACACTCAAGGAAGTAAAGCTCGACAGCCGTCCCGCCTCAGCCAAAGCCTCCGCTGCGAGCCGGAGAATGCAGAGCGCAAAGCGCCTTGCGGAACTCGATATGAGCGAGGAGATCAGGTTTTCCACCGGTATATCCGAGTTTGACCGTGTTCTCGGCGGCGGCGCGGTGGTGGGTTCGCTGGTGCTTGTCGGCGGCGCGCCGGGAATAGGCAAATCCACTATCCTTCTCCAGATGTGCGGCCGCATTGCAGATGACAGGCGTATTCTCTACGTCACCGCAGAGGAAAGCGAGCGTCAGCTCAAGCTGCGCGCACTGCGCCTCGGAGTAAGCAAGGGCGATGTGTACGTCCTCGCGGAGACGGATATAGACAATATTATCTCCTGCATAGCCGAAGTGGACCCCGATATCGTGATCATTGACTCCGTGCAGACCATCTCCAGCGGGGAGATCAGCTCCGCGCCGGGCAGCGTCACGCAGGTGCGTGAGTGTACCATGCGCATTATGCGCGAGACGAAGGAGAAAGGGCTTACCGTTTTTGTGGTGGGACACATCACCAAAGAGGGCAGCATTGCCGGACCGAAGGTGCTGGAGCATATGGTGGACTGTGTGCTGTACTTTGAGGGCGAGCGCAATACGAGCTTTCGTATCCTCCGCGCGGTCAAGAACCGTTTCGGCTCGACGAATGAGATAGGCGTTTTTGAAATGGCCGACAACGGCCTGAATTGCGTAGAAAATCCGTCCGAAATGCTCCTTGCAGGACGCCCGGAGAACAGCCCGGGTACCTGTGTAGCCTGTGTGATGGAGGGAACGCGCCCTATCCTCGCCGAGGTGCAGGCGCTTGTGACCCCGTCCGGCTACAACGCCTCGCGCCGCAGCAACGGTATCGACTATAACCGTGCCGCAATGCTGCTCGCGGTGCTTGAAAAGCGCGGTGGAATGCCCGTGACCGGCTGCGATGCGTACATAAACGTTATCGGCGGGCTTGAGCTTGATGAGCCGGCGGCGGACCTTGCGACGATCCTCGCCATCGCGTCGAGCTTCCTCGACAGACCGGTTGGGCAGGATCTCGCGGCACTGGGCGAGGTGGGCCTTTCCGGGGAGATAAGGAGCGTAAACCTCCTGAATCAGCGCCTTTCGGAGATAGCGCGTCTCGGCTTCAGGCGCTGCGTTATCCCCGCCCATGTCCGCGGAGATGTTCAGGAGCTTAAAGGACTCACTCTCATTCCGGTAAAGGCCGTTGGTGAGGCTGTAGCCGCCGTGTTGGGCAAAAAATGAACAGGTTTGTAGAGAACGCCAATCTCCCCGTTAATGCCGGAAAAGCATTGATCGGCGAAAAATATAAAGATATTTTGGAAAAACCTCTGAAAAAAGCCGGGATCGAAGCGCTTATTGTCCCCGATAATCCGCTCGTTGACAAGCGTCTCTCCGGTCACGCCGATCTTTCGGTGTTTTACGCCGGCGATAGAGAGCTGCTGCTTGCGCCGTATCTCAGAGGCAGTGAGCTTGCAGCTTCGTTAGAGCGGGAAGGCTTCATTCTGCGCTTTGCTGACATCGTTCAGGGGCAAAAATATCCGAATGATTCACAGCTCAACGCAATAATGGTGGGAAATCATCTTATTTATAGTGAAAAAGTTTCTGCCGATGAAGTGATTCAATTTGCGGCCGCTAACAGGGAAGTGGAATTGATCTCCGTTAAACAGGGTTATGTAAACTGTTCCGTGTGTGTCGTTGACTGCGGCTCGATCATTACCGCCGACCACGGCATTGCAGAAAAATGCAGGAAAAGCGGTATGGACGTCCTTTTGATCGAGCCGGGATATTTTGAGCTTGACGGCTATGACTGCGGCTTTATCGGAGGGTGCGCGTTCAAGCTCTCATCGGGCGTTCTTGTCTTTACGGGCCGCATAGATATGCACCCTGATAAGGAGCGTATCATTGATTTTCTGCACTCGCACGCCGTTGAGGCGTTATACTTGACAGCGCTGCCAGCCTTTGATATTGGCGGCGCGATACCGATTTCGGAAAGAACGTCCTGACATTTTTGTCAGGGCGCTCTTCTAATCAAGGTCATCCTCGATGTCGGCTTTCGTTTTTCTGCCTATCGGGTTCGCCATGGCCGCCTCATGCAGCGCGGCATTATCAAGATGGGTGTATATCTGCGTGGTATTCAGGTTGCTGTGGCCAAGCACCTCCTGCAGGGCGCGTGTATCGACCCCGTTTTTGAGCATGAGTGTCGCTGCTGTATGGCGAAGCTTATGCGGGGAGTACCGTGAAGCGTCCAGTCCGGCCTTCAAAAGTGTTTTATCCACCATCTTCTGTACGCTTCTTACACTTATACGGCGGTTTTCACGGCTGAGAAACAGCGCATTTTTATCCTCGTCCGACGCCTTGTCGGCATTTCTAACGCAGAGATAGTCGTCAATCGCCTCACGGCAGCCGTCCGCAAAGTATATCACGCGCTCTTTGTTTCCTTTGCCAAGCACCCGCAGGTGATCCTCGTAGATATCGGTCAGATTCAGCGAAACAAGCTCCGATATCCGAAGTCCGCAGGACATGAACAGCATTAGTATACAGTAATCTCTCAGCGCAAATTGACCGTCGCACGCGGCAAGCAGACGCTCACACTCGGCCTCTTCAAGATATTTCGGAAGGCTTTTTTGACGCTTCGGCATGTCAAGTTCTTGACAAACATTAAAGTCCAATAGGTGTCTTTTAGTGGTCAAATAATTGTAAAACGATTTAACCGACGATGTGCGGCGGCAGCGGCTGGCGGCGGAGAGGGAAGTACCGGAGTCGGTCGTCTCCGGCGAAAACGATTGATACCTATACAGCTCCTCGATCTTTACGGACTTGATAAAATCAAGGTCGATGTCGGTGATGTCAATTTCATTGAATGGCACGTCGGGCGGAACAAGACGTCTGCGGCGCTTGATGTACCTGAAAAGTATTTTCAGATCCATATAATAACCGACGACGGTTTTGTCGGAGTGTCCGCGCACAGTTGAGTGATATTCGAGAAAGTCCCTGAGTATATCGGGAATGTCCGTTGCCTGGTCCAAATTCATTATGTTAACTCCTATGGCTGTTTTTATGTGCTGAGTTACGCTTAATTGTTATTATGCGAACCTCGGCGTGCTTTCATCAACTGAGGAACCCGCGCTCCCCAGTAATTATTATTGTAAACCAAAATATCGAATGAGTCAAGAAAAATCCCACGGAGGAGACATCCGTGGGATCTAATATCATTTTTTACGCTTATAAACGCTTGCATGAGACTCGGCCGAGACCTTATCCGAATTAAACACTGCCGCGACCGCAGCAGCCGAATCCAAAAGTACTGCCAGCCAGAGATTGCAGTAGCCGGTCAGCGCGAGCGTGATCACGACAGCCTTAACCGCAAACGTGATGAGCGCGTTGATCGCTGATATTGATTTGATCCTTTTCGCAGTTTCCAGAGCCGAGGGAAGCTCGTCGACATACTCAGGCAGCACCAAGATGTCAGCGTATTTAGACCTGCCGCTGACTCTGATGTCCACGTCGGCGTCGGTATGCATCTGGACGCCGTTTGCGTAGATGTACACGACATTTCCGGAGGCCGCGGATCTCATATCGCGAATACATTTGAGCTTCGCGGCTGTATCGCACTGGCTGAAAAGGCCGGTAAAACGCATTTCCTCCGCGAATACGGTACTCTCTTCCCTTCCCTCTTCGGTGAGAAGAACGAGCTTTTCGACGCCCTCGTCACGAAAATCGCTTACAAGGTTTTCCGAGGCGGGATTCATGCCGCTCGAAACGCTGAGCCTTCCGACATATTTGCCGGCGACAGTCATATAATAGACCTGTCCTGTCCCTGCAGAGTCAGGAGGCAGCTCCTCTTCCCTGCCGGCAAAGAGTATACGTTTCCCGAAAACGACATGCGCGCCGCCAATGCTGAGCTCTACGCCGGCTCCGGCGATATCAGCGAAATCTCCAATAAGCTCAAGCTTGTAGTCTCTACCGTAAAGATCGGCAACAGCCTGCGCAAAGGGCTGCTCGGAATAATATGCCGCATGGGCTGCAAAGGTAATGAACGTATCACGGTCAAGTCTCACGGGTTCGACCGCGACGACCTCGGGCGAGCTGTCGGTAAAGACTCCGGACTTGTCAAAAACGGCGACCTCTGTGTCGGCGAGAGCCTCAAGAGCTTCGGCCCTCTCCGTTATGATCCCCTTCCCCGCGCAGCTGCACATCCCCGTCAGGGCCACGCATGAAAGCGAGGCGACGACAGAACCTGTATTGCAGACGAGGATCATCACGAGCGCCCGGTGTATCGACACGCGGTAGGTCAGCCCCGTCATCAACGGGACAAGCACCGCAAACAGCACTGCGATGACTATACCAAAGCGAAGCACGGCGCCGGCCGCAGACTCCAGCGCGGAGGAAATGGCCGTGCGGGCGCCTTCACGGTCGCCGATCATGGCGGATATATGCTCATAAATTTCGGTCCTGCTCTTGCCGATATTGGAAAGAGCCGACTGACACAGACGCTCCTGCGAATAGGCTACAATCGCGGACCCGAGCTGGTACAGGACCACCATTGCCGCCGTTTCGGCAAAAAAGCCGGAGATAAGAGCGGCGGCAGTGACAAATAAAACGACAACGGGGGCGGCAAAGAAGTCCTTCCTCAGCACGGAACGCACCGCCTCGAGGGCAATGTCATATCCGGCGGCAACGACCGCAGCCGCAAGCAGGACCGTCCGCAGGAGCTCAGAAAGCTCAAGCACCAGAGAAACTGCAAGAAGCACCGATGCCGCCGCCAATCTGACGAGGAGTATCGTATCAACGCCGCCGCTTCGCTCAGGGGTAGTACTCATTATGCCACCTCCGTTATTTTGATTTAGTTTTCAGACCGGCTCAAGCCTTGCCGTCGCAGCCGAGAACGTCGACGATCTTGTGCTTGACCATCTCTCTGATGGCGTCGCGGGCGGGAGCAAGGTACTGTCTGGGGTCAAAGTGATCGGGATGCTCGTTGAAGTACTTGCGGATGCTCGCGGTCATGGCGAGACGCAGGTCGGAGTCGATGTTGATCTTGCAGACGGCCATGGAAGCGGCCTTGCGGAGCTGATCCTCGGGAACACCGATAGCACCGGGCATGTTGCCGCCGTTCTCGTTGATAATCCTGACGAATTCCTGAGGAACGGAGGAAGAACCGTGGAGAACTATGGGGAAGCCGGGCAGACGCTTCTCGACTTCTTCAAGGATATCGAAGCGGAGCTGAGGATTGGTGCCGGGCTTGAACTTATATGCGCCGTGAGAGGTGCCGATGGCGATGGCAAGAGAGTCGCAGCCGGTGCGCTCGACGAACTCCTGAACGTCCTCGGGACGGGTGTAGGAGCTGTTCTCGGCGGAGACATTGACCTCGTCCTCGATACCGGCGAGAGTGCCGAGCTCAGCCTCGACGACGACGCCGTGGTCGTGTGCGTACTCAACGACCTGTCTGGTGAGGGCTATGTTATCCTCGAAGCTCTTGGAAGAACCGTCGATCATGACGGAGGTAAAGCCGCCGTCAATGCAGGACTTGCAGAGCTCAAAGCTGTTGCCGTGGTCGAGATGGAGAGCGATGGGCAGACCGGTCTCGATGACTGCGGCCTCGACCAGCTTGATGAGGTAGGTGTGGTTTGCATATGCGCGTGCGCCCTTGGAGACCTGAAGGATCAGAGGAGCGTTGACTTCCTTTGCGGCTTCGGTTATGCCCTGAACGATCTCCATGTTGTTGACGTTGAAAGCACCGATGGCGTAGCCACCCTTGTATGCTTTTTCAAACATTTCCTTAGTAGTTACAAGAGCCATTTCTAAATCTTCCTTTTTTCGTGAATTTTGTACAATTAGCATATTTACAAATTGTGATTTATATTATATCCTCAATCAGTACTTTAATCAAGGCGCACAATATACAAATTCAGCAGAAAAAAATTATTAATTTCACATGCGGAGGAAGTAAAAATGAACGAAAAACTCATCGGTGCATGCATATTCGGCCAGTCCGGCGGCCCCACCGCCGTTATCAATGCCAGCGCTTACGGCGTTATCCGCGCGGCGCTCGACGCGCCCGAGATCACCAAGGTCTACGGCGCGGCTCACGGTATCAAGGGCGTACTGGACGACAAGCTTTATGTTATGGACGAGGAAGACCCCGAAGAGCTCAAGCTCCTCCTGAACACACCTTCCTCCGAGCTTGGCTCCTGCCGCTATAAGATCGCCGACCCCGAGAAGGACGATACCGATTATAAGCGTATTCTTGAGATATTCAAGAAGTACAACGTCAGATACTTCTTCTACAACGGCGGCAACGACTCCATGGACACCTGCAACAAGATCAGCCGTTATATGGAATCCGTCGGCTACGAGTGCCGCGTCATGGGCGTACCCAAGACCATAGACAACGACCTTTACGGCACCGACCACTGCCCCGGTTTTGCCAGCGCCGCGAAGTATATTGCGACCTCCTGCATGGAGATAAACAAGGACGCAAGAGTATACGATAACGGCATGATCACCATCGTCGAGATCATGGGCCGTCACGCCGGCTGGCTCGCCGCCAGCGCCGCGCTCGCGACCGAGTTCGGCTCCGGCCCCGACCTTATCTATCTCCCTGAGACCGATTTTGATATGGACAAGTTCCTCGCAGAGGTCGATGAGATCTATGCCAAGAACGGCAAGGTCCTTGTCGCTGTCTCCGAGGGTATCCACTATGCCGACGGCACCTTTGTTTCCGAGGCAAAGACCTCCTCTACCGACGGCTTCGGCCATGCCCAGCTCGGCGGTCTTGCCGCAATGCTGGCCGATATCGTCAAGAAGCACACCGGCGCGAAGGTCCGCGGTATCGAGCTGAGCCTTCTGCAGCGCTGCGGCGCACATCTTGCGTCCCTCACCGACTTGAACGAGGCGTTCGGTGCGGGCCAGGAGGCCGTCAAGCAGGCCGTCGCTGGCGTCACCGGCAAGATGGTGGCCTTCAAGCGTGAGTATGTCGACGGCAAGTACACCTGCAAGTACGAGCTTTTGCCCCTCTCTGAGGTCGCGAACTACGAGAAAAAGGTCCCTCAGGAATGGATAAACGAGACTCAGAACGGCCTTACCCATGAGTTCATCGACTATGTCCTCCCCCTCATTCAGGGCGAGCCTGAGATCCCGAGGGAAGGTTCTCTCCCCAGATACGCGAAACTCAAGAAGGTACTTGCAAAGTAACCGCGGTAACGAGCAAAGAGTACATGCTGCTAAAGCATGTACTCTTTTTCATATATTCTTTATCTGGTTTCTTATGAGGAGTCCGACTGCGTCGGCGAGCTTGTCAAGACTCTGTATCCGGGCAAAGTCGCGCCCATACACCATCTTCGCAGAAGGGACATCCTCGTCGTCGCCTGTAAAAACACACGCCACAGCAATGCCGTCCGCCCTCGCGCGGCGCACCTCGAGCGAAGTGTCTACAAGTCCTGCCTGCTGCTCATACGGTATAAGCTCGTCTCCGGCGCTGCGTATTTTCAGCACGTCATTGGGCTTGACGTCCGAGAGGATGATAAGGATACGGTGTTCATAGTGAGACTGCGACATGAGATGATGTGCGGCCCTGATGGCAAGACCGTCGCGGTTGCAGCCGTTGGACACATACTCAAATATCTTTTTATTGTTATTCGGTTCGCTGTAGTCACGGAAAATACGAAGCACGGTGTACCCGGTCATCGAACAGAAGGACATCACCCGGCACGGAATTGAGCAGCGTGTCAGGCTCTCGGCGATCATGTAGCCTTGGGATGAAACGGTTTCCTGTCTGTGCTTCTGCGATGTGGAGGCGTCAAGAAGAATGTCGACGCTCAGGCTCCCTGCGTCGTCCTGCTCGGTGCGGGTAAATATCTTTCCGTCGTCAAGCTTCAGTGCGCGCCACGCTCTGCTGCCGCACAGCCTGCCGCCGCCCGACTTGACCTCGACCGGCTGCAGGTGCATGAGGACGGAGTTTTGCACCTGAGAAGTGAGCTTTGCTATGGCGGCGTTATTTCGCGCGAAATTATCCTTATAGAACTGGCGGTTTTTTTCTATCTGCCGGGCTTCCCGCTGCTTTTGCAGAGCCTCGAAGCCGTTGAATATCGTGCCGCTGTATTCCTCGCCGTTCGTGAAATGGAGGCAGCAGCCGAGATGATTCCCTGTGCAGAGCCTGCGCTCGATCTCAGAGACCTCCCGTGGGGTAAAAATGGACTTTCCGTACTTCGAGGTCATAAATTCCCGAAGCTCTGCAGCCGAAAGCTTTGTTTTCAGCTCATTCTCTTCCTTTTTTTCACCCGTGTGGCTGCCGCCGTAAATATTGTCCGGGTGATCGGCAAAGCCTATGCCGAATCTGCGGTACCTTGCTTTTCCGCTGCCCTTCTTCTTTCCGAAAATCGATGGTGGGATATGGTGCTTTTCCTGCCTGCGTTCCTCTGTGCGTATCTGGAACCAGCGCATGAAAAGCTCCTTAGTGCGCTCGACGATATCCTCCGTAGTCATCTCGGGCGAAAACTCAAGCTCATCAAGGAGCTTGCTCTCATACGCGCTCAAGCCGGGGTCGCGCCCGAGGACGCGCTTAAAATGCCCCGTGGCCATCGCTTCGTAAAGACGGTCGCTCTCCTTTGTTTCATAAAGGCGGAGAAAGCTTTCGGCATAGTCGTGTCTTAGCTCGGCGAGAGCGGGACGGTCCCCCTCTTCCCTGCCGTACACCGAGTTTTCAAGCCCGAGCCAGAAAAGGCTTTCATAGACGGAGGAATCTTCATACTGCTCAAATGCGCGGAACACAGCCTCGATCTGCGGGTAATCGTACTGATATCTGACCGCGCCGATAATGCTGTTCCAGTAAATATCCGCCCTGCCCTCACTGTCATAAGCCTTGAAGTCCGGGGAAAAGGCGTGGCTCCTTGCGCCGTTCCATATCTGATTGAGTGCGCGCTTTCTCTGTACCTCGCTAACTTCGTTTATCATGACTCAAATATCGTCTCTCTTCCGATACCGGCGGGGATCCTCGCGGCGATGATGTCGGATACGAGCTGGTGTTCAAAATCGTCGAAGGACTTATTCACGATACCCATCTCCAGCGCCTGACCGACCGTAAGCCCCTCGTTCACGAGGTTAAGCGCAGCGACAAGTCCGCGCAGATCGAGCGGCTTCGTAGATATCTCGGAGCTGTCGCACTTCGCGCGAATCTCGTGGAAAAGCTGTGCAAACTGACGGGTATACTCGCTCTTGAGCCTCGGAAATTGGGACTGAAGGAGGTTTTCAAGATTTTCCTGGGAAATGATCGGCATATTGATGACCATGAAGCGCGAGGCGAGCGCTTCGTTCAGCTCTCGTGTTCCGGCGTAGCCGTAGTTCATTGTGGCAATGAACCGCGTGCTGGGCGCGAGACTTATGCGGTCGTACCCGGGGACGTCGATTATACGCCGGAAATCAAGCACCGCATGCAAAACGGCAAGGGATTCGTTTTTCGCCATGTTTATCTCGTCGAGTATGCCGAAGCCGCCGAATTCCGCGCACTGATATATCGGCCCGTGGCGAAAACGCACCTCTCCGTCAAGGAAAGTATCCGTACCGATGAGCGATGAAGCGTCCGTGTTGAGGTAGAAAGAGATATCCCACTCCGGCCGAGCGAAAACGGCGGCGAGATTTTCCGCAAGCACGTTCTTTCCGGTGGCCTTCGGGCCGACGAGCAGGATGTTTTCCCCCGCAAGCAGCGCCGTCAGGGCTTTTTCCCAGATATCACGGCCATAGTAGCGGTATTTCGGCACGGGGATACGGCGGACAGAAGCCTCATCGGCCGGGTATTTCGCACGGAAATCCTTTATTTTTGATATAAGCTCCTCGCTTACTCCCTGACTGCGCAAAAAATCCAACATCATATCTGCCTCCGATACAAAGTTTTCGCCTGTATTTTACCACTGTGCATGTATTTTTTCCATCATTTTTTTAGACGATTGAATTTTTTGACGAAATAATTTATAATTGATTCAACAATTTGGAGGAGCCTTTTTCATGACTGAACTGAAGCACCCGTATATTTCGGTCGAGAAGGACGGCGTACTGTCCTACGGCGGCACTCAGACATGGTCGGAGAGCCGGGTGATACGCCGCTGCGGCTGCGGCGTTATCGGCAGTATGGATGTGCTTATCTATCTGTCAAAATACAATGCGCGCTGCGGGGGCGTATTCCCCGCCGCACTTCTCGGCGATACGGTCAGCGAGCGGGACTATGACGAATACTCGCGGCGGCTCTGTCTCAGATATATGCCCGTCGTGCCGCCCTTCGGCATGAACGGACTGACGCTGGCTGCGGGGCTTGAGCTTGCCTTCAGGCATTACAAAATGCCTATGAGGGCGCGTTGGGGCGTGCGGAGAAGCGAGCTTTTCGGGACCATTGAGGAAATGCTTTCTGCGGACATCCCGGTCATTCTTTCCGTGGGGCCGAATTTTCCGCGAGTATGGCGCAAGGACAAGGCGACCCTGTATGTAATGCGCTCCGACGGGCTGCCCCGTGCGGCCACGGCAACCCACGCGCACTTTCTGACCGTTACCGGGATAGACGGCGAATGGCTGCAGGTCTCGTCCTGGGGACACAGGTTCTTTATTTTCCGCGCAGAGTACGAAGAATACGTCACGCACAGCAGCAACGGCCTTTTGAGCAGTATCGTGCATATCTCGGAAACGTGAAACGGACTATATTTGCTTGCCAGACGCGCAGGTGAATGATAATATAATACTATATTTCAACAAGGAGACGGCGGCATGAACGACTTGCAGACTCAGAAGAAAAATCTGATAATGTTCCCCCTCGGCACAGTTGGCAGAGACATGATGTATCAGCTCTTTACCAACTTTATTCTTACCTATGTGCTTTTTACCCGCAGCCTCACGGCGGCACAGCTCATGGCAATAACCGGGATAATGGTCGGGGCGCGTGTATTTGACGCGCTGAACGACCCAATCATGGGCAACATCATTGAGCGTACCCGCGGCAAATACGGCAAGTTCAAGCCGTGGCTCGTGATAGGCATACTCTCTACCTGTGTTGTGGAATACCTCGCGTTCAACACCGATCTGCAGGGCTGGAGCTTTGTGTGGTTCTTCGGCGTCATTTATTTCATGTACAGCATTACATACACCATGCATGACATCTCCTATTGGGGCATGGTGCCGGCTCTCGGCTCCGACGCACACACAAGGAACCAGTTTACCGCCCGTGCGACGCTTTTTGCCGGTATAGGCGGCACGCTGGCCTCCGTGCTTATACCCATGCTCACAACAGGTTCGAACACGATCGGCGGAAACACGGCGTTTGCTTATGGCCGTATCGCCCTCGCGGTCTGCATTATCGCGCCCATATTCATGTGCTTCACTATCTTCGGCGTCCGCGAGAATCGCGACTACGGAAACGACGTTCCACCTGTCAGCTTCAGGAAGATCTGGGACACCATCAGCGGCAACGATCAGCTTATGTGGATAGCGCTGATATTCCTCATCCAACAGATAGGCAACGGCCTCGTTATCGGCGGCATAGGCTCGACCTATATATACTTTGAGTTTGGCTATGAGGGCGGACTTTTCTCCCTGTTCTCCACGGTCGGCATGGCGGCCACCGCATTTCTTATGATCTTCTATCCCGCCATATCCCAGAAGATACACCGCAAGCCGCTTATGGGCATTATGGCGGTGATATCTGTTGTCGGCTACGTACTTATGCTCGGCGCGGGTCTGCTCATGCCCACCGGCACGGCCAAATTCTGGATACTCACCGTGGGATACATGTTCTCGAACTTCGGCCAGTACTGCTACTATCTCGTCATGATGATATCCATCCTCAATACCGTTGAGTACAACGAATACAAGCGCGGTACGCGCGACGAAGCCATTATCGCCTCTCTGCGTCCGTTCTTTACGAAGCTCGCCTCCGCGCTCATCGTGCTGATAATTTCCGCGTGCTACCTCATATTCGGCGTTACAAACTACACCAATCAGATATCGGAGCTTGAGCGTCAGACCTCCATGGGTCTTATAACCGAGGCACAGAAGCTCGCAGAGATCGGCGGCGTTATCTCCGGCGTCAGCCACGCGCAGACTCTGGGGCTCCTGTTCAGCATGACTGTGCTGCCCTGTGCGCTCATGCTCATATCCTATTTCATGTATAAAAAGCACTATACTCTCGATGAAGAGGAATATGACCGTATCTGCGCCGAGATCGCGGCCCAAAAGGCGGCTGCTGTAAAATGAGCCTGACAAAAGCCGTATTGAGATTTGCCGCTCCCCTGCCCCGTATCGAGAGCTTTGAGAGATATCTGTTTATCGGTCCGCACCCCGATGATATCGAGATCGGAGCGGGAGCGACCGCGGCGAAGCTATCGGAGCTTGGGAAAACGGTATGCTTCCTCATTTGCATTGACGGGCGTTTCGGCGACGGCAGCGCCCCGAAGGGAATAAGCCGCGAGGAGCTTGTGGAAATGCGGCGCAGCGAGGCCGTCGCCTCTGCGGCCATGCTCGGGGTGACGGATGTGCGTTTCCTTGGCCTTTGCGACGGTGAGGGCTATACCCGGCAGGAGCTGCTGCACGGCATTGCCCGCGTCGTGGGAGAGTTCAAGCCTGAGCTTATATTTGCGCCCGACCCGTTTGTATCGAGCGAGTGTCACGCCGACCACCTCAATGTCGGCGAGTGTGCGCGCCAGATAGCCTGCTTCGCGCCGTATGCCGGGATCATGGCGAGCTGTGGGGCAGAGAGCGCACCGGTAAAGGCCCTCGCGTATTACATGACCGCAAAGCCCAACCGCTTTGTCGGGACGAGGGGCTATCTCGCCAGACAGCTGAGCGCCGTTTTTGACTGTCACAAAAGCCAGTTCCCCGACGGCTCCGACGAGGCGAGGTCCATTGCCCTGTATCTCCGTCTGAGGGCCGCCGACAACGGTATACGCTCGCTCAAGGGATGCGCCGAGGGCTTCAGAATTCTTGGGGCAACACACATGCACTGTCTGCCCGAAGCCGGTGAATGATAAAAAATGAGAGGTCATATATGACCTCTCATTTTACTTAAAATCCGAAGGGATCAACTATTTTCCCGGCCCCGAATGCTTTTACAGCCTGACGGTACATCGCCTTCGCGTGTATCCTGTCGTGCCAGATGAAGCGGCGGAGGACCTTCCTCACGGACCACTGCTCTCCGTAGCTGCCGTCAAATACCCTCGGCTCCAAAAAGTCCGGGCGCGACTCGAGGAGCGCAAAACCCCTCTCGCGGCATTCAACGATGGTACCCGCGTTGTCCGCGTCGACGCCGACCTCCCTGAAGTAGTAGGAGTTTACGTTCTTGGTGTGCTGATACATTTCCTCGGCGGTGTGCGGGATAACGCCGTAAAAGGTCTTTCGCTCCGGGGCAATGGCGATGTCCTTGCACGGGACAGAGGCGTACAGCGCAAGAAAAGCCTGCGCCGACTTCACGGCAAGTGATTTGAGCGCCTCGTACTCGGTCTTTGTAAGTCCCTCACGCTCGGTGTCAAATATAACGTCGCTGTCCGCGTCGCAGATATCCAGAGAGGAGACCTTTTCCTGAACGATCTCAAGCTCCGGCGCGGCAGCATATTCATCGCCGACCCATGAAGTAAAGGACCTGAGCTCGGCAGGCATTTTCCCGAGAGCCTCTTCGAGCGACGCTCCTCTTGCATACGCGCCGGGTACACTGCCGCAGTAAAGGAGCGTATCGTTCCCGTTGTGTTCCCAGATGAGCTGTGCTTTCATGCTCCTATTACTCCGCCGCGTAGTTATCGAAATAGCCCTGAATGTAGACTATGGGCGTACCCTTGTCGCCGCTGCCGGAGGTAAGGTCGCAGAGAGAACCCAGCAGGTCGGTGAGACGGCGGGGCGTAGTACCCTCAGAGACCATCTTGCCGACGAGGTCGGCGTCCTTGCGGACTATCTCGCTCTTTATCGCCTCGCGCAGCTCTTCACCGCTGAGGGACGCAAAATCGTTGTCGGCGAGATACTTGAGCTTCAGCTCATTTGGGGTCCCCTCAAGACCGGCGGTATATGCCGGGGAGACGATGGGGTCTGCAAGCTCCCATATCTTTCCCACAGGATCCTTGAACGCGCCGTCGCCGTAAACCATGACCTCGACGTGCTTGCCGGTGAGCTCAAAGAGCTTCGCCTGTATGCTCTCGACGAGGGACTGGCAGTCGCGGGGGAAGAGCTTCACGGAGTCCTCGGTGGCCTTGTTCGTGCCGAGGAGGCCGTATTTTTCGTTGTATCCGCTGCCGTTCACTGGTGCGGTCATTATATCGTCAAGACCGTAGACGATCTCGGCGCCGGCGGCCTTGAGTATACGCTTCGTGCGGGCGCGGGTGTGGATGTCGCAGCAGAGGACATTCTTGGTATGCTCGAGTATGGCACGGCAGTCGTTGGCAAAGATGACCTCGACCTCGGCCCCGCTCTCGCGGATAATGTCGGAGTAATACTGGACATAGTCGACACCGGTGAAGCGGTGCTTGTGGAAGCCGAAATACTCGCGGTACTTATCCAGTGTGAGGACATCGCGGAATGGATCGACGCCCTTTTCATCAAGCATGTCCATGTCGATAAGATGGTTGCCTACCTCGTCGGAGGGGTAGGACAGCATAAGGACTATCTTCTTTGCGCCCTTTGCTATGCCGCGCAGACACACCGCAAAGCGGTTGCGGCTGAGAATGGGGAAAATAACGCCGACGGTCCCGCCGCCGAACTTTACCCTGACGTCCGCCGCGATATCGTCGACGGTGGCATAGTTCCCCTGCGCTCTCGCGACGATCGCCTCGGTCATGGCGACTACGTCTCTGTCGCGGACCTCAAGCTCATTCTGGCTTACCGCCTGCATGACGGTATCCGTAACGATTTTGACAAGATCGTCCCCGGCGCGGATGATGGGTGCGCGGAGACCTCTGGAAACTGTACCGACAACTCTGCTCATAATAGACACCTCTGTATAGTATGAATTGCTGCTTGTTACACCTTAGTCAGTATACTACGGCATATTGTTCTTGTAAAACATTTTTTCTCTCAAATAAAAACTTTAATTTTTTTAATTAATTATTGCTTTTTTTAGCAAAGTGTCATAAAATACGGCGTGCATACTTCATATGGGGGGAAAGATATGAGTACCAAGCGTAAATTTGGTGACAGACGTGACGGCCATTGGGTACGCGATGTTCCCGGACTACAGACGATCATGACACACCTTATGCACAACCGTACCGAATGCGAGGTGTACATGAACGACACCTTCGACGTGACGGACGTTCTCAAATTCATCGAAAAGAAAAATCTCGAACATCCCGAGTATAAGACTACGCTTTTCCATTGCTTCATCTACGGCGCGGCAAAAATGATCCGCGAGAGGCCGAACATGAACCGCTTTATCCAGGGCCGCCGCATGTATCAGCGCGACGACATAAGCCTGAGCTTTGTCTGCAAGCGCCGCTACACGGACCACGCCGAGGAGGCGCTGATGGTAATGGTCGCCAAGGACGAGCAGAACATCGACGATGTTACAAAAAAAATCGTCGGAGACGTAATAGAGACAAGAAAAAGCGAGCATTCCACCGGCGGTATCGACGCCATCGTGGACGCTCTTGCAAAGCTCCCGCGTTTCCTGCTGGCGATCGTCGTGGGACTTATACGGCTGATCGACTACTGGGGGATATCTCCGAGCTTTCTGACCGACGGCGACCCGAACTTCACTACAGTCTTTTTCAGCAACCTCGGCAGCATAAAGGGTCCCGCTATATACCACCATCTGAATAACTACGGCACAAACAGCATAATGGTGACGGTCGGAACCATACATAAGGCGGAGCTTATCATGCCCGATGGGACGAAGCAGATACGCGACGTTGTCGACATCGGCGCAACCCTTGATGAGCGTATAGGCGACGGATTCTATTTTGTCCGCAGTCTGAAGCTCCTCAAGTATCTTTTTGCACACCCTGAGCTTATGGAGCAGCCCTTGGGCGAGCCTTCCGGCTTTGATTACAAGTAAGAGAGGTTTTACTAATGAATACAATAACTGCCAAAACCCCGTGGGAGGCTCGTCTCGGAGACGTTCCCATGCACCTTGAATACTTTGACGGTACGATGTTCAACGCGATCGAAAGGGTCGCCATTGAACACCCGAAGCAGATCGCCTTTGATTTCATGGGTAAGTCCACGACGTATGAGGAGCTTACCGAGGACGTCAAGGAGTGCGCCAAGGCGCTCAAGACCATCGGCGTGCGCGAGGGCGACAGAGTCACCATAGCAATGCCTAACTGCCCGCAGGCGATATACATGTTCTATGCGGTCAATCTCGTCGGCGGCATCGCAAACATGATCCACCCCCTCTCAGCCGAGAAGGAGATAGAGTTCTACCTCAACGAATCCGAGAGCGTCACGGCCATCACCCTCGACCAGTTCTATCATAAGTTTGAGAAGGTCCGCCAGAACACGAAGGTCGTCAATATCATCATTGCGAGCGTAAAGGACGCGCTCTCAAAGCCCATCCGAGCCGGCTATATGCTCACCGAGGGACGTAAGGTCAAGAAGATACCCAAGGACGCGCCCGTCATCATGTGGAAGGACTTCATGCGCCTGAGCAAGGCCTGCTTCTACAACTACAAGGTCGAGCGCAGGGCGGACGACCCTGCGGTCATTCTGTATTCCGGCGGCACCACCGGCACCACCAAGGGTATTGTCCTCACCAATAAGAATTTCAACGCCCTCGGGCAGCAGGTCATCGCCGCCAACCCCATGTTCCGTGTCGGCGACAAAATGCTCGCCGCAATGCCGCTCTTCCACGGCTTCGGGCTGGGCGTGTGCGTACATACCATGCTCTCTCAGGGCGGACGCTGCATTCTCATCCCCCGCTTCACCGCTAAGAGCTACGCGAAGCAGATAGTCAAGTACCGCTGCAACTTCATTGCGGGCGTTCCCACTCTGTACGAGGCGCTCCTGCGCCTGCCCTCCATGGACGGCGCCGACCTGAGCTGCCTCAAGGGCGTATTCTCCGGCGGCGACTCGCTCTCCATAGAGCTGAAAAAGAAATTCGACAAATTCCTCTATGACCACAAGGCGGTCATTCAGGTGCGCGAGGGCTATGGTACTACCGAGACCGTCACGGCCTGCTGCCTCACTCCTCCGCACATGTTCAAGGAAGGCAGTATCGGTCTCCCCTTCCCGGACACTTACATCAAGATCGTTCGCCCCGGCACCGATGAGGAGCTTCCCTACGGCGAAGAGGGCGAGATCCTGCTTGCCGGTCCCACCGTCATGAAGGAGTACATGAACCACCCCGACGAGACCGCCTCCACCCTGCGCACTCACGCCGACGGTCTCACATGGGTATACACAGGCGACCTCGGCATGATGGACAGAGAAGGCTTTATCTACTTCAAGGGCCGCGCAAAGCGTATGATAATCTCCTCCGGCTACAATGTCTACCCCGGGCAGCTTGAAAATATTCTCGACGCGCACGATTATGTTCAGATGAGCTGTGTAATAGGCGTTCCTGACCCCTACAAGATACAGAAGGTCAAGGCGTTCGTAAAGCTCAGTCCGGACGTTCCCGCGAACGATGATACCCGCCGAGTTCTTATGGATTACTGCCGTCAGAACATCGCCAAGTACGCAATGCCCTACGATATTGAGTTCAAGGACGATATGCCGAAGACCCTCGTCGGCAAGGTAGCATACCGCGTCCTTGAAGAGGAGGAGCTTGCAAAGCTCAAGGCAGCCGAAGAACCCGAAACAGTATGATATAAAGACCGGGCTGGATGACCAGCCCGGTCTTTTTCTACCATAGATACGGTATGAGCTTGAAATCAACCTCCTCGGCGTACTCGGCATAGCCCTGCAGTCCGCCGCAGAGTGTCTTGTCCTCTAAATATGTAAGCGCGAAGGTGAGCGCCATCACGGTCAGTGCAGCCAAGGCCACATAAACATGCGGAAATATAAGGCAAAATGAAAAGCACCAAATAAGTACAGCGGAATATGAGGGGTGACGTACATATCTGTACGGCCCTCGCCGGCACAGCTCTGCGGGGCATTCCCTGTCCCCGGCCGTGAACGAGTCGTTGACGGCCCTTGCCCAGAGGTAAAGCGCCTCGGACGCCGCATACAGAACAAGTCCGAGATAAAACCACACGTCCGGCTCAAGCCGCAAATTACCCAAGCCGGCCGCGAGGAACACGAGGAAATCCTTTATCAGGATCATCGCGCATGGGAGGAGGTTATCCCAACTCGAGCCGCCGGACTTCTCTTGAGTATGCAGCTTTCCCGGGGATACCAGATACAGCGCAAGTCCGGAGAGGAGCGCCGCGCCGAAATAGACCGAGAAGAATATTAGCTCTCGCCTGCCGAACGCTCCCACTGCCCCGAGGAGGAACAGCAGCAGCGCGAGGACACGCTTCACGATAAGGCGCAGTATGTAATTGTCCGACGCCTTACCCATGTCAGCACCCCCCATCTTCGCTTCATACAATGATTATATACCAGATCACCTCCCGCGGTAAAGAACATATCCGAACTTTTTCAAAAAAGCTGTGACGGGTATTACACCCACCACAGCCCTTTTGCTCAATCGAACGCGGGATTGACCGCGTAGAAGTTCTTGCAGTCCATTTTTTCGAGCGCGAGTCTGAGCGCCTCGCCGAAGCGCTGGTAGTGGACGATCTCCCGCTCTCGGAGAAAGCGGATAACGTCGTTCACATCAGGGTCGTCGCTGAGTCTCAGTATGTTATCGTAGGTCGTGCGCGCCTTCTGCTCGGCGGCGAGGTCCTCGTTCAGATCGGTTATCACGTCGCCCTTCACCTGCATGCCGGCCGCGCTCCACGGAAAGCCGGAGGCAGCGGTAGGATACACGCCGGCGGTGTGATCGACGAAATACGCCTCAAAGCCGGCCTTTTTTATCTCCTCCGGAGTAAGGTTTCGAGTAAGCTGATGAACGATGGTGCCTATCATCTCAAGGTGACCGAGTTCTTCCGTGCCGATATCGGTCAGCATACCCTTGAGCTCCGGGTAGGGCATTGAATAGCGCTGACTGAGGTACCGGAGGGACGCGCCCAGCTCGCCGTCAGGGCCGCCGTACTGGCTTATGATGAACTTTGCCAGCGCGGGGTTTGTATTTTTTATCTTTACAGGATACTGAAGCTTTTTTTCATATACAAACACGTCTTATACCTCCATCTTTGGCCTGTAGTCCCACGGCCACGGATCGTTCAGCCAGCAGTAGCTGTTCATGCCCAGCATATCCGCCTGGGTCACCGGACCGTATTTCCTCACATACCGCTCCCGCGCCTCCTTGGCGAGGGCAAGGAAGGTCTGATACATCGCAAAGGCTTCTTTATCATTCTGATGGGAGTCAAGATACAGCTCCAGCTCGTCGACGATAAAGTCGATGGCCATAAGCTCCGTGATGGGAGTGAGCTTTTTTGTATCATTGACGATATTCATAAACGGCAGATCAAGGCCGGGGAAAAGAGTTCCCCGCGAGAGCGCCTCGGCGGTCTCATACGCGGGATCGACCGACTTCTGCATAGGCACATATGCCATTGCCAGCGGCGCGGTATCGCCCGGCAACGTACCGTTTTTGTATCTGCCGGCGTTATCATTATCAAACAAGCTTATTCCTCCAGTAACGTTTTACTTTAAGCATGGGGGAATGCCCCCGCTCCATAATATTCCTGACCGGCAGTAAACGTTAAGGAAGAGATAACGGCACAGCCGTAGCTGTACCGCTTTTCATATCATGATATCCGACAGGGTGCCGTTATTTTCTTTTATAAAAGGCCTCTATTGCCTGCGCAAAAAACTCTGAGGCACCCGCACCATAACTTTTTTCCCAGCCACGGAAGCTGAGGTGAAAAAATGTACGCTGATATCGGCATATCAGCGTACATTGAGGTCGCCCGCATGAGGCGTTTTTATTTAAGGATGACCTTGTTGAAATTCTTTTTGCCGCGCTTGAGAACTATCCCGGCTCTGAGCTCATCCGCGGAAAAGCTCTTCGCGATATCGGTGATCTTTACGTCGTCCGCCGTGACGCCGCCCTGCTGGACATTACGGCGAGCGTCGGACTTGGAGGGGCAAAGCCCGGACTCCACAAGAAGCGTCATGATGTCCATCGCACCGTCGGTCAGCTCATCTTCGTTTATCTCCGTGGTGGGGATATCTCCGCCTGCCGCGCCGCCGAAAAGAGCCTTCGCCGCACCCTCGGCCTTCTTGGCCTCTTCCTCGCCGTGTACGAGCGCGGTAAGCTCGTATGCGAGTATCTCCTTCGCGCGGTTGAGCTGGCTTCCCTCCCACTTGTCCATCTCGTCGATCTGCTCGAGAGGCAGGAAGGTGAGCATGCGGATACACTTGAGGACGTCATCGTCGCCGACGTTGCGCCAGTACTGGTAGAAATCATAGGGACTCGTCTTGTTGGGGTCGAGCCAGACAGCACCCGAGGCGGTCTTGCCCATCTTCTTGCCCTCGGAGTTGAGGAGGAGCGTGATGGTCATGGCATGCGCGTCCTTGCCGAGCTTGCGGCGGATAAGCTCTGTGCCGCCGAGCATATTGCTCCACTGGTCGTTGCCGCCGAACTGCATGTTGCAGCCGTAGTGCTGGTAGAGGTAGTAGAAGTCGTAGCTCTGCATGGGCATGTAGTTGAATTCAAGGAAGCTCAGACCCTTTTCCATACGCTGCTTGAAGCATTCTGCGCGGAGCATGTTGTTCACGGAGAAGCATGCGCCGATATCACGGATAAACTCGACATAGTTCAGGTCAAGGAGCCAGTCGGCGTTGTTGACCATCTGCGCCTTACCTTCCCCAAACTCGATGAAGCGGGACATCTGCTTTTTGAAGCACTCGCAGTTGTGGTCAATAGTCTCCTTGGTCATCATGGAGCGCATGTCGGTACGGCCGGACGGGTCGCCGATCATGGCTGTGCCGCCGCCGATAAGGGCAATGGGCTTATTTCCGGCCATCTGCAGGCGCTTCATAAGGCAAAGCGCCATAAAGTGACCCACATGCAGCGAGTCCGCAGTGGGGTCAAAGCCAATGTAAAACGTGGCCTTGCCGTTATTGACCATTTCTCTAATCTCGTTTTCGTCCGTGACCTGGGCAATGAGTCCTCTGGCTACAAGCTCGTCATAAATCTGCATTTTTATTCCCTCTCATTTATTATTGATAATTTTTTCTGCTGTTTCTGCGCCAAATTCGATAAGCTCGGCGCAGCTCATTCTTTTTTCTTTCAGCTCGAAGCAGCGCACGCAGCCGTATTTTTCCCGAAAAGCGTTCGTCGTTTCGGCGGTTTTTCTTGCAATGAGGGCGCGCGCGTCCGCGTCGCTCCCGTCGGTATACGGGTAAGCCATGCCGACGGCCATCACCGCGCCTGTTATTGCGCCGCATATCTCGCCGCAGCGGACTCCGCCGCCAAGGCCTCCGGATATCGCGAGCGCGGTCTTTTCGTCAAGTCCCGTATACTTGCCGCAGGCACAAAGAACGCTCTGCGCGCAGTTAAAGCCGCTCTCATGCAGCTTTGTCGCGGTCTCATTTACTCCCACGTGATCATCTCCTTATCAAAATAGCCCCCTGTCCTTTCGGACAGAGGGCATAATAATGCGGTACCACCTCTGTATATCCGCACCTCACGATACGGACCTCGGCGAGTGAAAGCACTCATGCGCTTTATCGGGCGCCCCCGTCACAGCCTACTTGATGTCGCTTTCGGTGTGCCGCTCCGGATAGTATTCACTGCCGGTCCCCTCTCCCTCTTGCAGCAAACGAGGTCTCTCTGCGCAGGGAAACAGGCGCTACTTGCATCCTTCATCGCGTTACGCGTGGATTATACAGTATGATCTCAAATGTGTCAAGCCCTGTGCTTGTAGTTCTCTGCGGCCTGAAGCTGCTCCTCGGCGCTGGCGAGGGTCGTTGCGGTCACAACATCGCCGCCGTGGAGCCGCGCAAGCTCGCGCCTGCGCCCTTCGCGGTCGAGAAGAACAACGTCGGTATAGGTCCTGCCTCCGCGCTCCTGCTTGGATATCACATAATGACTGTCGGCCATCGCGGCTATCTGAGGCAGGTGCGTAACGCACATGACCTGCTTGCCCTTTGAGACGGAATAAAGCTTCTCTCCAACTCTCTGAGCCGCGATACCGGAAACACCGGTGTCTATCTCGTCAAAGATCATCGTGGCGACAGGGTCGTTCTCGGCAAAGACGTTTTTCATGGCAAGCATGATACGGCTCAGCTCACCGCCGGAGGCGATACGGCTTATGCGCCCAAGCTCCTCCCCGGCGTTCGCGGACATGATGAAGCGTATCACGTCCGAACCGTTTGCGTCAAAGCCCCGTTCCGACTCGACCGGTAGGAACTCAACGGCAAAGCGGACGGAGGGCATATTGAGCTCTCGAAGCTCCGATACTATCCGAGTCTCAAGCTCTGACGCGGCGGACCTTCTCTCCCTGCTCAGCTTTTCGGCCGAGGCATGGCACACGGCGGACTGCTTTTCAAGCTCACGGTCAAGCTTTGCGAGCCTGTCGTCCGCGTACTGTATATCGTCGAGCTTCCTTCGGCACTCGTCGAGGTACTCGATAAGACCGTCTATATCCCGGCCGTACTTGCGCTGCAATTTGTTCAGCTGTGCTATCCTGCTCTCGAGCCGGTCGTATTCCTCGGGAGAAAAATCGAGATCGTCATGGAAATCCCGAAGCGTTTCCGCAGCGTCCGCAAGGGCAAAGGCGGCGTCGTTGATATTTGCCGCGACAGACTCAAGCTCCGGCGTTATCGCGGCGGCCTTTCCTGCGTAGTAGGCGGCGTTCTGGGCAAGAGAGACCGCGTTGTCATCCCCGCCGTACAGTGCGGAGATCGCCTCGTCTATGGCCTCGGTGAGCTTCTCTGAGTTTCTGAGCAGATCACGGCGCGAGACAAGGGTGTCGTATTCGCCCTCTTTAAGCTCCGCTCTTTCAAGCTCCGCTATCTGATAGCTGAGAGTGTCGCTGAGACGCTCCTTCTCTATCTCGTCCATGCTCAGCCGTTCTATCTCTTTTTTTATTCCGGTGTACTTTTTGTATTCGGCCCTGTAGGCGTCAAGCGGCGCGTCAAGCCGGCCGAAACGGTCAAGATACTCCATATGGCGGCGCTCGTCCATGAGCTGTCTGCCGTCGTTCTGACCATGGATATCAACGAGGAACGCCGCAAGCTCCTTCATCTGAGAGACTGTCACCGGCGTCCCGCAGACGCGGCAGCTGCTTTTTCCGTCGGCCGTGATACGGCGCTGCAGGATGAGCTCGTCGTCTGAGTCTATCTCATTCTCGCGCAGCCATTGCTCCGTATAAGGCGTCATATCGAAGGAGGCGGTGACAACGCCCTTTTCGGCGCCGCGCCGCACTAACTCGCGGCTGACTCTCTCGCCCAGAACGGCCCCGATGGAGTCGATAACGATGGATTTGCCCGCGCCGGTCTCACCGGTAAGGACGTTCAATCCCATGGAAAAGCTGATGTCCGCGCGCTCTATGACCGCAATATTTTCAATGTGAAGTTCATTAAGCATAATGGCTCCCCACTTTCACCGGACGTTATATCAATTCCGCGATCTGATGATAAAAATGCATGGCCGAGTCGTTATCGCGCATGGCGAGAAACGCCGTATTGTCCCCGGCAAGCGTTCCGACAAGATCCTCAAGCTCCATCATGTCGAGCGCGGAGCAGGCGGCAGGTGCAAGACCGGGCAAGGTCTTGATGACGATAAGATTCTGAGCCACATCATAGGACGTGACACACTCCTTGAGTATCTTCTTCAGCTTTATTGCCTCGCTGTCCGCGTTCTTTTTCGCGGACGGAGCGTATCTGTAGGTCCCTGCCGGCCCCTGCTCCTTTACGAGGTGCATGTCCTTAATATCGCGGGAAAGAGTTGCCTGAGTGCTTTTTATCCCGCGCTCGGCAAGAGCCTCGAGAAGCTGGCTCTGTGTCTCGATATCCCGCTGTGAGATGATCTCCATTATTACGCTCTGTCTTCCGGGTTTCATTTATTCCTCCAGAGTTTCAGGTCAATTTTTCGTATGCGATGTCGTAGAAGCTCTTCAGGCCTAAATCGGCCATAAGAATATAGTGCGAGGAGCGGCGGACGACCATAACATCACCGTTTTCAAGGTCGACAGCCCAGTTGCCGTCCACGGAAAGATATGCCTTTCGCATATGGAGCTTTTCGGCCTTGACGGTGATCTTGCGCCGGGGTCCCAGCACAAATGAGCGGGACGCCATGGCGTGGGCGCATATGGGGCTGAGTATTATGGCCTCTGCGTCCGGCTCGACGATCGGCCCTCCCGCGGACATTGAATAGCCGGTCGACCCGGTCGGCGTCGAGAGGATGATACCGTCGCCCGAAAAGTTCGTTATTTTATCGCCCTCGCACCACGCGGTCAGCTTTATGCAGTCGCCATAGCCGTGCATCACGACATCGTTCAACACGCTGTCGCTGTATATCGTCTCCCCTCCGCGCAAAAGCTCGACGTCGAGCATCATACGGCGGCTGACATGGTAATCGCCTCTGGCCGCTCTTGAAATAAGAGGAAGCTCCTCCGGCTCAAGCGCGGTCATAAATCCCTTCGTGCCGAGATTAACGCCAAGAAGCGGTATGCTGAACCCGTGCATTTCCCGCGCGACGGAAAGGATCGTCCCGTCGCCGCCGATAACTATCGCAAGCTCACAGTCTGAAAGCGCCGGCCTCAGCGCCGCCGTTTCAATGCCGGACGGTATCGACTCGGGCGCGTCGTCGGCAAAGACAGGACAGATAACGGTCTCAAAGCCGTCCGCGTGAAGTATCTTCTGTGCTTCTAAAGTATATTTAAGCTCTGTGTCCCGAAAGGGATTAGGACAAATAGCAATCATTTTTTCACCTTTACAGTACGGAATGGGAGGCGCTGACTACAGCGTCAACATCCGGGGCAGGAGCAGTATGCTCTCCGTTCTTCATGTGGCAGATATACTCAATATTGCCCTCCGGTCCCTTGACCGGAGAGAAGTCGAGTCCCATCACGGAAAGCCCGACTGTCGGCGCAAATTGCAGGATACCGTTCACAACTTCCTTATGAACACGCTCGTCCCGGACGACGCCCTTTTTCCCGACCTCTTCCCTGCCCGCCTCGAACTGCGGCTTAATAAGGCAGATAAGATCCGCGTCGGGCTTGAGGAGCCGCTTCACGGCGGGGAGAACGAGCTTTATCGAGATGAATGAAACGTCCATCACCGCGAGATCGGCCGGCTCGGGTATCTGTTCCTCTGTAACGTACCTAAGATTCGTGCGTTCGAGATTTATTACACGCTCATCGTTGCGGAGCTTCCATGCGAGCTGGCCATAGCCCACGTCCACCGCATAGACGCGCGCCGCGCCATGCTGGAGAAGCACGTCCGTAAAGCCGCCTGTCGACGCGCCGCAGTCTATGCAGACCTTCCCACGAGGATCAACGGGAAAAACCTTGAGCGCCTTGTCAAGTTTGAAGCCTCCGCGGCTTACAAATGGCAGCGCGTCGCCGCGGACCTCGACAGCCGCGTCCGGCGCGACAGGCATTCCCGGCTTGTCCGCACGCTGACCGTTAACGAACACATGGCCGCTCATAATTGTGGTCTTTGCCCGCTCCCGGCTGTCTGTATAGCCTAAATCGAATACGAGCTGATCCAGTCTTACTTTCTTCATCCGTTCTCCGTACAAATCTTTTCCGCGGCCTTCGCTATACCCGCGGCGTCAAGTCCACGGTCGCGCAGAAGCTCCTCTACCCTGCCATGGGCGACGATACCGTCGCCGAGGTTCAAAAGCATTGTCCTGCCGATCTCAACACCGCCCTGTGCCGCCGCGGCGACGATACGCTCACCGACACATCCGGAAGAACAAACGTCCTCGGCAGCTATGAGCCTACCGGTTTTCCTGACGGAGGCAAGTACCTGCACAAAATTATTCGGCTTGATGACGCCGAGCTTTACTATTTCTGCGGAAATGTTCTTTTGCTCAAGAAGCCTTGCGGCAGCGAGAGCCTGATTTATCATCGTCCCGTAGCAGACGACAGTGACATCTTTTCCTTCTTTCAGCACCATCTCGGGCTGAGTACACGACTCGGTATATTCGCCCTGACCACCGCGCGGATAGCGCACGGCGACCGGTCCGTTGACCGCGTACACCGCGAGACGGAGCATATCGCGAAGCTCAAAAAAGCTCGCGGGGCAAAAAACCGTCATATTGGGGACCGAGCATAGGTAGCTGACGTCAAAAACGCCGTGATGAGTCTCGCCGTCGTTACCGACAAGCCCCGCCCTGTCGACCGCAAAAACTACATGAAGGTCCTGAAGCGCCGCGTCCTCGATCAGCATATCGTATGCGCGCTGCAAAAAGCTCGAATAGACGGCAAATACCGGCGTAAGTCCCTGCTTTGCCATGCCGGAGGCCATTGAGACCGCGTGTTCCTCAGCTATTCCGACATCGAAAAAGCGCTTCGGGAATCTCTCCGCGAAGGCGGCTATCCCCGTCCCGTCGCACATCGCGGCGGTGATGGCGGCTATGCTCTCGTCCTCCTCCGCAAGGTCGCAGAGATACTGCCCGAACATATCGGAAAAGCCGACTTTATTGTCAAGCACCTCGCCCGTAAGCGGGTCAAAGGTGCCGATACCGTGATACTTTTCCGGCTGCTGTTCGGCATAGCGGCAGCCCCGTCCCTTCTGAGTGACGACGTGCAGGAGTACAGGGATACGCATGTCACGCGCCCAGCGGATGACCGTTTCAAGCGTGTGAACGTCATGCCCATCGACAGGCCCAAGGTAATAAAGACCGATCTCACTGAACATATTGGACGGGATGAGCCTGGATTTGAGGCTTTCCTTAATGCGGTGGTTGAAACGGTAAAGCGCGGGGAGCCTGCCGAAGGTCGCCCTGTACCAGCGCTTGAAGCCAAGGTATGCCGGGCGGGTGCGCAGGTCCTGAAGCGTCTTTGCTGTTCCGCCGACGTTCCTGCTTATGGACATTTTGTTGTCGTTAAGTATGATGAGCAGAGGCTCACCGCTGGAGGCCGCGTCGGACAGTCCCTCGGAGGCGAGGCCTCCGGTGAGCGCACCGTCACCTATTATTGCGGCAACATCATATTTGCCCCCGGTAAGCGTTCTTGCCCGCGCCATTCCGAGCGCGACGGAGACGGAATTTGAGGCGTGTCCCATGCAGAAGGCGTCGTCCGCGCTCTCATATGGCTTCGGGAAGCCGGAGAGTCCCCTGTACTGACGGAGCGTAGAAAACCTGTCGCGCCGCCCGGTAATTATTTTGTGCGTATAGCTCTGGTGGCCAACGTCAAAAACGAGCCTGTCCACGGAGCTGTCGTAAACGCGATGTAGCGCTACGGTCAGTTCGACCGTGCCGAGGTTCGAGGCGAGGTGGCCGCCCGTCTTTGCAATGTTCTCGACGAGAAAGCTGCGTATCTCCGCGCAGAGCGGTTCAAGCTCATCACGGCGCAGCTTCTTTATATCGTTGGAACAATTTATCTTCTCTAATATACTCAAAATATCCCTCACACGCAGCGCGGCGTTCCGCGCCGTCAGGTCAATTTTTTCTCTCTGCCAGTGAGTCGGCAAGCGCGAAGAGAAAGGCAGTGTCGTCAAATTCCTCGCTCAGAATGGTTTTTGCGCACTGCGTAAGAGCGCGTACCGTTTCCTCGCATTTTTCTGCGCCGTACAGAGCCATGTAGGTATTTTTGTTTTCTTCCGCGTCGGAGCCGACAGGTTTTCCAAGCTCCTCGTCGGTGCTGAGAACGTCGAGCATATCGTCCCTTATCTGGAACGCCATTCCCAACGCAGCGCCGAAGTGCGCCGCGGCGGCAAGCCTGGTCTCGCCCGCGCCGGCCGCTGCCACGCCCATCTGGCACGCGGCGGCAAGAAGCGCCCCGGTCTTTCTGGTGTTAATCTCGTTCAGCTCTTCGGCGGTGAGGGCCTTCCCCTCGCCCGTCATGTCAAGATACTGACCGCCGCACATCCCGTCAAGCCCGACAGCGCCCGCAAGTATCTCCGCACAGGCGGCTCTCCGCTCCGGCGGAAGATCGCAGCGAAGTATCGTGCCGAAGGCTTCCGCCTGAAGCGCGTCGCCTGCAAGTATCGCCGTGCATTCGCCGTATATCTTATGGTTTGTGGGCTTGCCGCGGCGAAGGTCGTCATTGTCCATCGCAGGCAGGTCATCGTGGATGAGGCTGTAGGTATGGAGCATTTCGACCGCACACGCGACGGGAAGCGCCTGCTCGATGTCTCCGCCGGAAATACGGCAGAATTCGAGAGTCAGCAGCGGACGGATCCGTTTGCCGCCCGCGAGGAGACTGTATCTCATCGCCTCGGCCAGCCCTGCCTGCGGCATGGTTTCAAAGGAAACAAAGTATTTCTCAAGGGCGTTTTCAATGATCGCCCGGTATTCTGTCTCAGTCATATCTATCTTCTGGTTCAAAGGGCTGCTCTACGGCCTTACTGCTCTCGGTGATCTTCAGGACGCTGACCTTCTGCTCGGCATCGTCGAGCATTTTCGTGCAGGCGGCGACGAGTCCCGCGCCCTCCTCAAAAAGCTTCATCGAGTCGCTCAGCGCAAGCTCTCCGCCCTCAAGCTTATCAACTATCTCTTCGAGCCGTGAGAGCGACTGCTCAAAGTTCAATTTTTTTACTGCCATCGTAACTCCTTATTATACCATCAGTTGACAAGGACACACACGGTTTTGACGGGCGGAAATGTTTCCAGGCTGCTTCAAAGCCCTTGCCGAGACAGCAAGTATCGGCTGCGTGCTTTTCATTGCCTGAACGCATTTCCGCTCCGGCAAAACTGCTTTTCACCTGACGGCTTTGGATTTTCAAGTGATTTTTACTTTTTGAGCCGCAGATGTGTCCTTACCCATCAAGGCGAAAAGGGCAAAAAGCGCCGGAAAGACTTGCCGTCAGGCGTGTGTGCTCTTGTCAACTGATGGTACGGTCAACGACGCATTCTGCGCTGCCGTCGGAAAGTATGAGTCTGACCCTCTCTCCCGGCTCAAGCTCGGCGGCGCTTTTTATCGCCGCACCGTTTTCGTCCGTAACATAAGAATAGCCGCGCGTCAGAACACGCAGCGGACTGAGCGCGTCAAGGGCCGAGGAGAGCTGGATAAAGCTGTGTTTCTTATGGACAAGCTCCTGTTCAAGCGATAAAACGAGCCTTTCGCGCAGTCTGTCGAGCGCCATGCGTCTGATATCGACCTGCGCAGATGGGTCGCGCAAGACGCGCTTTTCACCCAAACTGTTTACTTGTCTGCGAAGCGCCGAAAGCTCGTTTGAAAAAGACACTAACAGGCGCCGCCGCAGCTTGGAAAGTCCGGCCTCTATCTCTTCCCTGTCGGGTACGGCGATCTCTGCGGCGTTTGACGGCGTGGAGGCGCGCATATCGGCAGCATAGTCGGAGATGGTAACGTCCGGCTCATGCCCGACGGCGGATATAACGGGAATGTGCGAGGCATAAACGGCCCTCGCTACACGTTCGTCGTTGAAGGCCCATAGGTCCTCTATCGAGCCGCCGCCGCGCCCGGTGATAATGAGGTCGGCGATATCAAGCTCGTTCGCGGTTTTCAATGCCTGCGCTATTTCTTCCGGCGCCTCCTCACCCTGCACCCTGACCGGGAGAAGAAGCACCTTCGCCATCGGCCAGCGTCGGCCGAGGATACGGATGATATCGTGTACCGCGGCGCCCGCGGAAGAGGTTATCACCGCAATGGTCTCCGGAAATTCGGGCAGCGCCTTCTTGTGCGACGGGTCAAAGAGTCCCTCGGACGAGAGCTTTGCCTTCAGCTGCTCAAAGGCCGCCTGAAGGTCGCCCGCACCGACCGGAAGTATCGCGGAGGCGTAGAGCTGATACGCGCCGTCACGAGGGAAAACGGAGACATTGCCGAACACAATGACGTTCATGCCGTTCTCGGGTCTGAAGCGCAGCCTTGCCGCGCTGCTTTTGAACATGACGCAGCGAAGGCTGCTCTCGCTGTCCTTGAGCGTGAAGTAATGATGGCCCGAGGGATAGGTCTTGTAATTGGACAGCTCGCCCCTCACGCAGACCTCGCTGAGGACAGGGTCGCGGTCAAGGAGCAACTTTATTCTGTTATTAAGCTCCGTGACGGTGAGCGCGAGTCTTTCCATCGGTCATTCCTGCGCCGCTTCGGGCGCGCCGAACTCCCCGCGCATGAAACCGCCGAGGACGCCGTTGACAAATGCAACGGTATCCGGTTCGTCATAGCCCTTGTCAAGCTCTACCGCCTCGTTGATGGCGGCGGCGTTGGGGATGTCGTCCATGTAAAGTATCTCGCACACGGCGCAGCGCATGACGGCAAGAGCCGTGCGGGAAATGCGCTCGAGCTTCCAGCCTTTAGCGTAGCGTTCGATAAAGCCGTCTATCTCGCTGCGGTTCTCCGCCATGAGTGACGTAAGACGGCGTATATACTCCATCTGCTTTTCGTCGGGAAGCTCCGAATAAAGCTCAGATTCCTCCGCCATTGAGGAGTAATGGCCCTCCTCAAAAAAGCGATCCATCAGCTCCTGCGGCTCACAGCCGTTTGCAGCGGCGGCAAAGCCCAGCTGTATAGCTATCTCGCGGGCCGTTGTTCTTGTCATCGTGTTATCCTCCGCCGCTCACTTCTCGAAGGAAATGCCGGAAACGTGTACGTTGACCTGGACGTCCGCGATACCGGTGGTGGAGAGGAGCGCGTTCATCGCGGCCTCCTGCACCTTCTCGGCGACCTTGACGATGTTGCAGCCGTAGGCGACGGTGATTATCGCGTCAACGATTATCTTACCCTCGGTGAACTGGATCTTGACGCCCTTGGAGATGGTCTTGATACCGATAAGCTCGGCAAGCTCTGCGCCGGCGGTGTTGGAAAGGCCGGCGACACCCTCGACCTCGGATATGGCGCTGCGGACGATCTCCGCGACGACGTCCTCGGAAATATTGATGCTGCCGTTCTCTTCACGGCAGGTTATATAATTCTCGCCCATAGTATTTATCCTCCTAAAGAATTTCGTTATATTCTACCACACACCTTTCCAAAAATAAAGTCATTTATGCAAAAACTTTGCGGCAAATGTGAATATTGAGTTTTTTATGCAATAATCCGGAGCGGCGTGTTTGTGCCGTTCCGGATGTAGATCAGGCTTTTACCTCAATGATGTTGAGCTGGGCCGCGCTGTATTCCGTTTCATTGCATATGGTGTCGGTTATCCGCGCGACGGCCTCCTCGCTCAGGCCCTCGGGCGGGGCGGGGACGGCGACGGTCACGGTGTCGTTTCCTATGTACACCACGCAGTCAGCGAAGTCCTTTGCAAGAAGCAGATTTTCTATCTGTGTCTCCTTCATGGAGCAGGCTGCCATTTCCGCGATGGCGTTCATCGCGCTGTCTATCGTCTCCTGAGAGGCGGTCTCTGCCGTGGCGGCTGTCTGAAGAAGCTCGAGCGCCTCGTCCCTCGATACCTGCCGCGTGAGCCGCGCCTCGGCAAAATAGCCGGAGACTACGCTCCCGCTTACCGCCTCATAGCCGGTGTTGGCGAGCATCATCGCGTTATCCTCGGCCGAGACCATCTCCGCGTCTGCGCTGCCCCAGCGGTTGTTGTACGACCAGTTAAGCGCTACGGCGGCGCACACGAACATGAGGACTGCCACCATTGTGATGTTGCGTTTCCTGTTTTTCATTGTTTTCTTACCCTCCCATAAATTGCTTCGACATTTTCAGTACCGTGACCTTATCCGAGCCAAAACCAGTATATGTACATACCGCCTTGATAATATCAAGCCGTGTCTCCGCATTTTCCGCGCCGGCGCAAACCACGACGGCGCCTTTATCTGAGATAATGACCTGCACCTCACCTACACCTTCGATATGCTCCAGCGCGCTCTGCAGGGTAATGACGGTCTGCTCCTCAACGGCGCTCTCTTCCCTCGTGCCGGTGGGCAGAAGCAGTATCGTCATACCTATCAGTACAACCAGCAGGGGATATTTGAACCTGTCGAGCTTTTTAAGCTTATCTCTCAGCTGTTCCAAATCTGATTTCCTTTCCCGACTCCAAGCTCGGTCTCTATGATGTCGCTAAGTCTTTCCTTTGCGTCCGCTTCGCACTGGGTCTTGAGAGTGACCGTCTCCGGCATCCAGAAGCCGTCGCTGTTCCAGCGCGCCGTGACCTTTGCGCTGATATCAGTGATTCCGAGAAGCGCTGCTTTGTCCATAATATATTCCTCGCATTCGCTCTGTATGACAAGTCTGCTGAGCCGCTCGCCGCTCTCTTCGGCGTTTCTGGCAAGAGAATCGCTTATTTCCCGATATCTCGCCGCCTCGATACCGTAGCCGGAGATATCAAGACTCTGTATCCCGCTCAGGACCGTCATGATGAGCGCCGCGGAGCAGACTATACAGCTCACCCTTTTTACGCTCCCCTCGGGAGTTATATCGAGTATCACTCCAAACAGGACCGCAAGCAGGCACAGCTGCCTCACACATCCGCCCATCAGCCCGTCACCGCCTTTATTCCCGAAACAATTGAAATGAAAAGCATTATCGCGCAGCAGCCGACAAGTCCCGTCAGCATGCCCATGGCATCGCCGATGTCGCTGAGGAGCTGCGAGAGGTTCCCGTTCGGCGCTGTCTCCGCGACGGCGGAGCTGAGCTTGAAGAGGAGCATTTTAACTCCAAGCATTGCGAACGGACCCACGCACATCGCGCATACGACGATAAGACTGAATACACCCGATGAGTTCTTGACCACCGAGGCCGCGGACAGCACGGTGGACGCCGCGTCAGAGATGATCCCGCCCACGACCGGGAGCGAGGTGGAGATCACCGTTTTCGCGGTCTTGACAGCCACAGCGTCCATGCTCCCGCTTACAAGCCCCGTGACGCCGATATATGCGCTGAACGCTATGGTCATTACGGTCATGATCGTGACTCCGGCCTTCTTCGCAAACTGCGCCGAAGCCTTTACGAATGGTTCAGGAAATACGCTTGCGCTTATCGAAAGGGCAAGATATGTACAGATGATGGGGATTATCACTTTCTGTGCCGCGCTCATCATCACGTCGAGCGCGAGACACACGGCTGCGTAGCGGCTCGGAGCCGAGAGCGCCGCCCCGCTTGCCGCTGAGGCTGTGAAGATAACGGGCAGCGCGGCACGCGAGTAGTCCGTAAGCTCCATGAGCGCGCCCTCCGCCGTCTGCAGCACGCTTTCGGCGCCGCTCACGGTGAGGTAGACGACTGCGGCACAGGCGGCCGTGCCGATCATTTTCTCGGATGTCTTATCCGAACACAGCGCGCCGCAGGCCGCGCACGCAAAGGATATGCCAATGAGCGCCGAGGCGGTCTTGAGTTCGTCTTTAACGCTGCTTTTCAGCTTTTCGGCAAAGCTCTTCCACAGTCTTTCGAGCGCTCCTTGAGTATTATAGCTGCCGTCAACGGACAGCTCGCCGCTTATATCCCGCACGCCATCCGGAACGGCCTCCTCGATGGCCGCCGTCCCGCAGTCCTCCCCTGTCTGAGCGTAAACATCGTCGGCAAACGCCTGCGCGGTAAATAACGGGAGGAGCAAAAGCAGCATGATCATCTTTCTCATACCAGATCACCTATCATGCCGAGCATACTGATGATAAGAGGCATTGCCGCGTTGAGCGCGCATACCGTCCCGGCAAGCTCCAGCCCGGAGGCCGCGGCGGACTGCGACGCGTCGCGGCAGATAGACGTGCCTATCTTCGTCGTGATTGATATGACGGTACACTTAAATACCGGCTTAATGTACTTGCCGCTCACCCCGGTCATTGTACGCACTGTCTCCGTAAGCTCGCTTATGCCCGTAAACGCCCTCAGGCTTGCCGAAAGGATAACGGCGGCGGCGCATATGCCTATCAGCAGGGAAAGCTCCGGGTTGGTGCGCCGAAGCATGAGGCATATCGCCGAGGCCGCAAGAGCGGCGGCTGTTGCTCTGACGATTATCTCCATAGCTATAACCCGAAAAGACTTTTTATCATGTTGAAAAGCTCGCTGATCTTCTGCACGACGACCATAAGCACTACGACCAGCGCAGTTATCGTCGTCATCAGCGCCTGCTCTTCCCGCCCTGAGCGCTGGAGGAGTATGTTGAGTACCGCGACAAGAATACCTACCGCGGCGATTTTGAAAATAAGATCTACGTCCATCATTTTTCTCCTAAATCAGCGCCACCGCCGCCAGCACCCCCAGCACGGAGCAGACTCCTATGCTCGTCCGTTCCTTTTCCGCAAGCTCCGACTCCGCGCTCTGCGCCCTTTTGCCGATAGACTCGCGGCAGAGTTCTATCGTACTGAGCTGGTCGGACAGCTCATATGTACCAAGCACAGCCCCGAGAGCGCACAGCCCGTCAAGCTCGTCCCGCTCAAGGCAGCCGAAGGTCTCCCTCGCGGCACCGCTCCAGATCTCGCTGAAGCGAGTGTCCCCTATTCCGCTCATTCGCTCACGGAGTCTTTCAAAAAACAGCGGAGCGTACCTTCCCTCTGCCGTGGAAAGGCGGGAGGCGACCTCAGCTATCGGCGTGAGCCTCGTCCCCAGTTCGGCGTACAACAGACCCAGCGCCGCGTTCAGCTCTCTGAGCGCCATGACCCTCTCGCGCTTTGTTTTTGCGATATACACGCCCGAATATGCAAAGGCCGAGATTATCATGACGGCCCCGACTATTTTCTGATTCACAGTTTTTTCACCGTATACCTTCTGCTGCCAAGGCAGCGGTCTATCGTCACAACATACTTAAAAGCCCCGAGGGCCAGCATTTCGGCGTAGAGGGGCCTCGCCGCAAGCTCGTCCGAGCTGTCGGCGTGAGCGGTAGCGAGAAGCTTTACTCCACAGCCGGTTATCTGAGCGATCACCTTTATGTCGGCCTCGGAGGTTATCTCGTCCATCGCGATAAATTCCGGGTTCATTGACCGCAGCAGCATCATAGCGCCGGCGTCCTTCGGCACATTCAAAAGGACGTCGCTGTATCGGCCGAGGTCAAAGCCCTCTCTGCCCGAGTCCGCCGCGCTCAGCTCACAGCGTTCGTCGACCACGGATATCCTGTACCCGTCGTTTGAGAGACAGCGGATAAGCTCGCGAAGCGCCGTGGTCTTTCCTCCTCCCGGAGGAGATATGATGAGCGTACTGCCTACGCCGCTTTTGCGGAGCGTGTCCAGCACCTCTCCGCACACGCCGCGCATCTCGCGCGGGAGCCGCAGATCAAGGGAGCTTATCGAGCGAAAGCCGGTGACCTCGCCGCTTTGTACGACAGCTTCGCCGCATATTCCTATTCTTATTCCGTGATAATTTATGTACCCGCGCCGAAGCTCCTGCAAATGCGAATGCATTGACGCACCGGTCGCCCGCTCGACGGTCTTTTGTATGGCCTCCCTGCTGACTGCGGCGGGACCTATTGCCCTCTCGCTGCCGTTATAAAGCGCGGTCGGTACTCTGCCCATCCTCAGCCGAAGCTCCTCCGGGATATACTGCGGCGCGTCTATGCAAAGCTCCTGCGGGAGGAGCGTCAGGGCTTGTTCCAAGGTGTTCATTAACTCACTTCCCGTAATAATCTATGCCCGGGCATGTGAATTATTCTTGAAATTTTTGAAAAAAGATGGTACTCTATGGTAAAGCTTTGCCATCGGGAGGGTACTTGAATGGAAATAAAGATTATATATTTTGCGGCTCTGTTTTTCGTCGGCTGGCTGGCGTTCTATCTCTTCGGCCGTCAGTTCATTTATAATTTTACGACCGCCTTTCCCCTGATACGCAAAATGCAGGCGGCGGACGAAAAGCTTATCGACAGGAACTCCGTTCGCTACACCGTGATCTCCGCTATCGTCACCGCCGTCATCTGCGCGATAATCACGGGTATCGTCCTGTGGCTCTGCCCCAAGTATCTCAAGATAGGCTACGGCGCGGGCATTCTCGCCGCGCTCATTATGTTTGCGGCCAAGCTTTCTCCCGCGACGCGCTCCAACTTCGATGCATTCTGCGGCGCGTACTACCGCTTTGTCCTCGACGATGAGCTTCGCACACTCATGTACAACAAGAACCCTCACAAGATGAAGGTCAGGCTGCATGCGATGGGTCTCCCCGCCGACATAGTTCCCGAGTTCAAGAACTGATAATTAGGATATAAAAAATGCTGTCCCCGTTGATTCCGGAGACAGCATTTTTTCATGCTATTATCATTTGTTCAGGAGCTTTTTCGTGAGAGAGCAGAACTTCCTCATGATCTTACCGATCTCTTCGCGCTCGAAAAGTGCGTTGAAAGCTAGAACAAGTATCAGGTCTGCCATGGCAAATACGAACGCAGCAAGGAACCATTGCAGCCATGTGTTTATAAGCGGGAGGACAAAATGCATACCAATGGCCGTGATCAGCGCAGAGAGAGCGACGTTTCTTGCTATACGGCCGACTGTACGCTTCAATGTACCCGGCAGGAAATGCTTCGCGGTATAGACAATGCAGTCAATCGAGCGGTAAAAGAACGCGGCACATGTCCCGATAAGCACGCCCACTATCCCATACGGGCGTACAAGCGCCATAGAGACAAAGAGATTGATCGCGCCCTCGGTAATGGAACGCCACTGAGTTTGCCGGTAATGGCCGGCACTGTTTATCATGGTTTGTGCCGGCAATCTGAGAGAATGCAGACCGCTGTAAAGCGTAAAAAGATATACGAGCGACCAGCGCAGATACAGAGCCTTGTCCGGCAGCTTCTCGGTATACAGGGTTATAAACGGATAAAACAGGACAAGCATGCATGTATGAGCGACGAATGTGAGAATAAAGAAAACGAACTCATAGCTGCTGTAGCTGTCGTAAAGAGCTTTCTTTTCGTTTCGGGCCATAACATTGCCAAAGCTTGGAGTAAGCGCGCTTGAGATCGCGCTGAGAAGCCCGAGTATGCCATACGCAACGAGATTATAGGTTCCGTAAACGCTGACCTCTGACAAGGCGTTTTCCGAAACCATCAATGTGAGCAGAACTACATCTGTGTTGAATACTACGATGCTTACGATCTGGTGGACGAGAGCTGACCAGCGCTGGTCAAAGGCCTCGTTTTTTGGCTCGGCATTAAAATCAATTTCCGGATAGTTGCAGCGAACATATACCCCGACAGCCAGACTGCGCAGAAGATATATGACCGCAGCAGCCAGTTTTACTACAATTGCTGAAAATCCGAGTTTGATCAGGAGCAGCGTGACCACTGTCATAACGACCGTGCCGACTATATGGCAAATAGAGATAACATAACTGCGCTGATCGGCCTGAAGCAGCACCCGGTATTTCCCGAGGTAGAAGTAATCTATGATAGTATTTGCGCAAAGCACCACTATCATGGTCCGCACAAACGACACATCGGCGATGTCCTTTTTTACCGCAAGCGGATAAAAGGCCACCAAAAGCACACAAAGCGCTGTAAAAATCAAGCCCGAAAGGAGATAAAAGCGTTTAGCCGCCGATAAGATAGCGCTGACCTCTCTATTATCTTTATCGGCAAGCGGCTTATATAATGCAACCATTCCCGCGACGCCTATCCCGGCTTCAACAAGGCTCATATATGTGATGAACTGATTGATCGAGGTAACGAGACCATTTACCGGTGAGCCGTATGCGTCGATGAAATATCGCGGCAGAAAAATTCCGGTAACAGCCAGAATAAGCTGAAGCAGAAAGCTCATGGAGGTATTAAGAAATGCCTGCTTCGTTCTCATGTGCTGTCCCCTTTCGTTGGATCTGTGCAAACAGTATTTGTTATTATATCACACACTTGCGATTTAGAAAAGACTGTCAGATATTTTTTATTTTTTCTTTACAAGTCAAGTACCGCGAACGACGGTCAAGCCGTTATTTACAAAGGCTCGACGTTCATGTATAATATTGACATGGAGCGTGATCGTATGAAAAAGCACCTGTTTCTTATAGGTCCCGCCGGGTACGGTAAGACCGGAATGATAAAACGCGCACTTGAGGATAAGCTGCCCCTCGCCGGGGGGTTCGTCACCGCGCGTGTGCTTGATGAGACCGGGAAGATCGTCGGTCTCGAGCTGCTGCCTGCTGCCGCCGCGGGCGGTGTGGAGGGCTTCAAGGGAGAACGTTTTCTCGACTGCTCCGTCGTCCCCAACACCCATGACAACGAGGTTTTCCGCACGACGGGGGTGCGGCTGCTGAAGGAAGCGGAATACTACCCCTTTGCCGTTTTGGATGAGTTCGGCGGATTTGAGCTGATTGTCCCCGAATTTCGCGAGGCGCTGCTCGATCTTCTGTCCGATGAGCAGCCATGTATAGGCGTTCTCAAATCGCCGCCGGACGCAGAGACGCTCAAGCGTCAGCTTTCGCTTGGCGACAGATATACGAGACTTCTCTCCTCGCTCACCGAGGCGTTGAGGAATGACCCGGATACGCTTATCCTTGAGGTCGGCTCACCGAACGATGAAAAAGCGCTCAGAGCCGTTCAGGCATGGGCAAAAGAATACACCTGAAAATTTTGGAGGCCGAAATGCATATTCCCGAAGAAGAGCTTCACACGCATATACACGAGGACGGCACAGTTCACTCTCACGGAGCGGACGGCCATACGCACAGTCACGGCCACACCCACACACAGACAAAGGCAGTCCTGAACCGACTCTCGCGCGCGATAGGTCATCTCGAGTCGGTAAAGCGCATGGTCGAGGACGGGCGTGACTGCTCCGATGTGCTTATACAGCTTGCTGCAGTTCGCTCTGCGCTCAACAGCACGGCAAAGGTCATTCTTAAGGACCATCTCGAACACTGTATCAACGACGCCGGCCCCGGCACAGATGACCAGCTCGCTGCGCTCAACGAGGCGATAGATAAGTTCATGTCATAAACGAAACCTCCGGGATCTACCCGGAGGTTTTCATATCATGGAGAACGATATTGAACGCCGCGCCGCATAGAATGGCGACGCTGCATGTATACAGCCAGAACATCAGCAGTATTATCGATGCAAGAGAGCCGTAGACAAGCTGGTACTTGACCGAAGCGCTGATGAACACCGAGAAGAAAAGGCTTATCGCGACGAGCGCCACGGCCGCGAGGAGCGCCCCGGGGAAGGTCCTGTACTTATCATACGAGCGCTTTGAAATATAATAAACGCCCCAGATTATGACGAACTCTATCCCGAAGAACAGCACGAAGCGCAGCCACACCCAGCTGCGGCTAATATCAATGAAGGGCAGCTTATTGTCTATAAAGTCAAGCAGTTCGCTGCCCGTGACCATCACCATTATGCCGAAATAAAGCGCGGCAACAAAAACAAACGAGAAAATAATGCTGTTGAAATAGTTCCTTACGCCCTGATAATGTCTCCCGCCCTGCATGTCGCCGATGACATTCTGCACGGTGCGCAGCGCAGCAGAAGAGGACGTCAGAATGACCGTCAGCCCCGCGACCATCATCGCAATGCTGTAGTTATCGGCAACGTATTCGATGAAGCCCTGGAGAAACGACGCGGTCTCATCCGCGACAAATCTGCCGAGAAAGTCAAGAACTCGCATTGCAAGCTCAAAATTATTCCCAAGCAGCGTATACAGGCAGATGATAACGGGAAAAACAGTCATCGTAAAGAAGTATGACATCGCTGCCGCCGCCTGCGGGATACGTTTTCCCGAATAGAGAAATATGAATTTTTTGGCGAATATATATATTTTGTTTATCATGCGCACCATACTCTCAAAACAAAAACTCCCTTATGTCAGCCGGCCTAAGGGAGTTCTTATTTTTTTCAGGCGTAATTACTTCGCGTTGAATATCTTGAAAATGCTGTCGAACGGGTCCTCGTCGGAGGAGGCCGACTCGGACTCGGGTTCGGGCTTCTTTGCCGGAGCTACGGCAGCGGCGGCCTTCTCGGCGGCGCCGCTGAAAAGCCCCTGAGGCTTGTCCGCGGCCGCGGCGATGGGACGGATGGGTGCAGAGGCCGCCTTGTCACGCTGGGCCTGTGCTGCCGCGTCTGCGCTCGCCTCAAAGCCGGTGGCGATAACGGTGACTCTGATCTCGTCCTGAAGATTTTCGTCGAAGGAAGCGCCGAAGATGATGTTTGCGTCGGGGTGCGCGGCCTCCTGAACGAGGTTCGCGGCAGCCTCGACATCGTCGAGACCCATATCCTCGGAGCCGGTGATGTTGATGAGCACGCCGTGTGCGCCGTTGATGGAGGTCTCCATAAGGGGACTTGCGACAGCCATGCGCGCCGCATCCTCCGCCTTGCCCTTTCCGGCGGCGTGGCCTACGCCCATGTGAGCGAAGCCCGCATTCTTCATAATGCAGGAAACATCCGCAAAGTCAAGGTTTATAAAGCCAGTGTTCTTAATGAGATTGGATATGCTGGTGACGGCCTGAATGAGAACGTCGTCGGCGATCTCAAAGGCATTGGCGAGGGTGATTTTCTGGTCGGTGGCAAACTTGAGTCTGTCATTGGGGATGATGAGCAGGGAGTCGACGCGGCCAAGAAGCTCCTTTACGCCGGAGTTAGCCTGGTCCATGCGGCGCTTGCCCTCAAACTTGAAGGGCTTTGTTACGACGCCAACGGTAAGTGTGCCGGCCTCACGGGCGATCTCGGCGACGGTGGGAGCCGCGCCGGTGCCGGTGCCGCCACCCATTCCGGCGGTGATGAACACCATGTCGGCATCCTCAATGGCCTTTGCTATATTGTTGCGGCTCTCCTCGGCGGAACGCTTGCCGACCTCGGGATCGGAACCTGCGCCCTGACCGTGGGTCATCTTCTCGCCGATTTGGATTTTCTGATCAGCGTTGGACACTGCAAGCGCCTGCTTGTCGGTGTTGATGGCAATGAACTCAACGCCAGGAGTGCCGGACTTTACCATTCTATTTACAACGTTGTTGCCGGCGCCGCCGACACCAACTACCTTTATCGTTACAACATTGTCCGGACCCATCTCAGTTTTGAAATCCATAATCTGTGCCTCCCTGTATATTGTATACTATCTGAAAGTGCATAATGCTATTATTTGCATGGTCTATAATATTACAATTTTTTTCTGCGGTCAATAGTATTTTTTAATTTTGCGAAATTTTTTGTAAGCAATTTGTAATTTAGTTACATCAGTTAGGGCTAAAGTGGGCAGTTTTACCGTCGGAAACGTTGATTATGCCCACGTCGCCTGCAATAAGCTTGTCCAGCACAGCCACAAACATACCGAATTTATGCTCAATATTGCTGCCGTCGCCGAGGACAACGGTGTATTTCCCGCCGTATGAGAACTGGACGTCGTCAGGATCGCTGAAGTCGATACGGGTCATGCCGCTCACAAGTCCCCTGTCCTGCACCTGACTGAGTACCTCGGCGAGCTGGTCAACGACGGCCTCGTTCTTATCCTCGGTCTCCATGGTCTCGCCTATCATAAGAGTGCCTGGAGCAAGACCGACGACCGGTACGAGGTCAGTCGTCTCTCCGTCGGCCGCCTTGCCCAGGACCTTGCACTTATGGTCGAGGGTCCAGTTTTCCTCGCCGAGGCTGAGGTACGCTATCGCCTTGCTCTCGGTTATGGTGATGGTGACGCGGTTCGGGAGGCTTCGGTCGACGGAGACCTCCTCAACATACGGGAGCTTCGCGAATACACGGCTGCCGGCCGCGATACGGTCAAAGAAGAAAAGGTTGTCGCCGTCCTCAATGTCGACGGCGTTGATTATTTCCTGCGCTGTGTAATGCTCGTTCCCTATCACCTGAATATCGGAGACACGGAAAAAGACGCTCATTATAAAGATGGCGGCAACGACGACGGCAACAAACACCAGCGGCCCGCTGAAGCTGCTCCTGCGACGAGGAGCGTTATGCTCGCCGCGCTTGTTGGCGGGCGGCTGGCTTCTTCCTATGTTGATAGCCATAGCATTTATCCTTTACGTTAAAGTCTTGGTTTCCATATAAATACTGGCGCCCAGAGTCCGCAGACAGGAGTCGAAATTCTCGTATCCGCGGGTGATATGTCCGCTGTCGAGGACGGCGCTCTCCCCTTCCGCGCTCAGGGCGGCAATGAGCATTGCGGCGCCGCCGCGAAGGTCTGTCGCCTTAAGCTGTGCGCCGTGAAGCTCCGGCACGCCGTGTATCTCTGCAGTCATGCCGTCTGTCTGTATGTCCGCACCGAGCCGGCAAAACTCCTCGACCTGACGGAAGCGGTTTTCAAAGATATTTTCGTATATCCTTGTAACGCCGTCGGCCTTGAGCAGCGCCGCCATAAGCACGGGCTGCGCGTCGGTCGGAAAGCCGGGATACGGCGCGGTGGATACCGGGCCGACGGCCTTCAGCCTCCCGTCCGAAATAATACGGACTTCGCCTGATTTTCTTATTATATCACATCCCGCCTCATTTAGGAAGTGCATAACTGTAGAAATTTGTGACGGGTCTATGTTTTTTAACGTAACGTCTCCGCCGACTGCGGCTGCGGCGCAGGCTACGGTCGACGCGACTATCCTGTCGGAGATGATGTTCATATGTATATGTGTGCGCGGTCTGCCGCGCGAGATGACTATCCTGTCGCTCCCTGCGCCGGAAATATCTACGCCGGCCGCACGCAGGTAGTCCTGCAGTGCGACTATCTCAGGCTCACGGGCGGCGCCTTGTATAACGGTCTTGCCCGAGGCCGCGCAGGCGGCAAGGACGGCGTTCTCCGTGGCTCCGACGCTGGGGAACGGAAGAACTATCTCGGTACCCCTTAGTCTCTCGGCGCGGCAGGATATCTCTCCGTTTTCCTCCTCTATCTCCGCGCCCAGTCTGCGAAGCGCATACAGGTGCAGATCTATAGGCCGCTTGCCGAGCTGACATCCCCCCGGAGGCGAGAGCTTTGCCTCGCCGCAGCGCGCCAGCAGCGCACCCATGAATATCACGGATGAGCGCATTTCCGCCATCAGATCGTTCGGGATATGGCTCAGCGAGACAGTCCTTGAGTCGATATAGACGCTGTGGCCGTCCTGACGTGTCTCGCACCCCAGATGACGCAGTATGCGAAGAGCCGCGTCGACGTCGTCAAGGCAGGGAACCCCCTCCAGCTCCGTAACAGCGGGGCAGACTATCGAAGCCGCGAGAATGGGCAGAGAGGCGTTTTTGGACCCCTGCACAGGATACTCGCCTTCCAGCCTGAGGCAGCGCTTTATATGCCATATATCCATTAAATGACCCCCCGCGCATTAATAATCATGTCATACTATGCCGCGGAGGGTGATTTTGTTAAAATTGTAAAGTTGATAATGCGTTTTACTTCTTGACAAGGTCAAGGATAGTGCCGCAGATCTTGTCGGTAGCCTCGGTGACGGCAAGGGCTCTCATCGCGGAGGACATCCCGTTCAGCCGCTCCTCGCTGCCGAGAAGCTCCCTGACGTCGGAGAGGAGCGAGTCCGCGTCAAATTCTCCCTCGAGAAGCACCTTTGCGCCGCCCGCATTTTCAAGGACACGCGCGTTCTTTTCCTGATGGTTGTTGGTAACGTTGGGCGATGGCACGATTATGACGGGCTTGCCCATATACGCAAGCTCCGCGAGCGTCGATGCACCGGCACGGCACATTATGAGATCGGCCGCCGCCATCACGCGCGGCATGTCGTATATGTACTCGCGCACGTCCACGCCCCACTCCTCGTAATCGGGGGCGGTCTCAGCGAGCCTCGCCGTCATATCCTTGTAATACTTGCTGCCGGCGGAGTGGACGAGTCGGAAGTCGTTCTGGCCCCTGAGCTTGGGAATAAGCTCGGTCATTATCTCATTCATATGTCCCGCGCCGAGAGAACCCCAGACGGAAACCACGAGCGGCTTATCGACCGGCAGGCCAAGCTCACGCTTTGCCGAGTCCCTCGTGTAGCAGGCAAAACTGCCCCTGACGGGAGTGCCGGTCACCTCCACGCGGTCAGGATGGTTATAGTGCTTGCGGCTCTCCTCGAAGCCGACCATGATCCTGTTCACATGGTCCGCAAGAAGCTTTGTCGTAAGTCCGGGGACGGCGTTGCTCTCGTGTACGACGGTGGGTATATGGAGTTCGTTCGCGGCGGTAAGCACCGGGTAGCAGACATAGCCGCCGGTGCCGATAACGACGTCGGGCTTGAAGGCGCGGATGATCTTCTTTGCCTCATGGGTCGAGACCGCGACGTTCTTTAGCGTGTCGATATTGTGGAGAATGGCGTCAAGGGAATGCCCGCGGCTGATATTCGTCATCTTCAGCCCGACGATATCATAGCCCTCTCTGGGGACAAGCTCCATCTCCATCTTGCCCTCTGCACCGATGAAGAGGAAGCTGCTGTCGGGCAAAAGCTCCCTAAGTCTTCCCGCAACGGCCAAAGCAGGGTTGATATGTCCGGCGGTCCCGCCGCAGGTAAGAATAAATTTCATTGTCGGTCCCTCTATCTTTCAACGTTCTCTCTGGAGGCGCTGAGGATTATCCCCATCTCCCCCAGCTGTATGACCAACGCTGTGCCTCCGTAGCTGAAAAACGGGAGCGAAATACCCGTACACGGAATAAGATTTGTGACGACCGCCACATTCAGGAACACCTGGATCGCAAGAAGCGACGTAAGCCCGGCGCAGACAAGAAAGCTGAATCTGTCATGCGAGCGGAGCGCGATGTGGTAGCCGCGAAGCACAAGCATTGAAAACAAAATAAGTATGCATGCCGCGCCGATAAAGCCCAGCTCCTCACAAACGACGGAAAAAATAAAGTCGTTGTGTTCCTCCGGCAGGTACAGAAATTTCTGCCGGCTGCCGCCGAGGCCGAGGCCGCTCAGCCCGCCCGAGCCGATGGAATAGAGCGACTGGACGATCTGATATCCCTCGTCCGAGGAGCTTGCAAACGGGTCGCGCCATGTGTTTATACGCGACGAGGCGTATGGGAAGAGCGTGAGCAGGACAAAAAGCCCGCTGCCCGCGGCGGCAAAGGCCGCGGCAAACCATCCGATACCCACCCCGCCGAGGAAAAGCATTATCGCGCCGATCGCGAGGATGATAACGGACGCGGAAAAATGCGGTTCCAGCACGAGCAGCCCGACGATCACCCCGAGTATCGCCGCAAACGGCAATATCCCATAGCGGAATGTCCCCATTCTGCCCTTCATGCGGCAGATAAGCACCGAGAACGAGAGGATGACGGCGAGCTTCGCAAGCTCCGAGGGCTGAAGCGTGAGTCCGCCTACCCCGAGCCAGCGCCGCGAGCCGTTCGCCTTTACCCCGATAAACGGAACGAGCATAAGAAGAACTATCGAGAAAACAAGGAAATGGAAAGCATAGTGCCGGTAAAAGCTCATCGGGAGGCGCGAGGCAAGCAGCATGACCGCCGTACCCAGCAGTGAAAAAAGAAGCTGGCGCACGAAGTAATACGCCGCGTTCCCTCCGGTCACGTCGCCGGGGTCGTAATAGGCTCTCGCGTAGCTTGACGAGAGCACCATCACCACGCCGATAAACAGCAGCAGCATTACCAGAAGAAAAAAGGATATGTCAAAGCTTCCGCGCTTTGAAGCCTTGTGTATATCTGAAAAGTCGGCAAGGCGGGCGCTTTCATAACGCATTCTCCCACCTCCCCGACTTGACGATCAGATATCAGAGGGCGTAACGATGGTACACCCCAATAAATGATATGATTGCAAAGAGCAGAGATATACCTGTGAAGAGTACAAAAATTTCTTTCTCTGTCCACTTCTTTCCTGTCCATCCGCCCATTTCAAGGTGGTGGTGGAAGGGCGCCATCCTGAAAATACGCTTGCCGTGGGAAAGCTTGAAGTAGGTTATCTGAATTATGTCGGAAAGAGTCTCGATTATGTACAGGATACCGAGAGTTATGAGGATGAGCGGCATGTCGTAGGCAAAGGCCATCGCCGCGATCGCGCCGCCGAGGAAGAGCGAGCCTGTGTCGCCCATAAAGACCTTCGCGGGATTGAAGTTATATACAAGAAAGCCCATCAGACCGCCGACGAGCGCGGAGGCAAAGATACCGAGCTGCATATATTCCCTGCCCCACAGGAACGTTACCGCGACGAAGAACAGGCACACAGGTACGGAGGTACCTGCCGCGAGACCGTCTATACCGTCGGTGATGTTGACCGCGTTCACTGTGCCGACGATAACAAAGGCCGCGAAAACGAAGTACAGCCACTCCGGCATGGGGAACGTCACATTGGCAAAGGGAATATACAGGTTGGGACTGACGAAGCCTATGGTCCTCATCAGAAGGATGAATACCAGCGCGGCCAAAAGCTGCAGGAGGAACTTTGCCCTCGCAGTGAGGCCGAGGTTCTGCTTCTTCTTGATCTTCTCCCAGTCGTCCAGAAAACCGATAAAGCCGAAAACCAGCGCAAAGAGGAAAACAAATATATGTACATACTCCCCGTGGAGCATTCCGTCAAAGCCGACCGTGAGCAGCACGAAGGCCACCGCGGCAATGAACATAACTCCGCCCATGGTCGGGGTGCCGGACTTTGTCATGTGCCATGTGGGGCCGATCTCCTTGGTCTTCTGCCCCAACTTCTGACTGACGAGCCACGGTATATAGAATTTTCCAGACAGCGTTGAAAACAGGAACGACAGCACAAAGGCCAATATCAGCTTTATCGTCATTTGTTCTTACCTTTCGGCGCGTATCAGCGCGCACGCTTTCGTTGTTCGAGGTAGTCGGCCACTATCTCGCGTTCATCCATATGGTGCTTCACATGGTTGATCTCCTGATAGTCCTCGTGGCCTTTTCCAGCCAATAATATTACATCACCCGGGCAAGCATTGTCAATAGCCCAATGGATAGCCTCTATCCTGTCGCAGATGTTTTTTACAAGGGCATGCTTATTTTCCGTGCCGGGGATTATTTCGGCAATGATGGCCTCCGGATCCTCGGTGCGGGGATTGTCGCTCGTCACTATACAGATATCCGCGTTATCGGCGGCAATGGCTCCCATTATCGGGCGCTTTATACGGTCACGGTCTCCGCCGCAGCCGAAGAGCGCCATGAGTCTGCCGCGCGTTACGGGGCGAAGCGTCTTGAGTACCTTTTCAAGCGCGTCGGGCTTGTGCGAATAGTCGATCAGTATGGAATAATCGCCGTCTGTCGGCACGACCTCCATCCTGCCCTTGACGCCCTTTGCCGTGCCTATGGCGGCGGCGCAGTCCTCAATGCTTATGCCCAGCGCGCGGCCCGCGGCCATCACGCCCAGCGCGTTGTAGACCGAGAACATACCGGGGATATTCAGGACCGTTTCGGCGCTGCCGCTTTTATCCATGGCCATGAAGCGGACGTTCGAGGAGGAGAGACTTATGTCCTTCGCCGTGAGATCGGCGTCCGCGCCAATGGCGGAGTAGCTGATCATAGGGCATTTGGCGTTTCTTGCCATCATATCCGCCCAGTCGTCGTCCGCATTGTAGCAGCCTATCCTGCAATGGGAGAACAGGCGGCTCTTGGCCTCGGCATATTCCTCCATGGTATTGTGGAAGTCAAGATGGTCCTGAGAAAGGTTCGTATATATCCCGACGTCAAACTCTATCCCCGCCACGCGCTCAAGTATGAGCGAGTGAGAGGAGACCTCCATGACGACATGGGTGCAGCCCGCGTCAGCCATCTGGCGGAAGAGCTTCTGCAGCTCATAGCTCTCGGGCGTTGTGCGCTCGGCGTGCATGAACTCTTCACCGATCATGTTGCCGTTCGTGCCGATAAGACCGACCTTGGCTCCCAGCGTCTCCTCAAGGAGGTGCTTCATGATGTAGGTAGAGCTGGTCTTGCCGCTGGTACCGGTAAAGCCGATGACGCACATCTCGGAGGCCGGATCTCCGAAGAACTCCCGGCTCGCGACGGCAAGGCCGTAACGGCAGTCGGCAATGCGGACATAGGGAGTGCCGTCCGTGGGAGCGTCCTCGCACAGCACGACGGCCGCGCCGCGGCTGACCGCCTTGGGGATGAATCTGTGGCCGTCGGACTCAAAGCCCTTTACGGCAACAAACATGTCTCCCGGCTCAGTGGCGCGGGAATCGTAGCTTATACCGCTGATCTCGGTCTCCGGGTCGGCGGTCGCCTCGATCACCTCAAGATTTTTTACGATGTCCTTCAGCTTCATTGTCAATACCTTCCCAGCAGCGATTCGTCGCTGCTTATCAAAGTCACCTCTACCACGCTGCCGTGTCCCACGCGGGTCCCGGCGGCAACGCTCTGGGTGCTGACTCTCTGTTCACCCGGGTCGGAAACAGAGCTTGACGTGCGTATATAGATCCCGTAGTACGAAAGGGTGTCTCTCGCCTCTTCATAGCTCATGCCGCTTATATCCGGCATGGTCTCAAGCTCATCGGAGGGCTTTGCGCCGAGATACAGTATCGTCTCCGTCCCGCGTGCTATCTGCGCCCCGGCCAGCGGGAGCTGTGCTGTGACTGTGTCGCCGCTGCCGATCGTGCGGTATTTGAGTCCCGCGTCGGCAAGAGCCTTTCTCGCCTCCGCAAGATTAAGCCCGCACAGCTCCGGCATCTGCACGTCGGCGCTCTCCCCGTCGGGCTGAGTGGGCGCGACGCCCATATACGGCAGGACATCCGCGAAGATGTTGCCCACGACGGGTGCGGCCATCTGTCCGCCGCTTACATATATCCCGGACTTATCCGAGGGCGTATCAAGAAATATCAGGATCGCGATCTTCGGGTCGTCTGCCGGTGCGAAGCCGATGAAGGAAACGATGTATTCCTTCTTGCCCGTCGCGGCCTCAAGACTCACCTTTTCGCTCGTGCCGGTCTTCCCGCCTATGCGGTACCCTGAGACGGCGGCGTTGCGTCCCGTCCCCTCCTTGTTGTCGCCGACGACCTGCTCGAGTATGGAACGGACCTTTTCAGAGGTCTCGGCACTGATGACCTGTCTTATAACTCTCGGTTCACGAGTATACACCTTTTCACCGTTTTCGTCCAGCATTGATTGCACGACGTATGGCTGCATCAGATTCCCGCCGTTGACGCAGGCGCTGACCGCCGTGATGAGCTGAAGGGGCGTTATGGTAAAGGTTTGGCCAAAGGAAGCCGCGGCGAGCTGCGAGAGATTCTTCTCTGAGCAGAAGGTATTCCTGCTCCACCATATACTGCCGCTCTCTCCGGCGAGATCTATTCCGGTCACGGCCGTGAGATTTTCGTCCGGGTCGTCGGTCATGTTCAGAAAGCCGAAGGCCTCGCAGTACTCATAGAATTTCTCCGCGCCGACCCTTTGCCCTATATTGACAAAGGCCACGTTGCACGAGTGCTGCACGGCCTGAGTAAGATTCTGCGAGCCGTGTCCCTGCGTCTTCCAGCAGCGTATCGGACTCGTGCGTCCGAGCACATTGACCTTCCCGCCGCAGTAAAAGCTGCTCTTAAGGTCAACTGCGCCCTCCTCAAGTGCCATTGAGAGCGTGATTATCTTAAAGGTCGACCCCGGCTCGTAGGTGTCGGAGAGAGCCTTGTTCCGCCACTGCCGCTTCTGGGCGTCAGAGCGTATCCGCCCCGCTTCCTCTTCGTTTTCGGCCTCGGCTATGAGAGCCTTTGTCTCGTCGCTGACATCGAGAAAGTTATTGAGATCATAATTTCCGAGCGAAGCCATGGCGAGTATCGCGCCGGTATTCACATCCATCGCGATGGCTCCCGCCCCGTTTTGGATATCATAGTCCTCCACGGCCTGCTTGAGGTGTTTTTCAATAAAATACTGTATCGTGGAATCAATGGTGGTCACGATATCGCAGCCGTTCTCGCCGGGGCGAAATTCCTCGAACCCTGTGTAAAGCATTTCCGCCCCATAGGCATTGGTCGCGCGTACCGTCTGTCCCTTAGTGCCGGAAAGCGCCTCCTCATACCTTGCTTCAATGCCCTCGAGGCCGTTATTGTCCGTGCCGACGAAGCCGATAAGATGGCAGGCAAGCGAGGAGTTGGGGTAATAACGCTTTATATCCGTCTCGAGCCTGACGCCGTGCAGGTCGTTTTCCAGCTTGAACTCGCGGACCTTATCCGCGGTCTCGCGTTCGACCTTTCGCGCGACGGTCACATACCACGAGCCGCTCCTAGTCGTTTTTTCCAGTATATCATCATAGTCAAGCCCAAGTATCTCGGATAGTCCGCGCGCTATAAGCTCCCTGTCCTCGCCGTGCATTTCGATCTCGACGGGGCTTAAAAACACATTATCGACCGTTGCGCTGACCGCAAGAGTGCGCATATTTTTATCGTATATCGTGCCTCGCGCCGCGGTCGTCGGCGCGGTCCTGAGCTGCTGCTCGAGAGCAAGGCTCTCGTAATACTGATGATCCGCTATCTGCAGGACATAAAGTCTCGCAAGAAGTACCGCAAACACGGCAATACCGCACAGTCCCATAAGGGCCAATGTGCGGCGCTGCATCATACGGCTCGGCCCGTATACTGGCCGCTGCTTAGTTATATCAGACATGGCACTCTCCGGAAAAAGAATATATTCTTTATATATTCCGAAGCTTATCCAATTACCACATCATCCGTTTCAAGATAAAATACCTGGCTGGGCGAAAGGCGCTGCATGCCAAGCTGTTCTATGGCATAGCGTTCAAGCTCTTCAATACTCACAAGATTTTCGCACTGAGCCAGAAGGAGCCTGTTTCTCTGTTCAAGGAGCGCTGTCTCCTTCGTGAGCTTTTCCGATCTGTCCTCCACCTCCGCGAGCTTCGCCGAGGCGAGGAGCGAAAGCACCACGATCACGGCGGAGACGAGCAGCAATACCGCAGTGGGGAGTTTTGTCCTTTTTCTCACCGGCGCTCACACTCTCTCTGCGACGCGAAGCTTCGCGCTGCGGGAGCGTGGATTTTTTTCTATTTCCTCCTCGCTGGGAAGTATAGGCTTGCGTGTGACGCTCTTTAGCGTCTGCACGAAGCCGCAGGTGCATATCGGAGCCTCGCGCGGGCAGGTACAGCCGTTTTCTCTCGCGTTAATGCCGCTTTTGACGATCCGGTCCTCAAGGGAATGGAAGCTTATGACGCAGAGTCTCCCGCCCTTCTTCAGCTTGTCGGGTGCGGTCTCCATCATGGCGGATATCGCGCCCAGCTCGTCGTTCACGGCTATGCGTATGGCCTGAAAGGTCCGCTTCGCCGGGTGCTGCTTTTCTCTCAGCGCCGCGGCGGGCATCGCGCCCTTTATTATATCAACGAGTTCGAGTGTGGTAGTGATCGGTTTTTCCGCCCTGTGCGCGAGAATGGCGGCGGTAATACGTCTTGCGTAGCGTTCCTCGCCATAGTCCCAGAGGATACGGTTGAGTCTCTCCTCTGGCCATGTATTCACGACCTCATATGCTGTCAGTCCGGCGCTGCCGTCCATGCGCATGTCGAGCGGAGCGTCTCCCATATAGGAAAAGCCGCGCTGTATCTCATCGAGCTGCGGGGACGATACTCCGAGGTCAAAAAGCATGCCGTCAACAGAGTCGATTCCGAGCCGGTCGAGTATCTCCGCGGCGTCGCTGAAATTGCCGTGTACATAGGTTATCCTGTCGGCAAAGGGTGCAAGACGGCGCGATGAGCGCTCTATCGCGGTCTCATCCCTGTCAATGCAAATAAGCCTGCCCGCGTCAAGGCGGGAGGCTATTTGATACGAATGTCCGCCGAGGCCGAGAGTCCCGTCAAGGTATATCCCGTCCGGCTTTATATTCAGGTTTTCTATGCACTCATCAAGGAGTACCGATATATGGCGGGGTTCATCCATTAAAATTCAAGCTCCTCCATGACAGCCGCGATATTCTCCGGCGTAGTCTCCTCGTCGAAGACCTTGCTCCATGCCTCGGAATCCCACAGCTCTGCGTGATTGTTGCAGCCGATCACGGTGACGTTTTTCTCAAGTCCCGCGTACTCGCGGAGGTTCTGAGGAATGAGCGCACGGCCCTGGCTGTCCAGCTCACACTTCGCCGCGTGGGCAAACAACGGACGCATCCTGTGCTGCTTGACATAGGGCATGGCGCTGACCTTGTCTGAGAACGCCTTCCAGTTCTCGCTGCTGTACGCGCAGAGACATCTGTCCATCGAAAGGGTGATAAAAAACACCTCACCGAGCTCATCTCTGAGCTTGGCAGGTATAAAAAGCCGCCCCTTATTATCAAGTGAATGCTGGTACTCGCCTGTCATGTTCGCTCTCTCCCCTGTCCGGTGAAACTGCTCCATTTTTCACCACTTTTAACCACCCGCATTAACATTATATGGGGTAGTTATGTAAAATGCAAGAGTTATTTTTTGACGTTTTTTGTAATTTTTTCTATAACTGTTTCGGAGAGAAAACAGGGCTGATCCATGGCACGGAAAAGCCTCCGGGATATCCCGGAGGCCTCCTCATATTCAATTATTCCGAAAACGGGCAAGCATATTCTCGACGCTGTTGTCCAGGATACGCAGGAACCTGTCCTTCGTTATTTCCTTGGGCAGGCTCATACCCATATCGAGCCACTGCGAGATAAGCCCCACAACGCCCTGCGCGTAGAATTCAACAACAAATTCAAAATCCGCGCGGTCTATATTGCTGCCCTCGGAAACGATCTCCGCGAAGCTGCGTATGCAGCTCTTCAGGCAGTCCTTGAAGTATCTGAGCATGTACAGGCGGCTATTGGAATTATAGACGTTCATCGCAAAAATACGGTTCTCGTACAGATACTCGAAGAACACCATGACGTCCTCGCGCCAATGCTCATATACCACCTTGCGGGGAAGGACGCGGTTTGCGTCGTCCTCAAACACCCACTCAAGCAGGTCGTAAACGTCGTCAAAGTGGTAATAGAACGTCTGACGGTTGACACCGCATATCTCTACCAGATCTTTAACGGTAATTTTGTCGATGGGCTTTACTGTCATCATCTGGCGCAGCGCCGCGCCTAACGCCTCTTTGGTTGTCGATGCCACTTTTCTGACCTCCATGTTAGTTTTTTATGTTGAAGCGATAAGCCGCCGCAGAATCAGTCGCCGAAGCAGATACCGATATCCCGCGCGACCTTAATAAGCGGATGATCCACCGGCAGGAACTTGGTGCGGCTCGCAGCCTCCTCAAGGGGAATGGACACGATCTCTCCGCCCTGTATCGCCACCATGCGGTCATACTGTTTATTGACGATAAGGTCCGCCGCCGCCGCGCCGAACTGCGTCGCAAGCACGCGGTCATACGGGCAGGGAGGGCCGCCCCTCTGATAATGGCCGGGAACGGTCACGCGGGCCTCCTGACCGGTGAGCTTTTCAAGCTGCGCCGCGATATTGTAGGAAACGGTCGGGTAGAGCGAGCTTTCGCGTCTTCTGCGCTTTTCCTCCTCGCCAAGTTCCGTCTCCTCCTTGGAGACCGCGCCCTCGGCGCAGGCGACGATAGTGAAGGATCTGCCCTTTTTCTTTCTGGCCTCGATCTCGGCGACGACATTGTTGATGTCATAGGGTATCTCCGGCAGAAGCACTATGTCCGCGCCGCTCGCAATACCGGCGTTGAGCGTGAGCCATCCGGCGTCGCGCCCCATGAGCTCCACGACAAAAATGCGGCTGTGTGAGGAGGCCGTCGTGTGGATGTAGCCGATGACGTTGGTCGCGATATCCACCGCGCTCTGGAAGCCGAAGGTCGTATCCGTGCCGAAAATATCGTTGTCAATGGTCTTTGGCAGCGTGACGACATTCATCCCGGCGTCAGAGAGGAGCTTTGCGCTCTTCTGAGTACCGTTGCCGCCCATAATGACGAGGCAGTCAAGGTTCAGGCGGTTATAGGTGTCGAGCATTGCGGGGATAAGGCTCTCCCCGTTCTCGTCGACGATATCCTTTCCCGGGATATAGCGCTGGCGGGAGGTGCCGAGGATCGTGCCGCCCTCGGTAAGTATGCCCGAAAAATCATCAGGCTCCATAAATTTATAATCGCACTCTATCAGGCCTCGATAGCCGTCGTACATACCGAAGATCTCGACGTTTTCGACCTTCTGAAAGAGCGCCTTTCCCACGCCGCGTATCGCGGCATTCAAGCCCTGACAGTCACCTCCGCTCGTAATGAGCGCGACTCTCGTTTTTTTCTTCATATGTACACCTCTTTGTACAATTCGTGTGTCTAATTATAGCAACCCGTTTTTTGCCCGTCAACCATATCTTTAGAGAAACACAAAACACCGCAGATACAGTCGTCTGCGGTGCTGGAGCTAGTGATGTGACTCGAACACACGACCTGCTGATTACGAATCAGCTGCTCTACCGACTGAGCTACACTAGCATATCAAATTGAAGTCCGCATGCGGCCGTCCTCCGGCTGCCCGGCAACGTTTAGAATATCAGAAACGCAATTAAAAGTCAATTCTTTTTTGCGTATACGCCATCGCGTCTGATCAGGAGATGTGAGGACGCGGCATTAATTACATATCGTATAATGCTGTTACTTATGATTCGCGGTTTTGACAAATTCAGTCAAAATGTCAGGAATATATCGCCGCATTAACATTTTATTATTAGGTAAAATGCTCCTTTTTCTGCACTTGCTGCCCCTCACGCACGGTTACATAATATTTACAAATTTTTATTCTTCAAATAGTTATCAACATTTTCAACATAGTTTTCAACATTGGAAAACAAGTGCTTTGTCAACGGTTTGCGGCTAAATCCGGCTTTTTCGGCAAAAGCGCAATCGGCCACGAGTTACGAAAAAGAAACAGTTAATAGTTTACATAAGCAAGTAATGTTACCTTATTCCAACGAGCATACCGGAATCGAGATAGGAAACGTAGTCCTCGCCGGAAACGATGATATGGTCGGCAAGCGTAATGCCCACGAGTCTGAGAGAGCGATAGAGCTGCTCCGTCATGGCGGTGTCAGCAAGCGACGGCAGAGCAAACGAATCGGGGTGATTGTGCGAGAGGATAACGGACGACGCCTTATAGCGGAGCGCAAGCTCGACCACCTTGCGGACGTCGACAGAGACCTTATTTACAACTCCGCGGCCAAGCTCAAAGCACCCTATAACACGCTTTTGCGAGTCGAGGCACACAAGCAGCGCTACCTCGTCCTGCTCAAATGCAAAGCGCGGCACAAGATACTTCCCCGCGTCCTTCGAGTTTTTTATCACCGTTATTTTTTCCGCGTCCGAGACCATGCTTTTGCGGACGAGCTGAGGGATCATCGAGATAAGTACCGCCGTGTTCTCCCCCACTCCCTCTACCGCGCACAGCTCCTGAATGGACGCGTTGAATACGCGGGAGAGCGAACCGAAGTGATCAAGGAGCGCATGCGCGATAACGTTTGTGTCGCGTCTGGGGATGGCGTAGAAAAGGAGAAGCTCAAGGGCGTTCACGTCGTTCATGCTGTCAAGCCCGTTCTTCTTGAAGCTGCTTTTCATGCGCTCCCGGTGTCCGTCGTGTACGCTCATGTGTCTTCTCCTTCCTTTTTATTTGTCCAGAGCTTACAGCTCCATGGTGGCGTAGGCGTTCAGGTCGCTGCCGGCCCTCGTCCCGGCAAGATACTCATAGTAGCCCTGCGCGCCTATCATCGCGCCGTTGTCGCCGCAAAGCCTGAGCGGCGGGACATAGAGCGAGCAGCCCTGTTTTTCGGTCGCGGCACGAAAGTCCGCGCGGATACGGGAGTTCGCAGCGACTCCGCCCGCTACGACTATTTTATCATAGCCAAGCTCCTTTGCCGCCATCATGGTACGCGGCACGAGGCTGTCGCTGACCGCCTTTGTGAACGAGGCAGCGAGGGCGCGTCTGTCGATCTCCTCACCCTTCTGCTCGGCGTTGTGTACGAGATTTATGACCGCGGTCTTGAGTCCCGAAAAGCTCATGTCGTAGGGGTTGCCGTCCACATGGGCGATCGGGAAATGATACTTGGTATCGTCGCCGCCCTGAGAAAGGTCGTCGATGGGCTTCCCACCGGGGTACGGAAGACCCAGCACACGGGCCGTCTTATCGAAGCACTCGCCCGCCGCGTCGTCGCGAGTCGCGCCGATTATCTTCATGTCCGTATAACCGCGCACATCGACAAGTATGCTGTTCCCACCTGAAACGGCAAGGCAGAGAAACGGCGGCTCGAGCTCGGGATAGGCGAGATAGTTCGCCGCGATATGGCCGCGGATATGGTGTACCGGAATGAGCGGCACGCCCAGCGCAAGAGCGCAGGACTTAGCAAAATTCACGCCCACAAGCACCGCGCCGATAAGCCCCGGCGCGTAGGAAACGGCGACGGCGTCTATCTCCGCGCGGCTGATCCCCGCGGCCTCGATGGCGCGCTGGGCAAGGATGGAGATGGACTCCACATGGCAGCGCGACGCGATCTCAGGCACGACGCCGCCATAAACAGCGTGGAGATCGGCCTGGGAAAAAATCTGATCGGTGAGTATTTTGCGGCCGTCCTCGACTATCGCAACGGCGGTCTCATCACAGGTGGATTCAAAGGCAAGTATTTTCAATTCGGTTCATCTCTTTCAAAAAAGTCGTCATAAGTATAGCATTTTCGCGCGGTTTTTCATAGTAGTTTTTTCTCATCCCGACGGGCTTGAAGCCGTGCTTCGAGTAAAGCGCGATGGCCGGGGCGTTGCTCTCGCGGACCTCAAGAGTAACGAATGAGAGTCCGAGCCGAGCCGCACGGTCAAGAAGCTCTCCGATGAGCATGTCGGCTATCCCCTGCCGCCGGCAGCCGGGACTGACGGCGACATTAGATATATAGCCTTCATCAAGCACATACATCATCCCGACATAGCCGCAGACCGTGCCGTCCGGGGCCTTTGCGGCAAGAAACTCGTGCCTGTCGCCGCGAAGCTGTGAGGCAAGCTGCGCCTCCGTCCACGGCATTGAAAAGCACTGCCGCTCGATCTCCTCTATCTCCGGAATGTCTCCGGGAGAGGCGTCGTATATCACGCAGTCCATCAATGCGCCTCCGCCCAGCTCTTGCCGGAGTTTGCCTCGGCGACGAGCGGAACACGGAGCGCAGCCACCTGCTCCATCTCCTCGCGGAGGATGGCAGAGACGGCCTCACGCTCGTTTTCGGGACACTCAACGATAAGCTCGTCGTGTACCTGCAGGATGAGCTTTGCCCGCAGGTCTTCTTTTTCGAGCCGCCTGTGGACGTTCACCATGGCGAGCTTGATGATGTCAGCGGCCGTACCCTGTATCGGCATGTTCAGAGCCACGCGTTCGCCGAAGGAACGCATATTGAAATTGCTGCTTTTAAGCTCGGGGAGGTAGCGCCTGCGGCCGTACAGCGTGGTCACATAGCCCTGTTCGCGCGCCTGCTCGACTATGCGCTTCATATAATCCCGGACGCCGTGGTACTTTTCCATATAGGCGTCCATGTAAGCCTTGGCTTCGCTCGGCCAGACGCCGATGTCCTGGGAAAGCGAGTACGCCGAAATGCCGTAGACTATGCCGAAATTCACCGCCTTGGCCCTGCTGCGGAGGACGGGTGTCACCTCGTCAAGAGGTACGTTGAAAACATTCGAGGCGGTCACAGCGTGGAAGTCTTCCCCGCTCAAAAATGCCTCCTGCATCGTCTTGTCATCGGATATGTGCGCGAGGAGCCTCAGCTCTATCTGGCTGTAGTCCGCGTCCACAAGCACCATTCCGGGCGCGGCAGTAAACATCTTCCTTATCTCCGCGCCTAGCTTCTTTCTGACCGGGATATTCTGAAGGTTCGGCTCGGTGGATGAGAGGCGGCCGGTCGCCGTGACGGTCATCTGAAAGTTCGTGTGAATACGTCCGTCGGCGGAGATGACCTTCAAAAGTCCCTCGGCATAGGTGGACTTGAGCTTGGTGAGCATGCGGTAGTCAAGCACCTCGTCAACTATCGGGTGCTTGCCCCGTAGCTTTTCAAGGACGTCCGCGTTAGTACTCCAGCCGGTCTTTGTCTTTTTGCCCGATGGGAGCATAAGCTCGTCAAAAAGCACCTCGCCGAGCTGCTTTGGGGAATTGATGTTGAACTCATGTCCCGCATGGCTCCATATACTCTCCTGCAGCGCGGCGATCCCCGCGTTCAGGCTCTCGCCGAACTGATAAAGTGCGCCTCTATCGACGTAAAAGCCCACGTTCTCCATGTCGGCAAGGACGCTGCAGAGCGGCAGCTCCGCCGAATAATAGAGCTTGTCCATTTCAAGCCCCCTGAGCTTTCCGTCAAGGATGGGATAAAGCGTGAATGCCGCCTCCGTCCCGCTCAGCTCACGTCCCGCATAGCGCACAGAAATGCGCTCCGGCGCGTAGTCGCTCTCCGTCGCCTCAAGGAGATATGCCGCGAGCGCCGTGTCGAACACGAAGCCGTCCGTGCCGAGTTTTTCCTTTATAAGAAGTCCCATCAGGTCCTTAACGTTGTGGCCTACCTTTTTGACGCCGGAGTTGAAAACCGCTCTTAGAAGTTCGTTATACTGCTCGCCGTACTGCGTCCACGCGGCAGTATAGACACATTTGCCGTCGCAGAGTTCGATACGGTCAAGTCCGTCAAGCGCCGCCACCGCGACGTATTGAGCACTCTCCACGGCGGAAATGATCTCGTCGATACCGGCGTCGTCTATTGTCTTAAGGTGCGCGGCGTCGGGTGCTTCGGCCGCAATCCCGGCGCTTTGTTCCTCGGGTCTGATACCCCATTTCTCGATGAATTTATTAAAGCCGAGGCGCTTGAATATCCCATAGAGTGCGGGGGTGTAGCTGTTGTTCCACACGTTCTCCTCCGGGACGAACTCGATTGGTATGTCTCGGCAGATAGTCGCGAGCCAATAGGACTTTCTGGCGCTCTCCTCCCCCGCGGCAAGTTTTTTGCGCACTCCGTCCTTAATGTCCAGGGAGGCAAGGCCGTTGTATATCGCGTCAACGGTGCCGTAGCGCCGCACAAGATCCATCGCGGTCTTTTCGCCGATGCCGGGGACGCCGGGGATATTGTCGGAGCTGTCGCCCATCAGTGCCTTGAGGTCCACCATGCGCACAGGCTCGAAGCCGTACTCTTCCCGGAAAAGCTCCGGGGTATATACCGTCGTTTCCGTCTGACCCATGCGCGTCTTGACATTGCAGACGCAGGTGGTGTCGGTTATAAGCTGGAGGCTGTCCTTATCACCGGTGACGATGACGCACTGCCAGCCGTCCTTCTCGCACACGGCGGCGGCTGTGCCGAGGATATCGTCCGCCTCGTACCCCTCAAGCTCATAGCGGCGTATGCCCATCGCGTCGAGGGTCTCCTTGAGGAGCGGCATCTGAACGGCAAGCTCCTCGGGCATAGCCTTGCGCTGTGCCTTATAGGCGTCGTAAGCCTTGTGGCGGAAGGTCGGCGCCTTGAGATCAAAGCTGACACATACCGCGTCGGGCTTCTGCTCGTCCAATAGCCGCCGGAGGATGGCAAGAAAGCCATAGACGGCGTTGGTGGGCGTTCCATCCGGGGCATTGAGCTGCCTGACGCCGTAAAAAGCGCGGTTAACTATGCTGTTGCCGTCGAGTATCATCAGTTTCATATTCTGCCTCATTTCTGGCCGCGGAGTCTTATGATCTCGTCGCGAAGCTGTGCGGCGATCTCGTACTCGAGCATCTGTGCGGCCTTGCGCATCTTGGACTCAAGCTGCTCTATGGCAGCCTTGCGCTCGTGCTCAGTCATTTTAACGCCGTTCTTCTTTGTTATCTCGGTAGGCTCCGCAGATATCTCGATAAGCTCGCGCACGCTCTTGACAATGGTCTTGGGGACTATACCATGCTCCTCGTTATATGCGATCTGCTTTGCACGGCGGCGCTGCGTCTCGTCAATGCAGGCGCGCATGGAGGGCGTTATCGTGTCAGCGTACATGATGACGAAGCTGTCCGCGTTTCTCGCGGCGCGGCCCACGGTCTGGATAAGGCTCGTCTCGCTGCGGAGGAAGCCCTCCTTATCCGCGTCGAGTATGGCCACCATGCCGACCTCGGGTATATCAAGGCCCTCGCGGAGGAGGTTTATGCCGATAAGGACGTCAAATTCGCCGAGGCGCAGGTCGCGGATTATTTCCATGCGTTCTATCGTGCCGACGTCGTGGTGCATATAGCGGCAGCGGATACCGATATTCGTGAGATATTCCGTCAGGTCCTCCGCCATCTTCTTCGTAAGCGTCGTCACCAGCGTGCGCTGACCCATCTCCGTCTTTTTGCGGATCTCGTCGATGAGGTCGTCGATCTGGTTTTCCGTGGGTCGGACAAATATCTCCGGGTCGAGAAGCCCCGTCGGGCGGATGATCTGCTCGGCAATCTGTCCCGCTCGTTCCCGCTCATACTCTCCGGGCGTGGCGGAGACGTACACGCGCTGGTGGATCCTTTGGGCAAACTCCTCAAACTTGAGAGGTCTGTTGTCAAACGCGGACGGAAGGCGAAAGCCATACTCGACGAGCGCCTCCTTACGCGCACGGTCGCCGCGGTACATGGCCCTCACCTGCGGGAGCGTTACATGGCTCTCGTCCACAAAGAGGAGAAAATCATCCGGGAAATAATCGAGCAGCGTCATGGGGGGCGTTCCGGGCGCGCGGTTCGAGATAACGCGCGAATAATTCTCGATACCGCTGCAATAGCCCAGCTCCTGTATCATCTCGATATCGTAGTCGGTACGCTGGCGGATACGCTGAGCCTCGACAAATTTTTCGTTCTCCTTGAAATACCGCTCGCGTTCGTCGCACTCCTCGCGGATACGGCCTATCGCGGCGTCCAGCTTGTCCTTGGTGGTGACATAGTGGCTGGCGGGGTATACGGCGGCGTGACTGAGATAGCGTATCGGAACGCCGGTAACGACGTTCACCTCGCTTATCCGGTCGATCTCGTCACCGAAAAACTCCACCCTTATCGCCTTGTCGTTCGAGTACGCCGGGAATATCTCCACGGTGTCGCCCCTGACGCGGAACATGTTGCGGGCAAAGGCGATGTCGTTGCGTTCGTAGCGTATCTCGATGAGACGCCTCAGGAGCTTCTCTATCTCGAAGGTCTGCCCCACACGCAGGGATATCATCATCTTTGCGAAATCGTCCGGCTCGCCGAGACCGTATATACAGCTCACCGAGGAGACGACGATAACGTCGCGCCGCTCGAGGAGCGAGCAGGTGGCGCTTATGCGCAGACGGTCTATCTCGTCGTTCGTGGAGGCGTCCTTTTCTATAAAGGTATCTGTGTGTGGTATGTACGCCTCGGGCTGGTAATAGTCGTAGTAAGACACAAAATACTCTACGGCGTTTTCGGGGAAAAACTCCTTGAACTCGCTGCACAGCTGCGCCGCGAGAGTTTTATTGTGGGCAAGAACGAGAGCGGGCCGGTTCACCCGCGCGATAACGTTCGCCATGGTAAAGGTCTTACCCGAGCCGGTGACGCCCAAAAGCACCTGCTCGTCTATTCCGTTTTCGATCCCGGCGACGAGAGTATCAATAGCCTCCGGCTGGTCACCGGTAGGCTGATAGGAAGACACAAGCTTGAATTTATCCATAAGCGCTCCATTCTGAGAATGTTCTTATTTGATTATTATACCATTACCCGGCGCAAACCTCAAGATATAGTGCCGCAGTGAGACAAAGAAAAATGCCGGGCATGACCCGGCACGGATTCAGTTATTATCAATAATGTTGATCGCGGACGCAAGGAGCATTGCAGCTTCCGCGCGGGTCATCTCGTCTCCGATAAGTCTTCCCTCTCTGACGACGCCATAGGCGCTGAGGTTCGCGCAGGCCTGTGCCGCTTCGGCGTCAAGCTCCTCGTAAAGAGGAAGATAAGATACCGCCTTCAGGCCGAGAATATCGCTGAGCATTACCGCAGCTTCAGTCTTGCTGATTGGGCGCGCGGCGTCAAATTCCGTGGTGCTTTCATCCGTACCGCCGAAGCTAAAGCCGTTTATGGCCGCGGCGGAAACATAGCCCTTCATCCACTCTGGTATGCTCTCGTCGTCGGAGTAGCCGGTATTCATCACGCCGGATACGACGTCATTGCCCGCGAGGAGCATGCACATGCTCATGAACTCTCCGCGGCTGACCGTCTCATTCGGGCAGAACTGATACTGGCCGCAGAGCTGCTGGCCGGTAAACACTCCACGCTCGCTCAAAAGGATAGAGGCATATTCGGCAGGGCTTCCCTCCATATCGGAGTAGGAGACATTTGACTTCTGCTTTTCGATGGTGATGATGACGGTGGCCTCCTGTGAGCCGTTGCCTTCGCTGTCGACGGCGCGATAGCCGAAATAATCCTTGCCTTTTTTATTCTGGCGCGGCGTATAAACAAAGCTGCCGTCGTCCATAAGCTCTATGTCGCCCTTTATAGGCGCGGTAGTTATCTCGAAGCAGAGTTCGTCTCCGTCGGAGTCATACGCAGAAAGATTTCCTCCGAAGGATGTGTTTCTGTAGGTGGTGAATTCAAGGTTTTCGGCGATTGGCGCCATACCCTGCGCATAGGACGGTGCGCCAATTCCGGCAAGGAGCAGCAGCGCCATCACAAGGGCCGCCGCAGACATGATGATACGTTTCATATTCTTACCTCCCAGTAAAGTCTGTTGGTAGTATGTGCTTATTCTGGGCATTTATGCAAATAAAGGTAGACTTGTACAGAGAAAATATGATAGAATATCCGTATACCAAGTGAGAGGAGAAAAACAAATGAACGTTTCCGCAGCCGCTCTGTGGCTGAATACGACCTTTGCCGGCTTTGACTTAGGCATTACGTCCGCGATACATAAGCTTTACGAGCTTGCCGGTGGATTTTTCACCCCGTTTCTCGAATTTTTTTCACTTCTTTGCGACCCGGTGGTAATAATCATCATCGCGCTCCTGCTCGCCTTTTTCAAGCGCACGCGCCGCTTCGGCCTTGCGGTGCTGCTGGGTATCACGATAGGTGCGCTGCTGACGAACTGCTGTCTCAAGCTCCTCATCGCCCGGCCGAGACCCTACGCCGATGAAACGAGCGTATATTATCAGTTCTGGCTCCTTGTGAAGCAGCACACCGAGAGCGACAACAGCTTTCCCTCCGGCCACACGACCGCTGCCTTTGCCGCCGCCACGGCTATATTCTTCCGCTGTGACAAGCGATACAGCTGGCTTGCCTTTGTCGCGGCGCTGCTCGTCGCGGTGTCCCGTATCTACCTTGTTGTCCATTACCCCAGCGACGTTCTCGTCGGGCTTATCGTCGGAGTCATCGCCGGTTCGCTCGGAGCGCTTATCGCCTCGAAGCTGCCCGAGGTCTGCTATGAGACCGATCTTCTGAGAATGAACAAGGGGAAGCACGAAAAAGCGTAAACGTTTTCTGAAAGGGTGAGGTCCATGTTCGGTCTTGGCAGACTGAAGTTCCGCTGTGTGGACAAATCAAAAATAAGCGACGACGAACATATTGACGACTACAACGCCGCCGAGCCTATCGGCCGCGTCCGTTACGGGAAGCTCGGCATGTACTATCGCGATCTTGGGAAGAAATACTTTGTACCCTATGAGTATATCGAGCGCGCGTTCATCCGTGTGAGCGAGTGCCATCCGGACGACAGCCCCGCATACTATTACTACCGGCTCATCCTCGTTCACGGGGAAAAGGAGTTTGCAAACCTCATTTTCAACGACGAGGCGCCGGCGTACCGCGCACTTGACGAGCTTATACGCGTCAGCCCCGAAACGAAGAAGGGCTATGTGCCGCCCGCCGACGGAAAAAGGCCGGCAAGATTCTGCTGACCATATTATTACAAGGGCGCCGGTCGACCGGCGTCCCTTACTTTTTTAACATAAAAATGCTCCCGCCGTATCTTTTACGGCGGGAGCATTGAGTATAACGGAATTATTCCTCGACGTCAGTCGCGGGAGCGATACCGGTCGCCTCTCCGTTCGCGGAGACCTCGTAGACCAGCGCGTCTTCCTGTGCGCCCTCATCCTCGTCCTCTTCGACGGGAGCTGCGGGTGCAGGCTCGGCCAGTGCGCGGATGGAGAGAGAGATCTTGTGCTTCTCTTCATCAATGGCGGTGATCTTCGCCTCGACCACGTCGCCGACGGAAAGAACATCCTCGGGCTTGCCGATACGGCGGTTGGCGATCTGGGAAATGTGGATAAGGCCATCAACACCGGGCAGGACCTCTGCGAATGCGCCGAAGGGCATGAGCTTCACGATGGTGACGGAAGCAACATCGCCGACGGCGTACTTGCTGGTGAACTGGGTCCAGGGGTTGCCGTTGGGATCCTTGTAGCCAAGGGAGATCTTGCGCTTGTCCTTGTCAAAGTTGATGACATAGACCTCGACCTCATCGCCGACTGCGAGAATCTCGGAGGGCTGATGGACACGGCCCCAGCTGAGTTCGGATACGTGGACCATGCCGTCGATGCCGCCGATATCTACAAATGCGCCGTAGCTGGTCAGGGACTTGACAACGCCCATGTACTTCTTGCCGACCTCGATCTCGTTCCAGATCTTCTCGGTGCGCTCACGGCGCTCAGCCTGTGCGACCTTGCGGATGGAGCCGACGACTCTCTTGCGGGCCTTGTTGACCTCGGTGATCTTGAGCTTGACGGCCTTCTTGAGGAGCTGACCCAGCTCTGCCTCTCTGGGCAGATCAGTCTGGGAAGCGGGAACGAACACGCGGACGCCCTTGATGTTGACGACAACGCCGCCCTTGTTCTCTTCGGTGACGACGCCTTCCATGACGGTGCCGTCTTCGACAGCGGCTTCAACGTCGTTCCAGATCTTTGCGGAGTCAAGGCGCTTCTTGGAAAGCTGCGCGGTGCCTTCGACATCGTTGACTCTGACGACAACGGCTTCGATGGTGTCGCCGACCTTGACAGCGTCTTCGACCTTGCCGCCGTCCTCGGTGAACTCGGTGGTGGGGATGAACCCGGAATACTTGGTGCCGAGGTCAAGGCTGACTTCAGTGCCAGTAATCGCAACAACAGTACCGGTTACCTTATCTCCATTATATATAGGTTTGAGAGTCTCCTCCAACATTTCGTCAAAGGACATTTCCTTCTCAACTGCGGATTCTTCAATTTTGATCTCGTCGCTCATTTTGTTTCTTACCTCCTTAATTATCCACGCCGGAGTGGATGCCCCCGCTGTGAGGCCGACCCGGTCAGCGGCTTTGAGCCTGTCCGTGTCCAGCTCATCGGCTCGCTCGATAAACTGGACGTCAGCACAGTTTTCCCTGCATATCTGCGCGAGATGAATGCTGTTTGCACTGTGCCTTCCGCCTATGACCACCATCGCGCCGCAGCAGGCCGAGAGCCTTGCCGCCTCATCCTGACGCGTGAACGTAGCAAGGCATATTGTATCAGATATTTTTGTATTTGTACATCTTTTTTTTAGGATATTGCAACATTCGGTAAAATTATTGTGAGTCTGGGTGGTCTGAACGACCATTGTTATCGGTTTTGTCCATATAGCGGGATTTTTATCGAGCCAATCCTCAAGCTCGGAAGCATTTTCAAACACGCCACATTCACTGCAGCGGCCTCGAATGGCCTCCACCTCGGGGTGCGCGCGCATGCCGATGATGATTATAAATCTCCCCTCGGCGCTGTCACGGGCGACTATCTTATGGATGGCCTTGACCCGCGGGCAGGTCGCATCAGTTATATCTGCCCCACGCTCGGAAAGCCGCTGCTCGACGCTTTGAGCGACGCCATGCGCCCGAATCAGCACATGCTCTCCCTCCCCGGCCTCATCCGGTGAGAAAATTACACGCATTCCCTTCTCGCTCAGGCGGCGGACAACATCCGCGTTATGTACAAGCTCTCCGAGGCTCGCACAGCGTCCGAAGCGCTCCAAAAGTCTCTCGGCAAGCTCCACCGATCTCTGCACGCCAAAGCAGAAGCCCGCGCTCTCCGCGACAAGAATCTCCTTCATTATGCGTGTATGACCTCGATCCCCAGATGTTCCTTTATAATGCTGCACATGAGTCCAAAGCTCTGCTCAAAGTCTATGTCGCTGGTGTCCATCAATACCGCATCGTCGGCTCTTCTCAGCGGGGCGACGGCGCGATTGGTGTCCTGCTCGTCGCGGTAGACGATGTCTCTCAGCACATCCTCAAAGCTGCTCTCGACGCCCTTGCCCCTGAGTTCGAGCATACGGCGCTGCGCTCTTGCCTCGGCGGAGGCGGTCAGATATATTTTCAGCTCTGCGTCCGGCAGCACGACGGTGCCGATATCGCGCCCGTCCATGATGACGTCGTTCTCCCTCGCCATCCTTCTCTGCATGTCGAGAAGAAACGCACGGACGGCGGGCAGCGCGGAAACGTCCGATGCCGCAATGGATATCTCCGGCATGCGGATAGCCTCGGAAACGTCCTCACCGTTGAGATACATGCGCTGCTCCCCCGCCTCGTTATACTTCATCTCAATGTGAAGCTCCGGGAGCATGGCCGAAACGGCGCTCTCGCTTCGCCGGTCTATGCCGCGCCTCGCGGCCTCAAGCCCGACCGTGCGATAGATAGCGCCCGTATCGACATAGATAAAGCCAAAGGCCTTCGACACTCTTTTTGCAAGGCTGCTCTTTCCCGCGCCGGACGGGCCGTCGACCGCTATGGAATAATGTCCGTTCATCAATATTCTTCCTTTAACACTGAATTTCCTGCCACGAAGCCGGTAGACCAGGCGATCTGCAGGTTAAAGCCGCCTGTATAGCCGTCGAGGTCAAGGACCTCCCCGGCAAAATATAAGCCCTGCACCAGCTTTGAACCCATGGTGCGCGGGTCGATCTCCTTTGTGCTGACTCCCCCGGCGGTAACTATTGCCTCGTCGATCGGGCGCGTGCCGGAGACGGATACCGGAAACGCCTTGAAGAGCCGCAGGAGCCGCATACGCTGCTCGCGGGTGATGGAATTCGCCTTTGTATCCTCCGGTATGCCGGAGAGCCGGACCAGAACCGGTATCATGGTGTGACCGGCAAGGTCGGCAAGAGCGTTCTTGAACTCCTTATTCGAGTATTTCTCAAAATCCCGGAGAATACGGGCGTCGAGCTTTTTCTCGTCGAGCGCGGGCTTGAGGTCTATTTCGAGCCGGTACTTCGCTCTGCCGAAATTGCGCATGTGCGAGCTTGCCGACAGAACGAGCGGGCCGGATACGCCGAAGTGGGTAAAGAGCATTTCGCCAAGCTCCTTATAGATGAGGCGCTCGTCCTCATAGGCGGAGAGCGTGACATTTTTCAGCGAAAAGCCCTGCATTTGGGCGCAGCAGTCATCCTCGCTCTCAAGCGGAACGAGCGATGGGCGGGTCTCCGTCACCGTATGCCCCAGCTCGCGCGCGAAGCGATACCCTGCGCCGTTGGAGCCGGTGAGAGGATAAGAAAGCCCTCCCGTACACACGGCAGCCGCGCGGCAGGCTATCGTCCCCTCTTCCGTGACGACGGCGGAGACGGCCCCGCCCTCGGTGAGTATTTTCTTTGCTGTCGAGCGGAAGAGCGTGACGCCGCTGCGCTCACACAGACGGGCCATCAGTCCGGCAACGTCGTTCGCGTTGTCAGAGACGGGAAAGACTCTGTTCCCACGCTCGGTTTTCAGCGGCAGACCGTGCGATTCAAAAAACGCGATGGTGTCGGCCGGCGAAAATCTGTTCAGCGCACTGTACAGAAACCGGCCGTCGCCAGGGATATTCCGCATAAATTCCTTGATATCGCAATTATTTGTAACGTTGCAGCGGCCCTTGCCGGTAATGCGCACCTTGCGTCCAAGCTGCCTGTTCGGGTCGACAAGCACAACACTCATCCCCCGCTGAGCCGCATTGTACGCGCACATCATTCCCGCCGCGCCGCCGCCGATGACTACAAGTTCGGTTCGATCAGGTATCATTTTTCTCTCCGCTGTCTGTGATTTCAACAAGTCTTGAGCAAAGCGCGTCTATAAGCATTACCGCGGCCGGCGCGCCGCCGAGGCGAAGGCGTGTTTCATTCGCGTGAACGCCTGCGGAGAACTCGCCGATAATGAGCTGTTCAACTCTCGCCCCGCGCTCCCGAGCTGATGAAAAACACTCTTCCTCACCCTCGTCCACGCGCAAATCTATCAAAAGATCGTCCAGGCCGAGCCTTCTCACGGCCCACGCCGCGTCGGCAGTATGGAGAGGCATGACCCCCGTGCGAAGCTCCTGCAGAGATGACGCCGCATACATTGCCAGCGCGTAGGTCTTTCCCCGGCCGGTAATATATACGTTGTCCGCGGCAAGCACCTTGCAGCACAGCTCGTCAAAGGCCGATTCGAACTCGGCGTTAACTGTCTCTGAAAACGACTGCCGGGTCCTTGCAAGCGTTTTCTGGAGTACGGAGGCTTCTGCGGTCTCCCTGTCAAGCTCCCGGTCCACTATCCTTCTGCGCAGCACGCTCTGCAATGCGTGGCGAAGTCCGGAAAAGCTCTCGAACCCAAGCTCCGAGGCGAAGCGTATCACCGTTGATTCGCTCACGTCGGCGGCCTCGGCGAGACGCTCCGCCGTCATGAACGCCGCCGTATCAAAATTTTCGCATATGTATTCGGCGACCTTTTTCTGGCGTTTTGAAAAAGACTCCAGATTGCCGAGTTCGGTGAGAAAATTTCCCATCACACACCTCTGAGCATATCTATCTCCTCACGGGTGAGGCAGCGCCACGCGCCAGGCTTCAGATCTCCCAGCTCGAGGCCGCCCTCGCTTATACGCACGAGCTTTGTCACTCTCAGCCCGACAAGCTCGCACATCCGTCTGACCTGGCGGTTCCGTCCCTCGTGTATACTGATATCAAGGACGGCATGGGTACCGAAGTAGTCGACGATATTGACCTCAGCCGGGCTGAGTACATATCCGTCAAGCTCCATAGGGCAGCGCAGCAGCTCTGCCGCGTAGCCGATATCCTCGCCGGAAACGTAGGTGCGGTAGGTCTTTACCACCTCGTGCGACGGGTGCATGAGAATATTCGTAAATTCGCCGTCATTGGTGAGGATAAGAAGCCCCTCCGAATACATGTCGAGCCGTCCCACGGGGTACACTCTCGCCCCGGCGCTGACAAGCTCACACACGTTCTTGCGCCCTTTTTCGTCGCTGAGCGTCGTGACGTAGCCCTTTGGCTTATTGAGCATTATGTATATTTTCTCCCCGGAGGACGGCAGCTCCCTGCCGTCCACGAGGATAGTGTCGTTATCCATGTCGGCCTTATCGCCGAGCCGGGCCGTGCGGCCGTTCAACGTGACGCGGCCGGCGGAGATATATTCTTCAGCCTTGCGCCGTGACATCAGCCCCGAGGCCGAAATTATCTTTTGCAGTCTTTCTTCCATCAGCTTTCATTTCCCGCCGGCCGGGTTTATTTTTCCGCACCGACGTCGCTTTCATATATTAACCGGGACTGAGCGCATAGCTCGCTGCCGCAGTAGACCTGCGCCGTACCCGCGCGCTCGCCCCTGATGACCGGCGCGATAACAAAGCGCGGCAGCAGCGCCGTAACGGTAAGCTCCGCGTCGCGGCGCACAAACACCGTGAGCCTTTCCTCGGGTACGGCGCGGACGCTCTCCTCCGAACCGCCCGCCACGGTCACATAAAACGAGGCTATATCGGTCACATCTCTGTCACTATACTCCGAAAAAGCCCATTCGTAAAGAGCCTTATGATCGTTCCAGTCATCCGGAGCCGAAAGCGTGACGCACACGAATCGGGTCCCCCCGCGTTCGGCACAGCTTACGAGACAGCGTCCCGCCGCCATGGTGTATCCGGTCTTTCCCCCGAGACAGCCCGGGAGAGCATACAGGAGCTTATTATGGTTTAGGTATACCATATCGTCCACGGCAAAGCTGCGGCGCGAGATCATACCGGAAAAGGTCGCGTTTTCCATGCAATAGAGCATGAGCCGCGCCATATCCCGCGCGGTGGAGTAATGCCCCTCGGCGTTGAGGCCGTGGGGATTGACAAAATGTGAGCCGTCCATACCAAGCTCCGCGGCCTTTTCGTTCATCATTCCGGCAAACGCCTCAATGCTGCCCGCGGTGTGAAGCGCGAGTGCTGTGGCCGCGTCATTGCCGGAGACCAGCAGCAGTCCGAGAAGGAGCTTCTCGACCGTTATCTTCTGCCCGGCTTTGAGGTACATTGACGAACCCTCGACCCCGACGCTCTCAGCACCGATCTCCACCTCGTCGTCAAGCACGCAGTTTTCAATGGCGACGATGGCCGTCATCAGCTTCGTCGTGCTGGCTATGAGCGCCCTTTTATCGGCGTTTTTTTCATATACGATCTCCCCGCCGTCGTGCATGACTATTGCGCACTCCGCGCTGACGGCCGGGGCGTCCTTTGCCTCCGCCGACGGACAAAAGGCCGTCAATAAAGACGCAGCAAGGACAAAAGCCGTAAGTTTCTTAATAATAAGCACCACCCTTGATGATATGGGTAGTGCTTATTATTGGCAGTAATGTTGTTTTTTATTACTTCTTCTGCTTTTCGATAAAGTTGTCAACTCTGTCCATTACCTGGGGAACAAGGTCGATAAGACGGTCGACGGTGGTGCTTGCGGGAGGAGTGACGTTGATCATTCTGACGGTGCCTTCCTTTATGACGAGGAAGCCGATAGGATCGATCTTGACCGCGGTGGCATTGCCGCCGCCGTAGGGCCTGTCGCCGGCCTTCTTGCCGTTGAACTCAACTCCGCCGCCGCCGAAGCCGACGCTGACCTTGGAGATGGGGACGAGCGTGATCCCGTCGGGAGTATAAATGGGATCGCCGACAACGGTGTCGACCTTGAGAATGTTTCTCACACTCTCCATAGTGTTGTTCATAAGTTCGCCGATAGGATTGTTTTCCATGTTATTCGATCCTTTCCTCTTCCTGTATATTTTCTTCTTTTGTTTCTTCTATTTCAATGACCGTGTCATCATCGACTGTTTTGTCCTTCTTCGCGCGGAGCCTCTCTGAAAAAAGCCTCATTTTGTTCTTAATGAGTATACCCAGCGCGCCGAAAAGAATAATGTTCACGCCGTGGAGTATCTGTCCGAGGCGTATCGTCACCGCAATGCCGACGTCGAGCTGCATTTGCTCACGGGTAAAATCAATGTCTGTCCAGACATCCGTATCCCGGCACCTGTACTTTTTCGCACATATCGGAGCAAGCGTCGAGAGCGCCGCGTTCACATAGTTATACGTCACGGCGGTATCATACGGGTCGTCGCCTGCTGCGACGTAATGGAGCATAAAGCGGTCGACATGGATGGTGAGTATCGTGCCGAGTCCCTTGAAGAGCTTTTTGAGCAGCGCCATGATATCGTCAAAGGTGAAGTCGAGCTTCAGCTTTTTCTTCGGTGCAGGCTCACCCTCCGAAGATTCCTTGGTTTTTTTCTTTTTTATTCGTTTTGGCTTTTTCTCCTTGGGCGGCGCGTCGGGATCTGCCGGTTCCTTGGGGAACACATTTATGAGCAGCTTCCACAGCTTCGCGCTGACGCGCAGCTCTCCGCCCTCATAATTGATATCCGCGCCGATCGGGACAACGAGTATCAGCACGATGATACCGACTATTATCCCCAAAATTATACGTCCAACCAATTACATCACTCCCCGTGACTTAATCCTGTGATCTCGCTCATGGTCATCTGGTCTTTATTCGCGCTGTTCTGAAGCTCGTCTATCGCGTTCTGGAGCTTTTCGATACCCTCGGTGCTGCTCATGTCGGGCAGCGGAGGAAGCTCCGAAAGATTCTCGATGCCCATGGTGCGGAGGAACACGTCCGTCGTGCGAAAGAGCGACGGTCTGCCCGGCACATCCAGCTTGCCGCAGGCCTCGATAAGGCCCCTCTCGGCAAGAACGCCCACGGTATACGAGCTGTCCACCCCGCGGACCTGGTCGATATATGCCCGTGTCACCGGCTGAAAATACGCGACCACGGCAAGCGTCTCGAGCGCGGGCTGCGAAAGCATTGGCGGCTTGCGCTGTTCGAGAGCGCGCGTGATATAGGGAGCATATTCCGGCGCGGAACACATCTGGAGCCTGTCGTCAAGGCGGAGCACGCGCATGCCGCGCCCCTCACGCTCGTACTTTTCGGCAAGTTCGCGGGCGATAAGGCTCACCTCGTCCTCCGGCGTGCCGAGTATAAGGGAAAGCCTGTCTATGGGAATACTGTCCCCGGCGGCAAAGAGTATGGCTTCTATGGCTGATGAAATATCCATTATGTTTTCACTCAACGATCTTTTCGATTATCTCGTCGACGTCGCCGCCGACAAAGGAAACGCCGTAGTCGCCGTCCCGCCGCTCTATGGCGACGCTCCCCATGCTGCAAAGCTCAAGGATGGAGACGAAGGTGGCGATGACCTCGCTTCTCGAAGCGCAGGCGAGGTAAAGCTCATGCAGCGTAACTCCGCCGCTCCGGAGGAGGGAGAGTATCTGGCGGCTCTTATCACGCACGGAATAGACTATCCTGTGCGGCATGGCCGAGGTCACATCCTCGGTATTGACGGTCTTGCCGCCGCGGGAATAAATGCTGTAGAGCGCCTTGAGCAGGTCGACCGGCTCGTGGCGGTAATTATATTCCTTATGCTCCTGCGGCAGAGGCTCCGGCAGCTTAGCGTAATAGAGCATACCCAATTCCGAAGCCTTTTTAAGCTCGGGCGTTATTTTCTGTATCTCGGCCTGTATGTCCTTGCAGCGGAGCTGCTCAAGCGACGCGATGAGGACCTCAAGCTCCGATACCTCCTCCCCGCCGGAGAGGAGCGTCTGAGTCTTGATATAAAGAAGATGGGACGCCATCTGGACAAACTCACTGGCTATCTCAAGATCCATACTCTGCATTTTATCCAGATACTCAAGATACTGGTCGAGGATATCCGCGATCTTTATGTCGCGTATCTCTATTTTGTTTTTCTGCAGCAGCATAAGGATAAGGCTGAGCGGACCTTCAAAGTCCTGAAGCTCATTCTTCTCCCTGACAACGCCCTCAAGAAAAAAGCTTGGATTTTCCATTGCAACTCACTGATAAAAAAGATAAAACACCGCGTCGCAGCTCCACTGCGCAATGACGCTGAGCCGGTCAAAGACGAAGCTGACTGCGGACGAAACAGGGTCACCCAAAAGGCCTGTCCATACGAGAATGACAAGGAGTATCATGCCGTATTTCTCGTAGCGCATGAGCTTATAATAGCTCTCGTCCGGAATGACGGCCGCAAGAACCTTAGCCCCGTCGAGCGGCGGAGCGGGTATCATATTGAACAGCCCGAGACCGAGACTGCAATAGGCGGTCAGCATGAGCGTATCGAGTACGTACCTCCCCGCGCCGCTCCCATACAACGGGATATACGCCGCGCCGTAGAGCAGGAGGAACACGACCGTGATAACGAGATTGCTGGCCGGTCCCGCAAGAGCCGTTATCGCCATGCCGCGCTTCGGGTTTTTGAAGTTGTACATATTCACGGGTACAGGCTTCGCCCAGCCGAAATGAAACACGACCATCATTATAAAGCCCACGACGTCAATATGCTTCAGGGGGTTGAGCGTCAGCCGGCCGCGCTCCTTCGCCGTATTGTCGCCGAGACAGTACGCGGCGAGACCGTGGCTGAGTTCGTGGAGAGTGATACAGATGACCGCAGGGATAAGTCCCTGAACAAGGCTGAGAAGATAGCTGAAATCAAAGCCGTCCAATATTGCCTGCGCGGTACTGATCGTACTCACCCCCAATATAAAGTTATTTTATCAAAAGAAAGAGCAAAAAACAAGAGCAGGAAGAAACATTTCTTCCTGCTTTCGTTTTTCACAGCAATTTAAGTATCTCCGCCATCAATGCGTCTCTCCCCTGCCCCTTTTCCGCGGAAAAGGGTATGAGAAGCACGTCCTCGGGGAGCGTGAGCGTCTCACGGATAAGGGCGAGATTCGGCTCGATCTCGCTTTTTTTCAGCTTATCGAGCTTGTTGGCGACAACGACGAGCCTGCAGCCGGAGCTTTTGAACCATTCGGCCATGGTGACGTCGTCGGCGGTGGGCTTATGGCGCGAATCCACTATCATGACGCCGAGGTCAAAAAGCCCCTGCCCTTCAAAGAACTGCTCCATGAGCCTGCCCCAGCGGTCGCGTTCTGACTGCGAGACCTTCGCGTAGCCATAGCCCGGCAGATCAACAAAGTAGCATTTGCCGTCGATCAGGAAATAGTTCACATGAATGGTTTTCCCCGGCTCCGAGCCGACGCGGGCAAAATTTTTCCTGTTGAGCATACGATTTATCACGGAGGACTTGCCTACGTTCGATTTTCCCGCAAAGGCCACCGTGGGCGTGGACGAACGAATGAACTGGTTCGAGGAAGCGGCGGACTTGATGAACTCCGCCCTGTTCACGTTAAGATTTGCCATAAGCTTTACTGCCTCACCGCAAGGCGCTCTCTGTGTTCGGGGGGTACCATCGCCGCCGGCTGGGCCGCGGTACGCGCGAGCGCGGCGTCCAGAGCCTTGTCGGCGTGGTCAATGGGGATGAACTCAAGAGACTTGCGCACGGTCTGGTCGATCTCCTCAAGGTCGCTCACGTTGTCGGCCGGGATAAGAACGGTCTTGACCCCGGCCCGGAGAGCCGCCATGGTCTTTTCGCGCAGCCCGCCTATGGGCAGCACCCTGCCGCGAAGCGTTATCTCGCCAGTCATGGCAACGTCCCGGCGGACCGGGGTGCCGGTCAGCGCGGACACGAGCGCTACCGTCACGGTTATGCCGGCGGAGGGGCCGTCCTTGGGGACCGCGCCCTCGGGGAAATGGATATGTATGTCTCGGTTCCTGTAAAAGTCCGGGTCGATACCGAGAACGGAGGCGCGGCTGCGGATGTAGGTAATGGCCGCCTTTGCTGACTCCTTCATCACGTCGCCGAGATTACCGGTAAGCTCCAGCTTTCCGCTGCCCTCGACAACGGCGGCTTCGACGTCAAGCACCTCGCCTCCAACGGAAGTGTACGCGAGTCCGCGGACGAGGCCGACCTCGTCGCGCAGTCTCACCTGCTCGCTCTTATAGCGAGCGGGGCCAAGCACATCTTCGAGCAGGCCTTCCCTGAGCGAAAGAGACTTGAACTTCTCCTCGGCAATGCCGTCGGCCGCCTTGCGGCAGGCCTTTGCAATGGTGCGCTCGAGGATTCGGACGCCGGATTCCCTCGTATACGAGCGGATCATCTCGCGTATCGCGCCGTCCGTCGCGCGCAGCTGGCTTGCCTTGAGTCCGTGCTTCTTTCTCTGCTTGGGGATGAGGTGGCGCTTTGCTATCTGCAGCTTTTCCTCGTCGGTGTAGCTTGAAAGCTCGATGACCTCCATACGGTCGAGCAGCGCTCTCGGAATGGTGTCGGTGGTGTTCGCGGTGGTTATGAAGAAAACCTCGGAAAGGTCAAAGGGTATTTCAAGGAAATTGTCGCGGAAGCTGCTGTTCTGCTCCGGGTCGAGCGTTTCAAGCAGCGCGGCGGACGGGTCGCCCTTGTAGTCGGAGCCAAGCTTGTCGATCTCGTCAAGCACCATGAGAGGGTTGCAGGACTTCGCCTGAATTATGCCGCTCATGATCCGGCCCGGCATGGAGCCTATGTAGGTCTTGCGGTGGCCGCGTATCTCCGCCTCGTCATGGACGCCGCCGAGAGATATGCGAACGAGCTTCCGGTTAGTGGCGCGGGCAATGCTCATGGCAATGCTGGTCTTGCCCGTTCCCGGGGGGCCGACGAGGCAGATAAGCCCGCCCTTTATCTCCGGAGAGAGCTTCTTTACCGCGAGATACTCAATCACGCGCTCCTTGACCTTATCGAGTCCGAAGTGGTCCTCATCGAGCATTCTGCGAGCTTTCGCGAGGTCGACGGTCTCAGCCGTCTTGACGCCCCACGGTATCTCGAGGCAGGTGTCTATGTAGCCTCTTATCACGGCGGCCTCGGACGAGCCGAAGGGCTGCTTCTGGAGACGTCCAAGCTCCTTGAGGAGCTTTTCACGGATCTCCTCGGTGACGGGGAGCGCCTTTATCCGGGTGCGGTAGTCGTCTATGTCGTCTGTCTGGCCGCCCTCGCCAAGCTCGTTCTGGATGATCTTCATCTGCTCGCGCAGGTAATACTCGCGCTGGTTCTGATTGAGCGTCTCCTGAGTTGCGTCATTCAGCTCTTTTTCGATGGTCATCACGTCAAGCTCGCGGTTGAGGAGCTTCGCAAGGAGCGTGAGACGGCGGCTGGGATAGCGCTCCTCAAGCACCTTCTGCTTATCGTCGACGCTGAGCCGGACGTTCTGTGCGATATAGCTCACTACATATGCAGGCTCGGGATTTGCCATGACGTTGAGTATCTGCTCGTTGACGGCCTCGGGATTCAGGTGGAGGTACTCGTCAAAGAGGGATACGCAGGTGCGCAGCAGCGCCTCTTTCTTTGCCTCGCTCACGCGCTCCGTCAGGTCGTTGAGCGGGCGGATGAGCGCCGTGTAGCCGTCGGGATCGGTGTTAACGGTAAGTGCCTCGGCGCGGTAAATGCCCTCGACCATCACGCGGCACATGTTCCCGCGCGGCTGACGGAGCTGCTGCCGGATACGGCACACAGTGCCGACACGGTAAATATCCTTTTCCTCGGGAACGTCGCAGGCAATGTCCTTCTGCGCCGCGAGGAAGATGAGATGATCCGCCTGGAGCGCGGCGCTCAGTGAGCCGATGGACGCCTGACGCTCAACGTCAAAGGTCATCAGCATCTCGGGAAAGATGTTGAGGCCGCGGAGAGCCATCATCGGGATCAAAAGGTTTTCGTTATCGTTTTTTTCTGCCATAGTATTTCTCCTCTTGGAGTCCGGGAGTGCTGTCAGTCACGGATTATCTCGGGACCGCTCTCCCCGCGCACGCTTGCCGCGGTGATGATCACCTTTTTGATGGTGCTGTCGGAGGGAACAGTGTACATGATGTCTGTCATCACGCCCTCCATCACGCTGCGGAGTCCGCGCGCGCCTATCTTCATTTCTATCGCCTTGTCGGCAATGGCCTCAAGCGCCTCCGGCTCGTACTCAAGCTCCACGTTGTCAAAGCTCATAAGGGTCTTATACTGCTTTGTCATGGAGTTTTTCGGCTCGGTAAGGATACGCACGAGATCGTCCCTGCCCAGAGAGTCAAGCGAGGCGATGACCGGCAGACGGCCGGCAAGCTCGGGGATAATGCCGAACTTCAGCAGGTCATGCTGCTGAACGTTTTCAAATATCTCACCCACGTCGCGCTCGGTATTGCTGACGATATCGGCGCCGAAGCCCATGGTCTTTTTGTTCATACGCTTTTCGATTATCTTGTCAAGGCCGTCAAATGCGCCGCCGCAGATGAAAAGTATGCTGCTGGTATCCACATGGATAAATTCCTGATTCGGGTGCTTGCGTCCGCCGTTTGGCGGGACGTTCGCGACAGTACCCTCGAGGAGCTTGAGCAGCGCCTGCTGCACGCCCTCGCCGGAGACGTCGCGGGTAATGGAGACGTTCTCGCTCTTGCGCGCTATCTTGTCGATCTCGTCGATATAGATTATGCCGCGCTGCGCGCGCTCAACGTCAAAGTCCGCAGCCTGAAGCAGCTTGAGTATGACGTTCTCCACGTCCTCGCCGACATAGCCGGCCTCGGTGAGAGTGGTCGCGTCGGCGATGGCAAAGGGTACGTCCAGCATTTTGGACATGGTCTGGGCAAAGAGCGTCTTGCCGCTGCCGGTCGGGCCGATGAGCAGGATGTTGCTCTTCTGCAGCTCGACATCGTCGCTCTCGCCGTGGAGGATACGCTTGTAGTGGTTGTATACGGCCACTGCCAGCACCTTTTTCGCACGGTCCTGCCCAACGACGTATTCATCAAGGTTCTCCTTGATCTGAAGCGGCTTCGGCAGCTTTGAAAATTCAAGGGGAAGGCCGTCGTAGCCCTCGACCTGCGGCGCCGGGAGGTCGTCGATCATGCTCATGCACATGCGGATACATTCGTCACAGATATAGCTGCCGTTGCCCGCTATGAGCCTCTCGACGAGTGACTGCGGCTTGCCGCAGAAAGAGCATCTTATGTTTCTTCTGTCTTCATTTCTTCCCATATTTTTCCCCCCACAGGAACAATTAAAGCTATTGGGGAACTGTCAGTTCCCCAATAACGTACTGAATATTCAGCGTTTGTAGATGACCTTGTCGATAAGGCCATAGTCTCTGGCCTCCTCGGCGGACATGAAATGGTCGCGCTCGCAGTCGCGCTCGATGACCTCCACGTCCTTGCCGGTGTTCTCGGCCAGTATCGCGTTGAGTCTCTTCTTGATCTTCAGTATCTGCTCGGCCTGGATCTGGATATCGGTACACTGGCCCTGGCTGCCGCCGGAGGGCTGATGGATCATTATCTCGGCATTTGGGAGCGCGATACGCTTACCCTTTGCGCCGGAGGACAGCAGGAACGCGCCCATGGACGCGGCCATGCCGATACAGATCGTCGAAACATCAGGCTTGATGTACTGCATTGTGTCATAGATCGCGAGACCCGCGGTAACGCTGCCGCCGGGGCTGTTGATATAAAACTGTATGTCCTTGTCGGGGTCCTGCGCTTCAAGGTAAAGAAGCTGGGCGACGATAAGGCTTGCGGTGGTATCGTTTACTTCCTCGCTGAGCATAACTATACGGTCGTTCAGCAGGCGGGAGAAAATGTCATAGGAGCGCTCCCCGCGGCTGGTCTGCTCAACTACATAAGGCACTAAACTCATTGTATTAAACTCTCCTTTAAATTATCAGCGTCCAAGAGAGCATATCCCTATTCCCGGAAAATTATTCCGCCTTGTCCTCGGCCTTTTCTTCGGACTTCTCTTCGGCCTTGTCGAACTTGGGTTCAAAGGCTTCCTCGGTGATGACCGCGCTGTTGATGACGAGGTCGGTAGCCTTTTCCTTCTTCAGCTCGTTGGTGATGTAATCTGCGCCGAAGTAGGTCTTGATGTTGTCGGCGGGGACATTGTAGCTCTCTGCGATCTTCGCGATGTAGGCGTCGACCTCTTCTTCGGTGGCCTCGATGGCTTCGGCGGCAATGATGGCCTCGATCATAAGCTCGTTTCTGACCTGGATCTCGGCGGAGGGACGGAGGTTCTGCTCCATCATAGCCTCGTCAATGCCGAGGGTGGCAAGGAGCTTGTCCATGGGAACGCTGCTGTCGGTCATGCCGAAGTTGGCGGCATAGTTGCGGACCATCTCTTCGACCTTTTCGTTTATCATGACCTCGGGAACGGTGACGGTGGTGTTCTCGGCGGCCTTGCGCATGATGGAGGAGCGGACTGCGGCCTCGGCCTCTTCCGCGAAGCGCTTTGCGATGTTGGCCTTGACGTCGGCCTTATACTCGTCCAAAGTATCAAAGCCGTTATCCTGTGCGAACTCGTCGTCCACCTCGGGCAGCTCGGATACACTGAGGCTGTTGAGCTTGACCTTGAATACGACGTCCTTGCCGGCAAGGCCCTCGACGTACTGCTCGGGGAAGGTGATGTTGATGTCCTTCTCCTCGCCGACCTTCATGCCGACGATCTGCTCCTCGAAGCCGGGGACGAAGGAGTGGGAGCCGAGCTCAAGGTCGTAGCCCTCCGCCTTGCCGCCGTCGAAGCGCTCGCCGTTGAGGTAGCCGTCAAAGTCGATGTTCGCGATGTCGCCCATCTGAGCCTCGCGGTCAACGCTGACCTTGCGGGCGTTCTGCTTGCGGGCGTTCTCGATCTCGTTTGCGATGTCGTCCTCGGAGACCTCGAAGAGCTGGCGCACGGCCTCAATGCCCTTATACTGGCCGAGAGTGACCTCGGGGTAGGCTTCAACGGAGAAGGTATAGGAAACGCCGCGCTCGTCCGTGACCTTAACGTCAACGATAGAGGGCGCGCCGACGAACTTGATCTCGTTCTCGTTTATGCCCTGCTCAAAGGCCTTGGGGGCAAGGTCGTCCATCGCGTCCTGATAGAACACGTCGACGCCATACATGCCCTCGACCACTGTGCGGGGAGCCTTGCCCTTGCGGAAGCCGGGAATAGCTATATTGCTCTTATTTTTGAGGTAGGCGGCGTTGACGGCGGACTCGAACTCCGCAGGGTCGCTCTCTACCTGAAAAACGATGTTATTTTCTTTCTTTTCTACGTTCTTGACGATCATGGTTTGAATTCCTCCTAATCTATGTGTACACGCGCTGAATTATGATAGCAGATATTGATTGTAAAAGCAACGTTTTTTTATCATTCAAGCAGCTTTATCGGCGCGAAATTCAAATGGTCGGCGGAAACGAGCCTATATTCCGTTCCGTCGCGCCATCCGTTAAAGGCGTAAGCGCAGCCCTTGCCGTGGATATGGCCGTAGCAGCACATGCGGACGCCGTGTATTTTTAGAAGCTCGAGTATTTCCGGGCATTCATAGCGCATATAAACGGGAGGATAGTGGAGAAATACCAGCTTCCTGCGCTCACCCGAGAGCTCCAGCGACGTTTGGAGGCGCATTATCTCCCTGCGCATTATTTTTTTGTCATGTTCGCCGCCCCGTTCCTCCTCATAGAACCAGCCTCGAGTGCCGCACAGCGCATACTCGCCGTATTCAAAAAAATTATTATGGAGAATGTCGATGGTGGTGATGCCGTTCTGCGCGAAAAATTTTTTTGCCTTTGCCGCCGTGGTCCACCAATAGTCGTGATTGCCCTTCAGTATGATCTTTTTTCCGGGCAGCGAGTCGATGAACTTAAAATCCTCAAGCGTATCGTTTATTCCCATGCCCCAGCTGATGTCGCCGCAGATAACGCAGATGTCATCCTCGCCGAGGGAGGAAAAGCCGGCACGGAGCTTTTCCGTGTGGTTCTCCCACTTTCCGCCGAAAATGTCCATCGGCTTATCCTTGCCGATGGCGAGGTGCGTATCTCCGATAGCATATAACGCCATTAAAATTTTTCCTCCGATAAAAGCTGTGAAGCATGCAGATAATAACTACGCAAATTCAAAAAAGGAGGCCGACGAAATGAGCGGAAAGAAAACCAACGACATCATCCCCGGCGTAGGCTGCGACGTGTCCAGCTGTAAATACAACACCACCGACTGCAAGTGCTGCGCGAACCACATCAGCGTGCAGAACGAAAAGGCGAACAGCAAGGGCGAGACCTACTGCTCCACCTTCTGTCCCAGAGGCACCTGCTGACGGCCGGTAGCCGAGCAGCGGTAAACTAAACACAAAATGCGTCCTCAATGTGCCGGATGTCGATCTTGCCGTCCGTGCCGTTGGGGGCGTATATTTCTATCACGTCAAAGCGGGGCTGAAGCTCGCAGTCGTTCGCGGCGAGCCACAGCTGAGCCGTGAGCATGATACGCTCCTGCTTTGCGCGGGTGACGAACTCCTTCGCCTGCGCAAAATCCGAGTTCTTACGAAGCTTCACCTCGGCAAAGACCACGAAGCCGCGCTTCCGGGCGATGATGTCTATCTCGCCGCCCCGGCAGGCGTAATTCATACCGAGTATTTTATATCCGTGCCGGCGAAGGTATGCCGCCGCGCGTTCCTCGCCCCAGCGGCCGAGAGTTTTTTTCTCCATCAATGTACCCTTTTAAGAAAGCTCATCCGGTGTATCGGCGACGGGCCGTACTCCCGGAGCGCTTCATAGTGCAGCTTGGTGCCGTAGCCCTTGTGCTTTTCAAAGTGGTATTCGGGGTAGTTATCCGCCATGGCGAGCATGTATTCGTCACGAGTGACCTTTGCAAGGATGGATGCCGCGGCGATATCGGCGCATTTCGAGTCGCCCTTGACGATACAGCGCGCGGGCATTTCGATACCGGCGGCGCGGTTGCCGTCGATGAGCGCAAGCTCCGGCACGGCATCAAGCTTTGCTATCGCCCGGTTCATTGCCATAAAGGTCGCGCGGAGGATATTATGCTCCTCGATCTCCTCAACGGTGGCAAACGCAACACCGAAGCTCACCGCTTCCCTTTTGATAACGTCGAACAGCTCGCGGCGTTTCTTATCCGAGAGCTTTTTTGAGTCGTCAAGTCCGTCGATAACGAGTCCGCGCGGCAGAATACACGCGGCAGCGCACACAGGCCCCGCAAGCGGGCCGCGCCCGGCCTCGTCCACGCCGCAGAGAATGCTCACGCCGCTGTCGTATATCTCATTTTCTATGCTCCAAAGATCATTCATCGGGCTGCTCCAGCGTAAGGCGGCCAAGCTTGCCGTCGTGATACTCACCCAGCAGGGTGTTTGCCATTCTCTCTATGTCGTACTCGCCCTTTGAGACGAGAAAGCCGCGCTTCTTCGCGGCGGCCTCAAGAAGCTCAAAGCCGTTGGCTCCGGGATCAGGCTCGAGTTTATAGCGCTCGCGGAGCGCGTCGGGATACATAGCGCGCAGGCGGAGCATGAAGTTAGCGCCGAGGGTCTCCTTGTCCAGCACATCGGCCTTGATGGCGTTGGTGATGGCGAGCATCTCGCCGACCTCCTGAGAATCGAACTTCGGCCAGAGAATGCCCGGAGTGTCAAGGAGATCAAGCCCTGAGTCGATGTTTATCCACTGCTTGCCGCGCGTCACGCCCGGCTTGTCCCCGGCGATGGCAGCCTTGCGGCCAGCGACTTTATTTATAAACGTAGATTTTCCCACGTTCGGTATTCCGAGTATCATTACGCGAAGCGTGCGGCCGACCTGCCCCTTTGCCTCATATTCACGGAGCTTGTCGGCAAGGAGGCGGCGCACGGCCGCGGCAAAGCCGCCGACTCCCCTGCCGCTCTTCGCGTCGGTCTCAAGTATGGCCATGCCCTGCGACTCGAAATACTTTTTCCATTTTGCCGTCATGGCGGGGTCGGCAAGATCAACGCGGTTTAGTATGATAAGTCTCGGCTTTCCTGCTGCGAGACGGTCGATATCAGGGTTGCGGCTCGACCTCGGTATGCGGGCGTCAAGAATCTCGCAGACTGCGTCGACCTGCTTGATATTTTCCTCGATCATTCTCTGCGCCTTGGTCATGTGGCCAGGGAACCACTGGATATTCATTTTTTCAAATTTTATCTCGTCCATTACTCCACCAGCTTAAAATCGTCAAGAGGAAACAGCACGAAGTATACCTTGCCGAGTATCAGCCGGCTGTCGACCATGCCGATACGGCTGTCTCGGCTGTCGGTAGATGCGTTGCGGTTGTCGCCCATGACGAACACGCAGCCCTCCGGCACCTCCTTGGGTCCGATAAAGTCGAGCTTGGTTTTGGTAAGCTCGTTGATATACGGTTCCTCGATCGGCTCGCCGTTGACGTAGACTATGCCCTTGTCAAAGTCGATGTTGATATCGTCTCCGCTGACCGCGATGACGCGCTTGACAAGCGCCTTGTCGGGGTCGTAGGAGTCGGCCTTGAACACCACGACGTCTCCGTATTTGGGCTTGTACAGGAAGCCGGAGACCAGCATTTTATTGCCGTGCTGAAGCGTCGGCAGCATGGAGGTGCCGACCACGTCGATGACCCTTATGAAAAAGACGAATATCATCACGCATATTATGAGCGCGGTGATGAGGCACTGTATCCAGTCATAGACCTCGCGCCGGTTCAGTATCTCCTGCGGGACGGCGTCCTCGTCCTGAATTTTTTTCTTTTTTGTGCTTTTGCTGCTCATGGCTATCTCCCGTCAACAGATGTTCATTTTATTATACACCCGAACGCGCGGGATAAGCAACTAAAAAGAATTAAACTTTTTATGTTGAAAGCGGCGCTCCCAGTGTGATAAAATGACGCCGTCTGGAGGGATGTATATGCCCAGGCTGAGTATTATCGTACCGGTCTACAATGTTGAAAAATATCTGGCGAAATGCCTTGATTCCATAATTTATCCCGAGCTTTCGGATTATGAGATAATCGTGGTGAACGACGGCGCGACCGACTCCTCCCCCGCCATAGCCGCGGAGTACGAGGCAAAATATCCCTCGCTCATACGCCTTATTTCCACGCCAAACGGCGGCCTCGGCGCAGCGCGGAACGTCGGGATACGGGCCTCTCGCGGCGATTACCTTGTCTTTCTTGACAGCGACGACAGCCTTGCCCACGGCGCGGTGGCCGAAATGCTCGAGACGGTGAGAGGCGATTTTGACCTCTGCCTGTACGATCTTGTCTCCGTGAATGAGGATGGGCTTGAGATAGGGCGCATACGCGGCTGCGGAAGACTCGGCAGCTTCTCCTTTGAGGACTGCCCGGAGCTTCTGACAGAGTCTCCCTGCGCCTGCAACAAGATATTCCGGCGCGAGCTTTTCACCGAGAACGGTATCAAGTTCCCGAGCCGCGTGTGGTACGAGGATCTGCGCACCGTGCCGAAGATCTTCCCCTGCGCAGAGCGCATCGTAAGCACCGGAAAGCCTTGGTATTTATATCTCCAGCGCTCAGGCTCGATAACAAATTCCGCGAACGCGGAGCGAAATCTTGAGATAATCGACGCTGTGGACGACCTCACCAGCTACTATCGCGCCGAAGGGTTATATGATAAGTACCGTGAACAGCTCGAGTTCATCGCGTTCCACCATGCCTTTCTCTCCGCCGCGACCCGCGTGAACATCATCGACGCGAAAAGTCCCGTACAGGATACGCTCCTGCGGGATTATCTCGAAAAACACCCGGATTATAAGAGCTGCGAGTTTTTCTCACATCTCAGCTTCAGCCACAGGCTGATACATTTTCTCGTTATACACAAAATGAGACGCTCGCTCCATCTTCTCATACTCGCGAACAATTTCGTAAAGCGCAAAAAGCTGTAAAATAACGTCTGCTGATAGCTTCAGCAGACGTTTTTTACAGAAGTTTTTTTAATTTAAGGAGCAGGCCGGACATCTTTTCAAGGCCGAGGTAGTTCAGACGCATTATAATGCGGCGTGTCATTTTCTCTTCACCGAAAGCGGGACATTCAGAAAGATTTGGTATATGCGCGCGAACATAGGTCCGCAGAGTCTTTATGACCTCGGATTTATCTGGCGCATTCTGCATTTCGACGCGATTTATCGAGTCAAGCAGAATGTGATCGAGAACTATGGTCTCAAAGCCGGTGTCAAAGCCGTTTTTTTCCATATAGCTTCGGACATCTTCCGCCACGGTAATAATGTCAAGATTCTTTCTGGCATTGTTATTCCTCATGGTGGAGCCGGGACTAACGCGGTAGAAGTAGAGTCCTTCCGGTACTGACACGTTCTTGCTGGAAGCAAGGATAAGCTTTATCGTAAAATCAAAGTCCTCATACCATAGTCCGCTCGGAAAACGCACATCACCGATAAACTCGCGGCGAAAAAGCTTATTCCATACCGACCCGGACACGCGCAGGGGATCCACGCAGGCCGATGTATCCATATATTCTCTCGTGCCGTCAACACTGACCGCCACACAATCGCAGAGGACTATATCCGCGTTTTCTGCCGCTGCCGCCGCATACAGTCTCTCGAACATAGCGACATCCACCCAGTCGTCGCTGTCCACAAAGCCGATATACTCGCCCTGCGCCATGTCGATACCAAAGTTCCGCGCTCTCCCCTGCCCGCCGTTCTCGACGATGACGGATCTGATGATATCGGGGTACTTCGCCTTGTAGGCGTCGATTATCTCCTGAGAGTTATCGGGCGAGCCGTCGTTGATAAGGATGACCTCATAGTCGTCTATCGTCTGGCTCACGAGGGAGTCGAGGCATTTTGGCAGATACTGCTCCACTTTGTAGACCGGGACGATCACACTCACCTTCATGTGCGCTCACCTGCCTTTGTACGAGGATAGACGCAGGTCTGATAGTATATCAGAGCCAGAACGAGAGAGGTATACACGGATACGTTCGGCCGGCGCAGCAGCGCACCGGAGAACTGAGCAAGCCCCAGCTGCAGCGCGAGGCTCAGCATAAGGGTGTAATTCAGCGGCGTGTAGCTTCCTCGGAAGTCCTTCACAAGCGCGCGCAGGATAAGGAAAACGAAATAAAGCACGAACGCAGCGTACAGCGCGAATCCGATATAGCCGTAGTAGTAAAAGAGCGCGTGCCAGTCGTTTTCAAGGTCCAGCGTGGTCTCTCCGGTCCCCATTCTTGCGATCTCAAAGCCGACCAGTCTGGTCGGCAGGTCACAGTCCTCAAAGGTGAGCTGGGCATAGGTGCGCTTCATAAGGCGGACGTCGGTCAAAATATTTACGTCGGTGGTGTAGCCGTACTTCTCCATCACGCGCTCGTATCCGAAATCCACGAGCAGCTGCGGCGCGTCGTAGTTCAGGCTTATACGGTATATCTTCTGCATTTTATCTCTGACCGGCTCTATGGACATCATCTCTTCTATGCTCATCCCGCTCGTGTCATAGCCGGCCATTGCGATCTCGCCGTCGAGCCGCACCTGATTTTTGTCGGCCTCAGCGGTCTTTATGCTGTCGTCCCTTGCCATTGGGGAGACCGGATAGATAAGAGCTGAGGCGCCCAGCAGCACGCAAAGATACGCCGCAAGCTGCCAGCGTGGCTTTGTTTTCTTAACGGCAGGCTCCAGCGCAAGGTACACCATAAACGCGCCCAAGAGCAGGAAAACGGTCAGATAGCATGACATGGTACCATTTGCGATAAGCATGACGGCCACAAGTGCAGGAATGGAATATCTGAATATCTTTTTCCCGGTACTTACCGCAAAGCACATGCCGACGGAACACAGCGACGTAAGTATAATGCTGTTGGCGCAGCGGTTGGAGGAAATGATCCAGCCCCCCACACCGAGGCCGCTGAGAAGGTAGGTGGGCGTATATGTCCCCGTGACCACGGACAGGAGCTGAAAAACAGCATACAGAGCCGCCGCCGCGATGGTGCCGTACTCCGCCTGCCGCTTCATATCCTCGTCCCTGATGAATATTATGAAGCAGACGGCAAGGACCGGCATCTGCACGACGCTGAGCATATAGCGAATATCGCTCACCATGCTGATATATCCCACGCGCATGCAGTTAAGTATGTGGGCAAGGCAGTAGAGAGCGATGACCGCCATGGGGAGAATGATACGTTTTTTGTCCTTCAGCGTTATGAGAAGATAGAGCGGCAGCGCGAACATGATGACAAGGCGGATAATGCCCGCGGGCGTGACGACCGCGTTCTGAGTAAAGAACGCCAGAACATCAAGCACCGGCTGCGCCGCGATAAGGCAGGCAAACCACCATTTATTCAGGAATAGTTTTATTTTCTGCATACCGTCAGTCCCCCAGCACGCCGTCCCAAATGCGCGCTACGTTTTCTTTCGAATAAAAATGTGAACGCTCGAGCGCCCTTTCGGCCATTTCGCGGCGCTTCTCCTCGTCGCCCATAAGTTCGCAGACGCGCGCGACATAGGCCGCTCTGTCGCCGTCGGGGACAAGGTAGCCGCTGACGCCGTTCTGGATGATCGCGCCGGGACCGACGCGAACATCATAAGCCACCGCGGGGAGCATAGCGGAGAACGCCTCCATGAGGACGAAGGGCAGTCCCTCGCTGTGTGAACTCATAAGGAAGAGCGAGTCGCGGCGCATTTCCTCTTCAACCCCGGCAGCGTCACGCATACCGGTCAGAGACACGCAGTCCTCAAGGCCGTTTTCCGCGATGAGCGTTTCGAGCCTGTCGCGCTCGGTCCCCTCTCCGACTATGCGGAGCTTCCAGTCAGGCATAACGCCGTGGATGTCCGCAAAGGCCTCGACCAGCCTGTCAAAGCCCTTGACCGCGTCCAGCCGCCCCACGGCGAGCGCGACCTTTTTCTTTACGTCAAGGTCGATATTTTCCGGGTAATGCTCGAGAAAATTCGGCACGCAGACGACCCTCGTCCGGCTCTCTTCGGGGAGCATTGCCTTCACCTCCTCCGCGAGTCCGTCCGTGAGAAGTGCAAAAACGTCGATATTACCGTAGCGCCGGGAGATATCCCGGACGAGTCTCTTATCAAAGCGGTGGTCATGGTGGAGCTGAGCGATCTTGAGGACGTTTTTGCTGCCGTACCTTGAGAGCAGTACATTGTCCTCGTTGCGCGTGGTGATGATGACGCCGTCGCCGATGGCCTTGATCGTATTAATAACGCCGCGTTTTTTCCCACGCAGTATCCTGACGCTTTTTATCCCCTCGCGCAATATCGCGGCCGGGTCCTTCGCCCTCATTGCCGCTCTGAACTCCTCGCGGTTGGGAGTCTCGTCCAGCAGATAGCGGACGCGGACGCGCTCCGAGAGCGGGAACGCGGGGGAATCCGGCATATTATACACGGAGATTATCTCCACATCATATTTTTCGGCAAAAAGGTTTGCCATGCTGATTATCGCCTTTTCGATACCGCCGTAAGTAAGGTGCAGCGCGATAATGCGTATCTTTTTCATAGGTCTTCTCCTTTTGTGATACACGGAAAGTATAGCAGTACCTCGCCGAAAAGTAAAGAAAAAGCGGCCTCCGACGGAAGCCGCTTTTTCTTTTTGATCACAGGCGCTCCTTGACCTTTGCGCTCTTGCCCACGCGGTCACGCAGGTAGTAGAGCTTCGCTCTGCGGACCTTGCCCTTACGGACGGTGGTGACAGAGACGATGGAGGGAGAATGCACGGGGAAGACCTTCTCGCAGCCGACGCCGTAGGAAACGCGGCGCACGGTGATGGTCTCGTTGATGCCGCCATGCTTCTTTGCAATGATAGTACCCTCGAATGCCTGGGTACGCTCGCGGCTGCCTTCCTTGACCCTGACGAGGACGCGGACGGTATCGCCGACGTTCATGGTGGGCAGTTCGGGCTTCATGTACTGTTCGCTGAGAACTTTGACCAGATCCATAATCGATCTCCTTATAAATATAGACGTTCATGACCGTAGGGCTGCGTCAGCCTCGGCAGCGGACCGCCTTTCTCGCTGCTTTACGCAAGCTATGGTATGATAGCATATAATCGCGCGGATTGCAAGGGAAAAATCATTATTTTCTGCGAAAAAGTACCGCGTCACCGTCGGTGTAGGTCTCATATTCGCCAAGGAGCCTGTCGGCGAGCTCCTCGTCCTCGTCCGCGGAGCAGAAGATAAGCGTGGGCTTTTTGCCCGGGGAGTGATCGTAATACTCCGACAGTCTCTCATAGAGCTTATCGTAATAGCCGTAGCTCCAGACGGAAAAGGACGCGGTCGGCAGCTCAGCGTCAAGGTATAAAACCGGGTAAAACTCCGGCGTCATGAAGCCGTCAGTATCCTCGTCCGCGCCTGCTTCGCCGAGCAGACGGCGAAGAGACAGATACTTTACCTCATACTCTCTCTTCGTTTCCGGGCGGACGACAAGGCCCTTTGCAGCGCCGCACTCTACCGTCTCGGTGAGCGCCGAAAACTCGCGGTCCAAGTACTGCCGTGTGAGGCGCACAGAGAGGCTGCACGTCAGCTGCGTGAGCATTACCAGCACGGTAATGACCGCCGGCAGCACCCGCACGAGCCTTAGCTTCTCTCCTCTCAGCTCGTTCCAAAGCTCGCGTCCAAGCGCGGCAATGAACAGCAGCCCCGCCGCCCCCGCAATGGTCAGGCACGAAAACAGCGCCTTTCCGCCGGTATTGGAGCCGAGCGCGGCGCACAGCCCGTAGAAAAAGCTCATCGGGACAAAGAAGCGAAACAGTCCCCGCGGCTTTTCCGAAAGGTATACATAGCAGACGAGTCCCAGCGGAACGATATCCGCAGCCTGTCCGTTGAAGGCGACGAGCCGCCACGTCCGAAGATAATTGAAGATGACCGCGGCATAGGCAAGCGACGCGAGCGCAAAGGCGGAAAGCTTCCGGAGCGGGCGCTTTTTCATAATCGGCGCGAGACAAAGCAGCGCCGCTGCTGCAATGAGCATTAGGCGCGAGCGCACGTCGTACTCACTAAACGCCGCCCCGAGCCGGCCAAGCAGATCCGTCCGGAAATGCTGCGGGTCGCCGGATATCCGCTCCAGCCCATAGAATATATCATCGAGGCTGTTTCCGCGGAGTATGAAGAAATAAACAACGAACGCGGCGATCAGCGCGGTCAGCACGAGGTCGATAAAGCGCGCCTTGAAAAAAGCCCCGTCGTATGGCTCTCTCCTGCGCTTTTTCACCGTCGCGTTCACGGTTGTCCCGACGAAAAGCAGCAGATACCCCGCCGCCATGTACGGAAAGCTCAGCACAAGAACGCACCACAGCAGCGACGACAGTATGCCAAGCGCCGGCGCCTTGAGCGGTTTTATCTCAAAGTGCCGGTAGTACAGGCAGCAGATGAGCAGCGCCGACATCAGTCCGAAGGACGTGTATGAAAGCGTCATATAGTCAAGGGGCGAAAACAGCACAAGGTAAATATACGCCCAGATCGCGCCGATGTTTTTCCGGCTCAGGACACGGTACGCACACAGGCAGACCGCAAACCACATGACGCAGTATACATACCGCAGTGTGAGCAGGACGCCGGTATTTCCGCCCACGAAAAGGCGGAACAGGCTGTAGAACGGGAGGATAAGCACACCTGTGAACTGAGCCACATGCCACTCGTCGCTTATGAGGCTCTGTCCGTACCAAAGCCTCTGCGCGAGGGAGACAAGGAACGCCTCATCGTCCCAGCACCAGCCGTACCTTGCCCTCCAGAGCAGGAACGCAAGTCCCGAAACGATCACCGCGGCGCAGAGTATTTTATTTTTTTCAAATGCTTTTTCAGCGCTCAAGGCGGGGTCTCCTCCAAAGTTGTCAGCGATAGACGTTCATCTGCGCGTCATAGGTCTCAATACGGGTGAATTTTGCAAAATCCGGTGCGATATCCGGGCGCTTCTGACGGAGCGAATCGGCAAGAAGCTCGGGATTGAGCGTCGGTTCCTGCGCGGAAATAACAGCCTCTACGGTCACGCTGCCGCCGTCCTGAGAGAACTCGATACTGCGTATGGCAGGCCTGATATCCGTCTCACCCATGCCGCGCTTGGTTTTCTTTTCGATGATTATTTCATCCTGCGAAAAAAAGGCACGAAGCTCCTCTGCCATTCTCTCCGCATTCCGCTCGTCATATTCAAATACGCCCCTGACCTCGAGCCATTTCAGCTCCGCGGGCTTTCTCTGCTGCTCATACGCCTCAATGACCTCTATGCCCTCCGGCATGACTGAGGTGAGGCGCGCGGGAAGCTCCGAGAGGTCGGCTTCGTCCTTGAGTCTGAAATCCATTATCTCGCAGACACTGCCTGCCCCCACGGAAAGCGGGAGCGCGATGGATATCTGCGGGTGCGGGTTGAAGCCCTCGGAATAGCGAAGCTCATAGCCCGCTCTCGAAAATGCGCGCTGCATGGTGTGCATGAGGTCAAGGTGTGAAATATATACCGCACGCCCGGTTTTTTTGAAACGAAGTCTGAGCTTATCCATCGCAGCGGCCTCCCTTCAAAAGTCTCGCAGCTCCGCAGGCGGAGCATTGTCTGCGGCAATCGGGAGAAAGCTCCGATCTGTAGCACATCTCCCGCTCGTGGACAAGGTGTTCCTTGCGCACGCCGACGTCTATCATGTCCCATGGCAGCACCTCGTCAACGCTGCGCTCACGGCAGGCATAAAAATCAACGTCGAGTCCGGTCTTTTCAAACGCCTTCATCCAGCGCTCGAAGCTGAAATAATCCGTCCACGCGTCGAGCCGTCCGCCCTGACGCCAGACCTCTTCTATCGCGTCGGCCACACGCCGGTCGCCGCGGGAAAGCACCGCCTCGATGACGCTCGTCTCCGCGTCGTGCCAGTTATATGACACATTGCGCGCAACGATGGCGGAACGCAGGAGATTGACGCGGCGCAGATATTCCTCAATGCTTATCTGAGCCTCCCACTGGAACGGACTGTGAGGCTTGGGAATGAAGCACGACGTCGACACGGTTATCTTCACGCCGCGGTTTTTGTATTTCGCGTTCATTCTCCAGCAGTGGAGGACCTCGTTGGCCATCGCAGCGATACCGAGGATATCCTCGTCCGTCTCGGTAGGCAGGCCCAGCATGTAATAGAGCTTCACTCCGTTCCAGCCGCCCGCGAAGGCAATGGCGCAGGTGTGCAGTACGTCCTCTTCGGTAACATTCTTGTTTATCGCGTCGCGAAGGCGCTGGCTCCCGCCCTCAACGGCAAAGGTAAGGCCGCTTTTGCGCACCTTCTGCAGACGTTCCATTATCTCCATGGAGAAGTTGTCTGCGCGCAGAGACGGCAGGGAGAGGCCGATACTCCGCGGCTCGCAATATTCAAGCAGCCCGTCGCACAGTTCGGGGAGCGCACGGTAGTCGCTCGTGCTGAGCGAAAGGAGCGTCACGTCCTCATAGCCGGTGTTTTTCAGCGTCTCTATCCCCTGCTTTATCAGAGTCTCCGGCTTTTTCGCCCGTATGGGGCGGTAGACGTGGCCCGCCTGACAGAAGCGGCAGCCGCGCACACAGCCGCGGAAAAGCTCGAGACTCACCCTGTCGTGGACGACCTCGGTAGACGGCACTATCGGGTGCGTGGGGTACGGCACGGAATCAAGGTCGGAAATGATACGCTTCGTTACCCGCGCGGGCGCGCCATCCATGGCGGTTATGGCGGCGACGGTGCCGTCCGCGTTATAGGAGATGTCATACAGGGAGGGAACATATACGCCGCCGATCTGCGCGGCACGGACCAGAAAGTCGTGCTTGTCCCACCCCTCGGCCTTTGCCTGACGAAGAAGCTCGAGCAGCTCGTTATCCATCTCCTCGCCCTCGCCGACCACGAACAGGTCGATAAACGGCGCCATCGGTTCTGCGTTCACCGCGGCGGTACCGCCGGCAAATACGAGCGGCAGGAGTCCCGGTCTGTCCGCGCTCCTGAGCGGTATGCCCGACATGTCGAGCATGTCGAGGACAGTTGTATACGCCATCTCGTAGCCTATCGAGAAGGCTACCGCGTCAAATTCGCCGACCGGGTCTCCGCTCTCGAGTGCGTAGAGCGGGATACCGGCCTTTTTCATCTCGTCGTACATATCGCCCCACGGCGCAAAGACCCTCTCACACCAGACGTAGTCGAGCGAGTTCATCGTGTCGTACAGTATGCTCATGCCGAGGTTCGACATGCCTATCTCATAGGTGTCCGGGAAGCAGAAGGCCAGACGGATGTCGACCTTGTCCTTATCCTTTATTATCTGGTTATATTCCCCGCCGGTATAGCGCGCGGGCTTCTGCACACGGGGCAGTATGCGTTCAAGTCTTTTGTCCATATTTTCTCTCCCTAAAATTCACGACTCCTCAGCCGAAAAGCCTTTCAAGCAGCGCCGGAAGCTCCGGCATGGCCGTGATCCTGTAGTCGGGAACGATACCGTCCCTCAGCGGCTTAGAGTACGGGTCGTACCAGCAGGTCGTAATGCCCGCGTTCATGCCGCCGCGTATATCGGAGGTGAGGCTGTCGCCGACGATGACCGAGCGCCCGCGCTCGAAGCCCGGTATACGCGCAAAGCAGCGGTCAAAAAACTCCCTGTCCGGCTTTTGAAAGCCGATTCGCTCGGATATGAAAATATCCTTGAACATGTATGAAATGCCGGCGCTCCTGAGTCTGCTGTCCTGTACGGAGGCAAGGCCGTTCGAGACGATATACAGATCGTATTTTTCATAGATCGCCCTGAGCGTTTCCTCTGCGCCCGGCATGAAATAGTGGCCGATCTCAAGGAGCTTTTCGTAGGTGCGCTCCGCTTCTATACCGGGATAGTCGACGCCTATCTCCTTAAAGAGTATATCGAATCGGTCGCGCAGGGCGTCCTCTCGGGTGACAAGTCCCAGCTCGAGCATCTCCCACTGCATGATATTTATCTCGCTGTAGCGCGAGACGACCTCGTCCGTCGGCTCTATACCGATACCGAGAAAGGTCTTGCTTATCGCTATCCTCTCGGCCTTTTTGAAGTCAAGTATCGTGTCGTCAAGGTCCAGAAGGACCGACGCTTTTCTTTCGTTCATCATATATGCTCTCCCAATGCTTTCAGGGCCTCCGCCGCTTCCTCAAGGTGCATTCCCCTTGACGCCTTGACAAGCACCGCGTCGCCCGGCCGGATATATTCCCCGAGAGCCGCGATAAGCTCCGCGTTATTGTCAAAGTGTACTCCCCTGTCGCCCGCGCCTCGGCATATCTCCGCCGCGAGCTTCCCGCTGCCGAGGACGAGGTCTATGCCCCTCTCCCTCGCGTAGACGCCGACGGAGCGGTGCATTTGCGCGCTGTTTTCACCCAGCTCGAGCATGTCGCCGAAAATACAGACATGCCGTCCAGGCATTTTCATGAGAGAGTCAATACCGCATTTCATGGAGTCGGGGTTTGCGTTATAGCTGTCGTCGATCAGCGTCAGGTACGCGGTCTCCGTGACCGCGCCCCGGCGTCCAACAGTCTCATACGAGGCTATCCCGCGCTCTATCTCGGCGTCTGTAAGTCCCATGGCGATACCCACCGCCGCGCCATCGAGCGCAGCGTAGACCATATGCTGGCCGTAGGCGGGTATATGCGCGGCGATATGCCTGCCGCCGCAGGTGATGTCGCAGTCTGTGGAGCCGTTTTCGCCGAGGCGTATATTTTCCGCGCGGATATCACAGCCCTCGCTGAGTCCGAACAGCAGCTTCCTCTGGCGGCAGTCGAAGCCGCGGAGTTTTTCGTCGTCGCCGTTCATTATCGTGAGCGCGTCGTCCGCCATATAGCGGAGCATTTCGGTCTTGGCCCGGAGGACGCCGTCAAGGTCTCGGAGAAATTCAAGGTGCGCATGACCGATGACCGTGAACACCGCGATATCCGGTCTCGCCATGGCGGCGAGCCTGCTCATCTCACCGAAGCCGGAAATGCCCATCTCGATGACGGCCGCCTGATGTGACGGCTCTATGCGAGATATGGTCATGGGGACGCCTATCTGATTGTTGAGATTTTTGTCGGTCTTGAGGACCCTGAGGCGCTGCGACAAAACGGCGGAGATCATTTCCTTGGCCGAGGTCTTGCCAACGCTGCCGGTAATGCCGACGACGGGGAGCGTCAGGGTGCTGCGGTAGTCGGCGCAGATAAGCTCCAGCGCCTCCTGCACGTCGGGGACAAGGATCACGGGGCGCGTCTCCCCCTCCGGGATACGCTCCGCAAGGCAGCAGACCGCCCCACGGTCAAAGGCCGCGGTGATATAGTCGTGGCCGTCCGCCTTCTCGCCCTTGTAAGCGACGAAAAAATCGCCCGGAGTCACCTCCCGGCTGTCAATGACGACACGGCCCAGCTCGCTCTCCTTTGTATATTCGCCGCAGAGCCTGCCCCCGCAGACCCTTGCGGCTCTTTCCAGAGTCATATTCTTCATATATGTACTCCCCTTTACCCAAATCATTGGCAGTATACCATATCTATTCCCCGATGGCAAAGCATATTTGTCGGGGCCGGACTTATCTTCCGCAGCGGGAAAGATAATTTTTGAAAAAATGTGGTGCAACCGGCGCAAAGCTGTGTTATAATGTTCTTTGAGAGTTTACGAAAAGGAATTGTTGCTATGAATTACGTTGTGGTGGACTTGGAGTGGAATCAGGCAATGAGCTCCAAATCCTCCGTTTTCAATAAGCTCCCCATCCATCTTCGCGGGGAGATAATCGAGATCGGCGCAGTGAAGCTCGACGAGAACATGCAGCCCGCCGAGGAGTTCACGATCGACGTCAAGCCCGTCTACTTCAAGCGCATGCACTACAAGGTGAAAAAGATCACCGGCTTTGACAGTGAGCGGCTCGCGCAGGGCTTTTCCTTCGCCGAGGCGGTGGAGCGCTTCCGCGAGTTCTGCGGCGACGATGTGACGTTCATCACATGGGGCTGCGACGATCAGGGCATTTTTGAGCAGAACATCATCATCCACGACCTTGACTGGGACTGGATATCCAGGTGGATAAACCTGCAGCTCATCTATAACGTCCAGACCGGCGGTGACAAGAACCAGAAGTCCCTCGCGAGCGCAATGGAGCATTTCGAGATAGAGCAGACCCGTGTCGCGCACGACGCGCTGGGCGATGCATACAATACTGCGCTTGTCTGCACCAAGCTCGACATGCGCGACGGACTGCGCCTTTACCCGGAGGCCGCGAAGATACTCGCCGCCCGTATGCCGAACTACAAGCCCCCTGTGGACTCCGACAACCCCGAGCCCATCGCCCATGAGAGCTTTGCCGGGTATGTGAGCAAGGCAGAGGCCTTTGCCGACGAGCGTCTCAGCAGCCTCTGCTGCCCCGAGTGCGGCTCGGCCGTTCCCGGTGTGAAGTGGATAAATCAGGGCGATCAGCGCTATATGAACATTTTTACCTGCGAGGAGCATGGCGCGTTCCTTGCGCGCGTGAAATTCCGCAAGGATGCCGACAGCGGCGCATGGCAGGCGAACAGGCTCGTCTATAAGGCCGACAGCGACATGACGGACTTTTACCGTCAAAAATCCGCGCAGGTCAGGAGACGCGGACGCGGCCACGGCACGCGGAAGAACCGCCCCGCAAACAAATCGGACAAAACATGAAAAGGACTCTGTTGGTTCATCCAACAGAGTCCTTTTTATCGTCTTTATCGCTGAAATAGCGTCTCGCGCTCTCGGCGTCGGCGTGTATCTGCGCGCTCAGAGCTTCAATGCCGTCAAACTTCCGCTCCTCGCGGAGAAATTCGTAAAACTCAACTCTTGCCTGTCTGCCGTAAAGATTGCCGGAATAGTCAAGGAGATGGCTCTCCACGCTGACACGGTCGCCGTCGCTGACGGTGGGACGCACACCGACGTTCGTCACCGCGATATGACAGATCCCGTCCTCGAGACAGACCCTCGCGGCGTATACTCCGTGCTTCGGAACAAGCACGCCGTGGGGGAAAAACATATTGATCGTGGGAGTGCCGAGCTTTCTTCCGAGATGGTAGCCGGAGCGCACCGTGTCGGACAGAGTGTGCGGGTGGCCGAGGAAGCGGTTCGCCTCCGAGATATTGCCGCTGGAGATAAGCTCGCGTATATATGTGGAGCTTATGACGCGACCGTCGAGCATGACGGCGGGTATTATGTCACAGCCTATGCCGCGCCCGGCGCAGTACTCCTTCAGCTTATCCGCCGTACCCTCGCCTCTGTAGCCGAAGCAGAAGTCATGTCCGACGACTATCCATGCTATATCCAGTTCGTCGATGAGAGCGTCGATAAACTCCTGCCACGGCATGCACATGACATGCCTGTTAAAGTGAATGAATACCACGTTGTCTATGCCGAATATGCGGCGGATGATGTCCTCGCGCCCCATACAGTCGTTGATGAGCGGCACCTCGCGCCCGAAAACGAGATTATCCGGATGAACGTCAAAGCTGAGCACCGAGGGCATTGCACCGATCTCGGCGGCGCGCTCCTTCGTCTTGTTGAGCAGCGCGGCATGGCCGAGATGGACCCCGTCGAAAAAGCCAAGGGCGATGGCTCTTTTTTTATCTGCCATATCAAACCTCAAAAAAACTTTTTACTGTTTTGAGTATCCCGTTCTCCTCCGAGCCGAGCATGAGGAACTCGCCTGAGTTGGAATAGACGCGGTAACATCCGTCCGGAATATCCGCCCGTGCGGCTGCGCCGGTACGGATCTTTTTCTCCTGCGCACCGCTCGCGGTATAGCTTCCGTATTCCGGGAAGAGCGCGTCCACAGGGAGCAGAAGCTCATGCGCGCGTCCCTCGTCCGCGGCTCTCTGCACGTCCTCAAGAGAATACGCGTCTGTCAGGGAGAACGCGCCGGCTGCGGTACGGCGCAGGGCGCTCATGCAGCCGCCGCAGCCGAGTGCAGCGCCTATATCATGGCACAGCGTGCGTATATACGTTCCCTTTGAGCATTGAATGTCCAGCAGCCAATCATCGCCGCTGCGTCCCGTGAGTACAAGATCGCTGACGGTGATACGGCGGGACTTTCGCTCGACCTCGCCGCCCTTTCGTGCGATGTCATAGAGCTTGCGGCCGTTGATCTTTATCGCGGAATACATGGGAGGTATCTGTTCGATCTCTCCGCGAAAGACCGCGAGGGCGGCTTCAAGCTCTTCCCGGGAAATATCCGCCGGACGCTCCTCAAGCACTCTGCCGGTGATATCCTGCGTGTCGGTCACAAGTCCGAGACGAAGGGACGCGCAATAGCGCTTTGAATGCGCCTCGGCAAACTCGACGGCGCGCGTGGCCCTCCCGACGAAAATGACCAGCAGCCCTGTGGCCATGGGATCGAGCGTCCCGGAATGGCCGGTCCGCCGCTCCCTGAGCATGCCGCGAAGCTTCATAACGACGTCGTTGCTCGTCCAGTCGGACGGCTTGTCGATGAGCAGTATACCGTTCATTTCCAGACCTCGTCGATCACGGCGAGCAGCATTTCCTTGGCTTTCCCGGGGGTACCCATAATGGTGCAGCCCGCCGCCATGGCGTGGCCGCCGCCGCCGAACACCGCGCAGATATCGCTGCTGTTGACGGTCTTGTCGGAACGGAGAGAAACCTTGCTGTTGCCGTCGTTCATCTCGCGGATGGTGATATTGAGGACGCTGCCCTCGGCTCTGCCGGAGAGACCCGCAAGATCGTCAAGATCATCCTCAGACACTCCGGAGGCTTCGAGCATTTCACGCGTCACGCACACGACGGCTATCTTTCCGTCCCGGTGAAAGGTCATGGTGGAATAGATCATGCCCTCGAGCCTGAGGCGCGCGGGAGATACCTTGCGGAAAAAGGCCGTATTTATGAGCGTGTTGTCGGCCCCGGCTTCGAGCAGCTCCGCCGCCGCCTTGAACGTGGCGGAATTGGTATTTGAATACTGGAAGCAGCCCGTGTCGGTGGAAATGGCGATATAGAGGAGATCCGCCTCCTCCTTTGAGACGCCGCCGTTGAGCTTCTTGATGAGGTCAAGGATTATCTCGCCGCAGGCGGCCTTCTCGCCCCTGACGAGCCAGCTTTTCGCATAATGGGTGTTGGAAGGATGGTGGTCAATGCAGAGGTCTACACCCTCGGAAAAGCCATGCGCGAGCAGCTGCTCGGTCGCGGCGTCGACCGCGACGGTGTACCCAGGTCTGAAATCGAGCGGCGGGAAGAGCGGCTGCGCGTAGGGAAGGAGCTTTTCCGTTATCTGAGTGTTCGGATAAAGATAGGCGTTTTTCCCCGCGCGGCGCAGCGCAAGGCAGAGCGCGGCGGCGCTGCCCACGGTATCCCCGTCGGGATTGCTGTGGGTGATGAGCAGTATATCATCGTGTGCGAGCAGAAGTCCCGCGCATTCCTTAAGATTCGTTTTCTTCATCGTCTTGCCTTATATCCAGTGAATTTATAACGTCGCTGATGTGCGCGCCGTATTCGATGCTGTGGTCGATCTCGAACACGAGTTCGGGCGTATAGCGAAGCTTCATGGAATTGCCCAGCTCACGGCGGAGCCAGCCGGCGGCAGACTTGAGGCCGCGCTTGAATTCCTTTTCGTCCCGCATGCCCATGACGGAGAGCCAGACCTTGGAATATCTGAGGTCGCCGGTGGTCTCCACGCGGGTGACGCTTATCATGCCCTGCTGGACACGGGGATCCTTTATTTCTCTTATGAGCTTTGAGAGGACGAATTGTATATCGTCGTTTGTTCTTGCGAGTTTATTTGAAGACATTTTTATCCTCCATCTTGTTGCAGAAACGGGCGCTTCTTTTCAAAGCGCCCGTGGATGTGTTAAGGCTGGACCTGCTCCATAACGAAGCACTCGATTACGTCGCCGACCTTGATGTCGTTGAACTTCTCGACCTGCATGCCGCACTCGTAGCCGGTGGCGACCTCCTTGACGTCGTCCTTGAAACGGCGCAGAGAGGCAAGGCTTCCCTCGTGGACAACGATGTTGTCACGCAGTACGCGCACATCGCAGCCGCGCTGTATCTTGCCGTCGGTGCAGAAGCAGCCGCAGACGGTGCCGACCTTGGAGACCTTGTAGGTCTCGCGGACCTCGGCGTGGCCGATGATGACTTCCTTGAAGCGCGGCGCGAGCATGCCCTTCATGGCGGCTTCGATCTCGTTTATGCAGTCATAGATGACGCGGTACATGCGCATATCGACATTGTTGCGCGCGGCGTTGTCGCGTGCGGCGCTGTCCGGGCGGACGTTGAAGCCGACAATGATCGCGCCGGAGGTGGCGGCAAGCATAACGTCAGACTCGTTGATGGCGCCGACCGCGCTGTGGATGACCTTGACCCTGACCTCGTCGTTGGATATTTTCTCAAGAGACGCCTTGACCGCCTCGGCGGAGCCCTGGACATCGGCCTTGACGATGATGTTGAGAGTCTTCATCTCTCCCGCCTGTATCTGGCTGAAGAGGTCCTCGAGGCTGACCTTCTTCGCGCTGCCGGAGGCGTTGTTCATCATCTGGATACGGCGCTCCTCGGCAAGCTCCCTTGCCATGCGCTCATCGGCGACGGCGTTGAAGGTGTCGCCCGCGCTGGGTACCTCGGACATGCCGGAGATCTCGACGGGGGTGGAGGGACCGGCCTCGGTGACGCGCTGGCCCTTGTCGTTTATCATGGTGCGTACACGGCCGACGCAGGTGCCGGCAATGATGATGTCGCCGACTCTGAGCGTACCGTTCTGCACAAGCACGGTCATGATGGGGCCGCGGCCCTTGTCAAGACGGGCTTCGATAACAGCGCCCTTTGCCGCGCGGTTGGGGTTGGCCTTGAGCTCCTGCACCTCGGCCAGAATGACCAGGTTTTCAAGAAGATTGTCTATGCCCATGCCGGTCTTGGCGGATATGGGGCAGATTATCGTGTCGCCGCCCCAGTCCTCGCTGACCAGGTCGTACTCGGTGAGCTGCTGCTTTATGCGCTCGGGGTTCGCACCGACGGTATCCATCTTGTTTATCGCAACGACGATGGGTATGCCCGCAGCCTTGGCGTGGTTTATGCTCTCGACCGTCTGTGGCATGATCCCGTCGTCCGCCGCAACGACGAGAATGGCGATATCCGTGACCATCGCGCCGCGTGCGCGCATGGAGGTGAACGCCTCGTGTCCCGGGGTGTCGAGGAAGGTGATGGGGCTGCCGTTTATCTCGACTGTGTAGGCGCCGATGTGCTGAGTTATGCCTCCGGCCTCGCCCCTGGCGACGTTTGCCTTGCGGATGTAGTCGAGGGTCGAGGTCTTGCCGTGGTCGACATGACCCATGACGACGACGACGGGCGCTCTGGGCTGAAGATCCTCTTCCTTGTCCTCGTGGTCGTCGATAAGACGCTCCTCGACGGTGACGATGACCTCTTTCTCGACCTTGCAGCCGAGCTCCATCGCGACAAGCGCCGCGGTGTCGTAGTCGATAACGTCGGACACAGACGCGAAAACGCCCAGCTTGAAGAGCTGCTTTATGACCTCGGAGGCGGTCTTCTTCATGCGGGAGGCAAGCTCGCCCACGCTGATCTCGTCGGGGATCTCGACCTTGAGCTGCTGCTTCTTGGCGATCTCGAGCTGGAGCTTGTTCATCTTGTCGCGCTCTTCCTGACGGCGCTTCGCGGAAGCCGCCTGCTGACTGGTGCGCTGCTTTGCCTTGCTGGTTATCTTCTCCTTATTAGTGCGGTGGAGGTTGCCCTCTTTGCGTGAGCCGGCAAGGTTCTCGAACTTTTCGTCATACTTGGCGATATTGACGGCCGCGCCGCCGCGTGTGTCGACGACTCTCTTCTCCGCGACCTGACGGGGAGTGTGGGGCTTGTTGGGCTTTTCGGCCTTCGGCTCCTCCGTGCGCGCGGGCGCCGCAGTCTGGGTCGGTGCCTTCTCGCCGGTCTTGGGCTGCTTGTCGTCCTTTGCGGGCTTCTTGTCGGCGGCAGGAGCCTTCTTATCGGCCTTTTCGGGCTTCTCTGCCTTGGGCTCCGCCGGCTTTACGTTGAATATCTCCTCGAGGCTCGCGACCTGATTATGCTGGGTCATGTACTCAAATATGACGTCCAGCTCATTGGTCTCCAAAACCTGCATATGGTTTTTCGGAGGTGCAACATAGTCAGTCAGTATCTGGGAAATAACCTTGGATGTTACGTTGAAATCTTTCGCTACCTCATGCACTCTGTACTTGATCATATATGTTTTTCCTCCTTATACCGTTCCTCTTGTATCTCGCGCGGCCGGCCGCTTCTTTTTCCTGCTTTCCGTTTTCAGAAAGCGGCCCTCCACCTCATTTGCAATGCTTCCGTATTTTTCGTTATCCGCCGCAGCAAGCGCCTTCATCAGTGCGTTGGCGAAGCCCATATCCGTGACCGCCGCCATCGAGCAGCCGCTGACGCCGACGCTCCCGGAGATATCCGCCTTTGTATACGGCAGCGTCAGGAGAATGGTCCTATGGCCGAAAACGAAAGTCTCCGCCCTGCGTCTCGCGTTATCGGAGGCGTCGGAGGCGAGGAGCAGGAGCTTTGCCCTTCCGCTTCTGACGGCCGCGCCGGAGTTGGTCTCGCCGATGTCGACGGCGTTGGCCCTGCGCATTAGGCCCAACAGACCGAGAATTTTGTCACTCACTTCCGGCACGCTCCATCTCTTCGTTCAATTTTTCATATACCTCTTCGGGTATCTGCGCCGAGAACGCCTTTTCAAGCGCTCTCGCCCTGACCGCCTTTTTGAGGCACTGGGCGTCGGGGCAGATATACGCTCCCCTGCCGGGGGCCTTGCCCCTGAAGTCAAGGCTTATATCGCCCTCCGGCGAGCGCACCACGCGGATAAGCTCTTTCTTGGGCTTCATCTCGCGGCAGCCTAAGCACTGCCGCATGGGTATTTTCTTCTGCATTCAGCTGCCGCCTCCTTTTAAGGAAAATTACGCCTCGGACTCGGGCTTGATGTCTATCTTGAAGCCGGTGAGCTTCGCTGCGAGCCTTGCGTTCTGGCCCTCCTTGCCGATGGCGAGGGAGAGCTGGTTATCGGGAACGATAACGCGGCAGCTCTTTCCGTCCTCAAGCATGGTGACGCTGACGACCTCGGAGGGAGAGAGCGCTGCTGCGATGTATTCCTCGGGAATCTCGCTGTATTTGACGATGTCTATCTTCTCGCCGCCAAGCTCGTTGACTATGCTCGCGACGCGCCCGCCCTTGGGGCCGACGCAGGCGCCGATGGGATCGACATTCGCGTCGGAGGACCATACGGCCATCTTAGTGCGGCTGCCGGCCTCGCGGGCGATGGACTTGATCTCGACGGTGCCGTCGAATATTTCGGGTACTTCAAGCTCAAAAAGGCGCTTTACGAGGCCGGGGTGGGTACGGCTGATGAGTACCTGTGCGCCGCGGGCGGAATTTCTGACCTCGACAACATAGACCTTGATACGGTCGCCCTCGGTGAGGACCTCGGTCTTGATACGCTCGTTGGGAGTAAGCACGGCCTCGGTGTACTCGCTGTTGGAGGAGATGCGGATGGAGACGCTGCCGTTCCTCGGCTCGACATGGGAGACGACGCCGGTAAGTATCTCATGCTCCTTGGAGGTAAATTCCTCGTAGATCATGCCGCGCTCAGCCTCGCGAATGGCCTGGATTATGACCTGTTTTGCAGCCTGTGCCGCGATACGTCCGAACTTTTTGGTCTCGACAGGGATGGGCAGAAGGTCGCCGGTCTTTGCGCGGCGGCTGATCTTCTTCGCGGCCTCAAGGATGATCTCGTGGCTGGGGTCAGTGACCTCGTCGACCACGGTCTTGTTCACGACCATCTCGATACGCTTCTTGTCCTCGTCAAGGATTATCTCGACATTATCCTCGCACTCGGGATTATCGCGGCGGAAGGCCGCCAGCATGGCCTGCTTTATTTTCTCGTAAAGATAGTCCCTGGATATTCCCTTTTCGGATTCGATGTCTTCGATTGCTTCAAAAAATTCTGCGTTCATTTCTTGTTTCCCCTTTTATATTGTGACGTGCAGCTTAACAAGCGCAATTTTGGATCTCTCAAAAGTCAGGTCGTTCCCGCCGACGGTAACGGTGACTCTGCCGTCCGCGTAGGCGGCAAGCGTGCCGACGAATATCTTCTGGCCGTTCTCGGGCTTATACAGGCGAAGCTCGACCTCGCTGCCGATATACCGCTGGAAATCGGAGGGGCGCTTCAGCTCACGCTCGGCCCCGGCAGAGCCGACCTCGAAAACATAGCTGTCGGCAATGGGATCCGCCTCGTCCAGCATGGGGTCGAGCCTGCGGCTGATACGCTCGCAGTCGTTTATGCTCACTCCGCCGTCCTTGTCGATAAACACACGCAGATACCACTGCCCTGCCTCGCGCACATATTCAACGTCCCAGAGGGAACAGCCCTCTTCCTCCACGACGGGTCTTGCCAGTTCGGACACAAAATCGGTGATCTTGCTCATTTGTTGCTCACTTCCATAATTTTGTAGCGCTGAGAGTTTCGTAAAAAAGAGTGGGCCGCAAGCCCACTCTGACAAAACCTAATCCTTACTTTGTAAGTATAACACCATATAATGTTAATTGCAAGCCTTTTCTGCGGTGAAAAGCACAATTTTTCCGCAAAAAGCGGTCAGTATGTAAAGTCGGGGACGTAATGCTTGTAAAACTCCTCGTAGCAGAGGCCATGTTCCATGATGAAAGTAGCCGCCTCGACGCCCACATAGCGGTAATGCCACGGCTCGTCATAGCCGGTAAGCAGGAGCTTGCGCGTCGGGTAGCGCTTGATAAAGCCGTACTCCGCACAATGCTCATCCAGCCAGTCGAACATCTCGTGGTCCATTTTCTCGTAGTTGAGGTTGGTGTAGAGCTTATCCATCAGGTCGACCGCAAGGCCGAGCTGGTGTTCGCTCGCTCCGGGCTTCATGGTGTACTTTTCCGCCTCGGCCGCGGCCTCCTGATATTTGGGATCAAGGTAGTCCGTGACGCCCATGCCGTAGGCGATCTGGCTGGCCTTTCGGTTGAAAAGCTCATTCTGGTATGAGTATGTGCGGTACGCGCCGTTGACGATGACGGTAAAGCCCGCCGCCTCGCAGTCCTGTATCATGGCTTCGAGATAGGGCTTTGCGCTAAGGGCAAACTGCATGTAGCGGGTACCCGCTATGAGTCCGACATCCGGCTCGTACGCCGATGGGAGAAGATTGTCCTTATTGACTATGGAATACTGCGGAAGGGTGATGTCGATATCCGGCCAGATGTCCTCTGTCGGTTCCGGGGTGCTGACCCGGTTAGGATCGGTCATATTCACGCTGTCGCTTGTCACGAAGGCGCCGTCGGTGCCGCCGAATATAAGTGATGTCATATTCTCTGTACGCGAAATGACGATCGTATAAAGCACGAGACACAATCCGGCCATGCAAATGAGCCAGAGCGTTTTTTTATGTTTCATGTCCCGCACCTGCCTTTCTTTTCAAAACTTGCGCTATTATACCACCAGTCGTGAAAAAAAGCAAGTATTATGACATCAATTCCCCACTTAGCCGCCAATTGAGGTATTGAATGGCTTGTTTGTAGCTTTTAAAGCCTGCCCCGGAGTATCTTTTTTCGCACGCAATCCCCACATATGATACGCGGCGAAACTCCTCGCGCGAGTCCACGTCGGTGAGATGCACCTCGACAGCGGGTATGCCGACCGCCTTGAGCGCGTCGAGTATCGCAATGCTCGTATGGGTATATGCCGCGGCGTTGATCACGATGCCGTCCGCGTTTTTATAGGCGTTCTGGATACATTCGACTATCGCGCCCTCGTAATTTGACTGGAACAGCTCACACTCCGCTCCGACCTCGGCACAGCAGGCGCGTATATGCTCCTCAAGGTCCGAATAGGTCTGCCGGCCGTAAAGCTCCGGCTCGCGTATCCCCAGCATATTGAGGTTTGGTCCGTTTATTATAAGAAGCTTCATATATGCACCGTCCCGATAAGTTTTTCGGCGGTCGCCGCCGGACTTTCGCAGTCGTTCTCCACGACGATGTCAGCCGAGGCTGCATAGAGCGGCGCGCGCCGTTCGTACAGCTCCTCCAGCGGCACAGACAGGGAGACCGGTCTCCCGTCGCAGGAGAGGGCCGCGAGGTCGCGTCTGAGCCAGACCGTGACGGAGTTTTTCCGGATAAGCTCTCTGTTGTCCGCCCTGAGTACCGTGCCGCCGCCCGTAGCTATGACGGAGGCTCTCACCCCGGAGAGTCCCCTGAGCGCCTCATGCTCGAGTTCGCGGAACGCCTCCTCGCCGGAAGAAGCGAATATCTCGGGTATGCCGCACCCGGCCTTTTCCTCGATGAGGCTGTCCGTATCGTAGAAGTCTCTTCCCAGCATTTCCGCGGCGGCTTTGCCGACCGTGGTCTTGCCGCAGCCGGGCATGCCGATGAGGATAAGGTTTTTCATCCTGTCGCGCTGATATTCGCGGCTCTGGGCAAGTATGACGTCATAAATCGCCGTGATATATCCCGAAAGGGCGTCCCCGGCAATGGCGTCCACCCGCTCCATCAGCTGTTTTTCGCGTTCGGGCGCGTATATCTCCATGCCGCGCCGCATTTTGAAGCGCGCCACGGCGGCGGAGAGCGTCATACGCTCCTGCAAAAGGGCTATTATCCGCTCGTCCGTACTGTCTATCTTCTCACGCAGAAGTTCAAGTTCATGCATTATCCTTCTCCAAAATATCAAGCAGCGCTATGGCCGCCGCCGCTTCGACCACCGGTACGGCTCTCGGCACTATGCAGGCGTCGTGCCGCCCCGGGACCGATATCACCTTGTCGGTGAGCGTCCTCATGTCGGCGCTCCTCTGCGGCCTTGAGATCGATGGTGTCGGCTTGAACGCCGCCCTGAATACTATGGGCAGGCCGGTACTTATGCCGCCGAGTATTCCCCCGGCGTTATTTGACAGCGGGATGACCTCGCCCTGCACGGCGCGGTATTCGTCGTTATTTTCGCTTCCGTGCATTTTGGCGCTCCCGAAGCCCGCGCCGAACTCGACGCCCTTGACGGCTGCTATGGAAAACACTATGGATGATACGGCGCTCTCTATCCCGTCAAGGGACGCGCCGCCGTATCCGGCGGGAAATCCCGCAGCCATACATTCTACCGTGCCGCCAACGGAGTCGCCGTCCTTCACCGCCGCTTCGATGATCGCCTTCATTCTTTCCCCGGCCGAGATATCCTTGACCGGGAACGCCGAGGCACGGATACGCGCAAGGGTCTCCGCGCTCTCGCCCATCGGGTCGAAGAGTTCGTCCGAGACTGTCCCGACGGAGCTTATATGGGCGCAGATGTCGACGCCTCGCCGCGATAGTATCTGCAGGCATATCCCGCCCGCCGCGCAGAGCGGCGCAGTCATCCGCCCGGAATAGCGTCCGCCGCCGCGCATGTCCTCACTCCCGCCGCTTTTGAGCCAGACGGCGTAGTCGGCGTGGCCGGGCCGCGGGGTATAGCGCAGTGCTTCGTAATCGGAGGACCGTGCGTCGGTATTTTCTATTCTGATATCGAGCGTGCCGCCGGTCGTGACGCCGTTTTCAAGTCCGCTGAGGAACACGGGAACGTCGGCTTCGCGCCTCCCGCTCGCATATGCGGTGCGCCCCGGGGCGCGCCGCAGCATGAAAGCATAAAGCGCCTGCGTGTCTACGCGCTCCCCTGCCGGTATGCCCGTCATTCTTATACCGATATACGGCTCGTGAGATGCACCGTACAGCTCGTACCGTATCCCACTGCCAAAGCTAAACGACATGCACAGCACCTCCCAGCGTTGAAAAATTTTCATAAAAATCAGGGTATGATTTCCGCACACATTCACAGCCGGATATCACCGCCGGCTCCCGGCAGCGAAGCGCCGCGACAGAGGCCATCATGGCGATACGGTGGTCGTTCCGACAGTCGACTGCGACTCCGCCGGGAAGCTCGCGCCTGCCGATCACCGTGAGTCCGTCGGCCCGCTCCGTTATGTCCGCGCCGAGCGTGCGAAGCGCGCCGCATACGGACGATATTCTGTCGCTCTCCTTGTATCTGAGGCGTTCACAGTCCGTGAAGCGGCAGTTTCCCGGCGCAAAGGCGGCAATAAGCGCCGCCGGGGGCAAAAGATCCGGGCATTGGGACATGTCGATCTCCTTGCCGCCGTCCTGCATGAGGAGCCGCGACAGCTCCATAATGCGCCTGTCGCCCTGTACGGACGTCTCGGAAAGGCCGTTTATGTCGATATCGCTTCCAATGGCGTTCGCGGCGATCCAGAACGCCGCCTGAGACCAGTCTGCCTCGACTGTGTAGCGCCGTGGTCCGAAGCGGCCACCGGCGACGCGAAAGCCGCTCTCCTCCGCATGCGCGTCGATTCCCGCGAGGCGGAGCGCTTCATATGTCATTTCGGCATAGGCCGCAGACTCGAGCACTCCCCTTGAGGCAATGTGAGAATTTCCGCCGCAGAGCGCCATTGCGAACATAAGCCCGGAGAAAAACTGGCTTGAAACGTTTCCCGGCAAAAAATACTCGCCCGCTCCAAGAGTACCCTCAACTCTCAGCTCCGCTTCCGAAAGGGAATAGCTTATTCCAGCGCTGTCGAATATATCGAAATAGGGCCGCAGGGGCCGGCGCAGGAGCCTTCCCCCGCCCGTAAATACACCGCCGCCGCAGAGAACGGAGGCGACGGGGATCATGAAGCGGAGCGTCGTCCCGGATCCCCCGCAGTCAAAGCGCGGCATGGGCGCTCCTCTATAGTCTCCGCCCATCCCCGAGATGTGCAGCACGCCGTCCTCAAGCCGCCATCTCGCCCCGAGGGCGCTGACGCAGCGCAGCGTCGCACGGATATCCTCGGAAAGCGCGGCGTTTTCAATAACGCTCTCCCCTGTCGCGAGTGCGGAGGAAAGTATGTATCTGTGCAGAAGGCTTTTTGACGGCGGGGGCGTCACGCTCCCGGAGAGCCGTCCCGGTTCGATCAAAACATTCATATACTCACCGGCGACTATATTATTGCTTTTGCGCGTTTTTGTCAACGTTTACACCGTTTCTCTCAACTCTTCGCGCAGTTTTTCGAGCGCTCGCTTCTCTATCCGGCTGACATACGAGCGGCTTATGCCGCATATTTCCGCGGTCTCCTTCTGGGTCCTCGGCGCTTTCCCGTCAAGCCCGTAGCGCAGGGTAATTATCTCCGCCTCCCGCGGCTCAAGCTTTTCTCTTACGCATTTCCTCAGACTCAGGCATATCTCTTCCGTCCCGATACGCTCGGCAAGGTCGATATCCTCCGCCACCACGTCCATAACCGAAAGGCCGTTCCCGTCGCTGTCCACATCCAGCGCGTCGGAGAGACTCACGTCTCCCGCACACTTTTTCTGACTGCGGAAATACATGAGTATTTCATTCTCGATACACCGGCTTGCATAGGTGGCGAGATGCACTCCCTTATCCGCGCGATAGGTGTTTATGCCCTTTATGAGTCCTATCGTGCCAATGGAAATGAGATCGTCCATATCCTCGAACTGTGTATAGTACTTTTTCATGATGTGGGAGACCAGACGCAGATTATGTTCCACGAGCGCGTTGCGGGCCTCTATGTCGCCCTTCGCCCAGCGCTCGAGATACTCCTGCTCGGCGGCCTTGCTCAACGGGCGCGGGAACGAATCCGCGGGCGTTATCCGCAGCATGAGCAAAAGGCTGTTCATAAGCAGCATTAAGACGCTTTTCAGCATATCATCACCCCGCTTTCAGCATATTCCGACCAAGCGCGTCCAAATTACAGACGCTGCGCGATATGCCGCGGGCATGAAAACGCCCCCGGAGCCGCCGGGGGCGTAAGTATTGATCTTCGCAGAAACGCGCTTATTCCGTCCTGAGCGCTTCGACGGGGTCCTTCTTCGCCGCAATGCCCGATGGGATGAGTCCGGCAATGAAGGTGAGTATCACGCTGATCGCCACCAGCCCCACAGCGCCCGCCGCGGGGAGTGCGGAATTGAGGGAATAAATCCCCGTCAGGTCGTGGACGATCAAATTGATGGGGATATTCAGCAGCACGGTCATGAGTATACCTATCGCGCCCGCAGTAAAGCCGATAATGAAGGTCTCGGCGTTAAAGACGCGGGATATATCCTTCTTGGAGGCGCCTATGGCACGCAGGATACCGATCTCCTTCGTGCGTTCAAGGACGCTGATGTAGGTGATGATACCGATCATGATGGAAGAAACGACGAGCGAAATGGCCACGAATGCGATGAGGACGTAGCTGATAACATTGATGATGGACGTGATGGACTTCATCAGCACCGCGACGATGTCGGTGTAGGAGATCTGGTTCTCGGCGTCAACGGAGTCGTTATAGCGCTCGATGGCGTCGGCGACGCTGTCCTTATCCTCAAAGGTGGAGGCGTAGATGTTTATCTTGCTCGGAGTCTCGAGGTCGACATACCCCAGCCTTTTCAGGGTATCCTTAAGGTTGCTGTCGGAGTACACCGGGGGCATGGCGTTTTCGTATATCCAGAGGTAATCCTCGTCCTCCAGCGCGAGGAGCTTGAAGTCCTCTGCCAGCTCCTCGTCGTCCAGATACTCGTACATCGCCTTCATCTGAGTTGAATACTGCTCCTTGACCTGCTCGCCGACCATCTGGCGGACGTATTCAAAGAGCGTATCATCGTCCATCTGGCTGAGCATGGAGGCGTAGCCCGGATAGTTCTGCACGACCATCTCCTCGATATCCTCGCGGGTGGTCTCCTTCATCTGCTCGTCAAGTATCTCCTGAACGTACTGATCTGTAGGCTTGGAAACATACTCGACGTATACGTCGGCGATCTGAGCGGTATCGGCGTTGGCGATATAGTCGCGCGCCGCCTCGATCTTCTTGCTGTTGGTGAGAACCTCGTCGTCCTCGTCAAGGAACGGCAGGCCGGTGAAAACGTCGGTCTTAGGATCTTCGAGCTGGCGCTTTACCATATCTCTCTCGGCGGCGGTGTTCACGACGTGTTCAACGAGAGCATGAGTATAGCCTATAGCCCCGGTCATCATGCCGCTCACGGCGTCCGCGTTCTGGCGGATGACTCCGACTATTTTTATCTCCATGCCGTTATTGTATAGGGTCCTGAGTCCTATCTCCTCGGCGGAGAGATTGACATACTCCCCCGCCTCCTCGTCCAGCGTATACTCGTCCGCCGGATAGATATAGCGGAAGCTCATGCCGCAGATGTCTTCATACGACCAGCTCTCGATCTCGGTGCGCAGGTCTTCCTGGGCCATAAAGGCCTGCATATCCTCGGAGAGGGTGCTGTTGGACTTGAGTCCCAGCGCGTAGAGAACCACGTCGGAGACCTCGTTGTTCTTATCGACCACGAGGACGACCTCGTCATACTTCTCCGGCCATTTTCCGTACAGGAGGTCATACTGCTGCATGAGGAGCGGGTTTATGGCCTCGCCGTTTTCGCCGGGGAGCATCTCCTGCCACGCGTCCATCATGGAATAATATTGTCCATAATTGACGAAAAACGCGCTGTAATCGCCGCCGAAGGTCGCACCCATGGCGTTCTGCATGAGCTCAACGATATCAGTCTTTACGATATTTCCGTCGATATCCTCGGCGTAGATATTCATATCCATGTCGTAGGAATACTGAACGGAGCTTATGTACTGGCCTATCTCGCTGTTTTCGTCCTCGAGATATTCCTTGAACGCCTTGAGGTTGTTCGTCGCTTTATCGGCGGATACAAGGGAGTTCATGAGGGAATAGAGGATATTGCTCGAATAGACGGCGTCCTTTTCGTGCTGATTATCCTCGGCGGAGGCCTGTATGCCCATGAGAGAGGTCATCATGCTCGTCATGTCGACGCTTTCGGCCTCAATGGTGATAGGGTAGCTTGAGAGCGTATCCTCCTGCACCTTGTCGATGTAGTTCTGTATGCCGTTCGAAAGGGACATTATGAGCGCTATACCAATAATGCCTATGCTGCCCGCGAACGCCGTGAGGAGCGTGCGCGTCTTTTTCGTCATGAGGTTATTGAGGGAGAGAGAAAGCGCGGTCAAAAGCCCCATGGAGGTCTTTTTCTGATGTCCCTCGGTGCGCACGGTCTCGACACCGGAGTCGTAGGGCATGGTGTCGCCGTGTATCACGCCGTCCTTGAGCCGTATGATACGGCTGGCGTAGGCCTCGGCAAGCTCCGGGTTGTGCGTGACCATGATGATGAGCTTATCCTTGGATATCTCCTTGAGTATCTCCATTATCTGGACGGAGGTGTCGGAGTCGAGCGCGCCGGTAGGTTCGTCCGCAAGGAGTATGTCCGGGTCGTTCACGAGCGCGCGGGCGATAGCCACACGCTGCATTTGTCCGCCGGACATCTGGTTGGGCTTCTTGTCAAGCTGGTCGCCGAGTCCGACCTTTTCAAGTGCCTCCGTCGCCCTTGCCCTGCGCTCGGCCGGGCCGACACCAGAGAGTGTGAGCGCAAGCTCGACGTTTGAAAGAACGCTCTGGTGCGGGATGAGGTTATACGACTGGAAAACAAAACCTATTGAATGGTTGCGGTAGGAGTCCCAGTCCCCGTCGGTGAAATCCTTAGTAGATCTGCCGTTGATGATAAGGTCGCCGGAGGTATACTGGTCAAGTCCGCCGATGATGTTGAGCATGGTCGTCTTGCCGCAGCCGGAATGACCCAGTATCGCGACAAACTCGCTCTCGCGAAATTCGAGACTTACTCCCTTGAGCGCATGTACGACCGTATCGCCGGCCATATAGTCTTTTCTGATTTCTTTTAGCTTGAGCATAGGTTTCCTTCCAGTCATTATTGACATGAGTGATTTTTTGAGTTAAAATAGCAGAGCTTCTTGGATATGCCCACATAGCTCAGCAGGACAGAGCACTCGCCTCCTAAGCGAGGGGTCGGAGGTTCGAATCCTCTTGTGGGTGCCACAAACGCAGATCTGGCGCTTTGCCGGGTCTGCGGTTTTTTATATTTCAGGATAATAGCACAAATAGATCCGTTTGTCCCGCAAATACAGGCATATTTAATGTTCTGTTCACATTTTTTTGGAAATATGTGTTCATTGAAGAAACACCCCGCCGGATATAAAATCAGACCGAGGTGTTTTATATGAAGATCAAGCTCGTCGTAAAACGCATGCTGAGGATGTGTCCTGACGCATGGTACATATTCATGAGGACACTGCAGCTCTCATGTCTGCTGCTTTTTCTCTCCCTCGTGTCGCTTATCGGGTACGAGAATACCGGCAGCCATGAGCTTTTCAATATGGCGGCGGCGCTCTATGAGCTTCCGCAGTCCCTGCTCATCATCTCCATGATAGGCTCGATATGCATTGAGGAGCTTCAAAGCTGAAGCTCCATAAACTCATCGCGCGTCATCACGGCGTTCAGCACGTCGAGGAGCGCGTCCGCCGCCATATGCTCCGGCAGGTCGAGCCGCCGTATAAGCTCCGCTCTTCTTGCGGCGCTCCCCTCGCGCCCCGTCAGGCCCTTTGAATACATGTCCGCCTTGGTGATACGCGCCATTGGAGGTGCGCTCTCCTCCCCGTCGACGGTGGCCCCGGCGCGTATGAGAGCGTCGAGCAGTACCTGCGGCCGCATACCCTCGACACCGAGCTTGCCTTCTTTAGAGGGTGAAGCCTTGCGCCGCTCCTTTCCATATACGTCCGGGATGTAGGCGTGCTTCAGAAGCTTCGGGTCAACACAGGATCTGATAAAATTGCGGATAACGAAGCCCGCCCCGTCCGAGTCCGTCAGCACGATCAGTCCGCGCGCCCCGGCCATGGTCCGCAGGAGCTTCTGCTTCTGGGCATTATTGAATATTCCGAAGCCCGAGGTCTCGATGATGACGGCGTCGACCACCTGACTGAGCGCGTTTTTATCATAGCGGCCTTCGACCACTATGACCTCCTTCACTCTGTACATCAGCACTCCCCCGCCGCAATGCGCAGCACCGCCTCCTTGAGAAGCTCCGCGGCGTCCTGACCGGTGCTTTTCATGCGGTAGTCGGTCTCGGCGCATATCTCCAGCGCCCGGATGAGACGTGCGGGTGTGAAGCCCCGCGCGGAGGCCATGAGCTTATTTGCGATATAATCGTACTTTATCGAGCAGCTGTCCATCACATACTTTACGCCCAGCTCGCCGTCTATCGCGAGGCGGGCCGCGTACAGCTTTCGCATCTGAAGCCCGAGCATGCCGAGCATTGCAATAGGCTCGTTATTCCTATCCGAGAGCAGCTCCGCCAGAACTGACATGGCGGAGTTGTATTTTTTCTGGGCGATATAGTCGGTCATGTCGAATATCACGGCCTCCGGCACATGGTTCGCGACCGCGTCGACATCGGCTGAGGTCACCTTCTCACCCTTTGCATAGGCGGCGATCTTCTCGATCTCCGGTATGAGCTTGTTCATAAGGTCGCCGCTGACGAAGATAAGCCGCTGCACCGCATCAAGCTCTACGCCCTTTCCGGCGGCGGCAAAGCGGCGTATTATCCAGTCGATGAGCAATCCTTGGGACTGCTGGGTGAATTTCAGCTCTCTCGCGAGGGCGCGTATGGCCTTTACGGCCTTGAGTCTGCCGTCCGGCTCGAACTGCGCGCTCTGAACAAGGGCGACGGTGCAGTAATCCGGGATATCGGAGAGTATAGCGACAAGTCTGTCGGCGTCCTTGAGCTTATTGAGGTTGAGACCGCGTATCTCGACAAAGCTCCTATCCGAGAGGAAGGGCATGGCGTCCACAGCCTGCGCAAGCTCGTTTACATCTATATCCGGCCCATCCATACGCTTGAAGCTGAAGCTGTCCTCCCCCTCCGGGAGACAAGCCGTCTTGAGCTGGGCAAGATACTGCTCGCGCAGATAATCCTCAACGCCCCAGAGAAGGTAGAGCCGCTGGGGGCCGTTTTCCTTCAGGCTGCGTATTTCCGCGCCGTAATTGAGTTTTTCGTCGTTTTTTCTGGCCATAAGTCAACCTATCCGTATTTCCACGGTCCCGTCGATATCAGTTCTGTACACATTATAACCGCAATCGTTCAGGCGTTCAAGTACCTCGTCGGCGGGATGTCCGTATGTGTTGTAGCCGACGCTTATCACGGCGGTATCAGCGCCGATGGCTGAGAGGAATTCCTCGCAGCTTGAGTATTTCGAGCCGTGGTGGCCGACGATGAGAAGCTCAGCCTCGGAGAGGGAATGCCGTTCAATAAGCGCTTTCTCGGCCTCGGCGGAGATGTCGGCAGTGACGATCATGTCGTAATCTCTGACGGATATCTTCGCGGTTATACATTGTTCGTTGCCGTCGCCAGCGGATACGGGCGCATAAAGAGTTCCCGTGATCTCCCCGCAGGTGACGTCTGTATCCTCGGTGAGTTCAATTACCCTTGTACCGCGGCGCGCGGCGCATTCGAGTATTTCCGTGAACGTGCCGTCGCTATCGCCGCAGTCCTCCGGCAGCACGAGCGTATCCACAGGCACGAGCTCCATGAGCGCAGCGACGCCGTTCGCGTGGTCGGAGTGAAGATGAGTAAGGAGCAGAAGGTCTACCTTCTCCCTCCCCCGGCTGCGCAGATATGAAGCGGCGGTCTCTCCGGCGTTTCTCCTCGCTCCTGTCGCGCCGCAGTCGATAAGGACCGTTCTGTCCCCTGCCAGCACGGCTATACTCTGACCCTGACCGACATTTACGGCAGCGAATGTCCCGACGCCGGAACGATAGCTGCGGTAAGGAATATAGAGCGCCGCCGCGAGCGTCACGGTCGAAACGGATATGGCCAAAATGAGCCTGCGCGTCCTGCGCTTTCCCCCGATGAGCGCCCACAGCACGAGCGCGTACGTCAGGATGAGCCACGCAATGTTGAGCCTGTTTTCAAAGAACACGACCGAGTGCGGCACGGCGCACGCCACGCGTGCGACGAGGAATATATACCGTGCGAACAGCGAGACTATCCACGCGGCCGCTCCTCCCACAAGCGGGAAAACAGACAGCAGGCATGCGGTATATCCTCCGCAGAAGCATACCGACACTGCCCACATGCTCAGGACGCTCGTGATCGGTGTGAGGAGCGAGAGGTATCCGAAATATGCCGCCGTGAGCGGCGCGGTGAACGCCATGACAGCAAGCGAGCTTGCCGCGGCAGCCATAGGATACGAGAGCATGCGTCGCGCCCGCCTGTTTTTTATTCTGACAGTCATGGCGGAGAACAGCTTTTCCCCAAAGCACAGCAGCCCCGCCATCGCGGCAAAGGAGAGCTGGAGACTTACGCTCCTCGCGGCAAAGGGATTTATCGCAAGTATGAGCGCGAGAGCCGCAGAAAGCGAGGTCGGAGCGTCATTCTCACGTCTCACCATCGGTGCGGCAAGAAGCATTGTCTGCATCACGCCCGCCCTGACAGCTGACGGCGGCGAACCCGCCGCGAAAACGAACAGCCATACGAGCGCCGCACAGACGAACGAGGTGATCCGCCCTTTTCCGAAGATAAGCACGACAAAGCCAACAAGAAACGCAACATGCATTCCTGAGACCGCTATCATATGCGCAAAGCCCGCGTAGCTCATCGAGGTCTTGAGCGCGAGGTCCCTGTTGTACTCGGTCCTGTCACCGGTCATCAGCGCTTTCATGAACGGCGCTGTATCCGCCGGAAATATACGCTCTATGGCGTTAGAGACGGTCCTGCGGACGAGCGCCGGGATGAGGCGCAGAGTAAATGTCTCGCCGACGACGGTGATCTCTGACCTCGCCGTGGCCGTGAGATATATCCCGTTCGAGATATAGTAGTCATATCTCTCGTCATAGCGGACGTCGGCACGTCTTATCTTTGCGGTAAGACGCACGGTCTGACCGGGACGAAGGCCGGACAACGTTCTACCATAGTCATAGAGAAGGAGCCTGAGCCGCGGCATGCCGTCCATGCTCAGCTTCAGCTCCACGCTGTCGAAGTTTCCGGACGACGTCGGGAGATCCGTGACCTCCGCCGTGATCTCCATGGTCTCCCCGGACAGCTCCGCCGCGGGGACCACCGTCCTCCGGGTGTGGATGAAACAGCACAGGAGTCCGACTGACAGCGCAAGCAGCGTTATCCGGGCAGCACAAAGCGGCCTCTTCTCCGAGCGGAAAAGAAGCAGCCCCGCAAGCATGCAGCCGAGCGCGAACGGCACGGTCAGGCTGTCGGGCAGTATGTAATTTGCAGCAAACACAGCCGCGGAAAACGCCCCGGCCGCTATCGCGAGCGTCCTCATTTCCTTCACCATAGACAATGCCGCGCAGAAAGGCTCCGCGCGGCATTGCCGTAACGTATCAGATTATCTTTTCGGACAGCTTTACGCCGCCGAGTATGTGAAAATGCAGGTGCATGACGGTCTGACCGCCGTCCTCGCCGCAGTTGTTGACGACGCGGAAGCCGTTGTCAAGTCCCTCGGCGCGGGCGATCTTCGCGATGGCCTCAAAGCACTTCGCGACAAGATAGGAATTATCCTCGTTTATTGCCTTGGCACAGCAGATATGCTCCTTGGGTACGACGACGATATGCACCGGGGCCTGGGGGTTGATGTCCCGGAAGGCAAGGACATACTCATCCTCGTAGACCTTGGTGCTGGGTATATCGCCGCAGATTATCTTGCAGAAAATGCAGTTCTGGTCAGTCATGGTGTATCCTCCTTATATTTTGGATGCTACGAACGTCTCGACCGCCGCGAGGGCTTCGCCGAGCTTGCTCACATCATTGCCGCCGCCCATCGCGGAGTCGGGCTTTCCGCCGCCCTTGCCGCCGGCGATGGCCGTGATGTTCTTTATGATGTCGCCCGCGCGGACTCCCTTTGCCACGGCGTCCCTGCCGCAGACGCACTGGAAGGTTATCTTATCGCCGTTCACGAGAGCCATAACGGCAACGACGGCGCCGTCCTTGTCGCGGAGAACGTCGCCCAGCTTGCGCAGCGCGTTCGCGTCGCCCTCGGTGAGCTTCTCGGTGACTACATGCAGTCCGCCGACATCCTTTGCGTTCCTGAGCATTCCGTCAGCGCCGCCGGCCGACTCTCTGTCCTTATACTGTTCGATAAGGCGCTTTGCCTCTCTGAGTTCGTTCGCCTGCTGTTCGATACGGGCGAGGATATCGGCGGGGCTTGACTTGAAGATGGCCGCGATCTTATTCACGGTCTCGATGTTCTCGTAAAGGCAGGCGAGGGTCTTTTCGCCGGTAACGGCCTCGATACGGCGGACGCCGGAGGCGACGGAGCCTTCGGAGGTGATGTGGAACGCGCCGACCTTGGCGGTGTTGTCAAGGTGCGTGCCGCCGCAAAGCTCCACGCTGACGGTCATGTCAACGACGCGCACAACGTCGCCGTACTTCTCGCCGAAGAGCGCGGTCGCGCCGGACTTTCTTGCCTCCTCAACGGACATTTCCTTCGTAACGACGGGATAACCGGCGGCGGCAGCCTCGTTCACGAGGCGCTCGACCTCGCGAAGCTCCTCGGGTGTGACGGCGGAGAAGTGTGTAAAGTCAAAGCGCAGGAAGTCCGGCTCAACGAGAGAACCCGCCTGATGGACATGGTCGCCGAGGACTTTGCGCAGAGCATACTGGAGAATATGGGTCGCGCTGTGGGCGCGGCGGATGGCGCTGCGGCGGACGTCGCAGTATCTCGCCGTCACGCTGTCGCCGACCTTGAGTTCGCCCTCTTCAAGGACGCCGTAGTGCATAAACTTGCCGCCCTTGTTTTTCAGGACGTTGTTGACGGTAAAGCTGACTCCGGCGGCGCTAATGCTGCCGTGGTCGCCGACCTGGCCGCCCATCTCGGCGTACATGGTCGTTTTATCGAGTACTACGATGGCCTCGGTCCCGGCGGTCACGGCGTCGCGCAGCTCGCCCTCGGCAACGATGGCGAGGACCTTCGCGGCACATTCCTGAGCGTCATAGCCGACGAACTCGGTCTCGGGAATGCCCTTGCCGAACTCAACGCCCGCCCAGCCGAGATCGCCGAGGGCCTTGCGTGCCTCGCGCGCACGGACGCGCTGCTCGTTCATGAGGGTCTTGAACTCGTCCTCGTTGACGGTCATTCCCTCGTCGGCGCACATCTCGGTGGTGAGGTCTATCGGGAAGCCGTAGGTGTCGTAGAGCTTGAAAGCGTCGGCGCCGGAGAATACAGTCTCATTCTTTGCCTTGTGTTCGTCAAGAAGCTCAGCAAATATCTTCATGCCGGCGTCGATGGTCTTGGCAAAATTTTCCTCCTCGGTCCTGACGACGCGGGTAATGTAGTCCTGCTTGTCGCGAAGCTCGGGGTACTGGCACTCGTTCTCGTGTACGACCATGTCGATGACCTTATAGAGGAACGGCTCGTTCACGCCGAGGAGCTTTCCGTGACGCGCGGCGCGGCGGAGCAGACGGCGGAGGACATAGCCCCTGCCCTCATTGGAGGGGAGAACGCCGTCGCAGATCATAAAGGTCGCGCTGCGGATGTGGTCGGTGATGACGCGCAGGGAAACATCCATCTTATGGCTCTTGCCGTAATATGCGCCGGTAAGCTCGCTGACCTTGTTGGTGATGTTCATGACGGTGTCGACGTCAAAGAGCGAGTCAACGTCCTGGCAGACGACGGCAAGACGTTCGAGACCCATGCCGGTGTCGATATTCTTCTGCTTGAGCTCGGTGTAGTTGTTGTGGCCGTCGTTGTCGAACTGGGAAAAGACGTTGTTCCAGACCTCCATATAGCGGTCGCAGTCACAGCCGACGGTGCAGCCGGGCTTGCCGCAGCCGAACCTCTCGCCGCGGTCATAGTATATCTCGGAGCAGGGACCGCAGGGACCTGCGCCATGTTCCCAGAAGTTGTCCTCCTTGCCGAAGCGGAATATGCGCTCGGCAGGAATGCCTATCTCCTTGTTCCAGATGTCGAATGCCTCGTCGTCATCAACGTAAACGGAGGGGTAGAGTCTGTCGGGGTCAAGGCCGACCCACTCGGGAGAGGTGAGGAACTCCCAGCTCCAGGCGATGGCCTCGTGCTTAAAGTAGTCGCCGAAGGAGAAGTTGCCCAGCATTTCAAAATAAGTGCCGTGGCGGGCGGTCTTGCCGATGTTCTCGATGTCGCCGGTGCGTATGCACTTCTGGCAGGTGCAGACGCGGTGGCGCGGCGGCTCCTGCTCGCCCTTGAAATAGGGCTTCATGGGCGCCATGCCGGAGTTTATGAGCAGAAGGCTCGCGTCGTTCTGCGGTATGAGCGAAAAGCTGGGAAGGCGGAGATGTCCCTTGCTCTCAAAAAAGCTCAGAAACATTTCACGAAGCTGATTTACACCGTGTTTTTCCATTTCATTTATCCTCCGAAATATTTTTTCTCATTCTCTCCGAGAAGCTTTCATTCTCCCCGTCGTCAGCGAAAAGCTCTATTTTTCTGCACTCCGGGCAGCGGAGTATACTCACGCCGAGAGACCCTGAGAGCATGTTCGACAGGTGTCCCGTAAAGAAGCCGTACTGGCCGAGCTGTATATCCTCGCGGCCCAGATCCTCCATAACGGCCCCGCAGCGCAGACAGTTCATCCGTATACCCCCTTAAAAAATATACCTCCGCCCCGAAACAGGGGCGAAGGTCGATTCGCGGTACCACCCTGATTGCCGCGCGGATGCGCGGTATCTCGTGCGCCCTTAACGCTGGCATACGTCCCGCTCTCGCGGGAAGGCTCGGAAGTGGCTGCCGGTTGAGGTATGAGGCCTTTCAGCTCACGGCCCCTCTCTGTGATACCCTGCTCCGACTCGTTTCGTCATAGCCTGAATGATTTTATCATATGTGCCGTTTTTGTCAAGTATTATCTGCATTTGCGCAGTATCGAGTTCTTCGGCGCGTACCTCGGCAGCTTCATATGTATCTCCATCATTGCGCGGCGCGTGTCGCCGATCTCCTCGCCGTCGTGATCATACATATGCTCCGCCGTAAAGCTCTCCGGCGCGGCGTCCGGCAGCAGAAGCTCCAGCACGTTGCCCTTATAGAACTTGTTCCTCTGGGTGAGAACGGCATTCCCGTCGGCGTCACAGCTCTCCACCACGGCCGCAACGTCGGCAGAGGTGAAGTAAGTGGCGTCGGCGTAATACTGGCCGGGGTCGCCGTAGTAAAAGCCTGTGCTGTATGGCCGGTGGCTGACCTTGTTCGTCTCGTCTAACCATACTCTGTCAAGCGGCCTTCCCTCGAGCGCCGCGTCCACGGCGTGGCGATAGGCGTTGGTGACGACCGCCGCGTAATATGCGGACTTCCTCCGTCCCTCTATCTTGAGGCTGGAGACTCCGGCGTCGATAAGCTCGGGGATATGCTCGATCATACACATGTCGCGCGAGTTCATTATGTGGGTGCCGCCGTCCTCGCTGATCTCAAAATACTCGCCCGGGCGGGTCTCCTCGACAAGGTGATACTTCCAGCGGCACGGCTGGGCGCACTGGCCGCGGTTCGCGTCGCGTCCCGTCAGATAGTTTGAGAGGAGGCAGCGGCCGGAAAACGACACGCACATGGCCCCGTGGACGAACGCTTCGAGCCGAAGCTCCGGCGGTGTGTTCGCGCGTATCTTCCGAATGTCCTCCATGGGCGTTTCGCGCGCAAGGACGACGGTGTCCGCGCCGAGAGCGTACAGGGCGTTTGCCGAGGCGCTGTTGATGACGCCAAGCTGGGTACTGACGTGCTTTTTCACGTTGGGAGCGTGGCGCTTTGCAAGCTCAAGCACGCCGAGGTCCGCTATTATGAGCGCGTCCGCGCCCGCATCCTGCAAAAACTCAAGGTACGCCGGGAGGCGTGAAAGCTCCTCCTCGCGAGGCAGCGTATTGCAGGTGACGTAGGCCTTCGCGCCCTTTTCGTGCGTGAGGGCGATGGCGGCGCGCATTTCATCCTCGCCGAAGTTGCCGGAGGCGGCGCGCATGCCGAACTCCCGCCCGGCCATATACACCGCGTCGGCCCCGTAGGTGAGCGCCATCACGAGACGCTCCATATCCCCCGCCGGAGAGAGAAGCTCGATCCTCTTATCCATTGCTCTGCGCCCTGACGAAATTATAGAAATCGTTGTAGTTCGTGAAGAAGCGGTGCGCACCCGTCTCGTTGTCGAGCATGAAGTAGTAATACTGCGTGTCGGCAGGGTTCAGCGCCGCGTTGATGGACGGCATGCCGGGGCTGCATATCGCAGTCGGCGGGAGGCCGAGATTTTTGTTGAGGTTATAGGGCGAATCCTCCTCCATCATTTCCGCTGTGGGCAGTCCCTCATGCTCGGGGTGGACGTAGAGCATGGCGGACTCAAGTCCGAGGCTCATTCCGGCGTTGAAGCGGTTGTAGATTACCGAGGAGATTATCGGACGCTCGTCGTCGTTCGCGGCTTCCTTTTCGATGAGCGAGGCCATGACGACAACGTCGTGCATGGTTATGCCGCGGTACTCCGCCATCTTGAGCATGTCGGCGGTCTGCTTGTAGTAGAAGGTCTCAAGGAGCTTGTTTATCGCGCTCGACGCCTGCATGCCGACATAAAACTCATAGGTGTCGGGGTAGAGGAAGCCCTCAAGACGGTTGGGGTCGCCCGGCTCCGTGCCGTCGAGGAAGGAGTAATTGAAGGTCGCGTTGGTCGCCGCCTCCATGAGGTCGTCGTAGGAGCAGACCTCGTTCTCCTCAAGGCGCTCGAATATCTGACGCATGGTGAAGCCCTCGGGAATGGTCACCTTTATTGTCATCGCGGCGCCCGAACCGGGGCGCATGTTCTTTATGAGCGCACGGTAGTCAAAGCTGGAGCTGAGGTCATAGGTACCGGGGCTGATCTTTTCGTCCGCGGTAGAGAGCTTGCAGAATGCCTCGAAGAGCCACTTATACTCGATAAGTCCGGCCTCCTTGAGTTCGTTCGCGACATAGCCTATGTCCGCGTGGGTGACGCGCTTGGTGCCGGTCTTGTTGCCGTTTTCGTCAAAGGTGTCCACCGTCTCCGAGGTAAATATCGACGAGGGCAGCGTGACCTCAGCGGTGAAGCCGCTCTTGTTCAGGGCGAGCGCGTCGCTCACCGCCATCCACGCAAGAGATGCAAGGACGACGCTGACGCACAGCACAAACACGAAATACATTATCCCGCCGAGACAGCCCGAGCGGTATTCCCTGCTCTGGCGCACGGGGCTGTAGTCGCGCTCCGACTGCTCGTCGCCGGTGTAGTTGCTTTTTTCCTCGCCGGTCTCGTCGATGAATAGCTTGTCCACGGACTTTCCCGTGTCGCGGACAAAGCCCTTGATCTCCCCGGCGGCCTTGCCGATGGCGGCGCGCCCACCCTTCGGCTCATCTATCGTCGAAATCTCATCGCCCTGCTCGGATATCGAGAAGCGATTGAATTTACTGTCTTTTTTATCTGCCATGAAAAACCTCCTTGGTTTCGCGTGAGCCGCGCCTCGGCCGCAATGTGACAAAACGGCGTGCCTGAGCATATTATGGCGCGAGCGATGAGCAAAGGCTTACTTATCCGCTCTGCACCGGGGACGCGGCGCGTCCGGCGGGCATATACACAGACGTGCGGTGCACCGTCTCCCTCCGCGCGGGGAACGGCTGAACAAACATCATGTAAGCGCGGAGAAAGGAATATTATATGTTCTGCAATTCCTGTGGTAATAACAGCACTCTCTGGATAATCATTCTCATAATCATCCTCTTCGGCTGGGGCGGAAACGGCTGCGGCTGCGGCTGCAACTCCTGCGGCTGCAACGACAACAACGGCTGCGGCTGCAACTCCTGCGGCTGCTGAACCGAAAGGGGCTTCTTCGGAAGCCCTTTTTTATTATACCGACCCCGTGAGCCTCTGGAAAACAGAGGCCGCGACTACACGCGGGTAATCGAGAAGCGCAGTTTTGTACCTGCGCGCGGCGGGGACAGGCTCGGCCGCGTAATCACGAAGGACGTTCCCGAGACCCACGGCGAGTCCCGCTCCGAGTTCCTTCACATTGGCCGCTATCCACAGCTCCTGACTCACCGGCTCAAGTCCGGCGAGAACAAGGTCAGGCGACTCTTCTCTGATCGCGGCCGCGATATGCTCATCTGTGAAGAGCCTCACGTCGGAGTAGCCAAGGACTCTTATCCCCGGATATCGCCTTTCCATCGCGGCGGAGGCCTTTTCGATCTCCGCACCGCTCCCGACGAGGTGGACGGTCCTTCCCCCGTCGCTCATGCGGGCGAGGAGCGCGGAGGCGAACACTCCGCCGGATATCTCCTGCATGAGGGGACTCCCAAGGATATGCGAGGCCGCGATGATACCGGAGCCTGCCGGCAGCACCATCTCCGCCCCGTTCATGGCGAGGCGCAGGCGTCTGTCGTTCCTTGCGGCGAGGACGGCCTCATAGTCGGGCGCAAGCATATACGCGCCGCTGCGCGCGTCCATGACGCGAACGGCGTGTTCGACAGCCTCAACGATGTCGATATTATCGAACTTTACGCCTAAAATATCCACCTTTCTCATATCTGCGCGAACACCTCCCCGATCTTTTCGTTTATAACAAGGTCTGCATAGCTGTCGTAGGGGGTGCTGCTCAGATTGACAAGAACGAGCTTATCGCCGCGGTAGTAATTGATGAGTCCGGCGGCAGGGTATACGTTCAGCGACGTTCCCCCGACGATCAGCACATCGGCGTTTCGGATGTATCTGACCGCTCTTTCCATTATATCCTGATCGAGCGGTTCTTCATACAAAACTATATCCGGCCTTATAACGCCGCCGCAGGTACATTTGGGGACGCCCTCGCCGTGGTTCATGGCATACGCGTCATACGGCCTGCGGCACCGCGAGCAGTATGCGCGCAGTATGCTTCCGTGAAGCTCCAGCACGTTTTTGCTGCCCGCCGCCTGATGCAGTCCGTCGATATTCTGGGTGATCACAGCGCGGAGCTTTCCCGCCGCCTCAAGTTCCGCAAGGCGGATATGGGCGCGGTTGGGCTTTACGCCGTCAACGACCAGCTTTTCACGGTGAAAGCGGTAATACTCCTCCGGCCAACGCTCGAAAAAGCTGTGGCTGAGGATGGTCTCGGGCGGGTATTTCCACTTTTGGTTATAAAGCCCGTCCACACTGCGAAAGTCGGGTATGCCGCTCTCGGTGCTGACTCCCGCGCCGCCGAAGAACACGATATTATCGCTCTCCTCAACTATCCGGCGAAGCTGCTCTATTTTGCTGTTCATGGGCTGAACCTCCCCGCTGAGCAAAGATCATTTCAACGCGGTCTCGACCTTTTCGATTATGGAGGCGTATACCGCGAGGCTGTCGTCGAGCGCCACCTGATTCTCCTTGCGCGTGACATAGAGATAGGTGTCGTCCGTGCTGCCCTTTATCATATTGAGGATATAGAGACGGCAGCTCCTCAGAGCGGACACGGCAAGCTCCGCCGCCTCGCCCAGATAGTGCAGGGCCCCGGCGGGACAGATACCGGCAAGCTCGTTCATAAAGCCGAGGCACTGGCTCATCATGTTTATGACCTCAGCCGCGATACAGGTGGCGGGCTGTATGCACGCCTCGATCTCGCGGGCGGCGCCTTCCCTGCGCGCTCTGTTGAGCGGGCCGCGGCTCTTGACGTCCTCGTCGATGAGATGGACCATATAGCCCCTGACGATCTCCAGGTTTCTGTCGATATAGTCGAGGCGCTCGTTATCCTTTATGCCGTCCTTCGCGATGAGCGCGGCGCGGCGGGCGAGTGCGCAGGCATTGGAGGCCGCGGCCGCGGCCGCGCTGACAGCCTCAAGCCGGCTGTCCTTCTCGGAAAGTGACTTTGAAAACTGGTCCGCCGTCTTTAATTTGAATATTTCAACAACAAGTTTATCTGCCATCGTGATCACTCCCTGTTAAATTCTCTGAGTCTGAGGCCCTCGTTCTTCTGAAGCGCCCAATTAATGCACCATTCAGACGTAAAGAGGAGCAGATTGTTCCCCTTGAAATCCTGCACCCACTTGGTATCGCTGGTAAGGTTAAGGGAGCTTATGTCCATATCCTCGTTCTCGACCCAGCGGACAAGCTCGTAGGGCATTGCCCTGCGGCGGATATCGACGCCGTACTCCGTCCGGAGCCGGTATTCAAGCACCTCGAACTGCAGAACGCCGACGACGCCCACGATGACCTCCTCAACGCCGGTATACGGCTCGTGGAAGATCTGTATCGCGCCCTCCTGCGCTATCTGCATTATCCCCTTTTCAAACTGCTTGCGCTTCATGGTATCGGTGCGTTCAACGCCGGCGAAATGCTCCGGCGCGAAGGTCGGGATACCCTCGAAGCAGGCGTTCATCCCCTTCTCGCATATGGTGTCGCCGATGGAGAATATGCCGGGGTCGAATACTCCGATGATGTCGCCGGCATACGCCTCGTCGATTATGGCGCGCTCTGAGGCCATGAGCTGCTGGGGCTGGGCGAGTCTGAGCGCCTTGCCCCCCTGAACATGGAAATACTCCCTGTCGCGTTCAAATCTGCCGGAGCAGATACGCATGAAGGCGATACGGTCGCGGTGCGCCTTGTTCATGTTGGCCTGTATCTTGAAAACGAAGGCGGAGAAGCGCTCGTCAAAGGGGTCGATGACGTCGTCGTTCGATATGCGCGGCAGCGGCGGCATGGTCATTCTCAGGAAGCTCTCGAGGAACGGCTCGACGCCGAAGTTATTGAGCGCGGAGCCAAAGAACACCGGGCTGAGCTTACCGCTGCGGACGAGGCCGATATCGAACTCGTAGCCCGCGCCGTCCAGAAGCTCGATATCGTCGGAGAGCGTTCCGCGCAGACGCGAGCCGATGAGGGCGTCAAGAGTCTCGGTGTCGTCAAGGCTGCACTCGACGGCCTTTATCCTGCTCGAGCCGCGGTGAAGCTCTGTAAAGGCGAGTATCTCCTTCTTCTCGCGGTCGTACACGCCCTTGAACTCCTGGCCGCAGCCGATGGGCCAGTTCATGGGGTAGGTGCCGATACCGAACTCGTTCTCAAGCTCCTCCATTAGATCGTAGGGACTGCGCGCCTCACGGTCGAGCTTGTTTATAAATGTAAATATCGGAATGTGACGCATGGCGCAGATCTTGAAGAGCTTTCTCGTCTGCGGCTCTATGCCCTTCGCGGCATCGATGACCATAACGGCGGAGTCCGCCGCCATGAGAGTGCGGTAGGTGTCCTCAGAGAAGTCCTGATGTCCCGGCGTATCGAGGATATTTATGCAGTAGCCCTCGTACTCGAACTGCATTACGGAGGAGGTGATGGAGATACCTCTCTGCTTTTCGAGCTCCATCCAGTCGGACACGGCGTGTCTTGCCGTTGCCTTGCCCTTGACAGAGCCGGCCATCTGTATCGCCCCGCCGTAGAGAAGGAGCTTTTCTGTAAGGGTCGTCTTGCCGGCGTCAGGGTGCGAGATAATGGCAAACGTCCTGCGCCGTTCGATTTCGTTTCTGAAGTCTGGCATGTTTTTCCTGCGATAGGCCGCATAGCTTCATATGCGGCTATACCTCTCCTATTTTATTAACGACTAATGATAGCATACAAATGCCGCAAAAGCAAAGGTTTTATGTGAATTTATCGAGTATCAGGGCGACGTTTTCGTCGGAATACTCGATCTCCGCAGAAAACATCCTCATATGTTCGCTGTCGCGGCCGAAGCGCAGGTCAAGCGCGCACACGACGGCCGCCGTGAAATATGCGAAGCACACCACTGCCCCGCGTTTATCGGCCTCCGCCGCAGCAAAATGGCGGAAGATAATGTATTCCGCGACACGGGCATAGCGCCCGTCGTTCAGCGCGGCTTCAAGCTCCGCCTTGCCAACGTTCCGCAGACCGTCCAGCTTTTCGGTCCAGCCCTCGTCCAGTCGTTCAAGGCCAAGCAGCATATCGCGCCACGCGCATATATCCGCCTCCGGCAGCTTCGTTCCCGCCATTTCCGCCGCACGGAAAATGGCGCGCGTGAACTCTCTGCCGCCCAGCGTCAGAAGTATCCTGTCACGAAGCTCGAACAGCTCCCGCTCCTCCTCCGGCTCGCCGCCCCCGAGATCCTCGCAGACGAGGGGGACCGCGCCGTCCCGTTCAAGCAGCAGCTTCGCCGCAGCCTCACAGCACATGCCTACGCCGTATTCCGTCCGCGCGGAAAACTCGTTATAGAATCGCGGGTGTTCCGCGCAGATATCGCACAGCGAGTCCTCGCCCAGCTCAAGGATAAGCTCGCACAGGCCGCGTCCGTTCAGGAACGGGCAGCGCTCGTCCCTGCCGAGGATAAAATGCGGCTCAGGCTCCATGGATACGGAGCTTCTCAGCCGCTCCCCAAGCGGCCCCTCAAGCGCACGGTAGCGTGCGAGGGCGTCGGGATCTACATCTATCTCCCAACCGACGCAGCAGCTGTGGCGGCATTTGTCCGCAATGCACCTGAAATCGTCATAATACTCCGGGCGAACGTACTTCATGCTCTTCACCTCATTTGTACTATAGCATAGCCCCAAACGCGAGGCAAGGTGATTATTTCCTTGCCATTTGTTCGATCGAATGATAAAATTGGGTAGAATGACCCTTGCATATTGCATATATAGAGGGGAGACGCTGAATGAAAAAAATCAGAAAAGACGAGCTGGTCTGCGAGCTTGAACGTGAATATGCGTCATGGGATACAGGGAGAAAACTCGGCTCCCGCATGGGCGGTGCGGCGTTCACAAACGCGCTGTATCCGTACAGGCACCTGTTTTCTGCCATAGAGTATAACGGCCTCACCGCGAAGAACAGAGTCGTCTATATCCCCGCGCCGGGCGATATGCCGGAGCTGCAAAGCGGCGCGCCCGCAGAGAGCATGAAGCGCTTTTTCATCGAGCGCGCTCAGGGCGGCACGGGGCTTTTATGCACGCAGCCCGTCCCGGCGGACGGCTCCGCGTTCACGGCGAACGGCTGGCGCGAGCTGACGGCGGGAGTGCATGCCCGCGGCTCTCTCATACTGGCGCAGCTCGATATGATCTCCGAAAAGGTCGACCCCGCGTCGCCTCTCTCCTCCGACTCGGGCTATACGCGGCTTATAAAAAGCGCTGCGCAGGCGGCGGCGAACGCCGTTTCCTCAGGCTTTGACGGGATATGCCTCTACGGCGTTTCCGAAAGTCTGCTCGACAGGATGAGCAGCAGGGCGTGGAACAGGAAGCTCCTCGGCAGATACAGTGACCCATGCGCGTTCGGCGTCGGGCTTGTGAGCGAGATACGCGCCCGTATCGGCAAAAACCTCCCGATCCTGTACCGTATCGCGCTCAGTCACGCCGTGAACGAGAGCGGCGGAGAAAACGCCGGCCGGAGGCAGCGCTGCATTGCCGACACTCTGCGCTATATGGAACGGCTCACGGAGGCCGGAGCGGATATGTTTGAAACGCTCCTCGGCTCCCGCGAGACCGAATGGCTGCTCTCCCCCGCTGCCGCAATGCCTGCGGGGTGCTGTCTCGACGTTTCGAGGGCCGTGCTTGACTACTTCAAGGCGGCCGGGGTGAAAGCCAACAGCGGCAGGGAGGTATCCGTGATCAGCTCGGGCAAGCTCGGCTGCCCCGACACTGCCGAGGCCGCGCTGAGAGACGGCATGTGCAGCGCCGTTTCCCCCGGCCCTGCCATAGACGCGGACGCGCTCTGGTGCGAGAAGGCCGCGCAGGGCAAATGCGCCGACATTATCCCCTACTGTTTTGAGGCACAGGGGGCAGCGTTCAACGTCATCCCCGCGCCGAGGAAGCGCACAGCCGTCGTCGGAGGGGGCATGCGCGGCATGCTGTACGCGCTCGAGGCCGCGCGAAACGGCCGCTCCGTTACGCTGTTTGAGTCCTCCGACGCACTTGGCGGCAGGCTCTGCGCCCTTGCCCGTCCGACTATTAACAGCTCGATAAATAACTATCTTTCAAGCCTGAGAAAGCGCGTCGCCGAATGCTCCAACATCACCGTAAGGCTCTCAACGAGAGCGGACGCGGAGATACTCGCGGCCGGCGGCTTTGAGAGTATCGTCTTTGCCGTGGGTACGAAGATCAACGTTCCGCCCATCCCCGGCTGGGGCGAGATACCCTTTGTCTTTGCCGAGAACGTCATGAAGCGCCCCGGTTCGCTCCCCGACGTCCGCGGGAAGAGCGTCGTTATCATCGGCGGTGACGGAGTTGGCTGCGCGTGTGCGTGGTGGCTCATGTCCGAGATGGGCTGCAAAAAGGCCGCCGTCATTGCGGATACCCACGATATCATGCCCGGCTGCGCGGAAAACGACCGCTCGTGGGCGGCTCATCATCTCGCGCTCAGGGGCGTGAAGCTCATTTGCTCGTCGGTGCCGGTGAAGATAAGCGGCGGCTGGCTCTATTATGAGGAGCAAAAAGGCGGAGAAACGGCGCTTCGCTGTCTCCGTCCGGATCTCATCGTGCTGGCCGGAGCGGGACGGGAAAGCTCCGTCCTTTATGACGACGCGGTGAGGCGCAAAGCCGCGCCGGAGATCGTTTCAATATGAAAACACGCCCCGCTCACGACGCCGTGAGCGGGGCGCAGCGTTATTCCGTTTTTGCCGCTGATGGCTTTGGAACTATCTCCGGGATGACCACGGAGACGAATATGAGCGCGAAGCCGATGATGAGTCTCGGGGTCAGCGGCTCGCCGTAGAGCAGCACCGAGAACAGCACGCCGAAAACCGCCTCAAAGGTCTGTATCACCGCGCCCTGAGCGGAGGGAGTATACTTCATCCCCCATGTCTGGAGGAAATAGCACACGGCGGTACAGACTATGCTCAGATACGCGATATTCCACCACGCGCCCGGGTCAACGCCTGCCGGGGCGCTCTCGAACAGCAGCGCGCCGCACCAAAATACCGCCGCGCCCACGGCAAACTCGACCGCCGTTATCGCCAGCGCGTCGTTCCCCGGGCCGTAATGCTCGAGCATTATAAGCTGAAGCGCATAGAAAACGCCGCAGCACAGGGTGAGCATATCGCCGAGATTCACGTCGCTGAAGCCGTTATCAAGACAAACAAACCCTATGCCCGCGATACAAAGCACTGCGGCAATAACGTCCGCGGCATTCGGTCTGCGGCGGTATATCCCCCACGCCATAAAGGGGACCAGCACGCAGTAGGCCGTGGTGAGGAATGCGTTTTTGCCTGGAGTCGTATACACGAGGCCGTAGGTCTGGAAAATATACGCGGCAGCGAGGCAAAGGCCCATCAGGACGCTTCCTCTGAGGACTTCCCTGCTCATGTGCCTGAGCTTTTTCCGTGAGAGGAGCGCGAGAAGCACCGCTGACACGGTAAATCGCACGGCAAGCATCCAGAACACTCCCAGACTGCTGAGAGTATTCTTCATGATCACGAAGGACGTACCCCATATAAGAGCGGTGGCGAAAAGCGCCAGCCGCCCGAAAAAGCCCTTTTTATCCATTTTCCTCACTCTTTTGTCATATACATCGCGGCGGCGCGGAGCATGAGCTTCTTGCTGCCGATGTTTTCGAAATCTATCTCTACCAGATGATCCCCGCCCATGGGGATCATTTTCGTTATGACGCCGCGGCCGAACACCTTGTGACAGACGCCGTCGCCGAGGGAGAACTGCGGCGCGGCGGCCGCCTTTGCTGTCCTCTGCGCCGGGGGATCGACGCGGTAGTTCCTCTGCGGCGGGGTGTATACCGCGCTCTCGCGGCTCCTGTCGCTGTAGCCGTAGCCCTTGGGTATGTTCTTTTTGATGTCCTCCGACGGTATCTCGTCGACGAAGCGTGAGACTCTGTTTGCCGTCGTGCGGCCGAAGAGCATACGCTGCCGCGCACAGACAAGGTCGAGTCGGGTCTTTGCCCGCGTGACAGCCACATAGCAGAGCCGCCGTTCCTCCTCCATCTCCTCGCTTTCGCCTATTGCGCGCATGTTGGGGAATATTCCCTCCTCCATGCCGACGATGAATACATACGGGAACTCAAGTCCCTTGGCACTGTGCATGGTCATCATGACCACCGCGTCAGCGTCCTTGTCGTAGTTGTCCATGTCGGTATAGAGCGCGACGTTCGCAAGGTAGCCCTCGAGCGTATCGTCTCCGGATTCCTTCATGTAGGATATGATGCTGCTTTTAAGCTCCCTGACGTTCTCGGCGCGGGAGGCGTCCTTGCTGTCGTCGGACTCCTCGAGTGTGCGCAGATAGCCCGTCTTTTCGAGCAGCTCATCGTAGAGGAGGTCGGGAGTGCTGTTCTCGGCAAAGGCGCGAAGCTCGTCTATGAGCGCGGCGAACTGGCGCATCTTTATTGACGCGCGCTGAAGCTCCCTGTGGCTGTCGGCGTTTGATATCACGTCGAATATCGAAACTCCCGCGTCATTTGCGAGTGTGCGCGCCGTCTCGACGCTCCGCTCGCCTATGCCGCGCGTGGGGACGTTTATTATCCTCATGAGGCGCAGATCGTCCGCCGGGTAGGATATGACGCTAAGGTAAGCAAGCATGTCCTTGACCTCGGCGCGCTCAAAGAACCTTGTGCCGCCGATGATACGGTAGGGTATGCCGCTGCGCTTGAAGGCAAATTCGACGGCGTTTGACTGCGCGTTCATACGGTACAGCACCGCGTGGTCGCGCCAGTTCGCGCCGTGGCCGAAGCTGTCCATGATGTGCGAGGCGACGTACTGCGCCTCGTCATTCTCGTTGTCCGCCACATAAAGCTCCAGGGGCAGCCCCGGTCCCGCGTTCGTCCACAGCTCCTTGCCCTTGCGCCCTATGTTGTTGCGGATAACGGCGTTAGCCGCGTCGAGGATGTGGCCGGTGCTGCGGTAGTTCTGTTCGAGGCGTATAGTGCGGCAGTTTCGGTACTCGTCCTCAAAGGAGAGTATATTCTCAATGGTCGCGCCGCGAAATTTATAAATGCTCTGGTCGTCGTCGCCCACGACGCAGATATTGCCCCACTTCCCCGCGAGGATGGAGGCGAAGAGATACTGGAGGTGGTTCGTGTCCTGATACTCGTCTATAAGTACATACCGGAAGCGCTCCTGCCAGTATCCGCGCACGTCGTCATGCTCCTGAAGGAGCTTTACCGTGAAGGATATGAGATCGTCAAAATCCATCGCCCCGGCGGAGAACATGCGGCGCATATACTCGCTGTATATCTCGCCTATATGTATGCGGCGGATGTCCCCGGACTGCCTCGCCTCGGCAAGATATGCCTTGGCGGATATCTGCGCGTCCTTGGCACGGCTTATCTCGGTGAGCATGCTGCGGGGCGAAAAGGTCTTTTCGTCCAGCCCCATATCCTTTATTATCCGCTTTGCAAGGCTCATGCTGTCGGAGGTGTCGTATATGGTGAAATTGGACGGAAAGCCCAGCTTCTCCGCGTCGCGGCGGAGGATACGCACGCACGCCGAGTGGAAGGTGCAGGCCCAGATGTCGTTCGCCTCGCCGCCGAGCTTTTTCTCAAGGCGCTCCTTGAGTTCGTCCGCCGCCTTGTTCGTGAAAGTGATGGCGAGAATGCGCCACGGCTTCACCGGGTCAAGCGCCGCGAGACGCTGCGCCTCCGGTCCGCCGCGCTCCATGACGGAGATATCCTCCTCCGCGGCAAACTCGTCTATCTGCGTGCTGTCGCCCGCCCGGCCGTACTTGAGAAGGTTCGCGATACGGTTTATCAATACCGTGGTCTTGCCGCTTCCGGCGCCCGCAAGTATCAGCAGCGGCCCCTCCGTGGCCATCACCGCTTCGCGCTGCTTGTCGTTGAGGTATGCGAAATCCGCGCAGATGACCTTTCTGCGCGCCTCGATATATCTTTTTTCAAAATTCATGTCCATGTGCGTGATTTTACCACAACCGTGCGCCATTCTCAAGCATATTCGGCGCTTTCGTCCTTTTCCTTGACTTTGCACAGTTTTTCGGATATCCTATACGGGAAAATAGTTTATTTGGTCAGGTATTTGCATGAGTGATTTCAAAAAACTTGACGCCGTCGACTTCATAAAGGCGCTGGCGATAACCTGCGTCGTCATCTATCACTTCGTCACGATATACATGCAGTTCATCCCGGATATCCTGCGCCGTCTGGGCTTTGTCCTCGGGACGGGCTGTCAGGCGTTTCTGGTGATATCCGGCTTCGGGCTGTACTACTCGCAGAGGAGACGCCCCCTTTCCGCGCCGCGGTTCTGGCTCAAGCGTCTTTCAAAGGTCTATTTCCCCTATATCATCATCGTTATCATCTCCTATTACTGCCAGAACGTCTATCTTGCCTCCGGCGTCGACCGCTTCTCCGCGCTGATGAGCCACGTCTTTCTCTACAAGATGTTCTTCCCGCAGTATGAGGTCACGTTCGGCGGACATCTTTGGTTCATCTCGACGATCATCCAGTTCTATCTGGTATTTCCCCTGCTCGTGAGGATATATAAAAAACTCGGTACGCGCCGCTTCCTCGTGCTGACGTTTACCGTGAACGTTATCTGGGCAGCATTTACCGTGATCACGGGGATAAGCGGAGAGCGTATATGGAACAGCTTCTTCCTGCAGTTCCTGTTTGAGTTTGCCGCCGGGATGGCCGCAGCGGAGCATATCGACGGCGTGGCCGCATGGTTCGAGCGCACGTCCGCGCTCAAGCTCCTTCTCCTCGGCGCGGCCGGCTACGCGCTGCTGCTGGTGTGCTATTTTGCCGGCGGCATAGTCGGCGCGTTCGGCGACGCTCCGAGCGCCGCGGGCTTTATCTTCTGCGCGCTCGCCCTGTACAAGCTGGGTATCAGGCCGCTCAACTCATTCATGGTGAAGCTATCGTCGATAAGCTATGAATGGTACCTTGTCCACTACCTTGTGCTTCTCCTCTGCTATTTCGAGGTCTGGGCGGGAATAAGCTCACTCGGCGAGGATATACTGTACGCCGTCGGGATCTTCATTCTGACGCTCGCTGCCGCGGTAGTCTATCACTTCCTGTGGAGCAATTTCACGCGGCTGCTGAAAAGGGGCTGGACGGGCTTAACTAAAAAAATGCAGAAATAGACCTCGGAAAAGACGAGCAGGGCCTGAACAGCACCGGAGAGCTGCTGCAAGATCTTTACTACGAAATTTTTCTCGGAGAGGACGAGGAAGAGTCCTGAGCTTATATGAATAAAGACAATAAAAAAATAAGCCGCACGGCCGCGGCGGCGCTGCTGTGTACGGTCATACTGTTCTTGTGCCTCGTGCTGTTCGTGTCGCAGTTCGTGCGCTACCTTGAGGCGAAGAACGCGGTCGGAGCCGCTGCCTCCCCGCTGGCGGCGGAGGCCCCCGAGCCGGAGGCACGGGAAATAAAAACGACCCTCTCCGCCACGTCTACGGAGGAGGATCTGTACATCGTCGTCAGGAGCGAGAGCGGTCACGCCGTTGAAAACGAGAGTCTCTCTGTCAGCGTCCTCTTCCCGAACGGCAGCGTCTTCGCATACGATACGGAGCCGGACGGAAGCCTTTATCTCGAGGGGCTTGCCCGCGGCGAGTACACCGTCAGCATGGAGCGGCAGGGCGTTTATCTCGCGCCCGACAGCGTCACCGTTCAGGTGAACAAGCGCCGCTGGCGCGCCGCGTCCGCCGATGGGGACTATGCGGTGGACGAAAACGGGAACATCGTATACTCCTATCACTTCAGCACCGACGAAAACGGCTATCTCCTTTACCGGAGCAACGGCAAGCCCAGCGACGTCGTCCTCGTCAGCAGGCCGCAGAGCGGCAGGGCCTACGGTCTGCGCTTCATCTCGCCGGACGGATTTCTTACCGACGAAAGCACTGCGCTGCATGTGGAAAAGGTCGAGCTTATCCACCCGGACAACACGATAAACGACCTGTATGATATCGAGGCCGTGCCGGTAGAGCGCGGCGCACAGTCCGGCGGCTGGCAGCTCATCGATGGAGACATCTGCTATATCGGAGTTAACGGGCGGCGGCTGACCGGCTTCCACAGGATAAACGGGAAAAAATATTTCTTTGACGATAACGGCGTCAAGGCAAAGGCTATCGGCGTTGACGTCTCCTCATACAACAACTGCGTGAATTGGGAGGCGGCAAAGGCCAACGGCGTCGATTTCTGCATACTGCGCGTGGGCGGGCGCGGATGGACCTCCGGCCGCACCTATGACGACAGCTTTCTCTACTCCTATCTCCATGGTGCGAGGAAGGCCGGGATAAAGCTGGGCCTGTACTTCTACTCGACCGCCATAACCCCGGAGGAGGCGGTGGAGGAGGCGAATTTCACGCTGAAACGGCTCGCCCATATTCCTCTCGATATGCCGATATACTTCGACTCGGAGTACTCCGGCGAATACCCCGACGGGCGGGCGGACCTCCTCTCCATCACGCAGAGGACCTCGCTCGCACGGGTATTCTGCGACACGATAGAGACCGCCGGATATGAGGCGGGCGTCTACGCGAGTCAGAACTTTTTCGGTACTACGCTCGACTACCTGCCCGTATCGCATTATTCCATATGGCTCGCGAACTACACGCGCGGCCAGAGTCTGCCGACGTTCTTCTACGACTATGATATGTGGCAGTTCACGGAGTCCGGCACGATGAGCGGTTTCAGCGGAAGAGTGGATATAAACGTGATCTTCTGACGGCGCTTTTTCACGCTGCCCGCAGCGGAAGGTCGTGCATTTCCCCTCATCAGTCACCTGCGGTGACAGCTTCCTCCGAGGGGGAAGCCGAAACGTAAACGAAACGACACGAGGCGGCATACTGCCGCCTCGTGTTTTCATTTCAGCTTTTCTTTGAGCATATCCACCGCGCGGCGCTCGAGGCGCGAGATCTGCACCTGCGAAACTCTCATGACCTTGGCGCAGTTCTGCTGCGTCATGCCGTGATAATAGCGCAGCGCTATCACCTGCCGCTCCCGCTCGGGAAGCTCGTCGATGGCCGTCCTCAGCGCGACATGCTCCACCATCTTCTCCTCCGCGCCGTAATCGCCCAGCACGAGCTCAAGCGTGAAGCCGTCCTCTCCGCTCTCCTTCTGGAGGCTCTCGGTCTGGCCGGTGGCGGTCTCGACAAAGGCGATATCCTCCGGACTCATGCCCGTTTCCCGGGAAAGCTCGGATATGCTCGGTTCGCGGCCTATGCGCTGCTCAAGGGCTGTCCTTGCCGCGTGGAGCTGCGCCGCCTGCTCCTTTATGCCGCGGCTCACCTTTATCATGCCGTCGTCGCGGAGAAAACGCCGTATCTCGCCCGATATCTTCGGCACGGCGTAGGTGGAGAATTTTGTGCCGAAGCTCTCATCATAGCCGTCGATGGCCTTGAGAAGGCCGACACAGCCGAGCTGATAGAGATCCTCCGCGTCGACGCCGCGTCCGAAAAACCGCCGCGCCACGCTCCAGATAAGGCCGGAGTTTTCCTCCACCAGTCTCCCGGCAACGTCTCTGTCGCCGCTCCGCGCCGCGCGTATGGCCGTGATCAGCTCCTCGCTCATCTTACGCTCACTCTTGTGCGGATACAGCGCTGCATGGTGACGGTGGTCCCCTTTCCGGGCGTGGAGCGCACCCGCAGCTTGTCCATAAAGCTCCCCATGATGGTAAAGCCCATGCCGCTCCGCTCCTCTCCGCCCGTGGTATAGAGGGGCGTCATCGCGCGCTCGACGTCCTCTATGCCGCGGCCCCAGTCGCGCACGGAGACCTCGAGCGTGTCCCTGCCCAATATTCTCAGGCGCATGCTGATCTTGCCTATGCTGTCGGGGTAGGCATGGACGATGGCGTTCGTCACCGCCTCTGAGACCGCTGTGCGTATGTCACCCAGCTCGTCCATGGTGGGGTCGAGCTGTGAGGCAAAGGCCGCCGCCGCGGTCCTTGCGAAGGCCTCGTTGCTGCTCTTGCTGGGAAATTCGATCTTTATGTAATTGCTGGCGTTCATTTTCTCCTCCTTACTTGCCGATGGCCACCGGCACGAGCCTGTCGATACCGGAGGCGTCTATTACGCGCCGGGGCTGCTTTGACGGGTTCTCGATCCACGCCCGGCCGCCCAGTGTTTTCATTCTTTTACCGGTCTTGATGATGACTGCGATACCGGACGAGTCCATGAAGGTAAGGCCCGACATGACCAGCACACAGTCGCGGGGAAGATACTCGTCGATAAGGGCGTCCACCGTCTCCGTGACCGAGCGCGCCTCGTGATGGTCAAGCTCCCCGGCGAGATAGACCGTCAGCTTCCCGGCCGAAAATGCTGCACTTATGTTCATCATATTTCTCCTTCGAACGCAAAAATGGCACCGCATAGCAAGCTACGCGATGCCATTCTATATTCTTTTTACTGCGTATTATGCCGAATAACGGCGCTGTGTCATTCTTTTTCTTTCCAGAGCCAGCAGATATGGCCGTCGGCGAAGTCCATGCCGAGCTTCTCCTGGAGCCTGCGCGAGGCGTCGTTCCAGATAAAAAGCTGACCGAACGGCGTATAGCCCCGTCTGAGGTCGATATTGATGAGCCGTCGCTCGAGCGCCTCGGCAAGGCCCCGGCGGCGGTACTCGGGAAACACATGGAGCATTCCCTGCGACCCCTCGTCGTGCCAGCCGATGAAGCCCGCAAGTTCCCCGTTGTCGAACACGCCGTACATGAGCCTTCGCTCAAGGAGCGTCCTTATATGCTTCGGCTCGTACATGTCGTATGCCTCAATGATCTTTTCGGCAAAGTTCTCGTCGAGGCAGCGTATGTCCGCGCCGTTCTCGGGCAGAGGCTCCTTCCTCGTATACGCGCCCTGAAAGCACTCGTCCCCGGCGCACAGCCCCAGCGCCTCGCAGACTTCCGCCTTCTGCTCCATCTGATGAAGCACGAGAAGGTCGATATCATGCCCGGCGGTGATCCGCAGTGCCGTGCCGGCGCTGTCGCAGGAGAGCATATACGCGTCGGAGCCGCGCGCCTTTATCAGCACGCCGTCGCTCTCGGCATAGAGTATGTCGCACAGGCCGCGGCGTATGCACTCGATCATGTCGATATTCAGCAGCATGTCCCCGCTCAGATATTCAAGCGCCTGTTCTTTCATTTTTTTCCTTCCCATTCTTCAAAAAAGCCCCCGATCGGGGGCTTTTTTAATATTGATCTCAGCCCAGAGCCGCAAGGCTCGCTCTGAGGTTTTCAATGAGGGCCTCGAGCTTCGCCTTCTTCTCACGCTCGGCGTTAACGACCGCCTCGGGCGCGCGGCTGACGAAGTTCTGGTTTTCAAGCTTCGCGTTCTGCCCCGCGAGCTGCTTCTCGGCGTTGGCAAGCTCCTTGGCGATACGCGCGCGCTCCTTGTCGAGGTCGACAAGCTCAGCCATTGGCATGAACATGCGGGCGTTGTCGGTGATGACGGATACCATGCTCTCGCTCCCGGCGGGAGGCGCGTCGACGACGCTGACCTCGCTTGCGTAGGCAAGCTTGCAGATATATCCGCTGCCGGCTTCAAAGGCCGCCTTCTTTTCGGTGGCGATGATGAGGTGCGCCTTTCTGGATGGCGGAACGTTCATCTCGCTGCGGCGGGCGCGGACAGCCTTGATGGCGGTCATGACCATCTCGAAGTTCTGCTCGTCCGCGGGGAAGCTCAGCTCCGATCTGTACTCGGGGTAGCGCTCGATCATCAGCGCCTCGCCCTCGTGAGGCAGGGCCTGCCATATCTCCTCGGTGATGAAGGGCATGAACGGGTGGAGGAGCTTGAGTATCTCGGTGAGGACGTAGAGCAGCACCTTCTGCGCGGCGAGCTTCGACTCCTCGTTCTCTCCGTTGAGGCGGGGCTTGGTAAGCTCGATATACCAGTCGCAGTAGCTGTCCCAGATAAAGTCGTATATCTTGCCCGCGGCCACGCCCAGCTCAAAGGCGTCCATGTTCTCACAGACCTCTTTGACGACGTCGTTGAGCTTGGAGAGTATCCACTTATCCTCGATCTCGAGCTTTTCGGGCAGCTCGTTTTTGTCGATGGTGAGATTCATCATCACAAAGCGGGAGGCGTTCCATATCTTATTGCAGAAGTTGCGCATTGCCTCGCACTTCTCCACATAGAAGCGCATGTCGTTCCCGGGAGAGTTGCCGGTGATGAGATTGAAGCGCAGAGCGTCCGCGCCGTACTTCTCGACCATTTCCAGCGGGTCGATACCGTTGCCGAGGGACTTGGACATTTTGCGTCCCTGACTGTCGCGCACGAGGCCGTGGATAAAGACGGTGCCGAACGGCTCCTTATCCATCTGCTCCATGGCGGAGAATATCATCCTCGCGACCCAGAAGAAGATGATGTCATAGCCCGTGACCATGACGGAGGTCGGGTACCAGTAGCCCAGCTCCTCGGTCTTTTCCGGCCAGCCCATGGTGGAGAACGGCCAGAGCGCGGAGGAGAACCATGTGTCAAGGACGTCCTCGTCGCGCTTTATATTCCTGCTGCGGCAGCATTCGCACTCCACGGCGTCCTCGCGGGAGACGGTGACGTGGCCGCAGTCGGCGCAGTACCACGCGGGTATCTGATGTCCCCACCAGAGCTGACGGGAAATGCACCAGTCGTGGACATTCTCCATCCAGTTGAGGTAGGTCTTGGTGAAGCGCTCGGGGACGAACTTTATGCGGCCGTCCTTCACGACCTCGATGGCCTTTTTCGCGAGCGGGGCCATCTTGACGAACCACTGTGGGCTGGTCAGCGGCTCGACCACGGTGCCGCAGCGGTAGCAGCAGCCGACATTGTGGCTGTACGGCTCGATCTTGACCATGTATCCGGCCTCCTCAAGGTCGGCAACGATGGCCTTGCGGCACTCGTAGCGGTCCATGCCGTTGTACTTGCCGCCGTTTATGATCTTCGCGTCCTCGTCTATGCACTGTATCTGCTCGAGACCGTGGCGCAGACCGACCTCGTAGTCGTTGGGGTCGTGGCAGGGGGTCATTTTGACCGCGCCGGTGCCGAAGCCCAGCTCGACATAGTCGTCCGCGACGATGGGGAGCCTGCGTCCCACGAGGGGCAGTATGGCGTTTTTGCCGACAAGGTGACGGTACTTCTCGTCGTTCGGGTTGACGGCGACGCCGGTGTCGCCCAGCATGGTCTCGGGGCGGGTGGTGGCGATGGTGAACTCCTCGTCAGAGCCCTCAATGGGATAGCGGATATACCAGAAGCTGCCGGGGATGTCCTTATACTCGACCTCCGCGTCGGAGAGCGCGGTGCGGCAGTGCGGACACCAGTTTATGATGCGCTTGCCCTTGTAGATGAGGCCCTTTTCATAGAGGTCGCAGAAGGTCTCGCGGACGGCCTTGGCGCAGGTATCGTCCATGGTGAAGCGGCTCCTGTCCCAATCGCAGGAAACGCCCATGCTCTTTTGCTGCTCGACTATCCTGTCGCCGTACTGGTCCTTCCAGTCCCAGACGCGCTCGAGGAACTTTTCACGGCCGAGGTCGTAGCGGGTCTTGCCCTCGGTCTTGCGGAGGACCTCCTCCACCTTTATCTGGGTGGCGATACCGGCATGGTCTACGCCGGGGAGCCACAGCGCAGAATAGCCCTGCATGCGCTTATAGCGGGTGAGGATGTCCTGAAGCGTGGAGTCGAGCGCATGGCCCATGTGGAGCTGGCCGGTGACGTTGGGAGGCGGCATGACGATGGAGAAGGGCTTTTTGTCCGGGTCTATCCTGCCCTTGAAGTAGCCGCCCTCCATCCACATATCATATATTTTCTTTTCGACCGATTTGGGGTCATACACTTTCGGAAGCTCTTTCATAATTACACTCCTGAATATATTATTAAATAATTTGTTTGTTCCTCTCGTCCGGGTACGCTCACGTGGGAGCAGCCGGCGCCGGGCAATGCGGCGTATCCCACGATCACACCCCCCTTAAAGCTGAAAACGCCCTGAAGCACATGGCTTCAGGGCGATATAATACCGCGGTACCACCTGAATTCCGCAAAAGCGGCTCTCGTGAGTTCTGTAACGGGAACTGCCCGCCGGGGCTACGCAGATATATCCTTCACGCCCGATGCTCCGAACCGACCTTCCACAGCGCCTCGCGAAAGCTCGCACCATCCGCTTTCTCTCTTTGCGTCCGCCGCCTGTGTACTCCTGTTCCTCTCAGCAAGTGGGAACATTATATGATAGCCGGATTTTTTTGTCAATAGCGGTGAAAAATTACTTTACCATCCGGCGAAGCTGCTCTATCTCCTGAAGTCCTACCGCGCGGGAAACGAGCGCACCGTCCTTAAAAGCAAGGAGGGTCGGAATGCTCATGACGCGGTAACGCTTCGCAAGCTCCATCTCGCTGTCCACATCCACCTTGCCTATCTTTACGGCGCCGCCAAGCTCCTTATCAAGCTCGTCGAGTATGGGAGCCTGCATACGGCAGGGGCCGCACCACGTCGCCCAGAAGTCGACAAGAGTCGTTCCCTGCGAGATCTCTGTATCAAAAGTATCCTTATCAAGATGTATGATGGCCATGATCATTTCTCCTTTTCTCTTTTTTCTTTAGTCTACCACATTTTTGTTGTAATTACCATACCTTTCGATTATAATGTTCTGGTAATTCAAACGGGAGGCAGACGAGCCATGGAAGAAACAAGCAGAAACTTTATAGAAAACTTTGTTCAGGAGGACATCTCCGAGGGCGGCCGCTGCTACGGCATGCAGGTACACACCCGCTTTCCGCCTGAGCCTAACGGTTATCTTCACATCGGCCACTGCAAGGCTCTCACGATAGATTTCAGCACTGCCGAGAAATTCGGCGGCATCTGCAACCTCCGCATGGACGACACCAACCCCGCCAAGGAGGACACCGAGTACGTCGACGCCATACAGGAGGATATCCACTGGCTGGGCTTTGACTGGGGCGACAGATTTTACTACGGCTCCGACTACTTTGAAAAGACCTACGAATACGCGATAGAGCTTATCAAAAAGGGTCTCGCCTACGTCTGCGAGCTTACTCCCGAGCAGTTCAGGGAGTACCGGGGCGATACCTCTCACCCCGCCGTCAGCCCGTGGCGGGACAGGCCCGTCGAGGAAAACCTCGACCTCTTCCGCCGGATGAGAAGCGGCGAATTTGAAGAGGGGCGCTACACGCTGCGCGCGAAGATAGACCTCGCGAGCGGCAACTTCAATATGCGCGACCCCGTGCTTTACCGTATCCGCTACATCGAACACCACCGTCAGGGTACGAAGTGGTGCATATTCCCGATGTACGACTTTGCCCACCCCATTCAGGACGCTCTTGAGGGTATCACCCACTCTCTCTGCTCGCTCGAGTACGAGGCTCACCGTCCGCTGTACGACTGGGTGGTGTCCAACGTCTCCATCCCCGGCATCAAGCCCCGCCAGATCGAGTTTGCCCGTCTCGGCATAAACTACACCGTCATGTCAAAGCGCAAGCTGAGACTGCTGGTCGAGACCGGGCGCGTCTCCGGCTGGGACGACCCGCGCATGCCCACCCTCTGCGGTCTGCGCCGCCGCGGCTACACCGCGAAGTCGATACGCAATTTCTGCGAACGTATCGGCGTTTCCAAGGTCGACTCCACCGTTGACTGGGCGCTGCTTGAAAGCTGCCTGCGCGACGACCTCAACGACAACGCAAAGCGCGTCATGGCCGTTCTCCGTCCCGTAAAGCTTACGATCACCAACTATCCCGAGGGACAGAGTGAGCTGCTGACCGTCGAGAATAACCCCCTCAAGCCGGAGGACGGCACGAGAGAGGTAAGCTTCTCCCGCCATCTCTGGATCGAGGCCGACGACTTCATGGAGGTCCCCGCGCCGAAGTACAAGCGCATGCACCCCGGCTTTGAGGTCCGCCTCAAGGGCGCGTACCTCGTGACCTGCACCGGCTGCGCCAAAGACGAAAACGGCAATGTCACCGAGATATTCTGCGAGTACGACCCCGAGAGCCGCGGCGGCGACCCAGCCGACGGACGCAAGGTCAAGGGCGCGACAATCCACTGGGTGGACGCCGGGAACTGCACCGACGCGGAGGTACGCCTGTACGACTATCTCTTCAGCGATCCCGAGCCGGACGGCGCGGACAAGGACTTCCTTGAGGCGCTCAACCCCGACAGTCTCACCGTCCTCACCGGCTGCAAGGTCGAGGCCAGCCTCGCCTCTGCTCCCATGCCCGTGCGCGGCAAGGACTCAGAGGGCTTCCAGTTCATGCGTCAGGGCTATTTCGTTCTTGACAACAGGGACGCCGCTCCCGGACACCTCGTGTTCAACCGCGCCGTCGCGCTGAAAGACAGCTTCAAAAAGTAATTTTTAACGCCTTTGCTTCCAAGCGGAGCAAAGGCGTTTTTACGTCACAAAATATTCTCGATGAGTGCTTTCAGCGGGAAGTATATCACGGGCAGGAGCAGCGAGGGTATCATGTCGCCGACCTGTATCTTTTTTTCGGAAAAGCCCATTATGTTGAAGCTCAGCCCGAACAGCACCACCCCGCCGACGGCGGTCATTTCGGTGACCACCTCGGTGGTGAGGATGGGCTGAGCCACCCCGGCCAGCAGGACGAGTCCCCCCTCTATCACAAGGACGCTCACCGCCGTCATCAGCACTCCGGGACCGAGCGCCGCGGCAAAAGCTATCGCCGAGACAAAGTCCATTATAGTCTTTGTTATGAGTATGCTGTAGTCGTGGTTGAGTCCCGCCGTTATCGAGCCGATGACCACCATCGACCCGACGCAGAAGAGTATGGTCGTGGTCACAAAGGCCTCGGCGAAGCGTCCGCGGCCAAGCTTCGTGCCGCTGAGCATGGCCTTGACCTTATCGGCCGCGCCGTTCATTTTTCTGTCAAGGTCGAGTGCCGCGCCGATGAGCGTGCCTATCACGAGGCACACTATACAAATGAGGATATTGTTCGTCCCGAGGGTGCTTTGTATGCCGATCATCATCATTACAAGTCCCATAACGGTTATGATGGCGCCGGTATATTTTTCCTTTATCGCTCCGCCGAACACGGCGCCGACGGTCCCGCCGATCACCACGCCCAGCGCGTTTATGATAACGCCTAACATATGCTCGCCTCCCGTTGATAAGCGAGAGAGAGTATAGCACAGCGTCCCGGAAATAACAAGACCGGCGTTACACGAGCGCGAGCGCGGCGAGAGAAACGGCAGAGAAGTACATCCACTTTCTGAAAACCCGCTTTCCGGTAAAGAGCGTATACATCCACAAAACGCATCCCGCGAACAGGACGCAGACGAGCCATGTGCTTTGCAGGCGGCGCGGCGTAAAGCCGAAGCACGAGATATACAGCCCCAGCTTTGAAAGCGCGATGAGCGCGAAGATCATGCTCTCCGCCAGAAGCACGGCGCAGAGTACCCTTATGAGTCTGCCGCCGCGCCCGCCGTCGTTCATCCGCGTCACGAGCCACAGCAGCGCGAAATTCAGCGCCATTATCCTGCACAGCTCGAAAAAGCCCTGCCGCGCGTACTCGGAGACGATGAATCCCTCGGGCAGCGTGCGGGTGAAGGCTCCGAACAGATAGCCGAACTGCATGACGAAGAAGGCGAGGTACATCACGGAGAACGCGCCCACCGCCGCGCACCAGAGGCCCGACGGGACACGGCGTATTTTTTCGAGAAAGGCGTTCACGCCGGCGCGCTGCCTCTCGACCGCCGCGCTTTCGAGCCGGTACGCTCCCCCGATCAGCCCGTACAGCCAGCACCACACGGGAATACTGAACAGAAAATAAAACACCGCGTTCCAGCTGCAATTTATGCTCAAGCCCGAAAACAGCTTTTCCATATACATGCCGAAGCCGCTGTCCGCCTCGGAGAGAAGCACCGCCGCCTTTATGAACAGCGCCGCGCAGACGACCGCCGCGAGCAGCACCCAGCCGAACGGCTTTTTCTTCTCCCCGCCGCGCTCTCTTTTTTCCCTGCCCGCCGCTGCGAGAGTGCGAAAGCCGAGGGAAAAGTTTCCAAAGGGCAGCCTTATGAGTGCGTTGAACGCGTCCACGGGGAGCATATGTCCGCTTTCGCCCTCAAGGAGCTTTCCGCTGCGGGACATGACCCACCAGATAAGGAACGCGTGGACAAAGGCAAAAATCTCAAACCGGTCCCGCGCCCAGACGTGGCTGAGGCTGAATACGGTGGACAAAACGCACACCGCAAAGCAGCCGAGCCATACGAAGCTCTCCCCTGCCGGTCGTCCTCCCCGAAAGAGCAGCTCTGCCGCACCCACAAGCAGCGCGCCTACCGGAAGCCACAGCCACAAAGTCTCTGTGCCGTTGAAAAGCGACACCGTGTAAATGTACGACGCGGCATAGGTCACGAGCGCGGAGATAAGCTCCGTGCGGGTCGCGCAGAAGGTTTTTTCCGCCGAGTTCAAAACATCATTGTTGTTCGGTTCCGTCATTTTCATCATCCTCCATCAGGTCATCCCGGAACTCCAGAAGGTCCCCGGGCTGGCAATTGAGTTCGTGACAGAGGGCCATGAGCGTGGAAAAGCGTATTGCCTTTGCCTTGCTGTTTTTCAGCACGGAGAGATTCGCCGGGGTAATGCCTATGCGCTCCGCCAGCTCCCCCGCCGAGATCTTGCGCTTTGCCATCATAACGTCGATATTAACTATGATCTTCATACCGTTCTCCCGTCAGATGGTCAGGTCAAGCTCTGACTTCATCTCTATCGCCTGCTGAAAGACGTTCTTCACCACGCGCACGATGAGCATCATGAACGCGGCGGCGACCGCGACGAGCAGGAACGGCAGATAATACACGCCGCTCACAAGGAATATCACGGCGGCAAACGCGCAGCACCACGATATCGTCCTGAGCAGGCGGACGTTTCCGGCGTCAAAGACTATCTCGTCCCGGATATTCCGCAGGAGCCGATAGAGCGCCCAGAGGCACACCCAGCCGAAAATGCTCGCCGAGTACATCGTGACGAGCATACGCCCGACCGTCTCGGCCTTCATCATGCGCCACTGCACATACCAGCCGATCCACTGCGGCGCAAAAACATCCGCCGCGGCAAGCACCGCCGCGAAAAAATATACGCTGCCCAGCGACAGGGCGATACTCATGTCCTTTGTCACTTTCATTTACGTTCAGAAGCTCCTTTTTTCATTCGTACGATGGACACAGTATACCACAGCATTTCCCAAATGTCAACAATAATTTATCGTTTTTCGATAAGTAATTATTGAATTGCAGCTGCAAGCATAAAAAAAGCAGCCTTTCGGCTGCTTGACGGCAAATGCCGTGCTCTTAGAGATTGTGAACGTGCAGGGCGCGGGTGGCGTTGAGTATGGCGATTATCATCACGCCGACGTCTGCGAAGATCGCGAACCACATGTTCGCAATGCCCAGTGCGCCCAAAGCAAGGAACGAGAACTTGATGACCAGCGCGAACACTATGTTCTGATAGACGATACCGATACACTTGCGGGAAATGCGGATGGCCTTGGATATCTTCATGGGGTCGTCGTCCATCAGCACGACGTCAGCGGCCTCGATGGCGGCGTCGGAACCCATGGCGCCCATGGCGATACCGATGTCGGCGCGGGTGAGGACAGGTGCGTCGTTGATACCGTCGCCCACGAACGCGAGCTTATCCTTTTCGGACTTGGTCTTGAGAAGCTCCTCGACCTTAGATACCTTGCCGGCGGGAAGAAGCTCACTGCAGACCTCGTCTATGCCGAGTTCCGCGGCGACCTGCTCGGCCACTTTCTTCGCATCGCCGGTGAGCATGACCGTCCGCTTCACGCCGGCGTGCTTGAGGTTCTCCATCGCTTCCTTGGCGTGGGGCTTCACGACGTCGGAGATAACGATATGGCCCGCATACTCGCCGTCGATGGCCATGTGGATGATGGTGCCGACGCTGTGGCATTCGTTGTAGGCAATGCCGTTCATCTCCATGAGCTTGCCGTTGCCGGCCAGAACAGAGTGACCGTCGACCTTTGCGCTGACGCCCTTGCCGCTGATCTCCTGAATGTCGGTGACGCGGCTGCGGTCGATCTGTTTTCCGTGGGCTTTCTGGAGGCTCTTGCTGATGGGGTGGGAGGAGGCGCACTCGGCCAGAGCCGCGTACTCAAGCAGCTTCTCGTCGTCGATCTTGCTGTGGTGTACGCCGCTGACCTCAAATACGCCCTGAGTGAGGGTGCCGGTCTTGTCGAACACGACGCACTTGACCTGAGAGAGAGTTTCAAGATAGTTGGAACCCTTGATGAGTATGCCCTCCTTGCTCGCCCCGCCGATACCGGCAAAAAAGCTGAGCGGGATGGAGATCACCAGCGCGCAGGGGCAGGAGATGACAAGGAACGTGAGCGCACGGTAGAGCCACTCGCCCCAGTTCCCGGCGCTGCCGAGAATGAGGTTGACAAGCGGAGGCAGGACCGCCAGCGCAAGCGCGCTGTAGCAGACCGCAGGGGTGTAGACGCGGGCGAACTTCGCGATGAAGTCCTCGGACTTCGACTTGTGAGAGCTGGAATCCTCGACAAGCTCGAGTATCTTGGATACCGTAGATTCGCCGAACTCCTTTGTGGTGCGGATACGAAGTACACCGGTCATGTTTATGCAGCCGGAAATGACCTCCTCGCCTTCCTTTACATCGCGGGGCAGGCTCTCGCCGGTCAGGGCGCTGGTGTTCAGGCTGGAGGAGCCGGAGATCACGACGCCGTCGAGCGGCACCTTCTCGCCGGGCTGGACCACTATGACGCTGCCGATGGCGACCTCGTCGGGGTCTACCTTCTCAAGTCCGCCGTCCTGCTCAACGTTGGCGTAGTCCGGACGAATGTCCATAAGAGCGCTGATATTGCGGCGGGACTTGCCCACGGCACAGCTCTGGAACAGCTCGCCGATCTGGTAGAAGAGCATGACGGAAATAGCCTCGCTGTAGTCGCCGCTCTTTTCATAGATGGCAAGAGCGAACGCGCCGACCGTCGCAACGGCCATGAGGAAATTTTCGTCAAACACCTGGCGGTTCAGTATGCCCTTGCCGGCCTTTTTCAGTATATCATAGCCTATCACCATATAGGCCGCAAGGTACAGCCCCAGCCGCAGTATCCCGGAAACGGGAATGAAGTGCAGCGCGATAAGCATTGCGGCCGCTATCAGAATGCGGACAAGCATTTTCTTTTGCTTTTTGTTCATGGCGTTTCTCCTCTCAGGCTCAACTATTAAACGCTCGTTTAATCATTCGGTCTGAATTTGCGCCCCGGCAGTGCGGGGCGCGTATCGGGTTTAACTATCAGAGATATACTTCGCAGTCGGGTTCGACCTTCTTGCAGGCCTTGACGACATTCTGCATGACGGCCTTTACATCGGCTCCCTCGGCGAACTCAACTATCATCTTCTGGGTCATGAAATTTACGGTCGCAGCCGCGACGCCCTCGGTCTTGCGGGTGGCCTCTTCCATCAGGTTGGCGCAGTTGGCGCAGTCTACTTCAATCTTATAAGTCTTCTTCATGGTATTCGTTTCCTTTCCTGTGTTGAAGATTTAATGATTAAGTACTTGTTTAATCCTTATGGCTGTAGTATAATCAACCCGCATAAAAAATCAAGCGCTTTTTTGCCATCTCTTCCAAACGGGAGAAAACGCCGTCTGATTGGAGCAAAGCGGGAGGTTCACAATGGAAGACACGAAATTGCACGAGCATACACACGGCGCAGCGCATGAGGATCTGAAGCAGAGGCTGGCGCAGGTCCAGGATTTTCAGATAATGGCCGAGCTGTTCAAACACCTTGGTGACCCGACGAGGCTTCGCATATTCTGGCTGCTGTGCCACCGGGAGGAGTGCGTCGCCGATATAGCGGAGCTTCTTGATATGTCGGCCCCGGCGGTGTCACATCATCTGCGGCCGCTTCGTGTCGCGGGGCTGATCGAGTCCCGGCGAGACGGGCGCGAGGTCATCTACCGCGCGACCGAAACGATAGCCGCGCAGACGCTGCACCACATGATCGAGCAGGTCATGCACTTTGCCTGCCCCGATATCCCCGATCTGTAAGGAGGCAGCGTCATGGACAATGATAGTAATATCAAGGCGGCCGTTCCCTGCGCCAGCTCCCTTCCGGCGGACGGAGAGGCGGAGAGGTTCGGGCTTTTCCCGGGTATATCGCTGGAATTTCTCACGCTGAACGGCTGTCGGTCCATTGCCGGCTGCAGCTCGGGAGAAAAAATACTCGAGATAAACTACTGCAAAAACGGCCGGCTGGGTCTTAAGCTCGGCGGCGGTCAGAGCGTCTACCTCGGTCCGGGCGACTTTTCCGTGCAAGTGTCGGGAAGCGGCACGGAGTGCGTAACGCCGCTCCCGACCGGGCGATACGAGGGACTGAGGCTGCTCGTCGACCTCAGCTCTCTTACCCGTGAGCCGCCTGAGCTGCTGTCCGGGACGGGCATAACGGGCGAAATGCTCTGTGATAAGTTCTCTTCGGGCTGTCCGCTCAGCTCATATGCCGGAAACCACGCCACCGCCGGTATATTTGACGGCTTCTACGGCCAGCCGGAGGAGCTTCGTACCGCCTGTCTGCGGGTAAAAACGCTCGAGCTGCTGCTGTATCTCGCAAAGCTTGCCCCGCCGGAGGACGGCAATCTGACCGAATGCCGCGCCGAGCAGGTGGAGACCGTGCGGCGGATACACAGGCACCTGATGGAACATCTTGACCAGCGCTTCACCATAGAGGAGCTTTCAAAGGAATATCTGATGAACCCCACAACGCTCAAGGAGGTATTCAAGTCCGTCTATGGCACCTCCATCGCCGCCCATATCAAGGAACACAGAATGGAGGAGGCGGCGCGGCTCCTGCGTGACGACTCTCTTTCGCTCTCGGATGTCGCGGCGAAGGTCGGCTACACCAATCAGAGCAAATTTACAGCGGCGTTCAAGGAGCAGTTCGGAATGCTGCCGAGAGAATACAGGAAGCAGCCCACGGCTCCGCCGCGTAACGACTACCATAGACCGCTCATATAACGCCGCAGTTCGTTTCGCGCTTGAACAAATGACACCGCCGGCTGAAAAAACTTATTCTTTCCATTGAAAAGCTGTTCTTCGTGTGCTACTGTTTGACCGGATAAACGATTTTGGTCACATATAAAAGCTTATCTACTATAAATGAAATAGAGAGGCTGCCTACAGGCAGCTTTTCTAAGGCAAGGTGGTTAGCCCGCACTAACCGCATTTGACGAAGGAGGAGAGTCTATGGATCATATGGAGCTGAGATCTTATAAGAGAGATTGCCTGCTCGGCGCCGTCGGCACGCTTTTAATGCTTGTCGGAGACCTGTGTCTGAGCGTTATACCTGCAAGTAAGGGCGACAGCGGGCTTTTTCCGCGCGAGGCATACCTGAGCGGAGCGTATGAGACGCGGCGTCTGCCGCTGCTGGCCGCGACGGGACTGATCGGTATGGCTCTCAGCTTTTTCACCGTCCGCGCCTCATGCACGCAGATAAGGCCGGAATTTCACAAAACAAGGACCGTTATCCTCATTGGCGGCGTTATCTATGTCGCCTCGGCCGGTGTGCTGCACTTCCTTATCGGCAATCTTGCCGACTGGACGAGCAGACTCGCGGCGCAAAGATATCTATATGGGATTTCGTTCTGAGTCTGGTTTCGGGCAACGCGGCGCTTCTTATCTGGATGGCGGCAAACGCGGTATGGGCCGGACGCCGCGGGAAAAAGCGCATGACGGGTCTATGTAAAGGATATAAGCATATTTGAAAAGAGGTAATGATATGAGTATTTTCGCTTCCCTGCTGCGCGGCGTGTACAAGCTCTCCGGTGCGAAGAAGGCGTTCGGCCTGCCGGAGGATGAAATACTGAAGGTCATCGAAAAGCAAAACCGCAGCCGCGGCGTATTCACTCCCACGGACCGCAAGGCCTATTATGAGACCGTCACGGTCAAGGGCTTCCCCTGCCTCATCGTCCGCGAAAGGCCGGAGCCGGCAGAGCGCGCGATACTTTACTTTTTCGGCGGCGGGATGGTCATCGGCCCCGACAGGGGCGACCTGCCCGTAATGCGAAAGCTCGCGCGCGATACCGGCTGCGACGTGTGGTTCCCGTTTTATCCCCTGTGTACGGAGCATTGTATCAGCGAGACCTATGACATGGTCTTTGAGTGCTACCGTATGATGATAGAAATGTACGGCGGCGGGAATGTCAGCACCTGCGGCTTTTCCTCCGGCGGAGCGCTGGCTCTCGGTATTGCGGCGCACAATAACGCTCTCGGACGTCCCCTGCCCCAGCCGAGGCACATAGTCGCCGTCTCCCCCGGCGGCGGAACCGGTCTCCGCATCATGCGATGAACAGTCCTCCACACTTGAAGTCTGCTGCCGGGATAGGATTCTCTCAGCTTCTCGACAGCACGGCTCTTTGCCTTCTCTACGGCGGACTCCTTCATCATGTGATACATCCCGATCTCTTTCAAGGACGCCTCCGAGTATCCGAACACGCCGCAGGTCTTGCCAAGAATAGGACAGAGCGCCATCCACGTATACGCGAAAAAGGCTCATGGGCA
>CAKTMF010000002.1 GCA_934573855.1 uncultured Oscillospiraceae bacterium | reverse complement strand
GGGTAGCTACGTCTGGACGAGATAAACGCTGAAGGCATCTAAGCGTGAAACTCCCCCTAAGATAAGATCTCCCATCCATTGGAGTAAGGGCCGAGGAAGACTACCTCGTTGATAGGCCGGCGGTGTAAGCGCAGTAATGTGTTCAGCCTACCGGTACTAATAGCCCGAGGGCTTGACCTATCTATGCAGGTCTGCCTTGCTTCTCCTCTGTTTAGTTTTCAGGGTGCAGGAAATGAATAGTTGGTGTTTTTAACGGTGAGGGTCCACCTGTTCCCATTCCGAACACAGAAGTTAAGCTCACCAGTGCCGACGATACTTGTCTGGAGACGGACCGGGAAAATAGGTCAATGCCAACACAGAGCCTCGAATTATCGAGGCTCTGTTTTTTTATATTCATCTCAGATATTTGTTAGTGGCGGCCTCCGGACGCCTATTTTATTTGGCCCTGAAGGCCCGTCGACCGCTTCTTCGGCGAATTTCCGTGGGAGCAAATGTCGCTGACGATCGGCTGATTTTGCCTTTTTAGGGATGAAAGCTCAGCTGTAAACAAAAGCTGAAGGCGGTATTCGCAAGTGGCTTTATTAGGATAGATATCGTCTTTCCGCGAAGGTAATGCCTCTCGCCGGCTCGCGCTGCCCGCCACGCTGTTGGGGGAAGCGTGGAAGAAGAGCATTGCACCGCCATGATCCCTTCGCCGGGGGGGAGCTGTCAGCCGAGCGGCTGGCCGTGGGTGAGGAAAGCCACTTGCCCGGAGGGAGCTAACTCGTGCAAGGTGCAGGCTCTGCCCCCCATAGGTGGGTCGGAGATAATGAGTCAATTTGCTGTTTTCCGTCTCAGACGCTGCAAAGGAAAAGGAATAAACCATCTTACATCGCTTTATATAAAAGCAGCCGTGCCGCTCATGCGGCACGGCTTTTGTCGATATTCTGCTGAGTTATGCTGCTTAGACAGTCAGCTCCTGCTTTGCTGTCTTTTTACCGAAGACGAGAACGATAACGAGATATGCCGCAGAGAACACCGCACCGATTATGTATGCCGCCGTCCAGGGCAGACCGAAGCCGATCTTCTGGTTCATGATGAACGTGCAGGTAACGAAGGCATAGAACACGCCGGGGATCATCGGGATCCAGGCATACTTGCCCTTGCCGTTGCGGAACATCCAGATAGCCACGCACGCGAGCGCAAACAGAGCGAGAGTCTGATTGGACCATGCGAAATAGCGCCAGAGGGTGTTGAAGCCGTTGACGTCGAGCTTTGCCCAGACAAGAATTCCAGCGACGAAGGCGAAAATGATGGCGGAGAGACCCATACGCTTGCCGTTGGTACTCTGGTCGATGTGCAGAGTGTCGGAGATGGTCAGGCGCAGAGCGCGAAGCGCAGTGTCGCCGGAGGTTATGGGCAGGACGATAACGCCGAGCAGGGCGATGATACCGCCGACGTTGCCGAGAATGTCCTTGCAGACGATACCGACGGTGCCGGTCGCAAGAGAGGCGTTCGCTTCCTGCAGGCCGAGGTTGTATACACCCATTGCGCCGGCGGCCCAGACCATAGCAATGAAGCCCTCAAGGACCATCATGTAATAGAACGTAGTGCGGCCCTCACGCTCGCTCTTCATCGTGCGGGAGATGATGGCGGTCTGCGTGGAATGGAAGCCGGAGAGTATGCCGCAGGCAACGGTGACGAAGAACACGGGGATGAAGTGGTTGCCGCCGAAGTACTCGGAGTAGTTGAACACGCCGTTGTACATCCACACGCTGTCCCAAAGCTCAACAAGGGGGTAGCCCTTCGCAAAGATGCCGATAAAAACGCCGACGGCGGAGAAGAGCAGTATCGCGCCGAAAACGGGGTAGATACGGCCGATGACCGCGTCGATGGGGAAAACGGTCGCGCAGAGGTAATAGAGGAAGATGACGCCGTAGATGACCCAGGTGGATACCGCGGTCGCCTCGCCGGAGAAGCCAAAGACCTGCTTTGCGGCGATATCGCCGGGAGTGTAGATAAACACCGCGCCGACGAGCAGCAGCAGGACGCAGACAAAGACATTGTAGATGACGTACACGGTCTTGTTGGTGTACTTCTTTACCATGTCGGGCATCTGGGTGCCGCCGTCGCGCAGGCAGATCATACCGGAGAAGTAGTCGTGCATTGCGCCGCCTATGATGTTGCCGATGGGGATGGTGATGAACGCTATGGGTCCGAACAGTATGCCCTGAATGGGGCCGAGGATGGGGCCGGTGCCGGCAATGTTCAGAAGATTGATAAGGCTGTTCTTCCAGCCCGTCATCGGAACATAGTCAACGCCGTCCTGCTTGGTATATGCCGGCGTCTTGCGGTCGTCCGGTCCGAAGACCTTTTCACAGAAGCCGCTGTAGAAATACGCGCCGACAAGAAGAACAACCAGACCGGTAATGAAAGTTAGCAAAATAACTCCTCCCTTTTCCTTTAGATTGTTGGTCGGTCTGACCACTGCGAGAATTGAACCGTTAGTAATGATACTATTCATATATGCTAAGATTCCATTCTCAGAACCTCAGACGGTCTAAAGATATCATAAGGGAAGCACGAAAAAACGCGAAGAACTTAACATGCGAGAATAAAACGGGAAAACTATCTCCGGGCGCACCAATGCACCCCGCACGAGTCCGGATCAACGAAGGCGCCCGTATCCATGTCCGGCCGCGGAGGCGGGGCAAGTCCGCAAAAAAAGAAAAGGCGGCTCTGCGCCGCCCTTTTTACAAGGTTATATCATGAAACCGAAAAGACCGGCCGGAATAGACCCGGCCGGCCGATCTTGCTTTTAAGTAAGGATAAATTACTTGATCTCGACGGTTGCGCCGACTGCCTCGAGCTGTGCCTTAAAGGCTTCTGCGTCTTCCTTGGAAACGGCTTCCTTGATCTTTGCAGGAACCTCTTCGACGAGCTTCTTTGCCTCTGCGAGGCCAAGGCCGGTGATGCCGCGGACTTCCTTGATGACCTTGATCTTCTCAGCGCCGAAAGCGGTCATGACGACGTCGAACTCGGTCTTCTCTTCAACGACCTCAGCTGCGACTGCGGGGCCGGCTGCTGCTGCGACTGCGGAAACGCCGAAGGTTTCGCAGATACCGTCAACGAGCTCCTTGAGCTCCAGAACGGAAAGAGCCTTGATCTCTTCGATCATAGCGGTGATCTTTTCAGACATTTTAATTTCCTCCAAATTTAATTAAATGTTTTTTGCAGCTTATTCCGCTGCTTCGGTGGGTGCGCCGCCGCCCATCTTCTCGACGACTTCGCCAAGAGCGACTGCCAGGCGTCCGATCATGGAATTGAGGGTGCCGGCCAGCTGACCGTAAAGGTCGTTCTTGGAAGTCAGGGAAGACATGGCTGCGATCTCGCTTGCGCTGAGGACCTTGCCCTCCATGAACGCGGCCTTGACATTGAATCTGTCGCCGAGCTTCTTGGAGTAGTCCGCAACGATACGGAAGGGAGCGATGGGATCAGTCTCTGCGGTCGCCAGAGAGGTGGTGCCGTTGAGAACGGAGTCGAGCTCGTTCATTCCCAGCTTGTCCAGAGCCTTTCTGGTCAGGGTGTTCTTGACGACGGAGTAATCTACGCCTTCCTTGCGCAGGTCGCGGCGCAGAGCGGTGTCCTCATCGACCGTAATTCCCTTATAGTCGACCAGAATACCGGCCTGAGCGGCCTGGATGCGCTGTGCGAGAGCCTCAACGATCGCCTGCTTTTCGCTAAGAACCTTTGCGTTAGGCATATGTGTATTTCACCTCCACACTTGTGATAAGCGCGCCCAAAAAGAAAACCCCTGCATCCGAAAGGACACAAAGGCACAAAAACAATGAAAATTGTTGATGTCCTCGGCAGGATTTACGGCCTGAGCCACCTGCTGTCTTCGGAGCGCTCAAATATACTACAATATTCCCGCGTCAATGTCAAGGTTTTTCTGCGCGTTTTTGCGGAAAAAATTGACACGGCGGCGTGCTGATGGTACAATAAAGCCCGTTTCTCAAGAAAAAAGCCGCCCTGCGGCAGGGGAGATAAGGGGCATATGAAGCTTGGCTTTGTTTTTTATCTGAACGCGGTGCTGTTCGGCGTCGGGCTTGCGATGGACGCGTTTTCCGTCTCCATGGCAAACGGTCTCAACGAGCCGCACATGCCGCGCCGCCGCATGTGCCTGATCGCGGGGACCTTCGGCTTTTTCCAGATCGCCATGCCGCTCATCGGCTGGTTCTGCGTGCGCACAGTGGCGGAGACGTTCACCGCCTTCCAGAAATTCATCCCGTGGATCGCGCTGGCACTCCTTCTCTACATCGGCGGCAGCATGCTCCGCGAGGGGCTGCGCTGCGGCGAAAAGGACGAGGAGGTCAGCGGGCTGAGCCTCTGGGCGCTCGCGCTGCAGGGCGTGGCGACCTCGATCGACGCGCTGTCGGTCGGCTTCACCATCGCGGAGTATACTCTGCGCGAGGCGCTCGTCGAGGCGTTCATTATCGGCGCCGTCACCTTCGTTATCTGCATGACGGGGCTGCTCATCGGCCGCAGGTTCGGCACGAAGCTCGCGGGCAAGGCCTCGATCCTCGGCGGGGTGATACTCATCGGTATCGGGCTTGAGATATTCACCGCCGGAGTCCTGAAATAATAATTATTACACAAGGCTCCTATGCTTCCGCATAGGAGCCTTGCCTTCATTTAAGCATGGGCTGGAGCTGCCAGCCGTTGAGCGAGGCCTTGAGCGTCTCCTCAATGAGCGAAAAGTCCGCCTGAAGCGAGCGCGGCTTTTTCGCCGGATCGTCCTGTGAGAACGGGACAAAGTAGACGTTTTTACGGTTGAGGAGCTTCGCTATGTTCTCCGCCGAGCCGGAGAGTCCGTCATTGGTAGAAAAGGCGATGACGAGGGGTCTGCCGTTTCTGAGGTGAGCCTTCGCCGCCATGGTGACGGCGGTGTCGGTCACGCCGTTTGCGAGCTTCGCGAGCGTGTTCCCCGTGCAGGGCGCGATGACGAGCGCCTCCATGGGCGTCGCGGGACCCAGAGGCTCCGCGTCGGAGATAGTGGCGACGGGCTTTTTCCCCGTTATGCGGATAACGCGCTTTATGTTTTCCACGGCCGCGCCGAAGCGGCTGTCCGTCGCGGCGGCGTTCTCGCTCATGATGGGCAGCAGCTCATATCGCGCCGCAAGCTTCTCCATTTCCTCAAAAACCCGTTCATATGTGCAGTATGAGCCGCACAAGGCCCAGCCAATGCGTTTTTTGTCGCTCAATCCTGACCCTCCTGTTCCCTTATGACGTCATAGACCGTCTCGCGGATAAGCTCCGCCGCGGCGTAGGGCGCGCACTTGCCCGGCAGACCGGGCGCGGACGTGACCCTCAGACCGATGTTCTCCGCCAGCACCCGGTCAAAGCCGCCGGGGGGCGAGGCAAGCTCGATGAGGAGCGCGTCCTCCACGGTGCAGAGCATTGTCTCGGTCATCACACGCGCCGGCACGGTGTTCACAATGAAGTCGTAGCGGCCGAGACCGTTTTCCAGCTCCGGGAAATCGACCGCCTCCATGCCGAGTACGCGGCTCTCCGCCCTGTCGGCGGCGCGGCGCGCCGCCACCGTCACCTCCGCACCGAGGGAGTGCAGCATGGACGCGAGTATGCGCCCTATTCTTCCGCGGCCGAGTATCAGCACCCGGCTCGCGCGTATGCTCCTCTCGCTCTGGCGCAGCATTATCTCGAGCGCGCCCTCCGCCGTCAGCGCGGCGTTCCCCACCGAGAAGGCGGGCCTTGCCATGATATCCACCGCGTGTACCCCGGCAGCGAGCGCCGACGAGCGCAGCGCTTCGCTGAGCTTTCCGCCGCAGAGGAGCTGCCCCTTCCACAGCGCGTCGATAAGTCTCTCGCGCTCGAGCGGCTCAACGGAAAAGGGCGCGTTGACAAAGGACGCCTTTTCCGCCGGCACGGGCAGCACAACGCAGTCCGCACCGTAGACACAGCCCTGCAGGCAGCCGGACTTCGGTATTTCCGCCGGAAGCTCCGCCTTTTCGAGCGCGTATGTATATACCCTATGGCCGTCCCGCGCAAGCTGTGTACACAGCAGCACCGATCTTCTGTCTCCGCCGATGACGGCAAACCTCACGCGCATCACCTCCACAGACCATAGTATTCCGCGCCGCGGAGTTTCGTGTTAGAAAAACGGCGGCGGAAGGCGGACGGAGGAAAAAGGACTTCCCCTTGGGTCAAAGCTGTGATAGAATGAGAAAAAATCCCGAAAGGCGGAGACACGATGAGCAGAGCAGACGAGATATTCATCCAAAATTGCAGGGACATCCTTGAAAACGGCGTGTGGGACACCGACCGCGAGGTACGCCCCCGCTGGGAGGACGGCACCCCGGCCCACACCGTGAAGAGCTTCGGCGTCGTGAACCGTTACGACCTCTCGCAGGAGTTCCCGATACTCACCATCCGCCGCACCTACTGGAAGTCCGCCATTGACGAGCTTCTCTGGATATGGCAGCAAAAGAGCAATAACGTCAACGACCTGCGCACCCGCGTCTGGGACGCGTGGGCGGACGAAAACGGCTCCATAGGCAAGGCCTACGGCTATCAGGTGGGCGTGAAGCACCACTACCCGGAGGGGGACATGGACCAGATCGACAGAGTCATCTGGGATCTCAGGCATAACCCCGCCTCGCGCCGCATTATGACGAATCTCTATAATTTCGCCGACCTGTCCGAGATGGCGCTCTACCCCTGCGCCTACTCCATGACCTATAACGTCACCGGCAATAAGCTCAACGCTATACTCAACCAGCGATCACAGGATATGCTGGCAGCTAACAATTGGAACGTGGTGCAGTATTCGGTGCTGACGATGATGCTCGCGCAGGTCTCCGGGCTCGAGCTGGGGGAATTTGTCCACGTCATCGCCGACGCGCACATATACGACCGCCATGTCCCCGTCGTTGAGGAGATCATCGCGAATGAGCCGAAGGCCGCGCCGCGCTTTATCATCGACCCCACGGTGGACGATTTCTATAAATTCACCCGCGACAGCTTCCGCGTCGAGGGCTATGAGTACAGCGATTTCAGCCACAAGATCCCCGTGGCGGTGTGAGGAGGGCGCGATGGAAGCGATAGTTGCGGTGTATTCTGACTGGGGCATAGGCGAAAACGGCACCCAGCCCGTGGTACTCAGGGCCGACCGCGCCCATTTCCGCGAGCTGACGGCCGGCGCGGCGGTGATCGTGGGACGCAGGACGCTCGGGGACTTCCCCGGCGGGCGGCCGCTCAAGGGCCGGCATAACATCGTCATCACCCGGCAGAACATCGAAATAGACGGCGCGGAGGTCGTCTCCTCCCCGGAGGCGGCGCTGGAGGCCGCGTCGAGGCAGCCGCGTACCCTCGTCATCGGCGGCGCAAGCGTGTTCCGGCAGTTTTTCCCGTATATCGACCGGGTGTATGTGACAAAGCTCGGCCTTGCGCCGCACTCGGACAGCTTTTTCCCCGACCTTGACGCAAGCCCCGACTGGCGCTGCGTTCAGGAGGGCGAGCCTCTGGAGGAAAACGGCGTCGGTTTCCGCTTCTGCATCTACGAGCGGGTGAGCGGCGCTGCCGCCCTCTGAAAAAATAAAGAGACGAAAAAAGTCCCCGATGTTTGATAACATCGGGGAATTATCATATCCTCCCGGCGGAGCTTATCCCTTCTCAAATTCCTTTGCCACATCCTCAAGCAGCCTGCGTATCGGCAGGTGCTGAGGGCAGACCTTCTCACACTTGCCGCACTTGAGGCAGTCGGACGCCCTGCGCCCCGGCGCGGTGTGGACGGTGTTGTAGTAATAATCCGCGTTCCGGTCGCTGTAGAGGCGCTTGGTGTTTATGGTCGCGAACAGGTCGGGGATGGAGATATGCTTCGGGCAGCCGTCCGTGCAGTAGCGGCAGGACGTGCAGGGGATGAGGTGCTTGCTGCGGAAGATCCGCTGCACCTGCTCCACCACGGCCAGCTCCCCGGCGCTGAGCGGGCGGAAGTCCTTCATGAAGGAGATGTTGTCCTCCATCTGCTCCATGCTGCTCATACCGGAAAGCACCATCAACATTCCAGCGAAGCCCGCCGCGAAGCGCAGAGCGTAGCTCGCGGTGCTGCCGCCTGCGGCGCTCGCCGCAGAGCCGTATGCGCTCATTTTACCACAGAGCACATCGAAAATACAGCGTGAATTTTTTGCTGTGCTTCGCGTGAGAATATGGTATAATGGAGCCGCGGCGGCCGCCGCGCACGAAACGACGGCCCCCTGAAAGGACACGACACAATGACAAAGATACTATTCGTTTGCCACGGCAACATCTGCCGCAGCCCCACGGCGGAATTTATACTCAGGGACATGGTGAAAAGGCTCGGACGCGAGGACGGGTTTTATATCGCCTCCGCCGCCACCTCCGCGGAGGAGCTGGGGAACGGCGTCTACCCGCCCGCCCGCCGTCTGCTCGCGGCGCACGGCATAGACTGCTCCGGCAAGACCGCGCGGCAGATCGTCCGCGAGGATTACGAGCGTTTTGACCTCATCATCGGCATGGACGCGGAGAACATGCGATCGCTCCGGCGTATGTACGCGCCCGACCGCGCGGGCAAGCTCAGCCTTCTGCTCGACCATGCCGGGAGGCACGGCGAGGACATATACGACCCGTGGTATTCGCGGGACTTCCAGCGCAGCTGGGACGATATATGGAGCGGGTGTCTGGGTCTGCTGGACGAGCTGCTGGGCGGCGAGGTCGTGCTGGACTTCTCCTCCTGCGAGACGCGGGACGAGCTGTACGCCGTGCTGCGCCGGGAAATGCTCTGGCAGGAGGATTACGGCGAAAATCTCGACGCGCTCTGGGATATCCTCACCGGGCTGCCCCACCGGGGACGCAGCTTCAGCTTCATCCTCCCGCGCGACGCCGGCAGCGAGGCCGGGGTCTACGCCCGCCGCATATGCGGAGTTTTCGAGGACGCCGCCGGAGAGTGAGCGGCCGGAAATAGCCGGCACTTCCGGAAGAAGGCAAGCCGCGATCCGCGGTGCGCCCTTTGAAACAGCACATTAAAATTCATCACGATTTTCCACGATCGGCCGTCTCTGTATCAAATTTCCCGCGGCGGGAAATACTATCTCCACTCTGTTCAATCAAGATTGGAGAAAAATATGCAGGGAAAAGTCGAGATCTGCGGCGTAAACACCGCGCGCCTGCCCGTCCTGAAGGCGGCGGAGACGCGCTCGCTGCTGGAAAAGACCCGTGCAGGCGACCGGGACGCCCGCGAAAAGCTCATCTCCGGCAACCTCCGTCTGGTGCTGAGCGTGGTGCAGAAGTTCGCCAACCGGGGCGAGAACATGGACGACCTCTTTCAGGTGGGGGTCATCGGGCTGATAAAGGCGGTGGACTGCTTCGACCTGAGCCAGAACGTGCAGTTTTCCACCTACGGCGTGCCGATGATAGCCGGGGAGCTTCGGCGCTTCCTGCGCGATCACAGCGCGGTGCGCGTCTCACGCTCCATGCGCGACACGGCGTACCGGGTGCTGCAGGCCAAGGAAAAGCTCACCGCGAGGGACGGCCGCGAGCCGACGGTCGAGCAGATAGCCAAGGAGCTGGACATTCCGCGCACGGACGTGGTGTTCGCCATGGAGGCCATATGCGACCCGGTGTCGCTGTATGAGCCGGTGTTCAGCGACGTGGGCGAGAGCGCCTGCGTGATGGATCAGATCGGCGACACGAAAAACACCGACGAGCATTGGCTCGAGCAGATAGCGCTGGAGGAGGCCATGCGCCGCCTCACGCCGCGCGAAAAGCGCATACTGGCCCTGCGTTTCTACGACGGGCGCACCCAGATGGAGGTGGCCCGGGCCGTGGGGATATCGCAGGCGCAGGTCTCGCGCCTTGAAAAAAACGCCATCAGTCAGATAAAAAAGAATATCACGGCATAAGCCGCTGCCCGTCTCGCGCTCTCCGACCCAACGGAAGCGCAGACGGGCAGCCGTTTTATGTGCCTTCGCGAAGAAGGGCCTGCGGGAGAGCCAAAGCACGGGAGGAGCAAGCCCCTCCCCTGCGGAAAGACGGAGAGCGATGAAAAAGGCTTCCCCCAAGGGGAAGACTCCCTCCAGCGGAGGGAGATGTCGGCGAAGCCGACAGAGGGAGGGGTGGAACGCTGTCTGCGGAGCAGACTGATGAGGAGTAAATACATCCACCTCATCCACCGCAAGCGGCCCCCCTTCCCCTCAAGGGGAAGGCAACCCCTATCGGCTCGCTGCACTCGCCGCTTTCCCCGGCGGGGGAAGCATGCGGAAAGAGCAAGGCACTCTGTATGGCTCCCCCACTGGGGGAGCTGTCAGCGCAGCTGACTGAGGGGAAAAGCATTATGGTGCGTTTTATAAAATGGCTCCCTCTGACGAGGGAGCTGTCTGCGCAGCAGACTGAGGGAGAGAAAAGCTTGGATATACTGCAAACCGTCAGTTTTCTCTCCCTCCGTCAAAACCTGCGGTTTTGCCACCTCCCTCGTCAGAGGGAGGCTTTGATTTTCTACGACACGGTAATGCACACAGCGCGGGAGGAGCAAGCCCCTCCCCTGCGGTAAGACGGAGAGCGATGAAAAAGGCTTCTCCCTTGGGGAAGACTCCCTCCAGCGGAGGGAGATGTCGGCGAAGCCGACAGAGGGAGGGGTGGAACGCTGTCTGCGGAGCAGACTGATGAGGAGTAAATACATCCACCTCATCCACCGCAAGCGGCCCCCCTTCCCCTCAAGGGGAAGGCAACCCCTATCGGCTCGCTGCGCTCGCCACTTCCCCCGGCGGGGGAAGCATGCGGGAAGAGCAAGGCACTCTGTATGGCTCCCTCACTGGGGGAGCTGTCGGCCGAATGGCCGGCTGAGGGGGGCAGCGGCCTGCCCCTTAGTGATAGAGACATGAAATGAAGAAGCTCTCACGAAAATATCGGGCGGCCTGCCGCTCAGCCCAGCAGCTCCGTGCCGGGGTAATAATGCGCAAGTATCTCGGTGTAGTCCGCGCCGTCGCGGGCCATGACCTTCGCGCCGTACTGGCTCATCCCCACGCCGTGGCCGAAGCCCGTGACGGTAAATACGAACTGCCCGTCCTCGTACTCGAGGGTGAACGCCGTGGAGCGCAGAGAGAAAAGGCTGCGAAGCTCCGTGCCGCGTATGTACACGCCGCCAAGTCTCGCCCCGGCAACACGGCCGCTGGCGTCGCGCTCGACGACGCCTATCCACTCGCCCTCGCCGACGGAGAAATCCGCCGACGGATATCGGCTGAGGATCGTGTCGCGGAAGTCTATAGCCGCGCAGCGCAGCTCCGTCACATAGTCCGGCACGTCCGAGGCGGTCTCCGGACTGGACACGCTCGTGAGATACGGAACGCCGCTCCACACCTGCCCGCAGTCCTCCGTCGCGCCCGCGGACGAGGAGTGGAAGGCCGCGAACACCGCCTTGCCGCCGTAGCTGAGGTACTGCCCAGCCGTCGCGCCCGCCGCCTCGCGGAGGGCTCGCATGTTTTCCTCATACCGCTCGCCCCAGCTTGAGCGCAGGAACTCGTCGCTGCTCCACGCCTGACAGCAGCCGGGATCGGTGCAGACCTGCGCTTCGCCGTGCTTGTGCATGTCCGCGCAGTACATGGCGTAGGTGCGCGCCGCCACGGTCTGAGCCTTCAGCGCCTCCGCGCCGAAGCTCACAGGCATTTCCGCCGCCGTCACGCCCACTATGTAGTCCTGCATGTCCATCGTTACCGGCTCGCCGCCGATGAGAACGCATATCTCCCTCGGCTCATATTCCCGCGAGGGCGTGTCCGTCGGCTCGGGAGCGGGGACCCCGGCGGCTGCCGGGACCGTCTCTGGCGAGGCCGTCTCCGCCGCCGGCGGGGGAGCGCCGTCCCCGGAGGTCGAGGGCGTGTCCGTCCCGTATTCTCCGGAAAGAGCCTCCGACACCGCCGCCGCGGGTGCGGCCGCGGGCATGTCCGCCGCCCCGTCCATGGGCAGCAGCCACGGCAGAGCCGCCGCGACCGCCAGCATCGCATACGCCGTCAGGATCGTTTTCTTCATTGGTGCGCCTCCGAATAATGCTTGACTGAATAAGCAAATGAGTATAAAATCAGCCTGTATCCTATAATTACTGAAACGGACGTTCAATTATGCAGAAAAGATCACTGGAAATTTGCTGTTACGTTGCGGGCGCGGGCGCCTTCGGCGTGTTTTTCCGCTGGCTGCAGACTCAGATCGCGTTCAACGACGAGGGGCTGGCGGACAAGAGCGTGCTGAACCTGATCGTCGCGGCGTATATCATCGCCATGGCCGTGGTGTTCATCCGCATGGTGGACCGGCTGCGCAACGGCCGCTACTTCGTGCCGGATGAGTTCAGCGCCGCCCTCGCGAACCCCGGGAAGCTCTTCACGGGCTTTCGCATTTTTGCGGGAGTGCTGATGGCGGTGGGCGGAGTGCTGCTTTTTGCCACCTGCGAGACCGCGCGCGAGGCGTCCTTTCTGCGGGCCGTGGCGCTGCTGGCAATGCTCACGGGCATTACGTTCCCGTTCGTGCTGGGCGCGGCAAACAGCGACTTTTTCAGTATTCACATGGTCTGCCTCTGCTCGGTATTTCCCGTGATACTGTGCGCCGTGTGGCTCATCACCAGCTATAAGACCAACGACATCAACAGCGTCCTCTGGGCTTACTCGATCGAGATCATCGCCATCAGCGTCAATATGATCGCCTTTTTCCGCATGATGGGCTTCGCGTTCAGCGCCCCGAACTGGCCGCGCGCGATGTTTTTCGCCATGATGAGCTGCGGCATGAGCATTCTCGCCCTCGCCGACGAGCGCAATATGGGCCTGCAGATCATCTTTGCCGCGACGGCGCTGATGATGCTCATATATGTGTGGATAATGATAATGAATCTGCAGCGCTTTGAGGCGCCGCCCAAGGAATACCCCAACGACGGCTTCGAGCGGCTGTGAGTCCGTTGAGGGCGAAAACAACATAAACAGGCAGCGGTCCTATTGGACCGCTGCCTGTTATCATATTACCTATCACATGAGAGGAGCTTATCGTTCCTCCGGCTCGGAGCTGCTGCGCTCGGCGAAGGCGTGCATATCCAGCACATAGCCCGCGGGGAGACGGCTGGGGGGATAGCCCGTGACCTCCTTGAACACGCGGTTGAAATTCCGCAGTGTGTTGAAGCCGCACTCGCTCATCAGCGCCGCCATGGTGACATCCGGCCGCTGCTTCATCTTTTCGATGGCCTTGCTCACGCGGACGATGTTGATAAATCTCGAGAAGGTCATGTGAGAGAGCTTTTTGAAGAAGCGGGAGAAATATGCCTCGGACATATTCATGAACGCCGCCGCATCGGAGAAGCTCATCTTGTCGTAATCCTTGTATATCTGCACGAGGAGATCCTTATAGCGGCTCACGGAACGGCTCTCGCCCAGACGGACGGAGGCGAGCGGCTCGCCGCGGAAGATCTCGATGATCAGCTGAGACATGCACGCGCATATATAGTCGTTGGAAAAAGGACGACCCGCACACGCTTCCTCGGAGATGGCCTCCAGTCTGTGCGCGGCGTTGTACTTATCCTCAAAAACCGGCTCGGCCAGGCAAAGACCCGTCGTACTCTCGCAGACGGACCCGTCGTAAAGCGCGACCAGCATTTCCCCGTCGGGGCTGACTTCCGCCTGGTGCGCGCGGCCGCTGAGCAGGAACATGCACCACCCGGCGGGAACAGAATAGGTGCGCTCCTCGGCCATTACCGTAACCGTGCCCGCAGTGCAGACCAACAGTTCGTTCTCGTGATGCCAGTGAGAGGTACTGAACGACCCCTCGAATTTACTTACATGAACACGCGAACGTTCGGCGCCTGCAGCGCCCTCAAAATAATCTGCCATACGATCACCTCCATGGTTTATCAGATAAGATAATACCAGTAAATTTTTTTACGTCAATATGGAAAGCATGGATTGTCCAATATTCGTCAACTTCGTTCAGCGTATCCCGCATGGTAATTTCCTTTTTTCGGAGCGAATTGGTTCGGTAAAATTTGAACAAATGGCACGTTATAGAATAAATATACAGAAACAGCGAGGAAAAATAAAATAATATTCTTTTTCTTGCGCGCTGCCGCGCTGCTTGCAGCAGGGAAATTATGACTAAAATGTAAATAATTGTCTTGCGTTCGATGATTGACAAATACACACCCAATAAAAAGCGCGCCGCAGAAAACTGCGGCGCAAAACAGGGTTGTGGTGGGATAAAGATATGAGCCCGGTCTTTTGTCAAAAGACCGATTGGATAAGCTGTGATCATATAGTAGCACAACTTTACGCATGTGTAAATAGGAGATTTTGTCGAAAAAGCACCAGTTTTGGGAACTGCTTAGTAGGAATACTTCACCGTGCCGTCCCGCCCCTCGCGGTCGGCCTCGTCCTTGTAGACGATGTTGTCCCAGCTTATAAACTCCTTTACGTCCTCAAAATGATGGAAAAGGTGGCGGATGGCGATGTTGCGGTCCGTGGCACGCCAGCCGTGATAGACGGAGGAATAGTCCTCGGACGCGGTCTCGTAGCTGCACCCTTCGATACGGTACGGCGCGATCTCGCGCAGACCCAGCCCGGTGTTGGCGCAGTAGAGCATTCGGAGGTTCGGCATGTTGGCGAGAAAGCTCGGGTCGTCGAGATAGCGGCAGTAGCGGCAGTTCATATCTTCCATGGATACCATGCCGTCGAGGCCGCTGAAATCTGTAATGTTTATGCAAAGGAACATTTCAAGGTAGTAGAGCTTATCGAGATTCTTGAGCGGCGAGAGATCGGTAAGATATTCATTGTCGGCGATGATGAGTACCTGCAGGTCGGTCATGTTGCCGATGTCGGTGAGATCGGTGAGCGCGTTGTGACCGAGGTCGAGCGCGCGCATTTTCTTGCAGTAATGGAGCAGGGGGTAAAGCTCCTCGTTAGTATAGTAGTGGTTGTCGGTGGTGCGCATGGAGGAGAATATCTGAATGTCGCTGCGGACGACCCAGCGGCCGAACTTCACCCACCAGAGATAGTCCGCGTCGGGATTTATCTCCATGTAGCGGTCGATGTCGTCGGTCGTGACCTCGCAGGCGAGCATGTCAACGAAGCGGATGTCGGGCAGGTACCTGAGCGCGTCCTCCAGCCCGTCGAGCGTCTCCACGGTCAGCTCCTCGGTGTCGCCGGGGTACTCGACGCCGTTGAGCTCATATACCCAGTCCATCTCACATTCGGGCAGCGCCGCCCTGAGCTTTGCGAGAGCCTCATACTCCCGGCTGGCCGTGGCGTCGATGTGCCTGAGCGTGGATATTTCGCCCAGCGCGGCGATCTCCTCCGCCGATTCGCCGGTAATGGTGTATTCCGTGGGCGCGGGGGTCGGCTCGGGCGTGGGCGAGGGTGCGGGCGCGGAGAGAGGTATCGTCCCCGCCGCGAAAAGGACGACGAGCGCGAGGACTATCACGGCCGCGGCTGCCGGAAGAAAATACTTTTTATTCATTTGCGCACTTCCCGTCAGAAAATCTCCGGGAAATTGTACCATTTTCTGCCGTGCAAGTCAATCATGCGCGCCGGGTCTGCGGGTGCGGAAGGGAAGGTACATCGCCGTCCACGCAGCCGCGAGTATGGGGAGATAGCCCAGCGCGTGTCCCGGACTGCCGAGGAAGGCGAACCACTCCAGCGGCGAGCCGGGCGAGGGATAGCTGAGAAACAGATAGTTCGTCCCCGTGAGACGGTCAAAGACGTACACCGGCACGGCGATGAGCAGCATTATGCCGAGACAGGCAGGCGCGCTGCGCACATCGGGGACGATGTCGCCGCCCGTGATCTGCATGAGGACGTAGGCGGTGATGAGGATGTGCAGCGCGAACGAGCAGAGCGTCATGAAATGCCACGCCGGGTAGTACACCCAGTCCGGGAAGAGGAGCGCCGCCACCGCCCCCGGCATGCAGAAGGCGTACAGGAACTGCCCCGTGAGCCGCCCGCCGCGAAGGGCGTGGAGCGCGCAGAGATACACCGCCATTATGCACAGGTGCAGCGGCAGCGTACCGAGACCGTACCGTCCCGCCGCCGCGAGCAGCGCCGCGCGCACAAGCTCCAGCCCCAGCGCCGTGAACGCGAGGGAGAGACGCAGCCGCCTGCGTGCCGCCGACCCGGACTTCTTATAGATAATGCACAGCGCCGCCATGACCGCCGCGCCGAGGCCGAGCCACAGGAAATGGCACGGGGAAAAGCGCCCGAAGCCCACGCCGGACCCGCGCTCTATCGTAAGATCAAAAAAATCATTCATTCTATTCACTGTTTTATGCAAAAGCTACCATCAATTGACAAGAGCACACACGCCTGACAGCATGTCTTTTCGGCGCTTTTTGCCCTTTTCGCCTTGACGGGCGTCAGCCCGCCTGCGTCTCAAAAAACAAAAATCACTCGAAAAATCCAAAGCTGTCAGGTGCAAGCAGTTTTGCCGGAGCAGAAAAGCGTTCAGGCAATGAAAAGCCCGCAGGCAATACTTTGTGTATTGGCAAGGGCTTTGAGGCGGCATGGGCGTTTTTCTGCCCGTCAAAACCGTGTGTGTCCTTGTCAATTGATGGTAACTTGATTTTAACATATCGCTCCCGCAGAATATACAGAAATATGAAAAAATATCTGAAAAACTGTTGACATTTCCCCCGAGGGGTCTATAATGAGGGCAACTGAACAAAGTATGATAGAGGTGCGATCGACAAGAGTAGCCCCGGCATGCGCGGCGGGAACCGCGAGGGGTGAAAGGGGAGACCGCCGAAGGCTGTCCGTGTTCCTGCGCGGAGGGGCCTGGGCCGCCGGAGAATATCCGTCGGACTGTCACCCCCAGAGGGTGGAGCGCTGTCAGACCTGCACGGTGATAAATATCCGGAATGTGCGTCATGAACAGTATCTGCTCTGTTCATGATTTTTTTATTTTGGAGGTACGGTCATGTACTCAACTGTCTGGTCCCTGCTCCCGCCGGTGATCGCCATCGCGCTGGCGCTCATCACCAAGGAGGTCTATTCCTCGCTCTTCATCGGTATAGTGGTCGGCGGACTGCTCTATTCCGGCTTCAGCTTCATCGGGACGATGGAGCATGTATTCATCGACGGTATGATCGGCTCGCTCGCCGATGCGTGGAACGTGGGCATACTCATATTCCTGGTCATCCTCGGCGGCATGGTCATGCTCATGAACCGCGCCGGCGGCTCCGCGGCCTTCGGCCGCTGGTCCGTCGAACACGTCAAGACCAAGACCGGCGCACAGCTCGCCGCCGTGGCGCTGGGCGTGCTGATCTTCATCGACGACTACTTTAACTGCCTCACCGTCGGCTCCGTCATGCGCCCCCTCACCGACAAGCACGGCGTCTCCCGCGCAAAGCTCGCCTATCTCATCGACGCCACCGCCGCGCCCGTGTGCATAATCGCGCCCATCTCCTCGTGGGCGGCCGCCGTCACCGGCTTTGTCGACGGCGTTGACGGTCTGACGCTGTTCGTCCGCGCCATCCCCTATAACTTCTACGCGCTCCTCACCATCACCATGATGCTCACTCTTGCCGCCGGCAAGTTCGACTACGGCCCCATGCGCATTGCGGAGATGAGCGACAGGCTCAACTCCTCGCCCAGCGCCAGCATTACCGGCGCCGAGGATCAGCCGGAGCCTCCCGTCAGCCCCAAGGGCCGCGTTATCCACCTCATTCTCCCCATCATCCTGCTCATCATCAGCTGTGTCACCGGTATGATCTACACCGGCGACTTCTTCAACGGCGCGGACTTCGTCACCGCCTTTTCCAACTCCGACGCGTCCGTCGGCCTGGTGTTCGGCTCGGTGTGCGCGCTCATCCTCACTGTTATCTTCTACGTCGCCACCGGCGTCCTCAGCTTCCGCGACTGCATGAACGCCATCCCCGAGGGCTTCAAGAGCATGGTCCCCGCCATCCTCATCCTCACCTTCGCGTGGACGCTCAAGGCCATGACCGACTCTCTCGGCGCGGCTCCCTTTGTGGCGGGTCTGGTCAAGAACTCCGCCGGCTCCTTCATGAGCTTCCTGCCGGCCATCATCTTCCTTATCGGCTGCGGGCTGAGCTTTGCCACAGGCACCAGCTGGGGTACCTTCGGTATCCTTATCCCCATCGTGGTGGACGTGTTCTCCGCCGATATGAGCAACGAGCTTATGATAATCGCCATCTCCGCCTGCATGGCGGGCGCCGTCTGCGGCGACCACTGCTCACCCATCTCCGACACCACCATCATGGCCTCCGCGGGCGCTCAGTGCGACCACATCACCCACGTCTCCACCCAGCTGCCCTACGCGCTCACCGCGGCGGCCGTGACCTTCGTGTGCTACATCTTCACCGGCTTCATCCGCAGCTGGCAGATATGCCTGCCGCTGTCCATCGCACTGATGATCGGGGTCCTGCTCGTCATCCGCGCCGTCGACAGAAAGCACGCCGCCGTCGAGGCATAACGATATACCGCATCCTGACAGGGGGCCGCAAGGCCCCCTGAGACTGTCGAAAGACTCGCCCTGCTGCTCACAGATACAGGGCAGCGGGGGAGCGCGAGGGGTAGCGGAGCGGCGGAATGGGAGTGAATGATATGCCGGTGGCATATCAGAGCCATTCCGTGACCGAGCCGCAGCGAGAAGAGACCCGCCTCGCAGTACAATAGCCTGCCGTCAAAAGACTTGATTTATCAAGGCTTTTGAGCGTGGCAGCATTTTGAAAACTTCAAAATGCGCGGCAGGAGAAGCGCAGTCAAAAAAGTTCATTTGAACTTTTTTGATAAGCTGAGGGGCCGCAGGGCCCCCTGCTGTCATTGTGCGGTACGCGCCGCGGCCCATGGGCGGCTTTGTTGATATTATATAATCTGCGGCGGCAAAAATCGGCATTATTTGACTTGAAAAATGCTGTGTTATAGTATAGAATACTTTGCGGCGCCGTGGAGGCGGTAAACCTCCACGGCACTATATTTTGTGGTCAAACCGGTTACAAAGCAGATTTTATTGCTACATATTGTGTATCCCCCTTGACAAGCCGTGTATTAGAGTATATACTTGCCTACAGTCGGCGGCGAAAGGGGGATTTACCATGCTCATTTCCGGGCTTCAGAAGCTCACGCTGCTTGACTTTCCGGGCCGGGTGGCCTGCACTGTGTTCACCGGCGGCTGCAATTACCGCTGCCCGTTCTGCCACAACGCGTCCCTTGTCCTGCCCGAGCGTATCGCCCACGACACCGACGAGGAGGCCGTGCTGGCGTTTCTGAAAAAGCGCGCGGGCGTGCTGGACGGCGTGGCCGTCACCGGCGGCGAGCCGCTCCTTCAGAAGGACGTCCGCGGATTTATCGAAAAGATCCGCGCTCTCGGCTATAAAATAAAGCTCGACACCAACGGCTCCTTCCCCGACAAGCTCCGCGAGCTGGTCGAGGCAGGGCTTATAGACAGGGTGGCGATGGACATAAAGAACTCCCCTGAGCTCTACGGCGCGACCGTGGGACGGGAGGACTTCGACCTCGGCCCCGTGAGGGAGAGCCGGGACTTCCTCATGCAGGGAACGGTGGAGTACGAATTTCGCACCACGGCGGTCAAGGGCCTCCACACCGAGGAGAGCATTGCCGAAGCCGCGCAGTGGATATCCGGCGCGAGGGAATATTATCTCCAGCAGTACAAGGACTCCGGCGACGTCATCTCCGCCGGGGGGCTGGGCGCCTTTAACGAGGAAGAAATGCGCGCTCTTGCCCGGGCGGCGGCGGTCTATGTCCCGTCCGTGCAGGTGAGAGGCGTATGACATACTGCCGGCGCCGCCGGAGGGCGGACGTCGGGATCATATATTCAGCAAGATAAAAGTTTGGAGGATAAAGATATGTATCAGGTCATCAAGCGTGACGGCAAGGTCGTCGATTTCAACATTTCCAAGATCGCCGACGCCATGAAAAAGGCCTTCGAGGCCACTGGCACGGAGTATAACGACGATATTATCGACTTTATGGCGCTGAAGGTCTCCGCGGACTATCTGCCCAAGATCAAGGACGGGAAGATCGCCGTCGAGGACATCCAGGACAGCGTCGAGGCGGTGCTTTCCCGCGGCGGCTACGAGGCCGTCGCCAAGGCGTACATACTCTACCGCAAGCAGCGCGAGAAGCTGCGCAACGCCCGCTCCACCTACCTTGACTACAAGGACACCGTGGACAAATATCTGCGTATCGAGGACTGGCGCGTCAAGGAAAACTCCACCGTCACCTATTCCGTCGGCGGCCTCATCCTCTCCAACTCCGGCGCCATCACTGCCAACTACTGGCTCAGCGAGGTCTACGATCAGGAGATCGCCGACGCTCACCGCAGCTGCGACCTGCACCTGCACGATCTGAGCATGCTCACCGGCTACTGCGCCGGCTGGAGCCTCAAGCAGCTCATCAAGGAGGGCCTCGGTATCCCCGGCAAGATCAACTCCTCCCCGGCGAGCCATCTCTCCACCCTCTGCAACCAGATGGTCAACTTCCTCGGCATCATGCAGAACGAGTGGGCCGGCGCGCAGGCGTTCTCCTCCTTCGACACCTACCTTGCCCCCTTCGTCAAGGTTGACAACCTGACACAGAAGGAGGTCAAGCAGTGCGTGCAGTCCTTCATCTTCGGCGTTAACACCCCCTCCCGTTGGGGTACTCAGGCTCCGTTCTCCAACATCACGCTCGACTGGACCGTTCCCGCGGACCTGAGAGATATGCCCGCCATCGTCGGCGGCCGCGAGATGGACTTCACCTACGGCGACTGCAAGAGGGAGATGGACATGGTCAACAAGGCGTTCATCGACATCATGATCGAGGGCGACGCCAACGGCCGCGGCTTCCAGTACCCAATCCCCACCTACTCCATCACCCGCGACTTCGACTGGTCTCCCACCGAGAACAACAAGCTCCTCTTCGAGATGACCGCCAAGTACGGCACCCCCTATTTCTCCAACTACATCAACTCCGACATGGAGCCCTCCGACGTGCGCTCCATGTGCTGCCGTCTGCGTCTCGACCTGCGTGAGCTGCGCAAGAAGTCCGGCGGCTACTTCGGCTCCGGTGAAAGCACCGGCTCCGTCGGCGTCGTCACCATCAACATGCCTCGCATAGCCTATCTCGCCAAGGATGAGGCCGACTTCTACGCCCGTCTCGACCGGCTGATGGATCTGGCCGCGCGCTCCCTCAAGATCAAGCGCACCGTCATCACCAAGCTCCTTGACGCGGGCCTCTACCCCTACACCAAGTATTATCTCGGCAGCTTCGACAACCACTTCTCCACCATCGGCCTCGTCGGCATGAACGAGGCGGGCCTCAACGCCAAGTGGGTGCGCGCCGACATGACCCACAAGTCCTGCCAGGAGTTCACCAAGCAGGTGCTTGACCACATGCGCGAGAGACTCTCCGACTATCAGGAGCAGTACGGCGACCTCTACAACCTCGAGGCCACCCCGGCCGAGTCCACCTCCTACCGTCTCGCGAAGCACGACGTGGAGCTGTACCCCGACATCATCACCGCCGCGAAGAACGGCGGCGAGCCGTACTACACCAACTCCTCCCACCTGCCCGTGGGCTACACCGAGGACATCTTCGAGGCGCTCGACATTCAGGACGACCTCCAGACCCGCTACACCTCCGGCACGGTGTTCCACGCCTTCCTCGGCGAGAAGCTGCCCGACTGGCAGGCCGCGGCGAATCTCGTGCGCAAGATCGCCGAGAATTACAGGCTGCCCTACTACACCCTCTCTCCCACCTACTCCGTCTGCAAGACTCACGGCTACCTCTCCGGCGAGCATTTCACCTGCCCGCACTGCGGCGAGAGCGCCGAGGTCTACAGCCGTATCACCGGCTACTACCGCCCCGTCCAGAACTGGAACGCCGGCAAGACCCAGGAATACAAGGACCGCAGAGAGTATAACATCGGCCGCTCCGTCCTACGCCACGAGGGCGTCATGCCCGAGCAGAGCGCCGAGGAAAAGCACTCCTGCGCCGCGCCCGCCGGTGAGAAGCGCAGCATACTCTTCGCCGCGCCCACCTGCCCCAACTGCCGCATAGCGTACACCTACCTTGAAAAGGCCGGGTACGGCTACGAGAAGATCATGGCCGAGGAGCAGCCCGAGCTGGCGCTGAGCTTCGGCGTCAAGCAGGCGCCCACCCTCATCGTCACCGACGGCGAGAGCTATGAAAAATACGCCGGCGCGCCCGCCATCAAGCAGTTCCTGAGCGGCCTTTCCCAGTAAGACCGGCTCCGCGGAGAGCATGCGGAGGACAGAAAAACGACCTGAAAAACAGAAAAACGGGAGGGAAGCTTACCCTCCCGTTTCTGACATACGGAGTGGATATCATGCTGTACGACATTCTTATCATCGGCGGAGGTCCCGCGGGGCTTACCGCAGCAGTGTATGCCCGCCGCGCGGGAAAAAGCGTCCTCGTGGTGGAAAAGGCCGCCTTCGGCGGACAGATAACTTGGTCGCCGCGGGTGGAGAACTTCCCCTCGGTGCTGTCTATAAGCGGCGCGGAGCTGGGCGACAGACTCATGGAGCAGGCCATGGCGCAGGGCGCGGAGGTCGAGCTGGACGAGATCGTCTCCCTCAGCCGCTCGGGCGAGTATTTCACCGCACGGAGCGAGTTCGGCGCGGAGTTCACGGCGCGCGCGGTCATCGTCGCCGCCGGGGCGAAGCCCCGCATGCTGGGGCTTGAGCGTGAGGAGGAGCTGGTCGGGAACGGCGTATGCTTCTGCGCGGTGTGCGACGGCGCGTTTTACAAGGGCCGCCCCGTGGCCGTGAACGGCGGGGGCAACAGCGCCCTGCAGGACGCGCTGCTCCTGAGCGAGAAGTGCAGCCGCGTCTATCTCATCCACCGGCGCGGCGGCTTCCGGGGCGAGGCAAAGCTCGTCGAGGCGCTCAGGGCGCGCGATAATGTGGAATTTGTGCTTGGGGCCTCCGTCACGGAGCTTCTGGGCGAAAACGAGCTTACCGGCGTCCGCGTCGTGCAGGACGGGCGCGTCCGTGAGCTGAGCGTCGACGGACTCTTCGTCGCCATCGGCCACAGGCCGGACATCGGGGCCTTTTCCGAGTACATAGAGCTGGACGCGGGCGGCTATGCCGACTCCGGCGAGGACTGCCTCACACGGACCGAGGGCGTGTTCGTCGCGGGCGACTGCCGCAGGAAATCCGTCCGCCAGCTCACCACCGCCGTCGCTGACGGCGCCTCCGCGGCCCTCGCCGCGTGCGGCTATCTGGACGGAAAGGCGTAAGACGGCAGCACAAGGAAGACGGAAAAGCTGGCACAAAGTGACTGAGGGAGAGAAAAATCGCAGGCTCTGCAAGACGTTAATTTTCTCTCCCTCCGTCAAAACCTGCGGTTTTGCCACCTCCCTCGTCAGAGGGAGGCTTTTTATTCACCATTATGGCAATGCCCACAGCGCGGGAGGAGCAAGCCCCTCCCCTACGGAGGGACGTAGAGAACGCATAAAAAAGGCTTCCCCTTGGGGAAGACTCCCTCCGGCGGAGGGAGATGTCGGCGAAGCCGACAGAGGGAGGGGTGGAAAGCTGGCGGCCGTAAGGCCGACTGATGAGGGGTAAATCCGGCCGCCTCATCCGCCGAAAAGCTTTCCTCCTTTCCTCTCAAGGGGAAAACTGCCGGCCGAATGGCAGACTGATGAGGGCATACAAAACTGACGGGCGGTCTGAGACCGCCCGTTCGTTTTACTTGCTTATTTACATTTTTCGCTCTATCCTCTCGCCGTCGGAGCGCGCGCTCACGATGAGCGGCACATTTTCGGTTATGACGGACGAGGTGTCGAGACCGTACCACTGCACCTTTGACCCGGCAAGACCGCGGATCGAGTACTTCATGTTGAGTACCGCCTCGTCCAGCGCCGAAAGCTCGGTCTTGGTGGAGACGGATTTATGTATCATGCAGAACTGGAACGTACCCACGGTGGAAGGGCCGTAGATGGAGTATTTCTTGTCCTGCGCGGGCAGCTCGCCGCTGCGCTGGAGGTTCTGAACGATACTTCTGAGATAGAGATTTATGCGCGGGCTGCGGCGGAAGCCCAGCTCGAGCCTGATACGGAAAACAAAATCCGTGCCGTAGGTCTCCACGCGGTAGTTGAGCGTGTCCGGCTCATTTAGGACGTCCACGCTTACGAACCAGTAGGCCTGTGCACGCTTGGGCCCCTTGTCAAGGATGGAATAGAGGATGTCGCGGTCGATCTCGTCGCCGGTCGAGCCGTCAAGGTACACGAGGTTATGCGACAGCAGCGGCACCGTCTCGTCGCTGTGGAGCTTCTCAAGGCTGGGGATAAAGTCCCGGAGGTCGAGCTGAGTGCAGTACATGCGCTCGAGCCGCGTTCCCCTGTGCCAGATGAGCATTATGCCGAGGAGCAGCAGCGTCAGAATGACCGTCACATAGCCGCCGTGGGCGAATTTGCCGAGGCTCGAGACGAAGAAGACCGACTCGATAAGACCGAACACCACCAGCACCACCCACGAGAGCAGCCCCGCGCCGCGGTTCTTCCTGAGATATACCGAGATTAGCAGCGTGGTCATCAGCATGGTTATCGTTATGGCGAGACCGTAGGCCGACTCCATCCGCGCGCCCGAGCGGAAATACAGCACGACCAGCGAGCAGCCGACCCAGAGTATCTTGTTCACCTTGTCGATGTAGAGCTGGCCCTTGGTGTCGGCGGGGTATTTTATCTCGAGATGTGGCAGGAGGTCGAGCAGTATCGCCTCGCTGACGAGAGTGTAGGAGCCGGTTATCAGCGCCTGCGACGCGATGACCGCTGCCGCCGCGCCCAGAAGTATCGCGAACGGGCGCAGATCCTCCGGCAGCATGAGGAAGAACGGGTTTATCTCCGCCGCCCCCGCGAGAGCGGCGCTGCCGCCGCTGCGGATTATCCACGCGCCCTGACCGAGATAGTTGAGGATGAGGCTGAGCTTCACCAGCGGCCAGCTCAGATAGATATTCTCCCGACCCACATGGCCCATGTCGGAGTAGAGCGCCTCCGCGCCGGTGGTGGCGAGGAACACGCTGCCGAGTATCATAAAGCCGACCTTGTTATAGGGGCTGAAAAGCACCCGCGCGGCGTAGACGGGGTTAAAGGCGCGCAGCACGGCGGGCATGTCGAATATCCGCACCGCACCCACCACCGCGAGGAAGAGGAACCATGTGAGCATGACGGAACCGAAGGCCTTGCCTATTCGGCTCGTCCCCGCGCGCTGGAGCGAGAAAAGCACGGCGATTATAACGAGCGTTATGACCACGACGGTGAATTGCCCGCTGCCGAGCAGCTCGTCCATGACGGGAATGCTCCTGAGACCCTCGACCGCCGTGGTGACGGTGACGGCGGGGGTGAGTACGCCGTCCGCGAGCAGCGCCGCGCCCCCCAGCATGGTCGGAAAAATGAGCCAGCCGCCATGCTCCCTGACGAGGGAGTAGAGCGAGAAAATGCCGCCCTCGCCGTGGTTGTCCGCCTTCATGGCGATGAGGACGTATTTTACGGTCGTCAGCAGCGTGACCGTCCAGATTATCAGCGACAGCGAGCCGATGATGAACTCCTCGTTCACACCCGAGATACCGCCGTTGCCCTCCAGAATGGATTTCATGACGTACATGGGCGAGGTGCCGATATCGCCGTAGACTATGCCGATGGTCACAAGAAACATGGCGAACCGGGTGTTCTTTTTCTTTTCCACGATCTCTCTCCTCCCGCGAAGGAAATAAAAAAAGCCGCACAAAAGTGCAGCATAAGGCGGCAAAAACCGCGGCCGGGCATACCGGCGCAAAGCCCCTCTTGTGCTGACGAGATTAGCTGTCGGGTTCGTGGAAGAAGGTCCCCTATCGCGCACGGCGAATACACCCCTGTAGTTGGGTCTCCCGCTGCCGGAGCCTCCGGCATTAAGCAACTTAAATTTAGCACCCGTTTCGCGGAAAGTCAACAGTATCTTGCCATATCCGCGCACGGAACGTAGTAAACGGGCGGCCGGCGGCCGCCCGTTTACTATTAAAAATCCATCTCGTTTCCGGCTCAGTCCGCGGCAAGGCTCAGCGCCTTTGCGCGCTCGAACTCGGCCTTTATCTCGTCGGACGGCTCCTTGCTCATGAGCGAGACGGCGACGGTGACGGCGCAGGATATCACGAACGCCGGAAACAGCTCGTAGATGGCGAACACGCCGCCGATCAGGGGATTGAGGACGAGCTTCCACACGAACACCGTGATCCCGCCGGAAAGCATGCCCGCGATGGCGCCGGAGCGGGTCGTGCGCTTCCAGAACAGCGAGAAGAGCATGATGGGGCCGAAGGTCGCGCCGAAGCCCGCCCACGCGAAGGACACCACGCGGAAGATGACGCTGTTTTCGTCCCACGCAATGACGATACCCAGCAGCGCGATGACCAGCAGCGTGACGCGAGAGACCCACATGACCTGCCTGTCGTCGGCGTCCTTTTTGAGGATACCGCCGAAGATGTTCTTTGAAAACGCCGAGGAGGCGATGAGCAGATACGAATCCGAGGAGCTGATGGTCGCGGCGAGTATGCCGGCCATCACCACGCCCGCGGCGAGCGGAGGGAAGAGTGACTGGCTCACGACGATGAAGATATTTTCGGCGGAGCTTGCGGTGCTGAGCGACTCGTGCATGGGGAACATGGCGCGCCCCATAATGCCGATGTACACCGCGGCGGCAAGAGAGATGACCACCCAGACGGTGGCAATGCGGCGTGAGCGCTTGAGCTCGCTGCCGCGGCGGATGGCCATAAAGCGCAGCAGCACCTGCGGCATACCGAAGTAGCCCAGACCCCAGCACAGCATGGACACGGCCGTGAGCGCGCCGTATTCCTTCGCCTCGCCGAAGAGGGGGAGGCCGCCGGCGGCCTGCTGCACGCCGTTCGCGTCCACGGTGGGGCTTGCGATATGGCTCAGCGAGAGGTAGCCCGCAATGCTCTTGGCGTTCTCGACGACGTTTTCAAAGCCGCCCGCCTTCGCCGTGCCGAAGCACAGCACCACCAGCAGCGCAAAGAACATCACCACGCCCTGCATGAAGTCGGACGCGCTCTCGGCAAGGAAGCCGCCGAGGAACGTGTACAGCACCACGAACACGGCGCCCACGATCATCATCGTGTGATACGGCAGACCGAAGAGCCGGCCGAAGAGCTTGCCGCAGGTGACAAAGCAGCTCGCGGTGTACACGGTGAAGAATACGAGAATGAACATCGCGGATATGCCGAGGATGACCTTCTTGTCCTCCTTGAAGCGGTTGGAGAAAAAGTCCGGCAGGGTTATGGAGTTGTTGGCGACGATGGAATAGCCGCGCAGACGCCGGGCGGTGACGAGCCAGTTGAGGTAGGTACCCACGGCGAGACCGACAGCCGTCCAGAACGCGTCGGCAAGGCCGCACCAGTATGCGACGCCGGGCAGCCCCATGAGGAGCCAGCCGCTCATGTCCGAGGCCTCCGCGCTCATCGCGGCGACCCACGGCCCCAGCGAGCGTCCGCCGAGAAAATAGCTCTCGGAGTTCGCCTGCGCGCGGCGGGCAAAAACAACGCCTATGCCTATAACTATCAGCATATATCCGATCATCGCGGAGAGTATCTGCAGCGTACCTGAATCCATCGTCAATTTCCCTCTCTTTCCTTGAACGCGCTGTATCATACCACACTTTTTACAAGAATGAAATACAGAACGCGGTATAGAATGAAGTCTATACCGCGCTGCATATAATCACAAAAAACTATTGAATTATCAATAAAAATTTGCTGTACGAAATATCAAAATACAATCGAGACGAAAACAAAAATTTTTTATTTTTTCCTGTACATGTCAAGAAAGCCCGGCGTCATGCGCCCGGTGTAGGCCGAGAGGGAGTATTCCCCGCCGCACAGGCACCAGTCATAGAGGAGCGCCCGCTCCCACATGGCGTAGGCCTTGAGGATCTCGTTGCCGCTCATGTCGCCGCGGAGCTGGCCGTTTTTCTGACCGTTTGAGATTATCTGCCGCAGGAGACGGAAGTAATACCGGCTCCGGTCGAGGAGGTGCTTTTCGCCCCTTGCAAGGAGCTGGGTCGACAGCAGCCGCGCAAGCAGGTCGATGGAGATACTGTCCTCGATCATTGTGAACAGCTCGCGGTTGAGGTAGATGAGCGCGTCCACCGCGTCCATGTCGGCGGGCATGGTCTGCATGAGCTGTTCATACTTCTCGTCGAACACATAGGCGAGCGTGCCGAGCAGCGCGTCCTTGCCGTCGAAATAGTGGTAGAAGGAACCCTTGGAGGTCTCGGACTCAAAGACGATGTCCTCCACGGTGGTGTTGTCGTAGCCCTGCTCGTAGAAGAGCTTCCACGCGGCGGAGATTATCGCGCCTTTTGTGTTTCGGGTGCTTTTTCTGCCCATAGGTCATGTCCTTTCCCGTGCCGTTTACATCGGCAGGTCGATACGCTCCGGATGGGAGCGCTTGTTTCGCCGGAGCATTGTCAGCCAGTCGAAAAGCTCCTTCGTGTAGGCAAGAGTCCCGGCCTCGCCGTGGGAGCAGTTCTCGATAACGGTCAGCTTCGCGCTCGCCCCGGCCTGACGGAGCGCAAAGACGTGGTTTTCCATATCCCGGCCATAAACGCCGTAGTCATTATAGCCGTCGCCTACCAGCGCCCAGAGCGGCGTGTGCCGGAAGCTCTCCGGTCGGAAGCCGACGCTCGGACAGCTCACCGGCGCGGCGGCGGAAAAGTAGTTCGGATTGAGCGACACCATCGTCCATACGCCTATCGCGCCCCGGCTGTGTCCGGTGACGGAAATGCGCCGCGCGTCGCAGGAATATTCCCCGGCGACATGGTCGATCAGCTCGCGGAGCGTATTGGGGATGTTGTAGTCCGTCCACGAGGGGACGGAGGTCGACGGCAGCAGCAGGATAAACGGCATGTCCTCGCCGTAGATCTCCTTCGCGCGCGTGACGGTGCCGCAGTACATCAGGTCGTCCGGCAGCCCGACGAGACCGTCGCCGTGGAGGAACACCACAAGGGGCATGCCGCGCACGGCGTTCTCGGGGACGTACATATAATAGTCCATATAGCCCCCGGAGGAGCCGGTGAACCAGCCGCGTATGTCACCCGTTGGCGTGTCGGGCGCGGATACGCCGGCCGCCCCGGCCGACGCGCAGAACGGAGCAAGGAGCGAGGCTGTGAGAAAAACGAGGGTAAAGAGCGCCGTGAGCCTTTTCACGCGATCTCTCCTTTCTGGCGGAGCTTCCTGCGGCGGCGGTTGATATAGCGTTCAAGCTCGCCCCGGTCGATGAACTCTGCGAGGACGTACTGCTCGAACACTGGCACGGTGCAGGAGTAGAAGTCAAGCCTGCGCGCATACTCCTCCGCCAGGTGTTCCGGCATCACCATGTAGCCCATTCGCATGGAGGGCGCGAGGGTCTTTGAGAAGGTGTTGAGATACAGCACGTTTTCCGGCGCGATGGAAAAGATGGTGTCTATCTGCCGGTTCAGGGAGGAGAACTCCGAGTCGTAGTCGTCCTCGATTATATAGCTGCCGCGCTCCCGCGCCCAGCGGGCGTATTCGTGGCGCTTGGGGGCGGAGGCGGTGACGCCGCTGGGGAAGCTGTGGTAGGGCGTGACGTGCAGCGCGCCGCACTCGCAGCGCTCAAGCTCCGGGGAGAGTATACCGTCCTCGCCGAGGATGAGACTGCGGCAGGACGCGCCGTTCGCCTCGTAGACCCGGCGTATTTTGTCGTAGCACGGCTCCTCGAGCGCAAAAACGCACCCGCGCCCCAAGAGCTGCACCACGAGAGAGTAGAGGTATTCCGCGCCCGAGCCGACGATTATCTGCTCCGGCGGCACGCGTATGCCGCGGCTGCGGTCGAGATACCCGGCGATGGCGCGGCGAAGCTCGATACAGCCGCAGCCGGGAGAGCGCACGAGTATCTGCCTGTCGTAGTCGGACAGCACCCGGCGCATGGTCTTTGCCAGCGCGGAAAAGGGGAAGTCCTCCGCCGCGGCGCTCAGCTCCCCGGCAGGGGCCGCCGGAGCGGACAGCTCCGTCCCCGGCCTCGCGCCGCCCGCCGCGCCGAAGCTGACGAAAAAGCCGCTGCGCTGCCGGGAGCGGGCATAGCCCTCGTCCACCAGAAGCGCGTAGGCATGCTCGACCGTGATGACGCTCACGGAAAGCTCCCCGGCGAGGAGCCGCTTTGACGGCAGCCTCGTCCCCGCAGAAAGCGCCCCCGAGAGGATATCCTCCCGGAGCTGGCGGTAGAGCTGCATATATGCCGGGTCAGAGCCGGTTTTATCCACTGAATATTTCATCTGGCTATATAATAATTTCCTCAACTGGCAATAGCAATAATATCAGTTTGATAATATAATCATAACCACGATTTGTCAAGGAGGCTGCCATGAGATCTGCTACATCCGTAAAAAAACTGACGGTCACGGCGCTGCTGCTGGCCATGAACATCATAATGAGCTTAAGCGTTTTTTCCATCCCCGTCCCCGGCGGGCATATGTATCTCAACGACGTGGTCATCGTCACGGCGGCCATACTTCTCGAGCCGTTCTATGCCTTCATCGTGGGCGGCGTCGGCGCGTTCATAGGGGACTTTCTCTTTTATCCCGCGCCCATGTTCGTCTCGCTCGTGACGCACGGGCTTCAGGCGGTGGTCATCTCGCTGTGCGCGCGGCGCATGCTGAAGAACCGCCCCGTGACGGCCTCGGCGATAGGCTCGGCGTTCGGCCTGCTCATCACCGTCGTCGGCTACACCCTCGGCCGCGCGTTCATCTACGGCACACCGGCCTATGCGGTGGCGAAGCTGCCGTTCCAGATATTGCAGACCGCCGTCGGTTCGGCCGCGGCGCTGCTGCTGTGCTGGAAGGCGGGACTCGTGAAGCTGTACAACAAGCAGTTCGGCGAAAAAAAGTGATATAGAAAACCAAAAACGGACGGCCCCCGCGGAGAGCTTTCATCCCCGCGGGGGCCGTTTTGCGTCTATGTCACTTTACCTCGGCCGTGACGGACCTGACGCCGTAGCTTATCTCGCACTCGCCGCCCTTTGTGAGCCTCGGCGAGGAGTACAGCACGAGGTTATAGGCGTACTCCGCATCGAGCATGCAGTCGGCCGTTTTGACGACGCTGCCCGCCGTGCCGCTTATCTCCGCCTCGGCATAGCCCTGAGAGCTGCCGGGCGCAAAGCCCTTTACCCGCTTGGAGCGGCCCAGAGCGAGAACGCTGCCGTTATTGACGGTAAGGCCGCCCTCCGCGTCGAAGGAGTCGCCCCCGGCGGTGACGAGTATGCTGCCGCCGCCGATCGTGACGCCGCCCGTGCCGTTTTCGCCGGACTTGACGCCGTTGCCCGCCGCGCTCACGCTCAGCGCGCCGCCCGAAAAGGAGATACTGCCCGACGTTTCAATGCCGTCGTCCCCGGCCAGCAGAGTGAACGCTCCGCCGGAAACGCTGATATCGCCGTGCGCGGCAACGGCCTTGCGGCCGCTCTTTATATCGAAGCTGCCGCCGGAGATATTTATGCCCGCCGCGGAGTGTACGGCGTGGTCGGCTGAATCAACGGTAAAAATGCCGCCGGAAATGCTGATGCCGGTCTTGGCCTTGAGAGCCTTGCAGCTCCCGTCCTCCGGGTCGCCGGAGGTGACTATCCCGACAACGCCGCCGGAGACGTTCAGCTCGGTCTCCGCCGCGATACCGTCCCCGCCGGTCCTGAGCGAGAGGATGCCGCCCGAGACGTTCACAAAGCCCTTGCCCGTTTTTTTCGCGGAGCTGGCCTTTATGCCGTCGTGTCCCGCCTCGACGGTGACGACGCCGCCCGAGACGCTGACGGACTCGGAACCCTTCAGGCCGTTATTGAGCGCGGTGACGTTCAGCTCGCAGCTGCCGCACTTTATGTCGAGATCGTCCTTGCAGACTATGCCGCTGTTTATATAGCCGTAAACGTTCAGCACGCCCTTTTTGTCGCCCTCGATATCAAGGTCGTCCTCGGCGTAGATCGCGGCGCCGGCGGCGTCGGGGGAGAGAGCCGCGCCCTCCGTCCCGGAGACGAGGGAGTTGACGCTGCCCTCGGCAATGACAAGATCAAGCTTCTTGGCCTGCTTCACCCACAGCGCGGGGCCGTCCGGATTGGTCACGGAGGCGTTATCGAGGATGAGCGTTACCTTCAGCGCCTCCTCGCCGGTGTCGACGATCACCTGCCCGCCGGAAAGCTCGCCGGAGAGGGAGTACGTCCCCGCCGCCGAGATCGTGACGGTGCTGCCGGATATCCTCACGCCCCCGGCGGAGCATTTCGCGCCCGTTCCGGTAAGCTCTATCGCCGCGGCGGCGGTTTCTTCTCCCGCGGCGAGGGCGGCGGACGAGCCGCAGCCGCTCACAAGCGCCGCGCACATCGCGGCAAGGAGTATAAGTATCAGAGCTTTTTTCATTTTACATCATCTCTCCGTCGGATACACGGCCGCAGACTATGTTCAGGTTGCCGTTGCGGCAGCGTATCTCGTCAATGAACGCCTTGGTCTCGGCGGGGTTTTTGAGCTGTATGCGGTAGCTCAGCTCATAGAGCGTACCCATGTTGGTGGTCCTGACGCGCATGAGCTCCCGCCGGGTGGTGTAGCGGTCAAAAAGGTCGTCGAACAGCCCCTCGTAGTCCAGATCCTCGGGAATGGTTATCTTGAGCTGCCGGGCGGCGTTGTTCGCGCCGCCGAAGTGCAGCGCCTCCAGCACCAGCACGAACGCCGCCATCATCACGAAGAATATCCCCGCGGCGACCACATAGCCCATCCCGCAGGCGATACCCAGCGCCACGGCGAAGAACAGCGCCGCTATCTCCCGCGCCGTGCCGGGCAGGGAGCGAAAGCGCGTGAGCGCGAACGTACCCGCGACGCCGAGACCCGCGCCGATATTGCCGTTCACGAGCATTATCACAAGACACACTATCGCCGGAAGCACCGCCACGGTGAGCGTGAAGGAGTCGGTGTGGTGAGTCTTGACGGTGAAGAGCAGCGCCGCCAGCACGCCCAGAAGCATGGACGCGCCGACGCAGCCGAGAAACGCCGGGAGGGTCATAGTATAAGAAATTATACGGTCAAGTATTATACCGTTAAGCACAGACGATCACTCCGTTAAAATATTTTTCAAGTATGGATTTTTTGTACGCGGCGCCGTATTTTGAAAACCCCACGGGGTACAGCTCCAGCGCGCAGAGCATGTGCGCCAGCCACAGCGGCGCGGCTCCGGGGAGCTTTATTTCCATAAGCACCTGCCCCGGCTCGGTCAGCGGCTCGCCGTGGCTGCCCGCGGTAAGCTCCAGCTCCGTCTCCCGGTAGCGTATGTCCTCGTCAAAGGTCATGCGCAGCTCGCCGTCGTCCCTCGCCGTCCACGCGGTGCGGTCGCAGGCGATGAACACCTTGGGGACGGGGACGTTCTCGCGCATGAACCACTCTATTTCCCGCACCATCTGGGAGTCCTCCGGCGCGGGGAGTTTCCCGGCGAGCCAGCCCTCGGCCTCCGCCGCGCTCATGGCGATGCGGCGCTTGTAGACTATGCCGTCGAACTTCTTTTTAAGCTCCACGAACACCTGCCCGTCCTCCCCCGGCACGCCGTAGCTGCGCACGCGGAGCTTTTCCTTGTACACGGGCGCGTCGATGGAGCGGCGGATGAGCGAAAAGCTGTCGTCGTCGTAATAAACGCTGCACACGGTGCTTTTGTGGAAGCGGTCAGGCTCGATATGCTCCTCCAGCTCCGCCATGAGACGCTCGTACTGCGAGGCGGAGAGGAGAAATTTTTTCTCAAGTCTCTTGAAAGTGAGCTTAGTGTCACCCATGCTTCACGCTCCGAAATAATGCTCGCGCTCCGCGTCCGTCAGGGAGAACAGCTTGCAGAGGGCGTCGATGTTGTGCTGCCGCCAGTCGTTCGCGACGATGAAGTCGCGCAGATATTGGACGTTGCGCTCCCAATGCTCGAGACTCATGTCCGCCCTGCGGCAGTCGCGCTCGACCTCGCCGCGTATCTCGCCGGCCAGCCGGTCGATCACCGCGGCGGCGTTCTCGTTGGTAAGGCCGTGGTTGAGATGATAGCCCGCGCGGGTGAGGAGCCGGTCGACGAAATCGTCGCTCCTGATGAGCGCGTCCAGGAGCTTTGATATCTGCTGGACATAGACCGCCGTGTCGGAGAAGAGGTTCGCGTAATTCTTTTCGGGGTTTGCGAAGCTGCTGTCCAGATCGTAGAACACCAGCCGCCACTTGCCGTCGTCCTCGGTCGAGCGGACGTAGCGCACGTTCCCTGCCGTGAGGTCGTCGTTGCAGCAGTACGCCTCCATGATGACCCAGTCGATAAGGCTGTCGACATCCACGAGGGATAGGAAGCGGCTGTAGTTTTCGTCCAGCGACATGTCGTTTTCCGTGCAGAAGAGCCACACGTCGTTATAAAACTCCGACGTTTCCGGCAGGTGCGCCTCCTCGAGTATCACGCTGTCCTTGTCCACGCCGGCGAGATCGGCGTACATCTGCTCGTTGGTCTTGTCCTTGAGCGCATATATGCCGTGGTAGCGGCCGTTGAGGAACACCACGCAGTAGCGGCTGCGCTGGCAGACCACCTTGTCCGTCGCCGCGAGGCAAAGCTCCTGCGCAAATTCGTTTCTGATGATGGCGCTGTAATAATCCTGCCCGGCGCGGACGATGAGGTTTGAAAACTCGGTCACTCCGCCGCCGAAGATATCGTAGGAGAGCCGCTCCTGTCCGTAGGAGCCGCGGAAGCGGAAGCTCATGTTCTTCTTGAAAAGCTCGAGACTGGTCGCGCCGTTCATCTTTATCCCGCAGCCGATGGAGAAGCTGCCGTCCTGCTCATAAAACGCGAGATTTCCCGGGACCTCGATACCCTTTTTCTTCTGATAGTATATAAAGTTGAAGGCGTCGAGATCGTCGGTGACTATGCTCAGCGCGGGGAGGGAGAGATTCTCGTTGATGAAAAAGCTCAGCGTCAGCGCGCGGCTCGGCATACAGCCGTCCTCAACGGCTATGGCGCGCAGAACGCAGGTCTCGCCGACCGTCACGGGGCCGTCATACGGCGTGCCGGCAGAGGTGGGGACGCTGCTGTCGAGCGTGTAGTAGATACTGCCCGTGCCGGAAAGCTCCACGCTCACGCTCTCGGTGTTCTCATATATGCCGTCGGCGGTGAGCGAGACGGGCGCGGCCGTTACGCGGCGACAGCCCATACCGTTCTCCGCGCCCGGGGTGGGGACGTCGAAGAAGAAAAAGCCGTTCTCCCCGCTCACGCGCCCATAGGTGCAGCGGTAGGGGATGTCCCGCAGGGAGACATAGTCCGCGAGACCGTCGCCGCGGCTGAGATAGAGCTGCTCGTTGGAGGAATCGAGCTTGAAGGGGGCAAAAATGCCGCCCTCGGCCTGTCCCTCCGTCTCCCCGGAGCAGTAGACGACGATAAGCTCGCCGCTCCCGAGAGTCATTTCCGGCAGACGGAAGAAGCGCAGGTCGTCCCCGTCGTCGGAGAGGTAATAGTCGCTCAGCTCGATGTCCCGGCCGGAGTTGTTTTTAAGCTCGACCCAGTCGTACCAGCCGTCCTTTTCCTGCTTGGGCGGCGGGAAGCTGTCCACCGAGACCTCGTTTATTATAAGCCCCTCGGGGACCGCCGCGCTCCGCTGCAAAAGCTCATAGCTCTCCCCGGTGTTGGGAAGCCCGGGCGTGGGGTAAAGACATTCGGCAAAGCTGCCGTCCCCGGACGCGCACAGCGACACGTCCGCCTCGGTATCGGCGCAGTACGCCGAGTCGACAAGATGGCCGGAGGCGCTGCGCAGATATACGCTCTCCCCGGCGCTGAGCGCGAAGGGAGCGTGCAGCTCGTCGCCGCCGCTCTCCGCCTTGGAGGCGAACACCACGGTCATCTCGCCGGGGCCAAGCACCGTCTCGGGAAAGACGAAGCCGGTCTTGTCCTCCCGGTCGGAGAGCTGCCAGCCGGTGAGCGTGAGAGGCTCATCGGAGATGTTCTCGATCTCTATCCAGTCGTAAAAGCCGCCGTCGGCGCTGCGGAGAGCGCAGCGGTTCTTCACCATCAGCTCGGAGATACGCGCCATGCCCTCGCCGCCGGCGTCAATGCTCCCGGCGGCCGTGGGAGCGGGGGTCGCCGGCGCTTCGGAAGGCTCCTGCCGTCCCTTGCCGCAGCCGCAGAGCAGCAGCGCCGCGCCCAGCGCAAGAGCAAAAATTTTTATTCGGGATCTTTGCATTTAGGTATACCTGCTTATTGTAATTCATAGTATTATACTTCATAAGGGCGCAAAGTGTCAATCACGGCGCGCCGTATTGCTAAAATCTCCGGCGCTTGATATAATGAGAGCAAGAAAAACGGTCACAGGGGACACGAAAATGAACACAGTTGCAGTCATCGGCGGCGGCGCCTCCGGCATGATGGCGGCGATCACCGCCGCGGAGGACCGGGATAACCGCGTCGTCCTTTTCGAGCGGCAGCAGCGCGTGGGGCGCAAGCTCCTCGCCACGGGCAACGGCCGCTGCAATCTCACCAATACCGGCGCGTCCGGGGAAAATTACCACGGGGAAAGCCCGGAATTTGCCCTGAGCGCGCTTGAGAGCTTCACTCCCGCGGACACGCTCGCGTTCTTTCATTCGCTGGGACTTCTCACGGCGGAGGAGTACGGCGGGCGGGTCTATCCGCTCTCAAATTCCGCAAACTCCGTGGTGGACGTGCTGCGCTTCGCGCTCGAGAGCGCCGGGGTGGAGCTGCGCGCCGCCTGTCCCGTCCGGGAGCTTCGCCGCGAGAGGAGCGGGGGGTATACCGTTGTGTTCGACGGCGGGAGCCTTTTTGCCGATAAGCTCATCGTCTGCTGCGGCGGCGCGGCGGGCGCGAAGCTCGGCGGCGTCATGGACGGCTATGAGCTTCTAAAGCCCCTCGGCCACAAGCGCACAAGGCTGCTCCCCTCCCTCGTCCAGCTCGTCACCGCGCCGGAATATCCCCGCGCGCTCAAGGGCGTGCGCGCCCAGGTACATCTGACGCTCTCCTCCGGCGGCGTGACGCTGTGCGAGAGCCGGGGCGAGCTTCAGTTCACCGAGAACGGCGTCTCCGGCCCCGCGGCCTTCGACGTGTCGCGCGCTGCGGCGGAGACGGGCGATGGCGCACTGCTGGAAATAGACTTTTTAGACGGATATACACAGCGGGAGGCGGAGGAGATACTTGCCCATCGCGCCCGCCGCTTCCCGGAGCTGCCCTGCGGCGAGCTGCTGACCGGCGTCCTCCACAACCGTCTGGGGAAAATGCTGATAAAATACTGCGCGCTGGACGCCTCGCGCCCCCTCTCGTCGCTGGGCGCGGCGGAGCTTTCGCGCGTCGCCGCCGCCTGCCGGGGCTTTGAGCTCAGGGTAAAGGGTACCGAGGGCTTCGAGAGCGCGCAGGTCACGCACGGCGGGATAAAGACCTCCGGCTTCGACCCCGAGACGCTGGAGAGCTGGTTCATGCCGGGGCTTTTCGTGTGCGGCGAGCTGCTGGATATCGACGCGGACTGCGGCGGCTACAACCTCCAGTGGGCGTGGTCGAGCGGCCGTCTCGCCGGACGGCTCGGGAAACGGAGCGGGGAAGAATGATACAGATAAGAAATCTAAAGCTGCCCGCGGACGAGCCGCAGAGCGCGCTGACGGCCCTCGCGGCCAAAAAGCTCCGCCTGCCGCCGGAGGCGATAGGGGAGCTTCGCATACTAAAGCGCTCTCTCGACGCGCGCAAAAAGGACGATATCAGATACGTTTACACCGTGGGCGTCACCGTCCCCGGCGGCGAGGAGAGGGCGGCGGCCCGTGCGAAAAGCCCGGACGCCGCGGTCTATGCCCCGCCCGAGTACACCGTACCCCGCGTCGGCGAGCCGGAAAAGCGGCCGCTGGTCGTGGGCTTCGGCCCGGCGGGGATGTTCGCGGCGCTGGTGCTGGCGAGAGCCGGCATGCGCCCCATCGTCGCGGAGCGCGGACAGGACGCCCTGACGCGGAAGGAGCGCGTGGAGCGCTTCCACCGCACAGGCGAGCTGGACACCGAGTGCAACATACAGTTCGGCGAGGGCGGGGCCGGGACCTTTTCCGACGGAAAGCTCAATACCGGCACTCACGACCCGCGCCTTCGCTGGATGCTCGCGGAGTTCGCCGCCCACGGCGCGCCCGAGAGCGTCACCTATGACGCGAAGCCCCACATCGGCACCGACATCCTCATCGGCGTGGTGCAGAGCATCCGGCGGGAGATAATAGCCCTCGGCGGCGAGGTGCGCTTCGGTACGCGGCTCGAAAGGCTCGTCATTGACGGCGGCAGGCTCACCGGTGCGGTGCTGAGCGCGGCGGGGGAGGAGTATACCGTCCCCTGCGGCGAGCTTATACTTGCCATCGGCCACTCGGCGCGCGACAGCTTCGAGACGCTCCATGCACAGAACGTCCCCATGGAGCGCAAGGCGTTTTCCATGGGCGTGCGTATCGAGCATTTGCAGCCGGCGATAGACCTTGCCCAGTACGGCAGAGAGCGCGGCGGCCTCCCGGCGGCGGACTATTCGCTGAACGTCCGCCTCCCGGACGGGACGAGCGCGTATACCTTCTGCATGTGTCCCGGCGGGCAGGTGTTTGCCGCCGCGTCCGAGGCCGGCGGCGTCGTCACCAACGGCATGAGCTATTCGCGCCGCGACGGGGAGAACGCGAACTCCGCCCTGCTCGTTACACTGCATACGGAGGATTTCCCGGGCAGCGGCGTGCTTGCCGGCATGTACTGGCAGCGGGAGATCGAGCGCGCGGCCTACGCATACGGCGGCGGGAACTATCTCGCCCCGGCGCAGAGAGTGGGCGATTTCCTTGCCGGGAGAGCCAGCACCGGCCCGGGCGAGGTGAAGCCCAGCTACCGCCCCGGAGTCGTCTGGGGGGATATATGCGAGGTGCTGCCCGAGCGCATTACCGGCGTCCTGCGCCGCGCTCTGCCGGAGCTTGGAAAGAAGCTGCGCGGCTTCGACGCGCCGGACGCGGTGCTGACCGCGCCCGAGACGCGCTCCTCATCCCCGGTGCGCATACTGCGGGACGCCTCGCTCTCGTCCGAGATCGCCGGACTGTATCCCTGCGGCGAGGGTGCGGGCTACGCGGGCGGCATTTCCTCCGCCGCTGTGGACGGCATGCGCTGCGCCGAGGCGGTCATAAAGCGCCATATGCCCGAGAACGGATGAACGATAGAATGTAAAAAAGCTTTCCTGCGCAACGCTGCTTCCTCTTGCCTCCCTCCGACGAGGGAGGTGGCAAAACCGCAGGTTTTGACGGAGGGAGAGAAAACTGCCGGATTGCAGGATATCCAAGTTTTTCTCTCCCTCAGTCAGCTGCGCTGACAGCTTCCCACCCCTCCCTCTGTCGGCTTCGCCGACATCTCCCTCCGCCGGAGGGAGTCTTCCTCGTCAGAGGGAGCCTTTTTATAAAACACACCATAATGCCCCTCATCAGTCGCCTGTCGGCGACAGCTTTCCACCCCTCCCTCTGTCGGCTTCGCCGACATCTCCCTCCGCCGGAGGGAGTCTTCTCCCGAGGGAGAAGCCCATTCTGCTCTCTCTCCGTCCCGCCGTAGGGGAGGGGCTTGCTCCTCCCCATACGCTTCCCCCAAGGGGGAAGCCTTTTTTACGCGCTCCTCCCCTACGGAGGGGCGAGCCGATAGAGGACAGACAACAGACCCGGAGGAAAGCCCTCCGGGTCTGCTGATCCTGTATTATACCCTTTTATACCCAAATACCAGCGCCTCGTAGGGGCGGAGGGTATATTCGCCGCTGCTGACGATGTGCGAGTCAAAGTTTGAGAGCAGCTCCTCCTGCGCGAGCGGCATAAGCTCCTCGCTGAGCTTATATTTCGCGCTCTTGTTCGAGAAGTTGCCGAACACCAGCAGCCCCTCGTTCTCAAGCTCCCTCGTGTAGCAGACGATCTGCCTGTGATCGGCGTCAAAAAGCTCCGGCTTCCCGTGTATGGCGGCGCGGTTCCCCTTCTTGAGCGCGATGAGCTTCTGATAATATCTGAATATGGACTTTTCGCTTGCCATGTCCTTTTCGGCGTTTATATCGGGATAGTTCACATTCATGCACTGCCACGGCTTCGCGCCGGCGTTGAAGCCCGCGTTCACGCCGCCGTTCCACTGCATGGGTACGCGCGCGTGGTCCCTCGCGCCGTAGCGGATGATGTTCATCGCGGCCTTTTTCGGCACGCCGTACTTGGTCAGAAGGTCATAGATGAAGTGGCTCACGGGGTCCATGCAGTCGTCAATGCCGTTGAATACGGCGTTCGTCATGCCGAACTCCTCGCCCATGTAGATAAAGGGCGTTCCAAAGCCCAGAAACGTGACCGTGGGCAGGAAGGTCGACGCCTCGTAGCGGTACCTCTTCGTGTCTATGCCGAAGCGGCAGTTGCTGCGGGCGCAGTCGTGGTTCTCCAGCACGAGAGTGTTCCAGCCGGTCCGGAAATGCTCGATCTGGGGCGTGAAGAGACCCTTCTTGAACTGGCGGAGACTGAACGGCTTGCGGAAGAATTTGGCGTTCTGGATGTTGTCGCTCGCAAAATGGGCGAAGTTGAAGATGGTGTCCAGCTCGCCGCTCTCGCGCGAGGCGTAGCGCTCCGCGTCCTCCATGCTGGGGGCGTAGGACTCGCCGACGGTGAAGCAGTCGTATTTTGAAAACGCGCGGTCGTTAAGCTCCTGAAGAAATTCGTGTATCCTCGGCCCGTCGACATACAGCTCCGCGCCGGTCCCGGCAATGCGCTTTTTCGCGTCCCGCAGGGGCTGCACCTTGGAAAACAGGTTGAACACGTCCAGACGGAAGCCGTCCACGCCCATTTCGAGCCAGAAGTTGAATATGTCGGCGACCTCCTGACGGAGCCTGTCGTTCTCCCAGTTGAGGTCGGCCTGCTCCACGCAGAAAAGGTGCATGTAGTATTCGTCCGTGCCGTCGATACGCTCCCACGCGGAGCCGGTAAAGGTGGAGTCCCAGTTGGTGGGCGGGCAGAGCTTTTTGCCCTTTCTCCTGCCCTCGCGGATGATGTAGTAGTCGCGGTAGGGGCTGTTCTTGTCCTTCATCGCCTCGCGGAACCACTTATGCTCCGTGGAGGAGTGATTGACGGCCATGTCCATTATGACCTTGATATCCCGCGCGTGGCACTCGCGGAGCAGGGTCTTGAAATCCTCCAGCGTGCCGAACTTCTCGTCGATGTCCCGGTAGTCGGCGATGTCGTAGCCGTAGTCATAGTCCGGCGATTTGTACAGCGGGGAGAACCATATCGCGGTTATGCCCAGCTCCCGCAGGTAATCCAGCTTCGAGATCACGCCGGGGATGTCGCCGAAGCCGTCGTTGTTGCTGTCCATGAAGCTGAAGGGGTAGATCTGATAAACTATCGCGTCCTTGTACCAATGAGTCTTTTCCATACCGCTCCTCCTTATCTGATATTAATATATCACCCGGCGGCGGATTTGACAATCAGATAGTCCTTTTCTTTTTGCATAAAGCTGTGATATAATGACAAAGACGGTGTAACCTTTCCCATTGTCAAACGTCTAACAAATAGAATAGGAACGGACAAAAGGTCAGATATGAAGCCGGATATCATTGATAAGCTGTTCAGACAATACTATAACGACGCGCTGCTGTATACGATGTCCCTCTCCCATAACAAGACCGTTGCGGAGGATATCGTCTCCTCGGCGTTCTATATCGCCCTGCAAAGCTCCGACGACTCCATCCAGAACTTCAAGGCATGGCTCCTAACCGTGTGCAGGAACGAGTATTTTGACTATCTCAGAAAGAACTCCCGCATTTCGGACGACGAGATATCCGAGGAGGTCGAGGACGAGTGCGAGCAGCTCGTGGACGGTATCATACGCAAGGAGGAATACCGTGCGCTGTACCGTGCCGTCGACATGCTCCCCGACACCCAGCGAGAGGCGATACTGCTTTTCTATTTCTATGACATGCCGGTGAAGGAGATTTCCGCGGTCATCGGCAAAAGCGAATCAAACACAAAGGTCATCCTGCACAGATCCAGAGAATCTCTCAAAAAAATCATGGAGGGCATACTGTGAAAATAAATAAGATATACGAAAAGCTCCGCAGCGGCACCGCAACGGAAAAGGAGATAGCCTTTATCAGGGAGGAGGCCGCCAAGCTGCGCCGTCTCAACGAAATGATCGACCTCTTCGGCGACGAGAACGGGGAGGAAAGGCCCGCGTCTGCGCCCGCCGAGCCGAAGCTTGCCGTGGCGGATATCGAGACCGTGCGCCGCGCGCGCAAGGCGTTCAACTCCCGCCTGTTCTGGCGTATCATCATACTCAGCGTGTGCAGCCTGCTCGCCGTGGCGGCGCTGGTCTGCGGGATAATCTTCATCCCCTCCATCTCCTCGGCCAAGCGCAACGAGCTCGTCCAGCGCGACAGCGCGGTGGAGCTTGCCAAGGACTGCCTCGCCGGCTATGTGGACGACGTGAACAAATATTACATCCACGATATCGACAAGAATCTCAAGATAAACGGCCATCTTACCGACGCCTTCTATATCTATGAGATCGAGTTCCGCAACTACGACAGCGGCGCGGAATATGAGATAGCCGTCAACGCGCGCTCCGGCTATACCATGCTCACCGACGTGGAATTACGGCACTGAAAAAACTTTTTTCAAAACCGTGTAACCTTTTTCTCCTTCATTCGTCATGTAGATGAAAGCGCATGAAACCAATATTAAAAAAACAACAATATGAAGGAGATATAATAATGAACACCATTTCCGTATTTGAAGCATACAAGAACGCCGTCGCATACGCACACCTCGAGGAGAACGCTCCCCAGTGCGTCATGGCAGAGCTTGAGAACGGCCTTTACGAGCTTGAGATCCGCACGGTGCTTATGCACTACGATTTCTACGTCGACGCCGTCACCGGCGAGGTGATGGGCATGGACTCCGAGCCGGAGACCGACCTTGCCGAGGTCTACTCCTACTCCTTCCTGAGAGTCTGCGCCGCGTAACGCGTGATTTATAACGGGAGAGAAGAGAAATGAAAAAGGGACTGAAAATAGCCATCATCGTTCTTGCGGTCGTCCTCGTCGTGGGCGCCGCGATCGGCGGATACTTTATCTATCGCAACAAGACCATGTACATATCGAAGCAGGACGCCCTTGAGATCGCCCTGAGCGATTCCGGCGTTGACAGGCGCACTATCATCGAGACGGATGCCGATCTTGAAAAGACCGCCTACGCCGCCGTTTACGAGGTGGAGATCGAGACCGCGGACGCGGAGTACAAATACGTCCTCGACGCCTCGACCGGCGAGATACTCAGCAGCAAGGTCAAATAAACTTACCCCCCCAAGTTTGACGGGAACCTGACGCAGCCGCCGAAATGTGTTGTGATCAATTCACGTCTGACTTAAGCGGCCCGGCACGGAGAATATCCGCGCCGGGCCGTTTTTTGCGGCTTTTCACGCCCCCGGCGCAGAGAAGCCATTTTTGCAGAAAATTTCTTCTTCCTCCCTGCCTCTTCGTAGGGGAGGGGCTTGCTCCTCCCGTGCTATGTGCATTACCGCGGCAGGGGGAGCCTTTTTATTATCGGATAACAAGACCGGGCGGCTTACTGCCGCCCGGTACCTATGTCCGTTATTTATGTTCGTCCTCCAGACGGGCAAAGATCTTGTCCGTCGTGCCGCTGACGGCGAGCGCCGTGACAGACACGCCTACCGGCGCCCATATGAATATCAGCGCCGCGAGGGTGCTGGGCGCGAGCAGGAAAATTACGACGGGCAGGGCGTTGAGCGCGATGATCCACAGCGTGCGCGGGAAATACGCCGCGGCCAGCATGACGGAATTCAGTATCACGTCCGACCACTTGAGTTCGTATCTCGCGATCATCGGGAAGGCGTAGACCACGATCATCGCCAGCAGCAGCGCCGGAACGGTGAAAAACGCGATACCGACGAGCCGCGCTGCCCCGTCGAAAAACGACACTATGCGAAAGCACAGCGCGAGACAGAACGCGAGCGCCAGCACCGGCAGCCATACCAGCGTCGAGAGACCGAAATTCTTTTTATACGAGGCGGCGAACGCCTTAAGTGCGCCGTCCTCTCGCTGCACATATTTCCGTATGCCGCTGTGGAGCGCGGTCGTGGCGGCCCCCACGGTGACGACGGGCAGGCTCCCCACGGCCCAGAGCATGTTCAGCCCCATGAGCGTGAGAAGATCGCCCACCACGGTGCCGAGCCGCGAATCGTTATCCAGCCGGAACGGGAGCTTAGCCATGCCGCGCCCCCTCTCTCGCCATCAGCGCCGCGCCCATATCGGGGCTGAACGCCGGCTCAACGCAGCGCGCGCCGGGGAGCGCGCGGGATATCTCTTCCGTCACCGCGCGGCGGTAGGAGCTGCCGCTCTTCATAAGCCCGCCCAAAAGCGCGGTATCCGGCGCGGTGAGCCCGAGCGGCAGTGCAGTTGCCCTTACAAGGGCGGCAAGCTCGCGCGCGTTATCACGCAGTATGCGCCGCGCGGCTGCGTCCCCCTCGTCCGCCGCGCGAAGCACGCACGCGGCGAGCGCGGCTGTGGCGCTCTTATCCATGCCGTAGGCGCGCTCGACGATCGCCGCGCGGCTCGTAAGAGAAAATTCTTCCTCCAAAAGACGGCAGAGCAGACCCTTTTCGGCCATTCCGTCCAGCGAGAGCGTCAACTCCCGCAGAGCGTCCCGCCCAAGGGCGTAGCCGCTGCCGCCGTCGCCGATGAGGTGGCCCCAGCCGCCCACGCGGAACGTTTCCCCGGCGGCGTTCACGCCGGAGCATACGGAACCCGTCCCCGCCACGAGCGCGACGCCCGGCCTGCCGCCGAGCGCGCCGCAGCGGGCGACCTCGTAGTCGCCTACCAGCTCATAGGGGATGTGGGGGTAGTTTGCCATGACGGCGGCGACCTCCCTGCCGAGGGCGGCGCTGCCGGCGCCCGCCGCGCCTATGCACAGGCGCAGGCAGCTTCCCTGAGCACAGATAAATCCAAGTATTTCATCCATCACGCGGCGCAGGCCCTCGCGGCCGACGCTCGTGATGTTGAAGGGGCCGAAGGCGGCGCGCGCCGTAGTTTCGCCCCTCTCGTTCATGCACAGCACGGCGGTTTTTGTCCCGCCGCCGTCCACACCGGCGTAAAAATTCATGCTCTGCTCCTCAGCGTTACGGGCAGGCGTCCCGTGGGGACAAGCTCGCCCGACAGCAGCTCCGCCGTGATCTCAAGGCTCGCGCGGGAATAGTCCCACGCCTCGATCCGCGCGGCGCAGCCCTCGGCATATTCAAGATCGGTGGGATTCCTCAGGCACACGGCCACGACGGGGACGCCGCTCTCCTCCGCGGCGCGCCTCACGGCGTCGAAGAGCCGGAGCTGGTCGCGGAAAACGTGGGCGTTATAGAGGCTCGCGACGACGCAGCTCGCGCCCCGCGCCGCCTCGGCGGCCTCGGCTATGAGGCTGTCGCTTATGCTGTTGCCGGTGGTGATCTCACGGCCGCCGAAGCGCCCCGCCATGAACTGCGGAAAGCTCTGCTCGAGCCCGACCTCGTTCGACACCAGCGCGAGACGGTAATCCTCCGGCCCGACGAACAGCGGCGACTTGCCCAGCGCGGGTATCTTCCCGGAGACGAGCGTCATACTGCGGCGGCGCAGGCCGTCTGACAGTGTGCGCGCGGCGGCGCTGCCCGCTTCGCCCTCGGGCGGCAGGCAGTATCTGCGCTTGCACGCCTCGATCCTGCGGAGGGAGGCGGCCATCTCGTCCATGTCGATCTCACCGTGCGCGGCGGCGGCCTCCACGGCGTTTATTTCCTCAATGATTATCTCCGCGCCCTTGCCGGTGAGCAGCATGTCGCACCCGGCCTGTATCGCGGCCACGGCGCCCCTGCCCGCGCCGTAGACGCGGCGGATGGCGTTCATTTCAAGACTGTCGGTGAGGATGAGACCGTCAAAGCCCATCCGTCCGCGCAGTATGTCCGTGAGGAACAGGCGCGACATGGTGGCGGGTATCATTTTCTTTTCTATCTGCGGATAGACGATGTGCGCGGTCATTACCGCGGGGCAGCCCGCGCGGATGAGCGCCTCAAAGGGCCGGAACTCGAAGCTCTCCAGCTCCTCGAGCGTTTTGTCTATGCTGGGGAGCGAGAGATGGGAGTCGGTGTGCGTGTCGCCGTGGCCGGGGAAGTGCTTGGCCGAGGAGGCGATATGTCCGTCCTCAAAGCCCTGATACGCCCTCACGGCATAGCGCGACACCGCCTCGGGCGTTTCGCCGAAGCTCCTCACGCCGATGACCGGGTTGTCCGGGTCGCAGCTTATGTCCGCCACGGGCGCGAAGTTGAAGTTCACTCCCGCCGCGCGAAGTTCATGCGCGGTGACGGCGGAGGCGTCGTACACCGCCTGCCCGTCGCCCGTCGCGGCCAGAGCCATCGCGCCGGGGACGTTCACGAAGTCCTCGCTCAGGCGCGTCACACCGCCGCCCTCCTGGTCGATGGCGATGAGCGCGCTCTCGCCCAGCTCGCGCGGCACCAGCTCCTGAATCTCGCGGCAGAAACGCTTGGTCTGCTCGAAGCTCACGATATTCGGCTGGAAAAGCACGATGTTGCCGCATTTATACTCCGTGATCAGCATGCGCAGCTCGTCGGTGATCTCCGTACCCTCCACGCTGATGAAGAGACGCTGACCCAGCATTTCGCGAAAGCTCATGTTTTCTTTCATGATACCACCCTCAGTACATATGATATACGGCCATTTCGCGGCGAAAGCTCTCACTCTCCCGCGCGTAGTCGGACAGGATCTTATCCTTGTCAAAGCCGTTGACGAAGTCGCCGCGCCCGGTCAGCAGCTCTATGCCGCGCCGTCCGCCGGGGTTATACGGCGGGGTAAAGACGGACTGCTCCGGGTAGAGCGTGCGGAAGATGTCCAGCAGCTCCACGCCCAGAGCCACGGGGCGTATCGTCTCGTAATCGGTCACATGGAGCATGAGACCGCCGCAGACCTCGCCCCTGTGCTTGGAGGCGGTGGGATCGAAGTATACGGGGGTGGCCTCCGCGCCGGGGAGCTTCCGTGCGTGAAATTCCCGCAGCATTTTCTCCCCGTCCACGCCGGGCGCGCCGATAATGCGCATGGGGGCGGAGGTGCCGCGCCCCTCCGAAAGAGCCGTACCCTCGAAAATGCAGGTCCCGGCGTACAGGACCGTCGCCTCGTAGGTGGACAGGGCGAGACTTGGCATGTGCCATATCCTGCCCCATTGCGTGAACTGCTCCCTGTGCCAGCCGTCCAGCGGAACGACCGCGAGGTCGCAGCCGATATGCTCCTTCTCGTTTATCATCCGGGCAAACTCGCCCACGGTGAGGGCATAGCGCACCGGTATCTCACAGCAGCCGACAAAGCTCCGGTAGCGCGGCCGGAGAATGCCGCCCTCCACGATCTCGCCGCCCAGCGGGTCGGGCCGGTCGAGGACGACCACGCGCTTGCCGGCCGCGGCGCAGTCGTGCATGACGTTATAGAGCGTGGAAATAAAGGTGTAAAAGCGCAGTCCCACGTCCTGAATATCATACACCAGGATGTCGAACTTATCCAGCATTTCCGGCGTGAGGTGCTTGTCCGCCGTGGAATAGAGACTGTATACGGGCAGAGATGTGGCGGCGTCCGTCTCGTCGGCGACGTCGCGTCCGTCGTGATAGTCGCCGCGTATGCCATGCTCCGGGGCGAGCAGCGCCGTGAGGGCGCAGCGGCCGCGCAGTATGTCCACGGTGGAGACATTATCGCTGCTGCGTCCCGTGACGGAGGTGAGCAGAGCCACGCGCCCGTCCGAGAGCAGCGGAAGATATTCGTCTATCCGGTCGATCCCAAGTTTTATCATGGCCGCTCCTAAAAGCTCAGTTTGCCCATGACCACGGGGGCCGCGCCGGTGACGGCGGGGGCGTTGTTGCATTGGTGGAAAAGCGTCTCGTTCGCCAGCACCGCGAAGGCCACGGCCTCCTTGGCGTCGCTGGAATAGCCGGCCTCCTCCCCGCTCATGATCCGGCAGCCGGGCAGGGCGAGGCGCAGGTTTTCAAGCAGGGTCAGATTGTGGCTCCCGCCGCCGCCCACGATGAGCCGCTCCGGGTACACGGGGGAGAAGCTGTCGATCCCGACGGCTATGCTCATGGCGGTAAAGGCGTTGGCCGTGGCGAGCAGGTCAAGGTCGGAAACGTGCAGGGCTGCGGCCTTTTCGCGCAGCGCCGCGACATACGCCCTGCCGTACAGCTCGCGCCCGGTGGTCTTGGGGAGCGGGCGGGAGAGATACTCGTCCTCCAGCATCCAGTCGAGGAGCCGGCGGTTTATCTCGCCTGAGGCCGCGAGCCGCCCCTCGTCGTCGTAGGTCTGCCGTCCGCCGGTCATTTCGGAGACCAGCGCGTCCATCACCATGTTTCCCGGCCCGGTGTCAAAGGCCACGGTGTCCGCGAGCCGGGCGTGGGGCGGTATGACGGTGATGTTGCCGATACCGCCGATATTCTGAAGCGCGACGGCGTGTTCCTCGTCGCGAAAGAGCAGATATTCCGTATACGGCACGAGCGGCGCGCCCTGTCCGCCGGCCGCCACGTCACGGACGCGGAAATCCCCCGCTACCACGCAGCCCATGCGCTGGGCTATCTCCGCCTCCTCGCCGATCTGAAGGGTGGAGGCAAACGTGCGGCCGAGATATTCCGACGGCCTCGGCTCGTGCCAGATGGTCTGGCCGTGGCTGCCGACGAGGTCGATGTCCTCCTTTTTCACCCCGGCGTGAGCGCACAGAGCCTCGCACGCGTCGGCATAGAGTATGCCGAGGAGGGTCTTAAGGCGGCACAGCTCGCCCGCAGTGACCGGCTCGCCGCCGGCCGCGGACAGTATCCGCGCTCTGACCTCCGGAGGGAAGGGGACGGAAATAAAGGACAGCTGCTCCACCCGTGTGGTCTGTCCGTACCCGTGGATCCTCACGAGCGCCGCGTCAACGGCGTCCACCGAGGTCCCGGACATGAGTCCTATCACGAGCCGGGACTCCTTTTCCCACAAACCGCACAAAGGGTGCATAAGCAACTGTCCTTTCATCTTCTGTTTTCGAAGAAAAGCTCCATGGTCTGCTTTACCGAGCGGTCCCACAGCTCCCAGCTGTGAGTACCCTCCCAGTGGTCAAAGCGGAGCCTCGCGCCCTTTTCCTCGAGCGCGCGGGCGAAGCGGACGTTTTCGTCATACAGCGCGTCCTGCTCGCCGCAGGTCATGTAAAATTCAGGCAGGGCGGAGGCGTCGGCCTTTTTGAGGAGGGCGAAGAGATCCTCGTCCTCGGGGACTATGCCGTCGGGGCCGACGATGGCCCTTATCTCGCGCCGCTCCCGCTCGTCGGCGCGCGCCGCGCGCCCGGGGTAGTCGGTCACGGAGGAAAACGCTGCGCACGCGGCGTAGCTTTCCGGCCTTTTAAGCGCGCACTTGAGCGCGCCGTAGCCGCCCATGGAAAGCCCCGCGACGTAATTTAGCTCCCGCTCCCGGCTCAGCCCGAAGGTGTGACGGCAGAAGGCGGGCAGCTCCTCGGTTATGTAGGAGAAATATTCCATGCCCATCGCCATGTCGGTGTAGAAGCTTCGCTGCACCTCCGGCATGATGACCGCGACCTGATGGTCATAGGCGTAGCGGTCGACGCGGGTGTAGCGGCTCCAGCCCGTGCAGTTGTCCGACAGCCCGTGCAGGAGATACAGCACAGGTGCCTTGTCAAGGTAGACGGAGTCGGGCAGGGAGGCGATGAACGAGGTACTCATATCAAGGAGCGTCGAATGATAGTCACAGCGGAGAAACGCCATATCAGCGCTCCTTTCCGACCGCGCCGGAGATACGGCCGTCGTTTCTGTCCAGAAGCTCCCGCGCCTCACTCTCGCCGACGCCGCAGAGCGCCATGACGATGGCGGTCTTTGGACTGTAGGAGCATTGCTCGAGGAGCCTTACGGCCTCCTCCTCGGAGACGCCGGCGGCCTCGCGCACTATGCGCACACAGCGGCGGACGAGCTTTTCGTTGGAGGGCTTGACGTCCACCATCAGATTGCCGTAGACCTTGCCGAGCTTTATCATCGTGCCGGTGGAGAGCATGTTGAGCACCATCTTCTGCGCGGTGCCGCTCTTCATGCGGGTGGAGCCGGTGACGACCTCGGGGCCGGGGACGGGAGTGATGGCGATGTCCGCTGCCTTCTCCACGTCGGAGCCGGGGCAGCAGGTGACGCCCACGGTGTTCGCGCCCGTCTCGCGGGCGTATTCCATCGCGCCCAGCACATAGGGCGTCCTGCCGGAGGCGGCTATGCCGACCAGCACGTCCTTTGCGCAGAAGTTTATTTTTTCAAGATCCTCGCGCCCCAGCTCGCGGCTGTCCTCCGCGCCCTCGACGGCCCGGAAGATGGCGTTGTAGCCGCCCGCGATAATGCCGACGACCTGCTCGGGGTCGGTGGAGAAGGTCGGCGGACACTCCACGGCGTCGAGTATGCCGAGCCGCCCGGACGTGCCGCAGCCGATGTACACCAGCCGCCCGCCCTGACGCAGCCGCTCGTATATGAGGTCGACCGCCTGCGCGATGTGGTCAAGCTCCTTTTCCACGGCGAAGGCGACCTTTTTATCCTCGCTGTTGATGACGCGGAGCATGTCCACGGTGTCGAGCGTGTCGATGTTCCGGGTGAGGGCGTTGCGCTCCTCGGTTTTGATCTGATTCCAATCCATAGTGCGTTCTCCTCCGTTTATCAGAGAGAAGTGATTACCCGCCTCTCCTCCGGCAGGCGCATGTAGGCCTCGGCATAGGCTTTGCGTGCCTCGATGCCCCGCAGGCGCTTGAGATGGGAGTAATATTCAAAATAGGGGAAGCTGGTGCTTCCGGTGACGAACCAGTGCGTGACGACGGCTCTCTGCCAGAGGGCAAAGCCCTCCTCGCTGACCTCGATATACTCATAGGGCTGGAAGCCGGCGGCATCCTCCCAGTTTTCCGCGAAGCGCAGCGGCGCGAAGCAGGCGGGATCCTCCCGTTCGAGACCGCGGAGGGAGGCAAGGAACCATGCCTCGCGCACAAGACGGCTGCAGCAGGCGTGGTCGCGGTGCATGCTCGTCTCGTGGTGGGTGAGGATGAGATCGGGCTTTTCCGCGCGGATGATATCGGTTATCTTCAGCGCGGCTTCCTTGTCAAAGGGCAGCTCCCCGTCCGGGTAGTCCAGCACATAGGAGCGGCCGGAGAGCATGGCGGCGAACTCCTCCGCCTCGCGGAGCTTCTGCACGCGGTACTCCGCCGCGCTCATTCCGGGGGGATTGCCGCGCTCCCCGGCGGTGAGCGCCAGAGTCGCGATGTGTCCGCCCGCCGCGGCACAGGTGGCGAGGACGCCGCCGCAGGTCAGCTCGGCGTCTCCGATATGCCCGCCGACGGCAAGTATACGTTCGTATTTCATATCACAGCGCCTTGATCATCACGGCGAAATAGCGCCGCGTCTCAAAGCCGGCCTTTCGATAGATGTTGGCGGCATGGTTGTTTATGCCGGTGAAAAGGGACATATAGCGCGCGCCGCAGTCCCTCTCGGCCTCGCAGAGCCGGTAGAACAGCAGCTTTCCGAGACCGTGGTTCTCGTATCCCGGCGCGACGGCGATACCGGCGAAGTATCCCCGTCCGGTGGGCTGGGGGTAGACCGGGCCGGTGAAGCCCGCGACCGTGTTCCCCTTGAGTCCCACAAGGAGCTTCATGCCGCTGTGGGCAGCGTGGGGTATCTCCGCGCTCCAGAGCGGGTTATCAAGCGCCGCGACCATTTCCTCCACTCCCTCGTGGACGCCTTCCCTGTACCAGTCGACGAAGTAGCCCTCCGCGGCCATCCTGCGCTCCTTTTCCAGTATCTCCGCAGGTACGGAATAACCGCTCAGGTCGAAGTACATGGCCTGCTCGGTCCCGGCCTCGGTATAGCCGAGGGAGAGCATGCGGGAGTAAAGGGGGATGTCCTTCGCGACGCCGGGCATGTTGTTGTGCTGGCAGCCGTCCGTGCCGGGGATGATCCACGGGAGCCGTATGGGGTCAAAGCAGGTGACGGCTATCTCCGTCCGGCCCTTTTCGCGGAAGGACTCCTCCAGCGCGGCAAGGAGCAGGGCGGTGTTTTTGTCCGTGTCCGCTTCGCCGTCGAGGATGAGGCAGCTCATGTAGCCGCGGTACTCCCCGCGCGGTATTCCCGCGCCGGTGCAGCCGTTCACAAAGCCGCGGACCTGCCCGCCCTCTTCCAGAACGAAGGTATGCTCCGGCATGAAGAACGGGTGGGCGGTGAGTATGGCGTCAAGGCCATCCGCGTCCTGCGGCGCGTAGCCGAGCTTTGCCCCCGCGCCGTCCCACAGCCGGAGGAGCGCGGGCTTATCCTCCGGGAGGTATGTGCGGATCAAGGAGCGCCTCCTCAGCCCTTGACGGCGCCGATGGTGACGCCCTCAAGGAAGTATTTCTGCAGCGAGAAGAACAGGATGAACATCGGCAGCGACGACACCACCGCGCCCGCCATCATGGGTGAGAAGAGAGTGCCGTTTGCGAACTTGAAGGTCTTGAGACCGACCTGGATGGTGTACATATAGTCCTTGCTGGTCACGAGGAACGGCCAGAAGAAGGTGTTCCACGTCGCCATGAAGGTGTTTATGGCCATGACGGCGAGGATGGTCTTGCTCAGGGGGATGATTATGCTGCGGAAAATGCGGAACTGGCTCGCGCCCTCGACCTTGGCGTTTTCGATGAGCGCGGTGGGTATGCCGGAGAAGAACTGCTTGGCGAGGAAGATGTTGTACGCCGTGCAGCAGCCGGGCAGTATCAGCGCGGCGTAGGTGTTGGTCATCTTGAACTTGTTGACGATGAGTATGTAGAGCGGGACCTGCGTGACCTGATAGGGGATCATCATGCCGAGGAGGATGATGAAGAAGAGCGCTTTGCTGCCCTTGAAGTCGATCTTCGAGAAGGCGTAGCCCGCCATCCCGGCAAAGACCACGTTAAGGACCACCGTGCAGACCGCGACGATAAAGCTGTTGAGTATCCAGCGCCATGAATACGGGCTGAACGCGAAGAAGGAGCGGTAGGAATCCAGCGACCACGAGGAGGGGATGATGTTATAGGCGTTCGAGGACACCTCCACCGCGGGGCCGAACGACCACGCCGCCATGTATACCAGCGGGAAAAGCACCACTATCCCGAAGAATATCAGCAGCACGGCGATGAGGATATTGCGTATTTTTGCCACATGGGGCCTGTCAAGGTGCTGGGAGTATAGACCGGTAGACATCTTGCTTCCCCCTTTCTCAGTATTCCACGTCGTCGCCGCTGATCTTGAACTGCACAGCGGTGAGAATGGCGATGATTATCGTCAGCAGCACGGCCTGGGCGCAGGCTATGCCGTACTTGCCGTAGACAAAGGCGTTGTTGAAAATGAGGAGACCCACCATGGTGGTGTTGTTGTCCGGGCCGCCGCCGGTCATCATGTAGGAGTTCATGAACACCTGGAACGAGCCGATAATGCCCGTGACCAGCAGAAACAGGGTGGTCGGCTTGCACAGCGGCCAGACGATGAAGCGCACCTTCTGCATGAAGGTCGCCCCGTCTATCTCCGCCGCCTCGAAATAGGAGTTGTCGATGGAGAGGAGCGCGGCTATGTAGATGATGACGTTCTGCCCCTGACCGCTCAGGAGCGCCATGATGATGAGCGAGAGCATGGCGGTCTTGCTGGAGGCCAGCCAGTTGAGCGAGTCTGCGCCAAAGAGGCCGATTATTTGGTTCGCGAGGCCGGCGGGGGAGGAGTTATATATCCACAGCCACACCACGCTCAGCGCCACGCCCGAGGCCACGGCGGGGATATAGTAGATGGACTTGAAGAGCGACTGGGTCCTTTTCCTGAACGGCACGATGAGTATCGCTATGCAGAACGCGATCAGGAGCGAGAGCGGGATGGTCACGACGGTGTATACCGCCGTGTTCTTCAGCGCCTTCCAGAACAGCTCGTTGTGCAGCGTGTCCTTGTAGTTCTTCCACGCCACCCACTCCGAGCCGAAGGGCTTGTACTTCTGAAAGCTGGTGATGACGGCGGATATGAGCGGGTAGATCGTGAACACGGCGTAGACGGCTACGGCAAAAAAGATGAAGAGGTAGCCCGCCGCGTCGTCCTGCGTAAAGCGGAATCTCTTTTTTCTCAGGGTCGGGTAAGCTTCTGGACTCATGACACATTCTCCGTTTCTGTTTTCTGCGGCATATCCCGGGGCGCCCCGGCGGACGCCCTCGGATATACCCTGACCAAAAAGCGGGCCTGCCTAATAAAGCAGGCCCGCCAAATCAGATGCTATGCTTGTTCAGCAGGTGGGCGATCAGGCGATCAGACCGGTCTCGCAGTTCTCTTCGCCGAACACGCCGAAGGCTGCCTCGCAGATAGCCTGATAGACTTCCTCTGCGGTGGCCTCGCCGGCTATGAGAGCCTCGAGCTTGGGTACGATGACCTCGTTCATGATCTGGGAAGCGTTGGAGGACTGCTCAGCGGTGATGCCTGCGGGAGGAGTGACGACCAGGGAAATGCCGTATGCGGCTGCGGTGGCGTTGCCCTCGGACTGCACGATCTCAGCGCTCTTCTGGGCCTCGCGGCCGGTCTCGCTGACGCAGGGCAGGAGCAGGGTGTTGTCAAGAGCGGCAACACGCTCGCCGGAGCAGAGGAAGTTCATGAAGTCGCAGACGTTCTGAAGGTGTTCCTCGGTGCTGTTGCTGTTCATGAAGGGCAGCAGGCCGTCGACCTGGCCGTAGCATGCGGGCGCAACGCCTTCCATGTGGGGAACGGGCAGGAACACGTATTCCATCTCGATGAAGCCTTCCTCGGTGGGGCCGGCCTTTGCGGCCTCGGAGCTGGTGCGGCAGTTGTTCTCGAAGAGAGGCATTGCCTTACCGGTGACCATGGTCTCGCCCTTCTGGAGCATCTTCAGACGGTCGCCGGCCGCAACGGTGTAGTTGGGCATAGCGCCGGAGGAGATGATCTCGCTGATGGCGTTGAGGAGGTTGAGCATGTTCTGGGAGGTGAACGCGTACTTGAGATCGTCGGTGAACGCGTTGGTCAGACCGGCCGCGCCGCCGAATATGTTGATGAAGTCAGAGGTGGTGACGCCCTGGTTCGCGAAAACGAAGCCGAAGGTGCCGTCCTTGGTGCCGGCCTGGATGGCGGCAAGGAACTCCTCGTAGGTCCAACCCTCGGACTGGACCTTCGCGACGTCAACGCCGGCTTCCTCGAGCATGGCCTTGTTGCCGCCGAGAGCCTGGATGGTGACGTAGAGAGGCAGACCGTAAACGGTGTCCTCAAGGGTCATGTAGCCGACGGCGTTGTCATCGTAGTCGGAGAGGTCGACGTACTTGGAGATGTCGACGGTGACGCCCATCTCGACGTAGGAGCCGAGAGCGGAGTAGGCGATCTCGGAGATGTCGGGAGCTTCGCCGGCGAGAGCCATGGTGGAGAGCTTGGAATTATGGTCGTCCCAGGAGGTCTCGATCACTTCAACGGTGATGTTGGGGTGATCGACCTTCCACTCCTCGGCCCATGCTCTGATCATGTCGCCGTAGCCGTTGGTGACGGGAGGCACCATGACGGTGATGGTATCGGGGGCGGCTTCCTTGACTTCCTCTGCGGGAGCCTCGGCGGGCTGCTCTGCGGGGGTCTCGGGCTGCTCTGCGGGGGCTGCGGGCTGGCCGCAGGCGCACAGTGCGAACACCATGACCACAGCCAGAAGCATTGCTATAAGCTTTTTCATTGTGTCGTTCCTTTCTTGATTTGAAAAGTGAACTGCGGCCCCTGCCGCAATTCTTTGGACATATTTTACTATAATGAAACTGAGGTGTCAATGGTCTGCCGTTTACATGAAATTATTTTTCAAGTATTGAAGCGGTTTTTGTGAAAATGACCAATTACATGAAATGATCCGCAAAATGTGACACGCTATTTCGGCGTTTTCGATAATATAATGCCATAAATTTTGTGCAAGTAGACAATGTTGCTTTTGCCTTTATTGACTTTTGAACGCGTATTGACTACACTGTTTCTTGAGAAAAACGACCCGGTGAAACAAAATTTCATCCGGTCCGGAGGACGGAAATGAAGAACGTTCTGATACGCATACGGCAGTACGTCTCGGGCGCGAGCGGCGCGGAAAAGGGCGTGCTGGACTACATCACCCGCAGCCCGGAGGAGGCCTCGCGCATGAATATCCACGAGCTGGCGGCGGTTTCGTTCAGCTCCGCCTCCACCATTGTCCGCCTGTGCCGCAAGCTGGGCTTCGAGGGCTACCGTGAGCTGCAAAGCTCGCTCCTGTACGAGCTGGCGGTGCGCCGGCAGAACCAGGACGAGGCCGAGACCCACATCCGCCGCGCAGGCGGCCTCGAGGAGATAGTGGAGAAGGTGACCTACCACACCATCGCCTCGCTGGAGGACACCATGCGCATACTGGAGGAGGACGCGCTCCTCGCCGCCGTCGACCTTTTGGAGAGGAGCCGGACGATATACCTTTTCGGTCTCGGCGCGTCGCAGATAGTGGCTCAGGACGCCTATCTCAAATTTCTCCGGCTGGGGAGGCCCTGCGCGTGCAGCAGCGACATACACTCCCAGATACTCTTTGCCCGCAACGCGGAGCCGCAGGACGTCGCGCTCATCATAAGCTACTCGGGCAGCACCGAGGAAATGCTCACCTGCGCGAATCAGCTGAGCGCGAACGGAGTGCCGATCATCGCAATCACCCGCTTTGATAATTCGCCGCTCGCGCAGCTCGCCACATGCAGGCTGTACGCGGTGGCGATGGAGGAGGTCTACCGCAGCGGGGCGATGTCCTCGCGCACGGCGCAGCTGAATATAATCGACATCCTCTTCACCGCGCTCGTGAACCGCAGCTACGACGAGAGCATTGTAAAGCTCGAACGCAACCGTATCCGCAAAAACGACCGCGGGATATGACAGCATATGAAAAAACCGGCGCCGGTCATTTTTGACCGGCGCCGTTGTATACCTTATATTCCAGTGCTTACGCGCTTTGCGCGGCGGGGGTCTTTGCCCACTTCTGACAGGCCACGACGGCGGCGACCAGCACCACGCCGGCAACGTCCGTGAGCGTACCGGGGATTATCATAAGCAGTCCGCCCGCGCAGATGAGCAGACGCAGCGGCCAGCTTATCGGACGGAACAGGAAGCCGTTGAGCGCGGCGGCCACGCCGAACATGCCGAGGAGCGAGGTGATGATGATCTGCACGATCTCAAGCGCGGTCGTGTCGACCAGCACCATCGCCGGGTTGTAGGCGAGGATGTAGGGGATGATGAAGGCGGCGATGGCGAGCTTTGTGGCGTTCACGCCGGTCTTCATGGGGTCGGACTTCGCGATGGCGGAGCCGGCGTAGGCCGCGAGCGCCACCGGCGGAGTGATGTCCGCCACGATACCGAAATAAAACACGAAGAAATGCGCGGCCACGGCGGGTATACCCATTTTAATGAGTATGGGAGCGCAGGTCGTAGCCATAATGCAGTAGTTCGCGGTGGTGGGAACGCCCATGCCGAGGATGATGCAGCAGATCATGGTGAGGAAGAGCGCGACGAGCCTGGTCTTGCCGGAGATGGCGAGGATGGCCGCAAAGATCTGGTTCGCAAGGCCGGTCATTGTGAGGCACCCCGCGACGATACCCGCGATACAGCAGGCAACGGCGACGGCTATGCAGCCCCTGCCGCCGGCGGCGAGACAGTCGAGATTCTTTTTAAGTCCGATTCGGTGGTCCTTGTCAAAGGCGCTGACCGCCTCGGTGACGAGTATCGCGATAACGGCCGAGAGCGCCATGGAGAACACGTTGTAGGACACCAGCACCACCAGCACCACCAGCGGCGCGAGGAGGTAGAGCTTTTTGAGCATGGGACGCACCGGGGGCAGCTCGCTCCGGGGGATACCCTTGAGGCCGAGGCGCTTTGCCTCGAGGTGGACGGCGATGAAAATGCCGGTGAAGTACAGCACCGCGGGGATGATGGCGCGCACGGCGATCTGACTGTAGCGCATGCCCAAAAAGTCCACCATCAGGAACGCGGCGGCGCCCATGATCGGCGGCATTATCTGCCCGCCGGTGGAGGCGGCGGCCTCGACGGCCCCAGCGAACTCCGGCTTGTAGCCGGTCTTTTTCATCATGGGGATGGTGACGGAGCCGGTGGTGACGGTGTTGCCCACGGAGGAGCCGGACACCATGCCGCACAGCGCCGAGGAGATGACCGCGACCTTGGCCGGGCCGCCCACGGAGGAGCCCGCCACGGCGTTTGCGAGCTGGATGAACAGGTCGGAAATGCCGGACGCCTCAAGGAAGGCGCCGAAGATGATGAACACCGCGATGAAGTTCGAGCAGGCGTTGATGGGCGTGGAGAGTATGCCGGTCTTGATATAGAACAGGCGGCAGACCAGCGTCTTGACCGCGTCGAGGCCCTGCCCCTTCTTTATGCCGTAGTAATAGAACGCGTAGGCCATGAAAACGCCGGCCACGACCATTATCGGCACGCCGGTGCAGCGGCGGCACAGCTCAAACAGGGCGGCAATGCCGATGATACCGATGACGACCTCATAGGTCCTCAGCGCCGGGAGGCGCATGATGATATCGTTCGCGTTGAAGCAGAAGTAGAAAAACGCGCCCGCGCCCAGCGCCATCAGCACAAAGTCGAACCACGGGATGTAGTTCTCGCGCACATGGTGCTTGTTGGCGGGATAGGTGAGATAGCCCATCACCAGCACGCCCGCCACGAAGGAGGTGAGCCGCACCTCGTCGAGCATGGCCGCAAAAAGGGCGCAGTAGATTATGTACAGGGAAAACACGGCCAGCACCGCGTCCACGGCGGTCTTCTGCCAGCCGCTCCAGATGCGCGTGTTGGACTCGCGGTCGTATTTGCGCATGATGTTTTCAACGTCGTTTGCGGTGACGGCTGCGGGTTCTTTACTCATTCTTAACACCTCTGTAACCACCGATACAGGGCGTTGGACACCAACACCCTGTATCGGTCGGAAAATTCGTTTTTATCAGTCGACGGTCGGGACCTCTACGCCGTTCTCGGCGTAGAACCTGGCGGCTCCCTTCGCGAACGGGACCGCAATGCCCTCGGTAGCGAAGCCGAAGTCAAGGTAGCTGCCCTTTTCATGCAGGGCGGTAATGGCGTCCTTGTTGTCGAAGATGGCCTTTACGATGGTGTAGGCCACGTCGTCGGGAGTGTCGGCGGTGCAGACCAGCGCGGCCTTGACGGTGATGGTGGAGGCCTCGCCGCTCATGCCCTTATAGGTGTCGGCGGGGAGGACTATCTTGGAGTACCACGGGCAGGCCGCGAGTATCTTGTCCATATGCTCGTCGTCGATGGAGATGACATAGATGTCCTTGGACTCGGCAAGCTGGGTAATGCTGGGGGTGGGAGCGCCGGCGACGGTGAAGGCGACGTCGATCTTGCCGTCGATAAGGCTCTCGGTGGAGGCGCCGAAGGACTGGTACACCGCGTCGATGTCGTCGATGGTCATGTCATATGCCGCCAGAACGTCGAGAGTATTGAAGTAGGTGCCGCTGCCCACGTCGCCCACGCAGACCTTCTTGCCGCGCATGTCCTCGACGGTCTTGATGTCGGGGTCGGTGGTGACCATCTGCACGGTCTCGGGGTAGAGGGCGGCGAGAACGCGGAAGTTCGGCAGCGCGCCGGAATCGGCAAAGGAGTTCGTGCCGTTGTAGGCGTAGGTCATGACGTCGGACTGCACGGTGGCGAGATCGTACATGCCCGCGTCCATGCTCACAAGGTTGTCCTTGGAGCCGCCGGTGGCGACGACGGTCATTTTCACGCCGGTCTTTTCGCCGACGACCTGAGCCAGCATGCCGGTGTACAGGTAATAGGTGCCGGACTCGCCGCCCGTGCCGACGGTGAGATCGGCGGTGACTTTGCCGCCGCCGGACGCCGGGGAAGCGGAGCCGCCGCAGGCGCACAGCGCGAATATCATGCTCAGTGCGAGCAGAACGGAAATAAGCTTTTTCATGTTTCAGCCCTCCATGTGTCCGAAATGGGTAGATCAAACTTGCATTACGCTTTTAATGCGTTTATAATACAACCAAAAGTTTAATTTTGCAATAGTTTTTTTGGCTTTCCCCGTTTGAGACAAAAACGGGGTGTATAGACGCGCGGCTTTTATGAACAAGTGACAATAGCAGCGAAAAAATTGACATGATATTAACGCGGTGGTATAATTCCAACCGGTTTCCGTGTATTACGGGGGGATGAAAAAGTATGGATTTTACATTGCTCAAGAGCTTCATCGCCGTGGCCGATGAAAAGAGCTTTTCCACGGCGGCAAGGCATCTTTTCCTGTCGCAGCAGTCTCTCAGCAAGCAGATAGCGAAGCTTGAGGAGGAGCTGGGCACGCCGCTGTTCCTGCGCAGCCGGCCCCTTGGGCTCACGCGCGACGGAAAGCTTTTCTACGACACGGCGAAGGAGATGCTCCGGCTCAAGCAGCAGTATGAGGAAAGCTCCAGCCGTTCGCTGGGCGAGGCGCAGTTCGTGCATATCGGCGTCGAGCATACGGTGGCGCGCGCGGTGCTGCCGCATGTGCTGCCGCGCTTCGTGAGCGAGAATCCCGACACCTTCCTAAAGCTCAACGAGGCCTCGCCCGAGGTGCTGCAGAAGGCCGTCTCCCACGACGGCGTGGATCTTGTCATCGGCTCGATATGCAGCACTCCCGTCAACTACGAGACGGTGCCGCTCTGCCGCAAGGAGCAGCTTCTCGTGGTGCCGAAGCCCATCATGAAGCAGCTTGCCGGGGACGATTACGAGCGGGTGAAGGCGGAGTTTGCAGCCGGCGCGGACCTGAGCTATTTCGAGCAGGCGCCCTTTATCCGCATACCCACATCGTCCTCCGGGGGACGGGCGCTGGAGAGCTATCTTAAATATTACGACATCAGCCCCCGCTTCGTGTGCGAGCTGACGAACATCGAAAACGCCTTCCAGCTCGCGAACTCCGGCCTCGGAGTGTTCATCTATGCAAAGCTCTTCTGGGACATGATGGCCCCGGAGCTGAGGGAGGATTATCTGGAGAATATCGACGTGTTCCCGCTGCCGCACCTGCCCGACGCGGACAATGTCTGCGCCTATTATAATAAGGAGACCGGGCTGCACGGCAAGACGAAGGAGCTTTTTGACAGCTTCGTGGAGTTTTTCCGGGAATACAGCAAGGATCAGGTTTGGGAGGACGACAGTGGGAATTAAGCTCATCGCATACGATCTTGACGGCACCCTTTTGGACGACGAGAAGCGCCTGCCGGAGGAGAATCTGGCCGCGCTGAGGGAAGCGGCGGACAGGGGGATATACATCGTCGCCTCCACCGGGCGGCTCTATGACGGTATCCCGGAGCTTATCCGTGATCTTCCCTTCACGCGCTACTGCATAATCTCGAACGGGGCGGCCGTGTACGACGCGGCGGAGAAAAAGACCGTCCTGCGCGACGAGATACCCATGGAGCGCGCGATCGAGGTCTGTGAGTACATGGACGCGCTGCCCGTCATTTACTACAGCTACCATGCCGACTCGGGCTGGATAAGCCGCGATCAGTACGAGGTGGTGGAGCAGTATATGCCCAAGGTGCTGCTGCCGGACTTTTACCGTGTCAGCAAGCCCGTGGACGACCTCAAGGAGGATATCCGGCGGCGGGGCGGCGGCGTGCAGAAGCTGCAAATGCACTTTCGCGACCCGCAGGAGCGGCAGCGCCAGCTGAAGGAGTTCCCGGAGCGTTTTCCGGAGCTGATGATGACGACCTCCATCCCCACGAATATCGAGATAAACTCGATGGGCGCGAACAAGGGCGCCGCGCTGCGCGGGCTGTGCGCCTATCTCGGTATAGACCCGGCGGATACGGCGGCCTTCGGCGACGGCTCGAACGACATCTCCATGCTGCGCGAGGCGGGCGTGGGCGTCGCCATGGCGAACGCCGAGCCGGAGGTAAAGGCCGCGGCGGACGTCGTGACCGACAGCAATAACGACGCCGGCGTGGCAAAAATGATCAGGAAATTGATATAAGCAGATAAACAGCTGACGGCCCGTCCACCTGTGTAAACAGGCAGACGGGCCGTCAGCTTTGGTTTTCCTCGCCGGAGGAAGTCTGCAGGAGGGGCAAGCCCCTCCCCTGCGGCGGGACAGAGAGCAAAAATGGCTTCTCCCTCGGGAGAAGCTGTCGCCGACAGGCGACTGATGAGGGGTAAATACGGCCACCTCATTCGTCACGACTTCGTCGTGACACCTTCCCCTCAAGGGGAAGGCACCCTCTATCTGCTCCCTGCGGCGGAACGGAGGAGAATAGAAAAAGGCCTTCCCCCTCGGGGGAAGGCCTTGCAATATCCGTTACAGCACGATATTCCCGCTGGTGAAAATATGGTACACGGAGCGCATAAAAAGGTAGAGTTCGCTCTTCTGGAATTTTGAATAATTGTGCCATGCGAAGTCCTCTATCCGCTGGCCGAGGTCGCGCAGGGGCGACGGGTTGGAGATATACACCGTGTCGGAAAGCTCCCCGCCGTCCGCGCTGACGCTCACGGTGCAGCTCCTGCCGCGCGGGCAGCTGACGGAGACGCGGCCGCCGCGCAGCTCGGCAGAGCAGCCCTCGCCCTCGCAGGAGACAGTGCAGCTCTCCGTGTCCGCGCCGGGGCTGTAGAGGTCAAATTCCTCCCGTCCCGAGCGGTCTATGCGGTAATCATAGACGAAATCGCCCTCGCTGTTCATGAGCTTTATATAGCGCACGGGGACGCGCGGCGGCTCGGAATAGGCCTCTATCTCGCTCACGCCCGCGTGTCTGCCCTCGGATTCGAGTATGCGCACGGTAAAGGAGGATACGCTCCTCGGCTCGAAGCTTATATCCGTGGGCGCGCCGAGGTATTCAAGAGCGCCGGTCTCCACACGGCTGCCGTCGTCAAAGACGATCTCCGCATTCAGTACGTTGCTGAACGCGTCCGAATCGTCGTAGAGGCGGATAACGCTGAGCGTCACGGCCTCCGGGAAGAGAAACTCGGCGCTGCGCTCTTCGTCTCCCGGCTCCGTCACCCATGTTCCGTCGTAGGGCAGACGCTTGGAGTTGAGGTCGGTGGAATCGAGAAGCTTGAAATCGTTGAGCAGGGCGGCATTGCCGGAGCTGACGCTGACCTTCGCCATATAGCTCAGCGAACCGGTCGGGCGGAACCAGAACACCTTGTCGCCGTTTATCACATAGGGAGCATGTACCCATGCGGCCTGAGACCTGTACAGCCGGAGAGCGGCGAACTGCCGCGAACCCAACAGGGAACGCGAGAGCGTTGAGGCGCACACCGGGAAGCGCACGCGCGCGTCCCACTTGTAGTCCTGCCGCTCGTAGAGGTAGGGCGCGGGGTAGGGCGCGGTGGTGGAGCGGATATTGACCGTGTAAAAATCGTCCGCCGCGTCAAAGGCCGTGGAGTAGGCCATACCCTTGAACACGGCCGGGGCGTAGTCCGGGCAAGCCTTGAGCACATCCCCCATGGCCTCCTCAAAGGCCAGTGAAACGGCCTGATGGTCGGCATGAGGATCGAGATCGATACAGAAGATCACGTCGGGCCGGCGCTCAAGTATGACGCCGCGCATGTCGGACATAAGATTCTTCCGGGTATATTTTTCTCCCTCGCGGTAGGCCGGATGATCGGGCAGACCGTAGGTCGAGGTATAGCCGATGAAAGAGGTCATCAGCTCGTTTTCGGGGGCGTTGTAAATATGCCGGTCTCCGGCCCATGTGTCGCCGTAGCCGAAGAAGATGACGTCGTCCTCCTCCACACCGCTGCGTGTCAGCACGTCGAGAGCCTCCCGCATGCGGTCCATGCCGCGGTCATAGTAGTCGCCGTTGGTGACGAACACCACGGATACGCGGCTGCCGTATTTTTCGTATTCCTCGAAAACGCCGCCGAGGATATTCAGATCGTCGTCCTGGTGGGGGACGATGACCATGACGTTCCGCCCGGCGTACAGGGAGGCCTTGCCTGAGTCGACGTCGCGGTAGGCGGCGCTTTTATTAAAGCGGTACCATATCAGACCTGCCGCGGCCAGCAGGAGAGCACAGACGAGGACGATGATGAAAAACGCCGCGAGCCGGCGCTTCACGCTCAGCCGGGAAAAGAAAAACAGCAGCGTAACGACAGCCAGAGCAAGGAAGAAAAAGCCGGCCCTTACCGGCTGCCACAGCAGAGTTACTGTCAGGTCCAGCGCAAAGCACAGCGCGGCGGCGGGCAGAAGGCTCGTGAAAAGCCGTGCGGCCGCGCCGCCGAGAGTAGATATTTTCATGCTCAGGACTGCCTCCCGCTTTCATCGCCGATGAGGGCGAGCTTTTCGGACCGGGTGAGACGCTTTATCTGCCGCTCCCGGCTCATGGCCTGTTCCTTCGTCCCCCATTCCTCGCGGTAGACAAGCTCCACCGGGCGGCGGGAGCAGGTGTATTTGCTGCCCTTTCCGGCATTGTGCGCGGCGAGACGGCGCTCGAGATCGTTCGTCCAGCCGGTATAGAGCGTGCCGTCGGCGCAGCGGAGGATATAAGTATAGTTCATCGTTTCACCTGCCGCACATTTTTTTCAAATTTGGAACGCGGACCCATGACCTCGCGTCCGCAGCCGCAGCAGCGCAGACGGAAATCCGCCCCCGTGCGCAGCACCTGCCATTCGCGGCTGCCGCAGGGATGTTCTTTTTTCATGGTGAGAATGTCGCCTACCTGAATGTCCATGCCGCCGGCCTCACTTTTTTATTTCGTCCCAGTAGCGCTTCGCGGCCTGCTCGGTCTTGTTGTCGCCGTACTCGTAGTAGCGGGCGTTTTTGAGATCGTCGGGCAGATACTGCTGGCGCACCCAGTGTCCGGGATAATTATGGGGATATTTGTAGCCCTGATCGCGCTCAAAGCCCGCGCCGTCGGCGTGGACGTTCTGAAGCTCGCGGGGGAAGGGGCCGACATGTCCCGCGCGCACGTCGGCGCTCGCGCGGTCGATGGCCATGTAGGCGGAGTTCGACTTGGGCGCGGTGGCGAGCAGCAGGCACGCCTCGGCCAGCGGCAGCCGCGCCTCCGGCAGACCCAGCTGAAGCGCCGAGTCCACGCATGCCTTGACGATGGGGACGGCCATCGGGTAGGCCATGCCGACGTCCTCGCTCGCGGAGCAGAGGATACGGCGGCAGATACCCACGAGGTTCCCCGCCTCGAGCAGCCGCGCGAGATAATGCATGGCGGCGTCGGGGTCGGAGCCGCGCAGGGACTTCATCAGCGCGGAGAGCGAGTCGAAATGCTCGTCCCCGTCCCTGTCGTAGCGCATGGAGGAGCGCTGTGTGACCGCGGCGGCGTCGGCCTCCGTCACGGTGTCGCCCGTCGCGGCGGAGAAGAGAAGCTCCACGGCGTTTATGGCCTTGCGCACGTCCCCGCCGCAGGCGGCGGCTATACGCGCATCGACGCCCGGCTCAAGGACGAGGGGCGTCTCACGCCGGGTATTCATGATGTCCACGGCCCGGGCGACGGCACGCTGCGCGTCCTCGGGGGAGACGGGCTTGAACTCAAAGACCGTCGAGCGGCTCAGTATCGCGTTAAAGACCGAAAAATACGGGTTCTCGGTGGTGGAGGCGATGAGCGTTATGCGCCCGTCCTCGATAAATTCCAGCAGGGACTGCTGCTGCTTTTTATTGAAATACTGTATCTCGTCGAGGTAGAGCAGCACTCCGCCGGGGCAGAGGAAGGTGTCCAGCTCGTCGATTATGCGCTTTATGTCGCTTATGCCGGCGGTGGTGGCGTTGAGCTTGCGCAGGGAGCGGTTGGTGCGCTCGGCGATTATGCGCGCCACGGTGGTCTTGCCGGTGCCGGAGGGGCCGTAGAATATCATGTTGGGTATCTGGCCGCTCTCGACTATGCGGCGCAGCATGCCGTTTTTGCCGAGAATGTGGCGCTGTCCCACCACGTCGTCCAGATCCGAGGGGCGTATCTCGTCTGCAAGGGGCTTGTACATCGTGCTTTCCTCCGGTAAGTTGTTAGCGATTTATTATAGCACCCCATACGCCGCGCACACAAGCGAAAAAGCGCCCCCGGAACAAGAATTAAGATATGAAGAAAAAGAAAATGCCGGACGGTCACACGACCGTCCGGATAGACTGTCAAAAAACTCACCCTGCTACTCACAGATACAGAGCAGCGGGGGAGCGCGAGGGGGCAAGACCCGCCTCGCAGTACAATAGCCTGCCGTCAAAAGACTTGATAGATCAAGGCTTTTGAGCGAAGCAGCATTTTGAAAACTTCAAAATGCGCGGCAGGAGAAGCGCAGTCAAAAAAGTTCATTTGAACTTTTTTTGACAAGCTGACCGGACGGTCACACGACCGTCCGGCGCCGGTAGGTTAAATAAACGGGGCCTCATTTCAGCCCGTAGAGGGCGCTGTACTTCTCCTCGAGATAATCGAGGAAGTAATCTGTGTTCAGGCTCTCGCCGGTGATGTCCCGTATCCACTCGTCGGGCGTGAGCAGGGAGGCCTTGGCAAAGACATGCTCTTTCAGCCAGTCGCGCACGCGCCACAGCTCGCCCGCGGCGACGGCGGCGTCCACGTCGAAATCGCGCTTCATCACGCGCAGTATCTGCGCGCCGTAGGCATTGCCCAGCGCGTAGGAGGGGAAGTAGCCGTAGCTCATCGTCCAGTGGACATCCTGCAGGCAGCCCTCGGCGTCGGAGGGAACGTCCACGCCGAGATATTCCTTGTACTTCGCGTTCCACATAGCGGGAATCTCGTCGACGGAGATCTCGCCGTTGATGAACGCCTTTTCAAGCTCGTAGCGCACGAGGATGTGCAGGCAGTAGCTCAGCTCGTCGGACTCGGTACGGATAAGGCTGGGGCGGGCGACGTTCACGGCCTCGTACAGCTCGCGGTCGGAGATGTCGTCGAACACGCCGCCGCTCAGCTCGCGGAGCTTGGGCGCGACGAAGCCGATGAACGCCTCGCTGCGGCCGATGTAGTTCTCGTAGAAGCGGGAAATGCACTCGTGCATGGCGTTGGACATGCGGTTGTCGGCATGCTCGCGGTACAGCTCGTCCGGCTCGTTCTGCATGAACAGGGCGTGGCCGCCCTCGTGCAGGGTGGTGAAGATGTTGGAGATAAAGTTCTCCTCAAAGTAATGCGTGGTGACACGCACGTCGTGAGGGCCGAAGTTGGTGGTGAAGGGGTGCTCCGTGGTCATGAGTACGAGCGCGCTCTCGCGCAGGCCCTCGGCCTCCAGCAGGTAGCGGGAGAACGCCTCCTGCTGCGATATGGGGACGCGGCGGGTGAGGAAGTCCTCGCGGATGGGCTTGCCCTCGGTCACGACGCGGTGGAGGAGCGGCACGATACGCGCCTTGAGCGCGGCAAAGAACGCGTCGAGCTGCTCTATGCTCCCGCCCTTTTCGTAATCGTCGAGACAGGCGTCGTAGGGCGTGGCCTTCTGCTCGTCGCGCAGAGAGATGGCCTTGCGCTGGAGACGGACAAGCTCGGCAAAAACATCGCGGAAAAGACCGTAGTCATTGGCCTTCTTCGCCTCCAGCCAGTCGCCGTAGGCCTTGTTGGAGGCCACGTCGATCTCATAGGCGAGCTTGGCGGATATGTTTTTGTTCCTGCTGTAGTCGTCATAGAGGTGGCCGATGAGCTTTTTCTGCACCTCGGTAAGCCCCTCGCTGTCCTCGTGAAGCTCGACGACGAGCTTCTGGAAGGCCTTGGAGTGGGTCAGCTTGTGCAGCTGCTTGCCGACGATGGCCATGTCCTCGCCGGCGGGGGCGATACCCTCACGGGGAGCGCAGCACTCCATATCGAAGGAGAGCTTGCCCAGAGTGCGGCCGTAGGCCTCGATCTCGCCGAGGAGGGAATAGAGCTTTTTTATCTTCTGCTGATTTGTCATAATATCAAACTCCTTTTAACCGGAAAAATGTTTGCACAGATGGCGCACGCAGCATTCGCCGCATTTGGGACTGCGCGCGTCGCACACCGCGCGGCCGTGAAGCACGACGCAGTGGCAGAAATCGGAGGAGCGCTCCGGCGGCAGCACCTGCCGAAGCTCCTTTTCTATCTTCACAGGGTCCTTCATACCGTCCACGAGACCCAGACGGTTTGAAAGGCGGATACAGTGCGTGTCCACGACCACGGAGCCGGGGACATGGAACACGTCGCCGAGGATGAGGTTCGCGGTCTTGCGCCCCACGCCGGGCAGGGCGGTAAGCTCCGCCATCGTCCGGGGCAGCTCCCCGCCGTACTTCTCCAGAAGCACCTGCGCGCAGGCGACGATGTCCCGCGCCTTGGCCCGGAAGAAGCCGCAGGAATGGACATAGCGCTCTACCTCCTCCACATCCGCGCACGCGAAGGCCTCGAGCGTGGGGAAGCGCTCAAAGAGCGCGGGAGTCACCCTGTTGACCCGCTCGTCGGTACACTGCGCGGCCAGCCGCACCGAGAACAGCAGCTCATAGTCCCGCCCCCAGTCCAGCGTGCAGCCCGCCTGCGGGTACTCCGCCAGCAGCAGGCGGACGATCTCGTCTATCTGCTCCTGAGTGCGCATCAGCGTGAAAGGTCTATGTAGCCGCCGCACTCGACCACGTCGACGGGGATGGGGTTGCCCTCCTCATCCTTGCCGTAGCTGCCGTGGAACTGCCATTCCACCGCAACGGGGAAGGAATTGCTCTCGCCGTCGGCAAGGCTGAGCGTGAAGGTGTGGCTGCCGATGGGGGTGGAGAGGGCCTCCTTGCCGGAGTAGTCCACCGCCGGCACGTCAAGGGACACATACTGGCCGCCGACCATGACGTTCAGCGACTTCGCGACGCGGCCCATGGTGATGGCGTAGCAGTTGAGCGTGACGGTAAGCTCCACGTCCACCGTGCCGCTGCCGGAGGTGTACGCCGCCCAGTCGACGGTGATGTTCAGGTGCGTGCCGGTGTCGGAGACGAAGCGTCCGGAGTTGAGGAGTACTCCCGTCGGGGTAGGCTCCGCCGTCGGCTCGGGAGTCGGCGTCGGGGTCGGAGCCGGTGTGGGCGTGGGCGTCGGGGTCGGAGTAGGCTCAGCCGTGGGAGCAACGGTGGGTGAGGCGGTGGGAACGGAAGGAGACTCCGGCTGGGGGGTCTTTATCCCGGCCGTCTCGGACGGCGTATAGACCACGTCTGCGCCGCCGCTGGGAGTGGAGGAGTCGTCCCTGCCGTCGGTGAGCCATACGAAGATCACCGCAACGACAAGGAGAAACGTTACCAAGAAAAGAACGGTCTTTATCTGACCTCTGCGCATTGCTTTTCATCCTTTCCGCTGAAATAATGATATACCTGACCATTATACAATACCCGTTCCGAAATGTCCACACGCGCCCGCGCGCCAGCCCGCGCAAATTTACAAATTGGAAATGATATGAGTACGAAAGCGGTTGAAAGAACGCCCGGTCTTTGATAAAATATAAACATCATTACCGAGAAAGAAAGGACAATGTCAATGAACTTCAACGAAAACAGCGCCCAATACGGCGGCGAGGCCCGCCGCGGTCCGGACAGGAAGAAGCTCAGGACGGCCGTGCTGATCGCGCTTGCCGCGATACTGGTGCTGACGGTGGCGTTCAACTCCTTCTACGAGCTGCAGGAGGACGAGTTTGCCGTGATAACCACCTTCGGACACCCCACGGTGGTCTCCGACCCCGGACTCAAGTTCAAGATCCCCTTCATCCAGCACAAGACCATCGTCTCCAAGGCCACCAAGGGCTTCCCCATCGGCTACGACATGCGCACGAACGAACCCATCACCTCCGAGTCGGTGATGATAACCGTAGACTATAATTTCGTCGATGTGGATTTCTATGTGGAGTACCGCGTCACCGACCCCGTGAAGTACCTCTATAATTCCGAGGACCCGGTCAGCATACTCAAGATGCTCTGCCAGTCCTACATACGCGACACCATCGGCCTTTATAACGTCGACGACGTCATCACCACCGGCAAGAGCGAGATACAGGCCTCCATCAAGGACAAGATACTCAACCGCCTCGAAAAGGAGGATCTGGGGATCACGCTGGTGAACATCACCATCCAGGACGCGGAGCCGCCCACGAAGGAGGTGCAGGAGGCGTTCAAGGCCGTCGAGACCTCCAAGCAGGAGGCCGAGACCGCCACCAATAACGCCAACAAGTACGCAAACGAGGTCCTCCCCGCCGCCGAGGCCGACGCGGACGAGATACTCCAGCAGGCCGAGGCGTACAAGACCTCCCGCATAAACGACGCCAACGGTCAGGCGTCCCGCTTCGCCCAGCTCTTCGAGGAGTATTCCAAGTTCCCGGAGATAACCCGCCAGCGCCTCTTCTACGAGATGATCGTAAAGGTGTTCCCGGACGTCAAGGTATATATCATGGGGAGCGACGGGACCGGCGTTTCCACCGTGCTGCCGCTCGACGAGTTTGCCGGAGCGCAGAACTGAAAGGAGGATATGTGAATGAAAACCGCTAAAAAAGCCACCGCGGGCGTTATCGCGATAGTCATACTCATCCTCCTCGTCATCGTGGGAGCGGAGTCCCTGTATGTGGTGCGCCAGAACGAATACGGCGTGGTGCTGGAGTTCGGCGCCGTGCAGGATATCCGGGACGAGCCGGGCCTGTATGTGAAGGTCCCCTTCATCCAGTCCGTCTCCACCCTGCCCAAGACCATGCTGCTCTATGACCTGCCCATCAGCGACGTCATAACCGCCGACAAGCACTCCATGGTGCTCGACTCCTTCGCGCTCTGGCGCATAAGCGACCCGAGGCTCTTCATCGAGTCACTCTCCGGCAGCGTCACAAACGCCGAGAGCCGCATAAACGCCATCGTGTATAACGCGCTCAAGACCGTCATCTCCTCCCAGAAGCAGGAGGCCATCATCTCCGGGCGCGACGGCGAGATAGTCCAGCTCGTCATGGCGAACATCGGCGACAACTTCGACCGCTACGGTATTGAGATGATCGCCGTGGAGACCAAGACTCTCGACCTCCCCGACGACAACAAGGACGCGGTGTTCACCCGCATGATCTCCGAGCGCAACAACATCGCCGCCTCCTACGCCGCCGAGGGCGCGGCCGAGGCGAAGCGTATCCGCAACAGCGCCGACAAGAAGGTCGAGATAACCATCTCCGAGGCCAAGGCCAAGGCCGAGACCATCCGCGCCGAGGGCGACGCGGAGTACATGCGTATCCTCTCCGAGATATACGACACCGACGAGGAAGCGGATTTCTATACCTTCATGATCGCGCTCGACGCCATGGAGGAGGCGCTCAAGGGCGGCAACAAGACCATCATCCTTGACGCCGACAGCCCCATCGCACAGATATTCAGGTAAATAAACGCCGGCGACGGCAAAATAAGCGAAGCTGAAACAGCCCGCCCCGCCCTGATAATTCAGGGCGGGGCGGGCTGCCGTCAGGGGGCAAACGAAGCTATCCCCCCATTCCCGCCTCGGCGGGAATGGGGGGATAGCCGATCAGCTAATCAACGTCATAATCCAAAACCTTCCACGAATTAGAAACCTTTACCAAGGTGACGGTATAGGTATAACGAATTATACCAAGCTCCTCGGTATCTTCTTTTACTTTCACAGTAACATATTTGCCTTCTTTTATTGTATCGGCATCAAAATTTGCTATCTCTTCAAGGGCCGACAGAAGAGATTCATTCGATGCTTTTACCTTACGTTCAGAAAGGTCCTTTATTTTGCTGACTCTATATGTGATTTTGTAATCGCCACAAGTGTCTTCATCAAATTCAAGTGCTTGCGTCTGATAAACCCTGAAATAATCTTCCCAACTGTTTATATCCTCCTCAAATTTATCACTCTTGCTTTCAAAAAAGGCTTCTTCGTCCTCAGAGTTGCTTAGGTAAAGCGTGTAGGTTCTGTAGTCATAAGCCAAAAGTTTTTCTTGAGCCTTTAAGTCAGAGTTAGAGCAGGCTTTGACAAACCTCAGAGCGACGGATTCTGGGCTGTTATAGTAAATTACGCCGTAAGTCCCGCCAATTACTATCGCGGTAAGAAGAATAACAGCAATGGTTTTCTTTAAATTCTCTTTGGAAAAGCACTTTTTAAAGAAATCTTTGAATGTGTTTTTTGCTTTTGGCGCGTTTATTTCCTCAACTATGGGTGTTTCAGCTGCCGCATTGCCTGTTTCGCTTGCTTGAATTAATTCGTCAGTTTTGATCTCGCTCATTATTTATGACCTCCCCTTTTGAAAACTATTTCTCTTTCGATTTTTGCTACGTTTTCGACTTCCTCGATATAGTACCCTTTTTCCTTAGCCCATTTTGCAAGAGCTGAACTGTGCTTTATGTAGCTCTTTTCTTTTGGAAGAGCAGCCCCGGTTTTTTCTTGGTACAATCTATCTGACAGTCGAAAATCTGCGCCCTTCTCAAACAGATAGTCCAATTCGCCTAAGTTTGGATGTTTGCCCATATTAAAACCTCTCTTTCTTAAACTATAGGTGCTGCTGGTAGGCCAATTATACATCTATAGTTTAATAAGGTCAACCCCGAAGTGCTTAATATATCATCTGTAAACTCATATAATCATCTTAGAGTTTAAGTTTTGAGGTGATAATATGGCGGATGTGGAGTTGACTGAAATGGGCAGGCGTATTCAATTGCGCCGCAAACAGCAGGGCTTGACGCAGGAGCAGTTAGCCGACAGAATGAATGTCTCCATTCAGATGATCTCCAACTTGGAGCGCGGCAACAAGGCGATCCGCATAGACAATCTCATCAATCTCAGTCAGATACTTGATGTGAGTACGGATTATATCTTGACAGGCAAAGAAACGCAGGGCGATTTTCACGCCCTTACGGCGCGTATAGAAGCACTCTCACCCGCAAACAGAAAAATGATAGAAATGCTTGTAGATTATTGTATAAGCGAAAATATGTAAGACCGCAGTTTCACTTCTGCGGTCTGGCTTTTTCCCTTCCGGTATGATCAAGTTGAACCATTAACACCATATGAATGCGGGAAACCGGGAGGGCAGTAAATTCTTCTCTGACAGGCCAACGCTGCCGCAACAGAAAAACGTTGTCACGATTGCTGAAAAGATAAGAAAAACCGCTCCAAAAGGAGCGGTTTTAAATGTTTTGCAGAAGAAATTACGCCTTGCGGACGGAGTCGATGTGACGAGTGAGGTCGAGCATCTTGTTGGAGAAGCCCCACTCATTGTCGTACCAAGCGACGAGCTTGACGAAATGCTCGTTGAGGGAGATACCGGCCTGTGCATCGAAGATGGAGGTGTGTGCGTCGGTGCGGAAGTCGGAGGAAACGACCTCGTCGTCAACGTACTCCAGAATGCCCTTCATGGGGCCTTCGGAGGCGGCCTTCATAGCTGCCTTGATATCGTCCATGGTGGCGGCCTTCTCGAGACGGACGGTCAGGTCAACGACGGAGACATCGGGAGTGGGAACGCGCATGGACATACCGGTGAGCTTGCCGTTGAGCTCGGGGATGACCTTACCGACTGCCTTTGCAGCGCCGGTGGAGGCGGGGATGATGTTGTTGTATACGGAGCGTGCGCCGCGCAGATCCTTCTTCTTGGGGAAGCCGTCAACGATGGCCTGGGTGGCGGTGGAGGCGTGAACGGTGGTCATGAGGCCTTCGACGATGCCGAAGCTGTCATTGATGACCTTGGCCATGGGAGCCAGGCAGTTGGTGGTGCAGGAGGCGTTGGAAACGAACTGCATGTCGGGGGTGTACTTGTCGAGGTTGACGCCGCAGACGAACATGGGGGTGTCGTCCTTTGCGGGGCCGGACATGACGACGACCTTTGCGCCCGCGTCGATGTGAGCCTGTGCCTTCTCCTTGGTCAGGTAAACGCCGGTGCACTCGAGAACGTAGTCAACACCCAGCTCGCCCCAGGGGATGAGGGTAGCGTCGCGGTAAGCCTTGTCGGAGAGGACCTTGACGACCTTGCCGTTAACGGTGACGGTGCTGTCCTCGTCGTTGCCGACGACTTCGCCGTCGAAGCGGCCATGGACGGTGTCGTACTTTACGCAGTATGCGATGTGGGAAGCAGGATGGCCGGGAGCGTTGATAGCGACGACCTCGATGTCGTCAGACTTGATGGCGGCTCTGAATGCCAGAGAGCCGATACGGCCAAAACCATTGATGCCAACTTTGATCATTTTGATATCCTCCATAAAAAGTTTTGCGAAAATATATATGCATAAATCCCAAAAGGGAATTAATGCCTCCATTTCTGCAAAGATTGTAACATATAATATTAACAAAAATCAATATGCCGCCCTATCTATTTTCAACAAAATTCTGCCGAAATTCGCCCTGAAATCAGGCGTGTATGCACTGCCCTCTTGTGTATTTTGTCCATTTTTGGTATTATTAAATAGGAAATTATAGAAAAGGAGCGCTTCAGCATGGTCAACAGTCCTTCCGAAATACTTGCTCTTACGAATGAACCGGCCGTTCTGGTCTGCCACGGCAGGATACAGTACGCCAACTCCTGCGCCTGCACGATCCTCGGTCCCGGGTGTCACGGACGGACGGTACGCGAGATATTCGGCGCGGACATCGCCGAGGCTCAGGCCGGCGCGTTCATCTCCGGGGTACGCCTGTGCGGGAAGCAGTATGTCCTGCGCGTCTCGCCGATGGAGGACAGCTACGTCTATTTCTTCTCTCTTCAGGACACCGGCGCGGAGTACATGAACGACGCGTTCCTCTATTCGCTGCGCAGCAGCCTCTCTGGGCTGAGCGTGGCCGCCGAGCGCATAAGAGAGCTGGCGGAGAACACGGACGAGGAGATCACCGCCTGCATAAACGGCATCACGCACAGCTATTATAAGCTCTCGCGCCTGATAAGAAACGTCTCAGCCATACGCGAGGCCTCCCGCGGCGGACTGATACACGAAACACAGATATTCGACCTCGCGGAGCTGTGCCGGAGCTTTGCGCACACCACGGGCATACTCAAGAGCGAGGAACACATCATCTTCGGCTACGAGGGGAGCCTTGCGGTGCGCGGCGACCCGGCGGTCGCGGAGCTGCTGCTGGAGAACCTCATCTCCAACTGTATCCTCCACGCGCGCGGCCACAGCCGGATAACGATCAATCTTCTGGACATGGGCGATACGGCGGTGCTGTCCGTCTCGGACGACGGGTGCGGCATACCCTCCGACCTGCTGCCCAAGGTGTTCGAGCGCTACCGCTACGGGTTTGAGCTGAGCGAAATGGGCAGAGGCTCCGGCTTCGGACTCAGCGCGGCGCTGGCGGCGGCGGAACATCACGGCGGGACGCTGCTGCTCGAGAGCCGCCTCGGCTATGGCACCTCCGTGAGGGCGTCGATGAAGAAAAACGGACCTATCGAGCTGAGCGGGCCGACGGGCATGGAGATGATAACCATGCAGGACGTTCTCACCGGCCTTGCCGACTGCCTGCCCGACACCTGCTTCGGCGCGGAGTTCATGGACTGAGCGCATGAAGAAGCCGCGCGGATAAAAACAAAAAGCCCGCCGCCGGGCGGATAACGCACTCACGCCGCCGATGTGCTAAAGCACATCGGCGGCGTGAGCCTGGTTTATGCGGTTTTTGTTATTTTACCCGTCCTTTCCTCGGGAGGAGCGCCGTGCCGGTGACGGCCGGTCTGAGCGGCGGCAATGAAAAAAGCGAAAAACAGCCTGACTTCACAGAAAGTCAGGCTGTTTTTTTCTGAGGCCGGGAGTGACTCACCGGCGGCAGAGGGCGAGCATGACGCAGTCGATACCCAGCAGTACAAGGTAAAAGCTGATGATACAGCGGATGGACATCAGCGAGAGCCACGGGTCGATCAGCATCATGACGCCGAGCACCAGACCGATGACGTTGAGGACAAGCGTGAAGCAGTAGGCGAAGTCCCCGGCGAAAAACCGTACCCTGTTCAGACTGGACAGGCGCGAAATGCAGTGCGCGATGAACCATATCGGGAACAGAACGGTCAGGATGATCTTGCCCGCCGTCGGATAGACCAGCAGCATGAGGCCGGTCATGACGCTCAGTATACCCGAGATGAGCGAAACGACGGGGCCGAAGCCCGTGTAGCGCTCCAGCCGGACATACAGCAGTATGTCCGCGATACCCATGATGACGGCCATGACGCCGTACACCACGACAATGCCGGTTATGGCGCCGTCCGGACGCATGAACGTGAGGACGCCGAGCGCTATCAGCAAAATACCCTCTATCAGCTCAAGCCAGTCAAAGGAACTCCGATCTCTCATTCCGCACCCTCCCTGCGATCCAATATCGCCATAAATTCGTCGCCGGTGACAGTCTCTTTTTCATACAGATAGTTCGCGATCTCGTCAAGCTTGCCGCGGTTGTCGAGCAGGAGCTTCTTTGCCTTTTCGTGCTGCTCGCGGACGAGCGCCACGACCTTCAGGTCGATCTCGCGCTGCGTCTCGGCGGAGCAGGCGAGAGAGGCGTCGCCGCCGAGGTACTGGTTGGTCACGGTCTCGAGAGCGACCATGTCGAAATCCTCGCTCATGCCGTAGCGGGTTATCATGCCGCGGGCGAGCTTCGTGGCCTGCTCGATGTCGTTGGAGGCGCCGGTGGTCACTTCGCCGAACACTACCTCCTCCGCCGCGCGGCCGCCGGTAAAGGTGGCTATCTTGTTTTCAAGCTCCTCCTTGGTCATCAGGTATTTGTCCCCGGTGTCCACCTGCATGGTATAGCCCAGAGCGCCCGAGGTCCTCGGGATGATGGTGATCTTCTGGACGGGAGCGGAGTGGCTCTGCAGCGCCGCGACGAGCGCGTGGCCGACCTCGTGATAGGCGACGACCTTCTTCTCCTGATCGGAGAGGACGGCGTTCTTCTTCTGGTAGCCGGCGATGACGACCTCGATGCTCTCCTCAAGGTCGGACTCGTTGACGACGGTGCGGCCGTTTCTGACCGCGCGCAGGGCGGCCTCGTTGACGATGTTGGCGAGCTCCGCGCCGGACGCGCCCGCGGCCATGCGGGCGATGGTGTGGAAGTCGACGTCGTCCGCGGCCTTGATCTTTTTCGCGTGGACCTTCAATATCGCCTCGCGGCCCGCAAGGTCAGGCAGCTCCACGGGAACGCGGCGGTCGAAGCGTCCGGGACGCGTGAGCGCCGGGTCGAGAGACTCCGGACGGTTGGTCGCGGCAAGGATTATGACGCCCGTGTTCTCCTCAAAGCCGTCCATCTCGGTGAGGAGCTGGTTGAGCGTCTGCTCGCGCTCGTCGTTGCCGCCCATGCCGCCGCCGTTTCGCTTCTGGCCGATGGCGTCGATCTCGTCGATGAACACTATGCAGGGGGCCTTTTCCTTGGCCTGTGCGAACAGGTCGCGCACCTTGGACGCGCCCATGCCCACGAACATCTCAACAAATTCCGAGCCGGAGATGGAGAAGAACGGCACGTTCGACTCGCCGGCCACGGCCTTGGCGAGCATGGTCTTGCCCGTTCCCGGAGGGCCTACGAGCAAAATGCCCTTCGGCATGGAGGCGCCGGCCTCGGTGTACTTCGAGGGGTCGTGAAGATAGTCCACTATCTCCGCGAGGCTCTCCTTGGCCTCGTCCTCGCCGGCGACGTCGCTGAACTTTATGCCCTTGGTGGACTGGACGTACACTCTCGCGTTGGACTTGCCCGCGCCGCCGAATATGAGGGAATTTTTCCCGCCGGCCTGATCCATCAGCTTCTTGCTCATGTACTGGCCGATACCGACGAAGATGAGCAGCGGCAGTATGCCCGTCACAAGGAAGCTCACCAGCGGCGACTGCGCCTGCTGCACCTCCCGGGTAAAGACCGCGCCGGAGTCGTACAGGCGCTGCGTCAGCGTCGGGTCGTCCATCGCGCCGGTGGTGTATACCTTCGTGTTGTCCTTGTCGGTAAAGACGATCTCGGAATCCTCGATCTGCACCTTGCCGATGTTTTTCTCATCGATCATGGTCATGAAGGTGCCGTAGTCCACCTCCTCCACCTGCCGCTCCATAAGCAGCGGGGTGACGAGCAGGTTGAACAGCAGTATGACCGAGATGATGGTCAGATAGTAGCTCAGCATTGGCTTTTTGGGTGATTTGACTTCTTTCATGGAGCATGTCTCCCTTCCTTATGTTGTTTCAAGTCGTTCAGCTCAGCTGCCGGAATATCATTATCGCCGCGCCCAGCACCACAAGGACGACGCCCGTCGCGCGGTTGAGAGTCTTGGGCTGGGCCCTGTTTGCGAACAGCGCGGCCACACGCGCCCACACGAACGTGAATACCACGCACAGCACCCATATCAGGACGTCCGGCGTGCCGCCGATGGCAAAGTGCGAGAGCGAACCCGTCAGCGCGGTAAAGGTCATGATGAACACGCTCGTGCCGACGGCGGTCTTGAGCTCGTAGCCCATGACGCTCGTGAGGATGAGGAGCATCATCATGCCGCCGCCCGCGCCGATAAAGCCGCAGATAAAGCCGATCATCACGCCGCAGACGACGGACTGGACCGCGCGCTTTTTGGCGGAGACCCGGGACATCGCCTCCTTGGTGGTCATGACGGGGCGCACGATGAACTTGACGCCCAGAAGGAACGTCATGAACACGGAAAAGCCGCCCATCGTCGACGAGGGGACGCGGCTCGCCGCATAGCTGCCCACGACGGTAAATACCAGCACGCTCACCATCATGATAAGGCCGTTTTTTATGTCGAGGTTCTTATTCCTGTGGTAGGTGTAGGCGGAGACCGCGCTGGCCAGCACGTCCGACGACAGCGCTATGCCCACCGCCATGTAGGGGTCGACCCCCAAAAAGGTGATGAGCATCGGGCTGATGACCGCCGCCGCGCTCATCCCGGCAAAGCCGGTGCCGAGACCCGCGCCCATGCCCGCGAAAAAGGTGACAAACATCACCGTCAGCGTACTCATGACTTTTCCTCCGACTCAAGTATCTCGTCCAGATTTTTCTCGATAATGCCCATTGCCGCCGAAAACGCCCTGCGGACGTCGCCGTCCATGTTGGCAAACAGCCTGTCGGCAAAGGCCTTTTGTATCTTTCGCCCCTCGGCGATGATGGGCTGGGCCTTTTCGGTACACAGCAGCTCCACCTTGCGCCGGTCGCCCTTTACGGCATGGCGGGTGAGATAGCCGTCCCTGACCAGCCGGTCCACGTTCACGGAGATGAGGTTCGCCTTGATGTTGCGTATCTCGACGATGTCGCTGGCGGTGTTGTGTTCGGGGTTGTTCCCGAGGAACATCAGTATGTCGAACGACGTCTGCGGCAGCCCCAGCTCACGGCAGAAGGGCTTGCAGACGGCGTTGTACGCCAGCAGAAATTTTCTGGTCGTTGCGGCGATCAGGTTCACGGTATCACTTCTTTCAAAAATGGATTGTTCATTTTTGAAGTATTATAATACGGCGCGCCGCGCTTGTCAACGGGAAATTTCCCGGGCCGGCGATTCGGCATGATCGGTTGAAAAAGCCGCAAAGCCGAGGTATAATATAATAGAGGCGGTATATCAGCAGGTCCGATTTATCGGGCAGAACACCGTGTAAAATAAAAATAAAGAAGAAGTATCGGCGGGGGACTCGCGATGGGCGCAGATGAAATGAGCTATAAGACCTCATTGATATACAACAGACGCTATTTGGGCAATAAATACAAGCTGACCTCGTTCATCAGAGGCGTCGTGGATGCCGAATGCGGAGGGATCGAAACGGTAGCCGATATTTTTTCGGGTACCGGAGCCGTCGCATCAGCCTTTTCGGACAAGGCTCTCATCACCAACGACCTCATGTACAGCAACTACATCTGCAATTACGCGTGGTTCGGGGCGGAAGGCTATGACAGGCAGAAAATTATCGGCTATGTCATCGGGTACAACGCGCGGACAGACTGCGGCGAGAATTACATGACGGTCAATTTTGCGGATACATATTTCAGCAGGAGGGACTGCGCAAGGATCGGCTTTATCCGCGAGGACATAGAGCAGAACTATAAAAAGGGGAAACTGAACAAGCGCGAGAGGGCGATATTGATAACGTCGCTGCTGTACGCGATGGATAAGATCGCCGTGACCTGCGGGCATTACGATGCATACAGAAAGGGCGCCGGCTTTGAAGGCTCGCTCGAGCTTTGCGTCCCGGAGGCGGATGTGCGGAACGACCCGCGGAACCTGTGCTTCAACGAGGATGCGAATAATCTCGTCAAGAGGATAGAGGCGGACCTTGTGTATATCGATCCTCCGTATAACTCAAGGCAGTACTGCGACACATATCATCTGCTCGAGAACGTCGCGCGCTGGGAAAAGCCCGAGGTTTTCGGCGTCGCGAAAAAAATGGACCGAAGCGGCCTGAAAAGCAAATACTGCACCATCGGCGCGGCAAAGGCGTTTGAGACGCTGATAAACGACATAAAGGCCGGATATATCCTGCTTTCGTACAACAATATGGCCGAAAAGGGCAACAGCCGCTCCAATGCCAAGATCTCCGACGAGGATATCATGAGGATACTGAGCCGGAAGGGGAACGTAAAAGTTTTTGAGGAGAGCTATAAGGCGTTTACCACAGGAAGATCCGACATAACGGAAAACGCCGAAAGACTTTTTCTCTGCACTTGCTTTGATGGGAGCAGACCGCAATGATATGTTCACCGCTCAACTATACCGGCGGCAAGTATAAATTGCTGCCGCAGATATTGCCGCTGTTCCCGAAGGACATAGACGTTTTTGCGGACCTGTTCTGCGGCGGATGCAATGTCGGCGTCAATGCCGAATGCGGCCGGGTCATATACAATGACCTCAACGAGGAGCTGATCGGTCTGTACGGGACCTTCAGAACGCTCGGCAGAGAGGCGGTTATGGACGGGGTCTGCGCCGTCATAGAGCGCTACGGCCTCTCCCTCAGCAGCAGGAACGGATACGCGTTTTACGGCTGCGAGAGCGGCGGGGGCCTCGGCGGGTATAACAGGGAAGGGTACCTGAGACTGCGCGCGGACTTTAATCGGCGGCGAGCCGGCGGCCTTGATGAACACGGCTATCTCATGCTTTATGTGCTGATCGTGTACGCCTTTAATAATCAGATCAGGTTCAATTCCCGCGGCGAGTTCAATCTCCCGGTCGGGAAAAGGGACTTCAACAGGGCGATGGAGCGGAAGCTCGCCGCCTTTATCGACAGGCTCCGGGAGCAGAGCTGCACCTTCACCTGCCGCGATTTCAGGGAGCTTGACATCTCCGCGCTGACGCCGCGGGACTTTGTCTACGCGGACCCCCCTTATCTGATAACCTGCGCGGCTTATAACGAGCGGGGTGGCTGGGACGAGACCGACGAAAGAGACCTGTACGCGCTTTTGGATGAGCTGGACGGCCGGAGCATCCGCTTCGCGCTCTCGAACGTACTCAGGAGCAAGGGCAGGGAGAACGGCATTCTGTTGGAGTGGCTCGGGAAAAACCCGGACAGATACAGGGCCGTACCGCTCGACTACAGCTATTCAAACTCAAATTATCAAACGAAGGACAGAACGTCCTCCTCGGAAGAGGTACTGATAATCAATTACTGAGAGGGATACGGACATGCCGAATGCACTTGCGTACAGGAGCTATTGCTGGAGCCTCGGTACGACGAGCTTCCGGACAAAGAACTTCAACAAGACGATCGAGGAACAGCTCGCGCTGCTGGATGAGTTCTGGACGCTCGATGAAAACAGAAACGAGACATGGGCGGGGAACGCAGCGCTGCAGACGCGCTACTATGACTTTATGCGCGCAAAGGGCTTTGTCGAGGGAGAGGCCGGGAACAAGCCCAAGGACGGGCGCGAAAAGACCTCCGGGCTGGTCGACATCGGGCTGATAGACGGCGGCAGAAGACTGACCAATGCCGGGAAGGCCCTGCTGAGGATCAGCGCCGAGGGCGATTTTTCTCCCGACGGCCGGCTCGGGATAGCCAGAGACAGCTATATTTATCTAAAGCAGCTGCTGAAAACATACTACACCGTGGACGGACACACCGTCCGCCCGTTTCTGGTGCTGCTGCATCTGCTCGACAGGTTCGGCTATCTGACGCTTGACGAGTATACATACCTGCTGCCGCTGTGTATCGGCGAAAGAGAAACGGAGGAGATCGCCCGAGGCATCGGGGAGCTGCGCGCCGGGAACACCTCCGTCGACGACATCATCACGGGCCGACTGCTGGATATGCCCAACTACAAAGCGGCGCTGACATATCTCCTTGAAAACGAGGTGACGGAGGAGCTTATATGCGAAATAGGCTTCAACAGAAAGAGCAGGCGGTACGACAGACCGTACTGCGCGCTCTATAACGCGCTGTTCGAGACGTTCGTAAATAAAAGGACTGAATGCATACCGTTGGTGTATCTTGCCGCCGGGAAAATAAACATCGGGAGCTGGTGGCGCGGCTATCTTTTCGATACCGCGTCCGCCGCGGCGATCAGGAAGGACCCCGCGGCGCACCTGAGACCCGGCGTGTTCGACGATGTCACGGACGAGGAGAGCTTCAAAAGGGAGTTCTTCAATACCATGCACCTCTTCAAGGCAAAGGCCACGCTGGCGGATTACCTTGACCTGAACCGCCGGTACATCAGGACGACGGACATCGTTTTGTTCGAGGACGGTACCGTCAGGCTCGACATCGCGCCCCGGCATTTCTTCAAGCCGGCAATGCAAAGCCTTTATTCTGAGGCATTCACTCCGTCGGGGCTGCTGTACGAGGACTGCGCCATTTCGGACATATCCGCCGCCCTTGCCGTCAGCGATGAGGTCGTTGCCGCCGGGATCGGCGAGGAGCTCGGCGTTGCCGTCTCCGACATGCGCTCCGCGCGGGAGGCGCTGGAGGACGTGCGCTACAGGAGGCTGCAGCACCTTATCGACACGAAATTTACCGACGCTGAGCTGCTGACGCTGCTCGACTGCTTCGAGCGCAGGAGCGACGCCGAGATCAGAGCCATGGTGACCGATAACGCCGATATACCTACCATCTTTGAATATGTGCTGGGCATCCTGTGGTACAAGGTGAGCGAAAGACGCGGAAGGATACTCGACTATATGAAGCTTTCGCTCGACGCCGACCTGCTGCCGAAAACGCACGCCGCCGGCGGAGAGGCCGACATAGTATACGAATACGAAGCGGCGGAGAGCTATCCGGAGCATACGCTCCTGCTCGAAGCGACGCTTGCCGACAGCACGAATCAGCGCAGGATGGAAATGGAACCCGTTTCGAGACATCTGGGGAGACACCTGCTGCGTACCGGCAATGCGGATTCCTACTGCGTTTTCGTCTCAAACTATCTCGATATTAACGTTATCGCTGACTTTCGCGGCAGGAAAACAACTCCGTTTTACGATCCGCAGGACTATTCAAGGTCCGTGGCCGGGATGAAGATAATCCCGCTGAGGACGGCCGAGCTGAAAAAGATCGTGGCGGAAGGGAAAACTTACAGAGAGCTGTATCCGATGTTTGAAGCGGCGTTCAGATCAGAGCTTCCGCCGCACGAGTGGTACGGCGCCTGTATCCGTGTGTAGCCCGGACCCTTTGCGGCCGGAGAGGGGACCATATAAATGCGGGAGCGGTGACCTCCCGCATTTTTCTTAAAAAATTTTTGCGCGGCGTGCAGCATTTTCCGCCCGCCGTTCGTTATCTGTGCAGAAGGGAGGGACGAAAGCCTTGTGGGAAGAACTCTATGAGGAGCATTACAAAGAGCTTGTAGCCTTCGGCACGCACATGAGCGGGAGCCGGGAGCTTGCCGAGGACCTTGTGCAGGAGACCTTTGTACGCGCGCTCATGAACGCGCAGACCGTCGAGGAGCTGTCCGGAAGCAAGCGGCGGGCATGGCTGTTCCGCACATTCAAGAACCTGTTTTTTGACCGCTGCCGCCGCGCCGCGCTCGAGAGCGAATATCTGCAGAGCTGCCGGAGCGAGTGCGCGGAGGATCAGGGCATGCAGGAGGTCGAAAACGCCATGCTGCTCCAGAGCCTCGCGCCGCAGGACAGAGCCGTCTTTCAGCTCAGGTACTTCGACGGCTACTCGGCCGAGGAGATATCCCGAATGCTTGATCTCCAGCCCGGAACGGTCCGTTCAAAACTGTCACGCACCCGCAAATTCCTGAAAAATCTTGATCTATAACGGAGGAAACGAATATGGCTAAGAAATTGATCGTCAACTGCGCGACCTGCGACGCGAGAAAGATACTCGAGGAAAACTATTCCCACTACGAGCAGATCACCGTCAACTGCGCCACGGTGCTGTCCGGCCCCAACGCGAAGGCTGTCATGAGCAGGCTGCCGCTCACACTCAACTGCGCCGATGTTCTTGAAGCAGAGGACGATGCAGAGCTGCGCACCGTCGACGGCGGGGCCGAGATAAAGGCCGGCGACGCTGTCCCCGGGTCGAAGTATTACATGGTCGTCAACGGCTCTCTCACCATCGGCCCCGACACGGAAAAGCAGCTCGGGCAGTGTGCGGGCATGTATGTGAACGGGCTTCTCACCTGCCCCGAGAGCATCTACGCGAAGCTGCGCGGCGTGAAGGTCAACGGCGCCGTCTCCTGCTACCCGGACGGCGCGATAGTCCTCAAGCGCAACGCCGTCATCGACCGTCTGTTCGAGCTGCGCACGAAGAGCGCCCTCTACTGGTCCGGCAAGCGCATGATAATGGTCGACCCCGCGCTTGACGCGGAAAAGCTCAAGGCCAAGGGCGTGAGCTTCAGCACCAGAGAGGCGATCGTCGCCGAGTCCAAGGCGGAGGCGCTCATCGCTCTCATCGACGAAAAGACGGACATCGTCGTCGTCCCCGACGGCACCGCCGTGGTCACGGACGACGTCACGCTCGACGGCGACGCCCTGCGCCGCTACGGAGACAAGCTGTACGTTATCGGCGACGTGACCGTACCCGAGGACGGCGGCGCGCTCGAAAAGCTCGCGTACCTGAACGTCCGCGGGGACGCGAAGGTGCCGGAGGCGTTCAAAGATAAGCTGCTCTCGGCGCTCAGCGATATCGCGGGGGAGATAAAGACCGCGAGACGCAGAGGGGCGGTCATGGAGGATAAGCCGCTCGTCAGGGTCACAAAATGGATGCTCGAGCAGCAGCCGCAGGGTATCGACGTCATCGACTGCGGCGTGGTGGCCATCGACCCCGACGTCCCCAAGGAGCTTATCACCGAGCGGCTGTACATCGAGGACTGCGGTATAGTCAAGTGCAGCGCGGAGCTTGAGGACGCGGTCGCCATGGTATGCAGCGACGTCGGCCACATAGGCGGCGCGGAGAACGGCGTCGGCGAGATGATGAATGACGTTATGGGCGGCCTCAAGGGCGCGCTCGACACCAAGGTCATCAACGCCGCCGACTATGTGCTGTAACGCAGCGCCGGAAATACACGCGGCCCCGGCGGAGCCTGACGCTCACCGGGGCCGTGGGGACACGAAAACAGGCACCCTTTGCGGGTGCCTGTTTTTATGCGCTTTCGCGCGGTATATTTACTTTACCAGCTTTGCGGCGCAGGCGGCGAGGGAGAGATAGGTCTGCTCGGGAGCGTCGCTCCTGCCGCTGATGGCGATGGGTATCTTTGCGCCGGTGAGGAGGCCGAAGCCCACCGCGCCCGCGTTGTTCATCAGCACCTTGACCAGCAGGTTGCCCGCCATGAGGTTCGGCACGACGATACCGTCGAACTCGCCGCAGTAGGGGCAGTCGTATTCCTTGAGCCGCGCCGCTTCCTTGCTCATGATGAGGTCATAGGAGATGGGGCCGGCGATGTTGCAGTCGGCGATGGGGTATTTCTTGTGCTTTGCCACGAGGGTCTGCGCCTCGACGGTGTCGCGCATGTGGAAGCAGGGCTTCTCCACCATCGTCAGGAGCGCGATGTTGGGGTGTTCGATGTCGAGTATCTTCATCGCGTCGACCATGTTCAGCAGCACCTGCTTGCGCTCGGCAAGGTCGGGATTTATGAGGAGCGTGACGTCCGAGATCGCCAGTACCTTCTCATAGCCGGGGACCTTCAGGAACACCACATGGGTGACGAGAGCGTCGTCCTCGATGAGGTGGTTTGCCTTGTTGAGTACGGGGAGAAGATAGTCTCTGGTCTGGCAGTTGCCGCGCATGAGAGTGTCCGCGTCGCCGGAATTTATCATCTCGATGGCGTACTGGACGGGGTTGTCTCCGCCGAACACGCCGTGGATGTCAAGCTCGCGCCCGCCCTCGCCGATGGCGTTAACGACGGCGCGTATCTTATCCTCGTTGCCGACGAGAATGGGCTTTACGAACCCGTCGTCCTCCGCCGCGAAAACTCCGCGGAGTATGTTTTCGGAATTGGCGGCCGCGACGGCAACGCGCATGGGCTTGCCCAGCGATCTTGCCTTGGCGACGATCGGCTCAAATTCCTTGGGGTAATCTCTGGCCATGATGTTTCCTCCTTGACAAGTATGGTGTTTTTACTCGTTACAGGGATTATAGCATACTTTTTCCGGCCAAACAATCCCGATTTTGAAAACTTTTCTGCCGAGTTTTCCGCGCGGGAGTCATTTGAGGTCGACCTCGCAGACCGTATATTCGCGGTCACCTGTTCCTGTCGCCGATGAGCTTGGCGGTCATGATCACCGGCGCGCACAGCACGCCCGCGATGGGCCAGACTATCCATGTGTAGCCCCAGTCCATCGTAATGAAGCTCCACGCGAGGTATACGGTCAGGGCAAGACCCCAGTAGATGGTGTTGACCGTACCGGCGACGGGGTTTTTCTTGTCGGCCTTGTTGTACTCGCCCTCCTGAAGAAGTATACGGAAGCTCTCCTTCACCGTCGAGACGCGGACGATCATGTACACGCCGACCGCGATAACGCACAGCAGCAGCGCCGTCAGGCTGACCGCCAGCAGCTCCGACTTTTCATAGATAACGGCCCCCACGATCAGCGGCAGCGGGGAGAGGAGGCAGAGGACTATGCCGAGCGAGAGGTATCTCGTGTATACCGGCTCAAAGGAGGCCTTTTTCTCCTTCACGAGTCCGGAGACGCCGTAGGCCGTTTCAAACACCTCTTTTTCAAGGTACTTGAAGCGCTCCGTCCGGCTCGCGTTCTGGATGAAGAGGTAAACGGCGGCGGCGATAAGAAGGAGAAACGCGGCAAGGCCGACGGCGCAGGCGGTCGTCTCTGTGATACCGGCTACCTTCGCCTGTGAAAGCCCGGCGAGGAATACGAGCAGCACCAGGGAGAATATGCACAGCATCACGCCCAGCGCGACGGTCCTGCCCTTCTGCTCCATGGCGGAGAGAAAATCGTTCGCCTCCTCCATGCTCACGCGGCGGACCTCTCTGTCCTCGTCCGCGCCGCATTCGGTCACGACCGCGGTCTCCATTTCATCCTTCAAAAGGTAATCGGTGCTGACGGAGAAGAGCTGCGACATTGCCACGATCTTCTGCAGATCGGGGATGGACTGCGCGTTCTCCCATTTGGACACGGCCTGACGTGAAACGGCCAGCTTATCGGCAAGCTCCTCCTGAGAAAGGCCGAGCTTCTTGCGCTCTTCGATTATCTTGTCTGCTAATATCATGTTTTTCCCTCCTGTGCTTGATGGCACCGATAGTACAGCTTGCGGCGGTTGCCTGCCACCAAACGGGGCTTGAAATGTGTCAACCGGCGGTTGCGTTTGATTTTTTTACGCTCAGGCCGTTTTCTCGAGGAGCTTTTTGTTGGCGATGATGAGGGCGGCATAGCCCGCGCTGTTGACTATCTGGGCGATGATGTTCGGCCACACGGTCGTGAAGCTCCCCACCGCCGAGAACACCACCAAAAACGCCGTGGTGAGGAAGGTGACGAGGTAGAGGAGCGCGTATCTGCCCATGACCCTGCGCGCGTTTATGAACATCGTGATATAAAACCCGGTCATGCCCACCGCGGCGAAAAGCATGGAGACGTACTTCATCGGCTTATGGAACGCGGGGACGACGGAGAGGAGGGGAGTACCCTTCGTCTTTTTGTTCAGGCACAGCGCCGAGACGAAGAGCGATATGTAGCTTATCCCGACGAAGAAGAACATCCACGTCGAGTTGAACCACAGATCGTAGGAGAACAGTGTACGCGATATCTTGTCGAGGGCGTTGGGGAAGCCGCCGATGAACGCGAGCGCCGTCGACACCGAGGCAAGCGCGGCGCTGAGCCTGCTGCCCTTCTTTTTCGCGACCCTGACATAGTACACGCAGCCGATAAAAAAGAGCGTGACCGTCGTGCATTCAAGCAGGGAGAGAAGGATGATCCACATGGATATCCCGATGGTGCTGTCCGAGAGGAAAAAGCTCACGACCGCGGTACTCCTTTATTTTTGAGGCCGCCTTACGGCCGCCGGTCGGCGAGCGGCGTTTTCCGCGACGTGTACATGCGCCGCCGCAGTCATTGTAGCATATCCCGCCGGTAAAAACCATATATCCCCGCCAAATAAAAACCGTGTGCGGCAAAGAGCGCACACGGTTTTCCTTATAAGTTATATCCAGCCGCGGACGCGCAGGTACTCCACCGACTTTCTCAGCGCCGCGACGGTCTTTGTCTCAAGGACCGCCCGGCAGCCGCAGCGCTCCGCAAGGGCGCGGTACCACGTTATATCCATATCCCCGTCGCCGAGCGCGAGGTGTACCCTCTGCCCTGCGCCGTCGTGCATGTGCATATGGACGAGCCTGTCGGAGCGCGCGAGAATGAATTCACGGTCCGCGCCGCCGATGGCGTTGTCGTGGCCGATGTCGTAGGTAAGGTCAAAGGCCGGGCTTTCGAGCAGCGTGTCCACCCCGTGGGTAAGAAACGGCAGGTCAAAGCCGTCGGTGTTCTCGATACAGACGCGCACGCCGCTCTCCCCGGCCGCGCGTTCCATCCTGTCGCGAAAGTGCCGCAGGCCGTCGAGGTACAGCTCCTCGTTCTCCGCGTAGATATAGGTACGCCGCTCCGGCAGCGTCACATACACCCCGCGCAGCAAATGCATGTTCACCGACGGCATGCCCAGCCGTCCCGCCAGAGCCACCGCGTACTCCATCGTGTCCGAGAATACGCCCGCGATGCGGCGGTTCACGCTGCACGGGTCGGTGCTTTCGTCGGCATGGAGGGTGAAATACACGCCGTAACGCTCCATAATGTCCCGCAGCCTCCCCTCGTCCAGCGTCTCCGGCTGGTACTGGGGAAAGCTCATATTAAGCTCCACAAAATCAAGCCCCAGCTCGCGGCAGAGCGCGGCGCTGCTCTCCGCATCCGGAAGCTCGATGAGCGTCGGCATACCGAAGGATATCATTTTTCAGCCCTCCCGAACCTTTTTTTGAAATGCTACCAAATCGCCGCACCGATGTCAAGACATTAGCAATAGTCCCAAAAAGATATGTGTATTTTTGGTAAACTTGCGAAAAAGCCCCTTGACATTAAAAATCGAAACGTATAAAATGCGTCGTACACTACTTAATGGAGGTGAGACGATGGAACAGGAGATGCCCATGGGGCTGCGCTTTTCGGTGATCAGCCGGAGCTTCAAGCGGCAGCTTGACGGGCTGCTGAAGGAAAAGGAGCTGACGGGAGTGCAGTTCGGAGTGCTGGGCCAGCTCGGCAGAATGGAGCGCGGCGGCTCCGCCGGCGTTACCCAGCGCGACCTTGAAAACGCCTCCCACGTCACACATCCGACAATGACAGAGATACTCAAACGGCTCGAAAAAAAGGGCTTCATACTCTGCCGCCCCGGGGAGAGCGACAGGCGGTGCAAGCTGATAAGCTCCACCGAAAAGGCCCGCGCTCTCGCCGGCGAGATGCGCACGGCGGACGAGCGGGTATTTGCCTCGCTGACCGTGGGACTGAGCGAGGAGGAGACGCGCGAGCTTATACGGCTCACCGACGTCATGCTGAAAAATTCTTGCGGGAAAGGAAAAGATAACGAATGATCAAAAAGCTTTACGCAAGCGTGAGGGAATTTAAAAAGCCCGCGATCCTTACGCTCGTGCTTATCGTCGGCGAGGTGTTCCTCGAGGTGCTGATCCCGTTCATCACCGCCGAGCTCGTGAACGCCATCAAGGCCGGCGCCCACATGGCGGACGTGGCGAGGACCGGACTCCTTCTGGTGCTTATGGCCATGCTCTCGCTCGCGTGCGGCGGCGGGGCGGGCTTCACCTGCGCGAAGGCATCCTCCGGCTTCGCGCGCAATCTGCGCCACGACGTGTTTGAAAAGGTACAGGGCTTTTCCTTTGAGAACATCGACAAATTCTCGAACGCCTCGCTGGTCACGCGTATGACTACAGATATAAATAACGTGCAGTTCGCGTTCATGATGCTCATACGCATGGCGGTGCGCTCGCCGCTGATGTTCATATTCTCCGTCACCATGGCGGCGGTAATGGGCGGGCGGCTCGCGATGACCTTCGTGGTGGTCATACCGCTGCTGCTCTTCGGCCTCATTCTGATCGCGAAGAAGGCAATGCCGGCCTTCCGCGCCGTGTTCAAGAAATACGACAAGCTCAACGGGTCCATCGAGGAGAACGTCCGCGGCATGCGCGTCGTCAAGGGCTTCTCCCGCGAGGAGTACGAGAAGGAGAAGTTCGCGAAGGCCTCCGACAACATCCGCGCCGACTTCACCCGCGCCGAGCGTATCGTTGCGCTCAACAGCCCCCTCATGCAGCTGTGCATGAATTTCAATATGATCTTCATCCTCGTTGTCGGCTCCAAGATCATCGTGGAGAGCCGCGGCGCCGTCATCGACGTGGGCCAGATCTCGGCAATGCTCACCTACGGCGTGCAGATACTTATGTCGCTCATGATGCTCTCCATGCTGTATGTCATGCTCACCATGTCCGCCGAGTCCGCGAAGCGTATCTGCGAGGTACTCAGCGAGGGATTCACGCTCGAAAACCCCGAAAACCCCGTATACGAGGTGAAGGACGGCTCCGTGGATTTCGACGGCGTGAGCTTCAAGTACAGTAAAAGCGCGAAGAAGTCCGCGCTCAGGGACGTCGAGCTGCACATCGCCTCGGGCATGACCGTGGGCATTCTGGGCGGCACCGGCTCCGGCAAATCCACGCTCGTCCAGCTCATCCCCCGCCTGTACGACGTTACCGGCGGCAGCGTCAGGGTCGGCGGCGTGGACGTGAGGGATTACGACATAGAGACCCTGCGCGGCGCGGTGGCCATGGTGCTGCAGAAAAACGAGCTTTTCTCCGGCACGATAAAGGATAACCTCCGCTGGGGCGACCCCAACGCCACCGACGAGGAGTGCGCCGAGGCATGCAGGCTCGCGCAGGCCGACGAGTTCATCCGCAGCCTCCCCGGCGGCTACGACTACAGGATAGAGCAGGGCGGCACCAACGTCTCCGGCGGCCAGAAGCAGCGTCTGTGCATAGCGCGGGCGCTCCTCAAGAAGCCGAAGGTCCTCATCCTCGACGACTCTACCAGCGCCGTGGACACCCGCACCGACGCGCTCATCCGCTCGGGCTTCAGATCCTTCATACCCGAGACCACAAAAATAATCATCGCCCAGCGCGTCGCCTCCGTGCAGGACGCGGACATGATAATCGTCATGAATAACGGCGCGATAGCGGCGATGGGCAGGCACGACGAGCTGCTCAGGACCTCGGAGATATACCGCGAGGTATACGAGCAGCAGACAAGAGGAGGTGACAGCGATGGCGAAAATGAATAAGGGCGCTCCCGGCAGGGGCGGGGCGAAGATGGACGGCGCGGCTCTCGGCCGTGTGATAAAGAAGTTCTTCGGCTATTATCCACGGCTCGCTCCGCTGACGGTATGCCTCATACTGTTCTCGGCGATCGTGTCCTCCATCCCCTCGCTGTTCATCCAGAACGTGCTTGCCGCGGTGGAAAAATGGTACCGGACCGGCGACTGGCTCGCCGCGAAGGCCGAGATACTGCCGTATGTCTATCTGCTCGCGCTGCTGTATATCCTCGCTATACTCTCCACGCTCGCGCAGACCCAGATAATGGCCGTCATGACGCAGGGCTTTCTCGACAAGCTCCGCCGCGAGATGTTCGACGGCATGCAGGATCTCCCCATCCGCTACTTTGACACCCACAAGCACGGCGACATCATGTCCTACTACACGAACGACATCGACACGCTCCGCCAGCTCGTCTCAAGCTCCATTCCCGCGCTCATTCAGTCGGGCGCGGTGGTGCTGGTGGTGTTCGCCATCATGCTGTATTTCAGCGTGTGGATGACGCTCGTCCTCGTCATAGGTATCTGCGCCATGGTGTTCGTCACCCGGAGGATAGGCGGCGGCTCCGCGAGATTCTTCGGTCTCCAGCAGAAGTCTGTGGCCGCGGCCGAGGGCTTCATCCAGGAGATGATGAACGGACAGAAGGTCGTCAAGGTGTTCTGCCACGAGGAGCAGAGCATGGACGACTTTGACGCCGTCAACAACGAGCTTTTTGAAAACAGCATGAAGGCCAACGCCTACGCGAACGTCCTCGGCCCCATCATCGGCAACATCGGCAACATCCTCTATGTGCTGCTCGCGCTGGTGGGCGGACTGTTCCTGCTGAGCGGGCTGCCGAACCTCTCGATCTCGGGCATGGCGTTTTCCGTTAGCATACTCGTGCCGTTCCTGAACATGGCGAAGCAGTTCACCGGCAACGTCAACAATCTCTCTCAGCAGGTAAACTCCATCGTCATGGCCTCCGCCGGCGCGAACCGTATCTTCTCCCTCGTGGACGAGAAGCCCGAGGAGGATAACGGCTACGTCACTCTCGTCAACTGCGACATCGCCCCCGACGGCACCGTCACCGAGACCGACCGCCGCACCGGGCACTGGGCGTGGAAGCACCCCCACGGCGACGGGACGCTCACCTATACCGAGCTTCGCGGCGACGTGCGCATGACGGACGTGGACTTCTCGTATGTGGAGGGCAAGCAGGTCCTCAACGACGTCTCCGTCTACGCCGAGCCGGGACAGAAGGTGGCCTTCGTCGGCGCGACCGGCGCGGGCAAGACCACTATCACGAACCTCATAAACCGTTTCTACGATATCGCCGACGGCAAAATACGCTACGACGGCATAAACATCAACAAGATAAAGAAGTCCGATCTCCGCCGCTCGCTGGGTATCGTGCTTCAGGATACCAACCTCTTCACCGGCTCCGTCATGGACAACATCCGCTACGGCCGTCTCGACGCCACGGACGAGGAGTGCATCGCCGCGGCGAAGCTCGCCGGCGCGGACGATTTCATCACCCGCCTCCCCGGCGGCTACGACACCGAGCTTTCCAACAACGGCGCGAACCTCTCTCAGGGCCAGCGCCAGCTCATCGCCATAGCGCGCGCCGCCGTCGCCGATCCCCCGGTCATGATACTCGACGAGGCGACCTCCTCCATCGACACCCGCACCGAGGCCATCGTTCAGCGCGGCATGGATAAGCTCATGGAGGGGCGCACCGTGTTCGTCATCGCCCACCGCCTGTCGACCGTAATGAACTCCGACGTCATCATGGTGCTTGACCACGGACGGATAATTGAGCGCGGCAGCCACGAAAAGCTCCTTGCCGAAAAGGGCACCTATTACCAGCTCTATACCGGCGCGTTCGAGCTTGAATAAAGTAAAAAATAAGGAAAAGGACGTATGACCGCGTGTCATACGCCCTTTTCAGCTTGTCAAAAAAGTCCAAACGAACTTTTTTGACTGCGCTTCTCCTGCCGAGCATTTTGGAGTCTTCAAAATGCTGCTTCGCTCAAAAGCCTTGATCGATCAAGGCTTTTGACGGCAGGCTATTGTACTGCGAGGCGGGTCTTCCCCCCTCGCGCACCCCCGCTGCTCTGTCCCTGTGAGTAGCGGAGTGGTTTTTTCGACAGCTTCTCTGAGTCACTGCGCGAAAAAGATGTCGGCAAAGTTCTCCGCGCCGTCGCGGTCATTGGGGACGCTGCCGCGGACGGTGATTATCCTCTCGCCGCTGCGCCGGTAGAGCAGCACCTGCCGATAGCCGCTGTAGCCGCCGCTGTTGGCCGCGCCCATGTCTATCCACACCGGCGCGCCGTCGGGCGGGGAATAGCGCCACTGGCTGTATTTGTCCAGCTGCTCGCCGCTGCGGCTCCAGAAGCCCATCACGCCCACCGGACATTCCTCATAGACAAAGTCGCACATCCAGCCGGAGAGGTCCGCTCTCCCCGCGACGCCGAAGGCGCCGTTTTCATAGGCGTAGAGCGTCCTGAGCTTCTCGGTGCTGACGGAAATGCTCAGCTCTCTTTCTCCCTCCTCCGCGGCCGCGCCGCAAAGCTCCAGCCCGTATTTGCGCGCTATCTCGCCGAGACGCTGGCGCGTCACCTCGTCGGCACAGCCGTAGACCGCATCCTCGGCCATCTCCGCGCCGTCGCGCCACGCGCCCGACGGCAGCCCCGCCGCGAGGCATTCCGCCTCTCTCGCGCGGGAGTAGGCGCTCAGATACGCGCTCCACTCCGCGTCGGCAAAGCCCTCCGTGCTGTTCTGTGAGCAGGAGGTGACGGCGGCGACCGGTATGTAGTCGTTTCCCGTCTCCGCGCTGGCGGGAGCCGCCGCCGATATAAAGACCTGCGCCGTGAGTACCGCCAGCGCCGCGAGCGGCACCGTCAGCCGCCTTACTGCCTTGACCCTCACGCTCTCGCCTCCTTCGTTTGGCTCTCACAAGGCAATACTAATACGGCGGAGGCGCGGATTTTGTCAAAGAGCGCGGTGTTTTGCGGAAAAAATATATTCCGCGGGCGTCTTGCAATATCCCGGAGCATAGCATAAAATACAGTCGTAAAATGTGCCGGACCGGGCGCTTGACCCGGCCCGCTCCGAGAAAGGCAGGACGTTGATATGGCGGGTAACAGACCGAGAAGCAGGGCGAAGAACATTACCGGCGTCGGAAAGAGCGTGTTCAGGCGCGGCGCGGGTCTCGGCACGGGGCCGGTGGGCGCGTCCGGCGTCTTCGTCGGCGCGGGACGCGGGACAAGGAGCTTCGGCAGGAGGAGCAGCCCCCTGACCGTGATCATCGTCATTCTGGCGCTCATCTTCGGCGGCACGGGCATTTTCGGCGACGACACCGATCAGGGCGACTCTCTCCCCCAGCCCACCGCGCAGGCGCAGCAGTACGGCCAGACCTCCTCACAGTATTCCGCCCTCTCCGACGGCCTCTACGGCTCGCTCAACGGCGGCAGCGTCTCCTACGGCTGGGAGCTGACGCCAAATACGGGCAGGCTCGACACCACGGTCGACCCCGCGGCGCGTGCGCGCTACACGACAGTCTTCGGGAACGGGGCGGACACGGCCACGGTGATGGTCTATATGTGCGGCACCGACCTTGAGTCGAGGAGCGGCATGGCCACCTCCGATCTCAGCGAGATGGCGAAGGCTGCGCTGGGCGGCAACGTGAACGTCGTGATCTATACCGGCGGCTGCACCGACTGGCGCAACAGCATAATGTCCGACTCCGTGAACCAGATATACCAGCTTGCGCAGGGCGCGAACGGCAACGGCTTCAAATGCCTTGTGAAGGACGCGGGCAGCGTCTCCATGACGAAGCCCTCGACGCTCTCGGACTTCATCCGCTACTGCGATAAGAATTTCCCCGCGAACCGCAATATGCTCATCCTCTGGGACCACGGCGGCGGTTCGCTCAGCGGCTACGGCTATGACCAGAAATACCAGTCCTCCGGCTCCATGACGCTCAAGGGCATAAGCGAGGCGCTGGAAAACGGCGGAGTCAGGTTCGACTTCATCGGCTTTGATGCCTGCCTCATGGCGACCACGGAGACGGCGCTGACGCTTGCGCCCTACGCCGACTATCTCATCGCCTCCGAGGAGACGGAGCCGGGTATCGGCTGGTACTACACCAACTGGATAAGCGAGCTGTGCGCGGACACCTCCGTCTCTACCGTGCAGCTCGGCAAGCGGATAATAGACGACTATGTTGACGCCTGCGCGGCCTCCTGCCGCGGTCAGGCGACGACGCTCTCGCTCGTCGACCTCGCGGAGCTGCAGGAGACCGTCCCGGCGAGCTTCAGCGCCTTCTCGGCCTCCACGACCGGGCTTATCGAGGACGGCGGCTACAGGACCGTTTCCGATGCCCGCAGCGGTGCGCGCGAGTTCTCCACCACGAAGATAGATCAGGTCGACCTCGTACATCTGGCGCACGGTATCGGCACGGACGAGGCGCAGGAGCTGATAGACGCCCTTCTCGGCGCGGTCAAGTACAACCGCACCTCCTCCGGCATGACGAACGCCTACGGCCTCTCCATCTATTTCCCGTACCGCAAGGTGTCCTCCGTGGACAGCGCGGTCTCCACCTACGAGGCCATCGGCATAAGCGACGAATACTCCAAGTGCATTCAGGCCTTCGCGAGCGTCGAGACCGGCGGTCAGGCCATGAGCGGCGGCAGCGCCTCGCCCTACGGCTCGCTCTTTGATTACTACGGCAGCTACGGCGGGTACAGCGGCTCCGACAGCTTCGGCAGCTCCGCCTCCGACGTGTTCGAGAGTATCTTCGGCGGCTACGGCAGTGACTACGGCTCGTCCTACGGCGGCTCGTACAGCTCCGGCTCCCTTGCGGATATGATAGGCGGCCTCCTCGGCGGCGACATGTTCCGCGTCTCGGGACTCAGCGGCGAAAATTCCGCATTCCTCGGCCGCTCGCTGAGCGCTGAGCGGATAGCGGACACCGCGCAGTACCTGTCCGAGAACCGCTTCGACCCGACCGCGCTGCGCTGGAGCGAGGGCGCGGACGGCACGCCCGTCATGACCCTCAGCGAGGAGCAGTGGAGCCTCGTCCACGAGCTGGAGCTGAACCTGTTCCTCGACGACGGTGAGGGCTTCATCGACATGGGGCTTGACAACAGCTTCAAGTTTACCGCCGACGGCGCGCTCATCGGCAGCTACGACGGCACATGGACGGCCATCGACGGCCAGCCCGTGGCGTATTACCACACCGGCACCGTGGACGACGGCGAGAATTACACCATTACCGGCCGTGTCCCCGTGCTGCTCAACGGCGAGCGCTGCGACCTTATCCTCGTGTTCGACAACGACCACCCCTACGGCTATATCGCCGGGGCGCGGCGCGACTACCGCGACGGCGAGACCGAGACCGTCCCCAAGGGCATGACCGCTCTCGAGCCGGGGGACACGCTGGACTTCGTCTGCGACTATTACAGCTACGATGGGCAGTACATCGACAGCTACATGATGGGCGAGAGGATGACCGTGCGCGGAAGCATGGAGGACATGGAGATAAGCTATGTCTATATCCCCATCGCCGCCGCCCGCGCGACCTACCGCTTCACCGACATCTACGCGCAGGAATACTGGACGCCGGTACTGAGCAATAATGGGTAAACGGCGCCCAACATATTCCTTATATAGACAATAAGGCCGCGGGATCTGTTCCCGCGGCCTTTCCGCTGTTTCACTTCTTCATTTCAAAAGCGCCCGGATATGATCCTTTATCGTCCCGGCGCGGAGGTCCTTGAGGTCGATGACGTTGATGTCCAGCTCAGCGGCGCGGCGGCGCATGATGGCGCTGCCGTTCTCGGCGGTGACAATGGCGGCGCGGGCTATACCGCCGCCGAAGCGGTCACGCAGTATCGCAAGCTCGTTGAGCGCCTCGGTCCGCACGTCGCAGGTCTTGCAGCTGATGAAAAGCGGCGTGACGCCCCGGCAGGCCATGACGTCGATCTCGTTGGTGACGTTGCCCTGCCTGTTGTCGCCCTCCCAGTCGACCACGGCGCTGGTGCGCACGTCCTGAAAAAGCCCGGTGTCGATACAGGCCTTGTAGACGTACAGCTCAAGGACGCTGCCCACGTCGCGCAGCCACGCCCGTATCTGCTCGTCGGCGAACGTGAAGCTCACGCCATCCTCCCTGTCGACGCTCAGGCCGTGTATCAGCCCGGCGCGCTCCATGTCGCGCAGGGCGCTCTCGTCGGCCTCGATGCGCTGCCCGCGCTCGCCCTTGAGGACGTAGGCGCAGCTGACGCGGAGCGCCGGCCTGCTCTCCCTGGGTATGTAGGAGGCGCGCTGCATATAGCTCACTATCCTGTTCCAGTCGCGGCGGTGCGCCATGTACAGCTCGAACATGGGGTCGATCACGCCGAGATAGCGCGGGAGTATGGCGTTGTCGACGCGCCCGCGGCGCATCGAGCCGCCCGCCATGATGAAGAAGTCCTCGACGCTGTACTGCACCTCGCAGGGCTTGCTGCCGGCGAAGGCCGCGCCGCGTATGGGGAAGAAGCTGTTTTTCCTGCGGCTGTAGGTGAACACGGGGATATCCCTCTCCGCGCAGAGAAGTCCACCCGCGAAGAGCGCCGCGTCCGTGCCGCCGGTGATGTCCAGCGCGCAGTCCTCCCAGCGGGAGGAAGCATATTTGAGCTGCTTTAAGACGCTCTCGGCGCTGAACATGTTCGCGGCGAGGAACGAAAGCTCGCACTCCACGCCGCGGTGGCGGAAGTAGTCCTTCAGCTTCTTTCGCGTCTTTTCACTCTCGGCCACCCGGCCGGGGCAGATGTACACCGTGCGCTCCGGGCGGAACACCTCGGTGCTCAGCACGTTTTCAAGCGGACGCTCGTCATACAGCTCGATAAGCGTTTTCATGCTCGGCGTCTCCTCAAAGTATTTCCGTGACCTGCCCGATAAAAACGGTGTGAGGCTCCTCGGCCGTGTAATAGTCCGCTATGACGTCGGCGGGCATGGTGTCGCGCGTCATGTTCTGGGTGTACATCCTGCGGCAGACGAGAGTGGTCTCCGCCTCGGCAAAGGTCACGCCGTTTTCGAGAAACACCGGCGTGAGTCCGGCAAGGCGTACCTTGTCGCAGTCGCGCCCCGAATGGCTGCCCATGACACCAACGGCCTTTTTCAGCCTGTCCGGGAGGAAAATGACCGTAAAATAGTCGTTTTTCTGCAAAAATTCCCATGTATAGCGTATGGGCTTGACGTAGACGGTGGCCGCGGGACGGCTCCAGAGAGTACCCAGACCGCCCCAGCTTATGGCCATGGCGTTGAAGCCCGCCCTGCCGCCGGCGCACACCAGCGCCCAGCGGGCGTTAAAGCGGGAAAATACGTCCAGCTCCAATTTCATTTCGCTCATTGCGGCTCCTCCTCCGTCAGGACTCAAGCTCGCGGTACATCGCGGGGGCGTCGGCCTTGCTTGCGGTCTCGTTCACGGCGGTCACCTCCACGCGCAGGGCGCGCTGGCCGAAGGCGATCTCGATGACGTCGCCCACCTTGACCTGATAGCTGGCCTTCACCTGCCGGCCGTTCACGCTCACGCGCTCGCCGTCGCAGGCCTCGTTCGCGACCGTGCGGCGCTTGATGAGGCGGGATACCTTCAGATATTTGTCAAGTCTCATGACTGCTCCTCTTATATAAAATCTCCGTGTATAAAAACGACCGCCGGTACAGGCCGTCAGACTATGTCGGGCGGGCCTCTCCGGCGGCTGTTTTATAAAAAGAAAGGAATCACTTACTTGGCGACGGAGTCCTTGAGAGCCTTGCCGGCCTTGAAGACTGCAACGCGGGAAGCGGGGATCTCGATCTCCTCCTTGGTCTTGGGGTTGCGGCCAACGCGTGCGTTGCGCTCCTTGACCTCGAATGCGCCGAAGCCGACCAGCTGGACCTTTTCACCGCCTGCGAGAGCGGCAGTGATGGAATCGAACGCGGCGTTTATTGCCTTCTCGCTGTCCTTCTTGGACAGACCGGCCTTTTCTGCAACTGCAGCAACAAGTTCTGCTTTGTTCATGTGTATTTTTCCTCCTAATAAACTTGCGGACATCTCCGCGATATGATGAGTCTGCCCGAAAAGCGGTCAGAATACTCACTTTTTTGCGTATCATTTGTGTTTGACCGATACTGCGAGGACATGTTAACACATTTGGTTCTGTTTTTCAAGTGGTTTTTGTCAATATCAGTCACTTTTTATCTGATATGGAGAATGGCGGCCAGCTTTTTTCCGCCGGGGAGCTTTTCGAGGTCGCTGTAGGTCACGGTCCTGAGCGCGACAGTGGCGGCAAGATACACCGCCGCCGCCGCGAAAATGGCGACGATCATGCACAGAGCCATGCTCTTCCAGCGTCCAGTGCCTATGGCGCGGCCCATGAGGCCGTATACCGCCCACGCCGTCGCGCCCATGAGCGCGCTCGTAAGCATGGGGCGGAGGAGTATCCTTGCGAGTCTCGGCCGTCTCGGAAGCGTCCTGCACATGAACACATAGTTCATCAGGCACATGACGAAGTAGCCGCAGAGCGTCCCGATGGGCGCGCCGTAGATGTTTATCTCCGGACGTGCCACCAGCACCCAGTTCACCGCGATCTTGACGAGGCTGCCGGTTATCATGGAGTACATGGGGAGCCTCTCGCGGCCGCTGGCCTGAAGCACGGCGTTCTCCATCAGCATGAAGCACACGAAGAACGACGCTATGCCCATGATGCACAGCAGTCCCGGCCCGGAGCTGTGGCTGTTGGGGTACATGACGTTCACGATGGGGTAGGAGAGCACCGCGAGACCCACGCCCATCGGCAGCGACAGCACGGCGGAAATGCGCATGGCGTCCTCGGCGATCACGGCGCCGTTCTCGCGCTCGCCCTTCACTATCGCGCCCGCGATGGCGGGTACAATGGATATGGTCAGCGGCGTGATGAACGCGGCGGGGAGATTGAAGAGCGTCTGCGCCTTGCCGTAAATGCCGTAGAGGACCTTGGCCTCAAGGTAGCTGAAGCCCGCGGCGGACTGGAGCCTGTTCATGCAGAGCTTCGAGTCGACGGAATTGAGTATCGCCATTATGCTCGCGCCGAAGGCGATGGGGATACCGATGACGAGGATGTCGCGGATTATCTTGCCGGTGGAGTCGACGAGACTGTCGTCGGTGGGGGCGTCGTTCGGGTCGTGTATGCCGGCGGTGTAGGAGGCGGCGAGCCTTGAATAATTCTTACGCTTGTACCAAACCATGTAGGCGAGGGATACCACGGAGCCTACCGACACGCCGAGTATCGCGCCGGCACTGCCTATAGGCAGGCCCTTGCCCGCGCTGATGAACGCGGTGGAGAGCGCGAGCCCGGCAATGACCTTGAACAGGACCTCCAGCACCTCGTCCACGGTGGTGGGGATCATGTTGCCGTTGCCCTGACAGTAGCCGCGGTAGGCGGAGACAAGGCACACCAGCAGTATCGCCGGGGCCATGGCCCTTATGCTCATGGCGGCGTCGGGGTTTTCAAGGTATGTACCCGCGAGCCAGTCGGGGAAGAAGTACAGCACCGAGGCGAATATCACGCCGATCACGAAAAACACCCCGCGCGCCACGCGGAAGGTCTTTTCCTCCTGCGGGCCGCGGCCGTTGGCGTCGGCCTCCGCCACGAGACGCGAGAGCGCCACGGGCAGCCCCGCAGTGGCGAGAGTGAAAAAGATATTATATATGCTGTAGGCGCCGATGAACATGGAATAGCCCTCGTCGCCCAAAATGTTCCCGAGCGGGATCTTGTATATCGCGCCGAGAATCTTCATTATGATCACGCCGACGGTGAGTATCGCCGCTCCGTGAACATAGTTCTGACGTGTTTTCTCTTCCATTTACGACCTCCTGACCAACAGTTTATTGCCAACTATAACCGAAAAGTCATGAAAAATCAAGCCGCGCGTGTCGAGAGCCGCGCGCCGCGCGGAAAAAAGGCGGGAAAACATCCTTTATTCGCCCGCGCCGTCAAGCTCGCGGAGGATGTGTCTCGCAACATATACGCCGCTCGCGGAGGCGTGGGACAGGGAGTGGGTCACGCCCGAGCCGTCGCCGATAACGTAAAGGCCGCGGCTGGAGGTCTCGAGATTTTTGTCGAGCTTTACCTCCATGTTGTAGAACTTCACCTCCACGCCGTAGAGGAGCGTATCGTCGTTGGCGGTGCCGGGGGCGATCTTGTCGAGCGCGTAGATCATCTCGATTATGCCGTCGAGTATGCGCTTGGGGATGACAAGGCTGAGGTCGCCGGGAATGGCCGCCAGAGTGGGGGTGATGAAGCTCTCGCGGATACGGGTCTCGGTGCTGCGCCGTCCGCGCACGAGGTCGCCGAAGCGCTGCACGATGACGCCGCCGCCCAGCATGTTTGAAAGGCGCGCTATGCTCTCGCCGTAGCCGTTGGAGTCCTTGAAGGGCGCGGTGAAGTGCTTGCTCACGAGAAGGGCGAAGTTGGTGTTCTCGGTGTGCATGGCGGGGTCCTCGTAGCTGTGGCCGTTCACGGTGACTATGCCGTTGGTGTTCTCGTTGACGACGACGCCCTTCGGGTTCATGCAGAAGGTGCGCACGAGGTCCTCGAACTTCTGCGTGCGGTAGACGATCTTGCTCTCGTACAGCTCGTCGGTGAGGGGCGCGAATATCTCCGCCGGCAGCTCCACGCGCACGCCGATGTCCACGCGGTTGGAGCTGGTGGAGATACCAAGCTCCTCGCATACGCTCTCCATCCATTTGCTGCCGCTGCGGCCGACGGAGATGACGCACTTTCTGCAGGTGTACTCCTCGCCGCCGGCGGTCACGGTGTAGCCGTCCGGCGTCTTTTTCACGCCCGTGACGGGGGTGTTGAAGTGGAAGTCGACCTTTTCGCGAAGCTCGTTATATATGTTCTCAAGCACCACATAGTTTATGTCCGTACCCAGATGGCGCACCTGCGCGTCGAGAAGGTGCAGGCCGTTTTCAAGGCACATGCGCTTTATGACGGTGTTGGCGGTGGAGTAGAGCTTTGTCCCCTCGCCGCCGTGGGAGAGGTTTATCTCGTCCACATAGCGCATGAGGTCGATGGCCTCCTGCTTGCCGATATGCTCATAGAGCGTGCCGCCGAACTGGTTGGTGATGTTGTACTTGCCGTCGGAGAACGCGCCCGCGCCGCCGAAGCCGCTCATAATGCTGCACACCGGGCATTTCACGCAGGCCTTGACCTTTTTGCCGTCGATGGGGCATTTGCGCTGCGCGAGGGGCCTGCCCAGCTCAAAAACGCCGATCCTGAGACCCTTGTCCGCCTCGGCCAGCTCATAGGCCGTGAAGATACCGCCGGGGCCGGCGCCGATTATCAATACGTCGTAGTTCATTTTTGCGCTCCTTCTGCTGTATGAATACATGCGGAAAATACAATGGAAGAGGCTCTGCGCTCCCTTTCGGGGAACACAGAGCCGAAAAATGTATCCTCGCTTATTGTAACGCGGCGCGCCGCCGCTGTCAAGTGAACGAAATGTTAATCCATGGAAGACGCCGGAAGAACGACGCTCAGAACTCCCGGAGGACAAGGTCCGTCTCGCCGGGGTTGAGTCCCGCCTCCCAGCGCAGCACGCGCGTATCGGCGGCGATCTCGCGCCGCACCAGCTCCCGCAGCGCCGCGCCGCCGTGATAGCCGTGGATGACGCGTATGCGGTACGCGCCGCGGCTCCGCTTGAGAGCGGAGAGAAGGCATACCTTGGCCTGATATGTATTCATGCCGTGGATGTCTATTTCGGTAATGGCCGTCATGCGCTCTTCACCTCCGTGCTTTTTTATTTTACCACAAAGCACGGCGAAAGGGAAGGGGCGGCAAACGGCCCACGGCGGGCGTCTGCCCGCCGTAGTGTTCCATACTGCCCCAAAATTTACGCCGCCAGCTCCTCGGCCTCCGCTGCGCAGAGCATATCCTGTATGCTTATGCCGTAGCCCTTCTGCGGCTGGTTGACAAAGACGTGCGTCACCGCGCCCACGATCTTCTCGTTCTGGATGATGGGGCTGCCGCTCATGCCTTGGACTATGCCGCCGGTGCAGGCGAGGAGCTCCCTGTCCGTCACGGTGAGCATGACGTGGGTGCCGTCCGCGTCGCGGTAGACACGGTTGATGTCCACGCTGTACTCCTGCTCGCAGCTGCCCTTGACCGTGCAGACGATACTGGCCTTGCCGGGCATGATGTCGCCGGTCTCCAGCACGCGGCTGCCCAGACGCACGAGCGCCTTGCCGTAAATGCCGTTTTCGGTGTTGTACTCAATGCTGCCCTTGACCGTGTTCATATCCGCGCAGCCGTTGAGCTCGCCGGGTGTGCCGGAGGCTCCGGGGACGACGGAGACGATCTCCGCGTCGGTAATGCTGCCCTCGCGTATGGGCATGCGGCAGCCGGCCTCGCCGTCGCTCACGCTGTGGCCCAGCGCGCCGAAGGTCCCCGTCTCCGGGTCGCAGAACGTTACGGTACCTATGCCGGAAATGCTGTCGCGCAGCCATATGCCCATGAGCCACCGGCCGTCCGCCGACTTCACCGGCTGAACGGGGATATGGACGGTATCGTCGCCGCGCAGGACGGTCACGTCCGCGCACTCGCCGCCGAGCGCGCCGACGGCCTCGATGAACGCCGCGGCGCTCTCCACCTCGCGCCCGCCGACGGCAGTGATGAAGTCGCCCTCCTTTATCCCCGCGTCAGCCGCGGGCGAGCGCTCGCCGTCCGGGGTCTGCACGGCGGCGACTCCCGCGACCATGACTCCGTCAAGACTTATCTGTATACCCACCGCCTGGCCGCCTACTATAAGCTCCTGCGCGAAAGCCGTCGAGGCAAAAACCGACGACAGCGCGCAGCAGCACAGCGCCGTCAATATTATCTTTCTCATAAAAAACTCCCTCCCGCAATAATTGACTTGCCCAAGTCATTATGTGCGGCGGAGGGAGAAAATAAAGTAGGGTAATTTATGTAGCTTTGCAAAATATTTTTACGGCGGCTCACAGGCTGCCGAGATAGCCCTCAAGAATGAGGCTCGCGGCGACGGCGTCCACGGTCTTTCTGTGATTTTTTTCCTTTTTTCCGACGGCGTGGAGTATGGCGTGCGCCTCTATGCTGCTGCGCCGCTCGTCCCACAGCACCACCTCGAGACCGCTGTCGGCGGCGAGCATTTCGCGAAACTCGCGGCTCTTCTCCGCGCGCGGCCCCTCGCTGCCGTCCATGTTCTTCGGCAGCCCCAGCACGAGCCGCTCGACGCCGCGCTTTTTTGCCTCCTCGCTTATGCGCTTCGATGCGCGCTCCATGTTCCATTCCTCCATGGTCCACGCCTCGCCGCACAGCATTCCCAGCAGGTCCGACACCGCGAGACCTATCCGCGCATCGCCGAAATCTATCGCCATTATCCTCATAAGCTTCTCCTCTTTGACAGTATTTCATTCAATATATCATTATTATTTCCGCCGCGCAATATCCGCCGCCGCGCCTCGGCAAAAAATCCGGAAAAAGCCGTGAAATTAAGCAAAAAATCTGTTGACCTGCCGCCCCGGCTGTGTTATAGTATGGATTACCTGTCGGACGAGAGGTTTATTTTTGCGCGCTTTTTTGTGCGAAAACGGGCCGTATCGCTTCAATACAGGGAGGCAATGCCCGCCTTGACTTGCGGGTAAATAAAATAGGAGGTGCCGAAAGAATGGCTGCAGGCGCAAGAGTAAAGGTTACACTCAGATGCGAAGAATGCAAGCAGAGGAACTACAACACGGTCAAGAACAAGAAGAATACTTCCGACCGTTTGGAGCGCAATAAGTATTGCCCCTTCTGCAGAAAACACACCAAGCATGTTGAAACCAAGTAAGTTCTGAAAGGATGCGTGAAAATGGCAGAAGAAAAGAAAGTTAGCGCTGCCCCTGCCAAAGCTGTCACCGCCGTCAAGAAGGACGATACCAAGCCCGGCTTCTTCAAGAGAGTCGGCAAGTGGTTCCGCGAGATGAAGAGCGAGCTGCGCAAGGTCGTATGGCCCACCCGTCAGCAGCTTGGCAAGAACACCGCCATCTCTCTCGTGGTCATGGTAGCGTCGTCCGTAGTTATCTGGGGCTTCGATACGCTGGCCACCAAGCTGGTGCAGATCATCATCAAGCTCCCCGGACTCTTTGGTTAAGCGACATGGCTGAGGAAGCAAAATGGTATGTGGTCCACACATACTCCGGTTATGAAAACGCGGTAGCCGCCGCCGTCATGAAGGCCGCGGAGAACCGCCGGATGACCGACCTCATCAGAGAGGTCAACATCCCCATGGAGACCGTCACGGAATATACCGACGCCGGCGAAAAGACCGTCGAGCGCAAGGTGTTCCCCGGTTATGTGCTGGTAAAAATGATACTGACGGACGAGAGCTGGCACCTTATCCACAACGTCCGCGGTGCAACGGGCTTCGTAGGCTCCGACGGCAAGGCCGTCCCCCTGACGGAGCAGGAGATCTACGATCTGGGAGTAGAGCATAAGGAGATCGTTGTCGGCTACGAGGTGGGCGACAGCGTCAAGGTAAACGACGGTCCGCTGTCCGGCTTCATCGGCACGGTGGACGAGCTGGAGCCGGAGAAGAACCGGGTCCGCGTCGTCGTCTCCATGTTCGGCAGAGAGACTCCGGTCGATCTGGAGCTCGATCAGGTCGAGGTCATCAAAGAATAATAAGTAAGAAAGAGGTGCTGTAAATGGCACAGAAAATCGTTGGATACGCAAGATTCCAGATTCCCGCCGGCAAGGCGACTCCGGCTCCTCCCGTAGGTCCCGCACTGGGCCAGTACGGTGTTAACATCGGTCAGTTCACCAAGGACTTCAACGAGCGCACCAAGGGCGACATGGGTCTCATGATCCCCGTCGTCATCACCGTGTACTCCGACCGCAGCTTCACCTTTATCACCAAGACTCCTCCCGCCGCCCTTCTCATCAAGAAGGCCTGCGGCATTGAGAGCGGCTCCGGCGTCCCCCAGAGAGACAAGGTCGCTACCATCAGCAAGGAAGACGTCCGCAAGATCGCCGAGCAGAAAATGCCCGACCTCAACTGCACCGACATCGAGTCCGCGATCAGCATGGTAGCCGGCACCTGCCGCTCCATGGGCGTCATCGTCGGTGACTGATCAAAGCAGAAAGGCTGCTAACGTGGGAGGACTTTTCCGAAAGTCCGACCAGGGCCGGGACCCCGTCCCGGACCCCCCAACCACATTATTAGGAGGAAAACAAATTGTTTAGAGGTAAAAATTATAAAGAGAGCGCAAAGCTCATCGACAAACAGTCACTCTACGATCCCATGGAAGCGCTGAACCTCGTTATCAGCGCGAGCAAGGCAAAGTTCGACGAGACCGTCGAGCTGCACGTCAAGCTCGGTGTCGACGGCCGTCACGCAGACCAGCAGGTCCGCGGCGCCATCGTCCTCCCCAACGGCACCGGCAAGTCCGTCCGTGTCCTCTGCTTCTGCAAGCCCGAGCGCGTTGAGGAAGCTCTCGCAGCCGGCGCCGACTATGCAGGCGGCATGGATCTGGTCGAAAAGATCCAGAAGGAGAACTGGTTCGAGTTCGACACCGTTATCGCCAGCCCCGACATGATGGGTACCGTCGGCCGTCTCGGTAAGATCCTCGGACCCAAGGGTCTGATGCCCTCCCCCAAGGCCGGCACCGTCACCCCCAACATCAAGCAGGCCATCGGCGAAGCCAAGGCCGGTAAGGTCGAGTACCGTCTGGACAAGACCAACATCATCCACTGCCCCATCGGCAAGGTCAGCTTCGGTGCTGACAAGCTGTATGAGAACTACGTCGCTCTCATCGGCGCCATCATCAAGGCAAAGCCCGCGGCGGCAAAGGGCCAGTACATCAAGTCCTGCGTCACCGCCTCCACCATGGGCCCCGGCGTGAAGATCAACGCCCAGAAGCAGCTCTGATAAAATTCGATTCGTTTCGTTCCCCCGCCGGATATCCGGCGGGGGTTCGGCTTCCCGTGATACCGGGAGCAAGTGAGGTATTATGAAAATGAAGAAGAAAAAGGTCATCGGCTGGGTGCTGGGCGTTATCGCGGCGCTGCTGGCCGTGCTGCTGGCCGGCGCGTGGTCGATGTTCGGGACCTTCATCACCGCTGCGAACAGCGTTGAAAGGCTTGAGGACGGACTGTACGTCATGGAATATACGGGCGATTACGGCCTTGACGAGTTTCTCGCGCAGGGCGGCGCGGTGAGCGACAGCGCCCTCGCCGACTGGCTGGTCACATATCTCTCCCGCGGGTTTTACAAGGGTACTGCCTCTGTGCAGACCGGCGACTTCGGCTGCTCCGCCGTATGCACCCGCGACGCGGACGGCAAGGTCTTTTTCGGCCGCAACTATGACTGGGAAGAATGCTCGGCCATGATAATACATACGCGCCCCGACAGCGGCTATGAGTCCGTCTCCACCTGCTGTCTCGACTTTCTCGGCTTCGGAGAGGATTACGCGCCCGACGGCTCGATGGGCGAGCGGATACAGAGCCTCGCGGCGATCTATGTGCCGGTCGACGGCATGAACAGCGAGGGACTTATGGTCGCCGACCTTATGGCAGGCGACGATGAGCAGACCCACCAGCGCACCGGCAAGGCCGCGCTCACGACCACCTCGGCGATACGCCTTCTCCTTGACCGCGCGGCGAGCGTGGACGAGGCGGTCGCGCTGCTCGGGCAGTACGACATGAACTCCTCCATCGACTCCGCGCACCATATGTTCATCGCGGACGCCTCCGGGAAGAGCGTGGTCGTCGAGTATGTCAGCGGCGAAATGCTCGTTGCGGACGCAAGTATCGTCACGAACCATTACCTTGCCGAGTCCGAAAAGCAGGGGACCGGCTCCGAGCAGTCTCACAAGCGCTACGATACCCTTGCCGCACACACCGGCCCCGCCGGGGAGCGCGAGGTGCGCGAAATGCTCATGAGCGTCGCGCAGTTCAACTACCCACAGAGCGACGACGGCTATGAAAAGACCATGTGGAGCATAGTCTACTGCCCCGCGGAGCGCCGCGCCGATTTCTGCTTTGACGAGGACTTTGGACATAGCTATGGTCTGATACTGTCCGAAAAGGACGGATTTTTGAAAAGATAAGAGGTATTGTAAAATGGATGGAGCGTATGATTTCTTCCGCGCGGCGCTGCCGTGAATAGCGATGGGCCTGCTGCTGGTGATCTTCCTTGTGCGCGGCGCGTCAGCGAAGAAGGGCAAGGAGAAGCCCGCCGACTACGGCACCGAGGGCATGTGTCTCGGCATGTGCCTTGGCACCGCGCTCGGCACGTCGCTTTTTGACAACAGCGGCCTCGGAATCTCCCTCGGAATGCTCATCGGCCTCGCCATCGGTTCGGGCATCCACAAGAAGTCCGACGAGGAGAAATAAAGCTGTCAGTTCACCCCGATAATGATTCAATGCACCCTCTGCCGAGGGTGCATTTTTTGCATTGATAAAAAGTCAAGGCCGCCGGCATAGCCGGTGGCCTTGATCTTCGTCATATCCTCACATCAGCCGGATGGCCTCGGCGCGCAGGCACCTGCCGGTCTCCGGGTCGATCTCGAAAACGCAGCCCTCCAGCTTCACGGGACCCGCGGCGGAGTTATAACGAGTGGGCGGGTCGCCCATGAACTTGCCTATGCTCTGCTCCGGGTCAATGCCCAGCACCGACTCCGCCGGCCCGGTCATGCCGAGGTCGGTGATATAGCCCGTACCTTTCGGCAGCACGCAGGCGTCGGAGGTCTGCACGTGGGTGTGCGTGCCCCAGACCGCGCTGGCCCTGCCGTCAAGGAGATAGCCCATGGCGCGCTTCTCGCTCGTCCCCTCGGCGTGAAAATCCACGAGAATGATCTTCTCCCGAATTTCCTCCATGTAGCCGTCGGCAATGACAAAGGGGTTATCCGTGTTGCCGTCGAGGGTGAAGCGCCCAATGAGGTTCAGCACGCACACATCCCCGAAGGGCGTGGAGTATACGTTTATGCCCTTGCCGGGACACTGAGGGGCAAAGTTCGCCGGACGAAGCACCTTGCGCCGCTCGTCGAGATACGGGCGCAGCTCCGTGCGGGTCCATGTGTGGTTGCCGAGCGTTATCACGTCCGCACCTGAGCGCAGCATACTGTCGCACTGGCGCGGGGTGACGCCCACGACGTTCGCGTTCTCGCCGTTGACGACGACGAAATCTATGCCGTTATCCCGGCGGTAGGCGCGCAGGCGCTTTTCAAGGAACTCAAGCCCCGGTTCTCCGCAAACGTCGCCCACGGCAAGTATTTTGACGCTCATATGACCCTCCTGACGGTACAAATGGAAACTATTATAAAGTATACCACATTTTACATATTCAATCAACGCCGGATATGCACATAATACCAATACACACAAATGGAGGTGCATGAAATGCAGAATCGTAATTTTTATGTCGGTATGGGCATGGGGCTTCTCGTGGGCGGCTGCGCGATGAGACTTATGCGGCGCAAAAAGCCCACAATGAAGAGCGCGCTGGGCAAGACCTTCAAGACCATGAGCGAAGTGGCCGACTCCATTTCCGAGTCCATGGGCTGGTAAAAAATTTTGAGTTTTTTCAAAAAAGGTATTGCATTTTTTCAAAACCCGTGCTATTATATCGAAGCTGTCAGTGATGACAGGTTCGATATGCGCCGTTAGCTCAGATGGATAGAGCGTCTGGCTACGGACCAGAAGGTCGGGGGTTCGAATCCCTCACGGCGTGCCAAAAAGACTCGGATACTTCGTGTACCCGAGTCTTTTTGTTTGCCTTCCGCGTGAATCGAAAATCAGGGGCCGCTTTTTCAAGGCGCGCAATCTGAAAACCGTATCAATATCCGATTAGACTATACCGTATAGACAGACCCTATACAGGCAACAATTATTGTGACCATGCTTATCACAATACCTGCCACGGCTGCAATTTTCTTGCGTCGTACGGGTCGAGCATGCTGATGAGTGTAAGAAACCGTCAAAACAGAAGAAAAAAGACGGCACCAATACCGGCGAACAAATAAAGCCCGTCACAGCGAGCGAGTTCACTATCCGCCCGCTGCGGCGCCGCAGCTTGAGCAAAATTTATTCCGATCTCCAAGGTGTACCCCAGACGAGCCGCACCTCCGGTTTTTCGTTTATAGCTTGTACACAGGCATAGCGGTACATAATTTTCTTACATCCGATCTGTTTTTTCTTACCGGATGTAGGGAGCCTATGGTCTTTTTAACGAATATAGGCAGGATGAAACCTTCAAAATAGAATGATTTTGAAGGTGATTTTGTGATAAGCTATTCAGCGAAAGCAGCTTTGTATTAGTCACAGCGTATTGCTCCAGACAGGGTGATAGTTCTTAAACCTTCTGAACGATTCGCTTTTGTTCACTGATTGGGGGAACCGGAAAGAGTGATTGCAAAACATCCTCTTTGGCGATACCTAGAATCATACTCTTTGCCACCGCTTTCAGATTCTCGACAAGAGTATCCAGTACAAGCTGAATGTACGGGACAAATAACTCGCCGATTGGCCGACTGGCCATAATCTGTATGGCGATATGTACTTGCGGCTCTTGAAGGACAGCCATCGTGCCTACTGTACCTTTGCAGGCAAGCAAAATGTCCCCACAATATGTAAAAGCTCGACCGCATTCCGTCCAGCGGTTAATTAACACATTTCCATTTTCGATATTTGAGGCCCCGGTAATGTATGGAACGCCTTTTCCACAATCGTTGTATTTATTCGGTGTCATATCCTGCCCGGATTGAAGTTCAATGACAGTGCCCAGCCGTACCCACTCCCACGAATCGGGGATGTCAAACGGTACTTCATCGGCCAAAGACCGCACTTCATCGCTGATTTTCTCATAAGGAGTATTATCGGAATTTGCAGGATTTGAATTTGCATGGATTTACTAAAAATTGCTATTTGAAAATCGAATGTTATGTGGAGCGCATCGGCGCGAATTACTCCCTTAGCTGCAGAGGTGGGTTACGGAGCATAGGTCTTTTTCAAAAATATCAACCGATGTGAATAAGAACCTCCTTGAATTCCCATGCCTACCGTTGTAGCACAAGGCGGATAAACAGTTACTCGTGATATGGGTGTGCATTTAATTATTTCTCTGACCACAATGCACACCTTCCAGACCTATTACATAGATAAAAACGCAAAAAGGCTCTACGGCAACCATTCCTCGGTTACTGTAGAGCCTGCTTTCGTTAAAAGGTATATGGAAACCCTTGCAAATAGGGGTTTTTACAGAAAAAACTGGACACCCGCTTCGATACTCATCGTATCAAAACTGGTGTCCAGTTATGGTGCTCCAGCGGGGACTCGAACCCCGGACACCCTGCTTAAAAGGCAGGTGCTCTACCTCCTGAGCTACTGGGGCGTGTGGCTGGGATGGCGGGACTCGAACCCACTATATCGGAGTCAAAGTCCGGTGTGTTACCATTACACTACATCCCAATATTGTGAGAATGGCTTTTGCTGAAACAGGCCGGCGGCGCCGGCCTGTTTTATATATGGGGTGGGATATGGGGCTCGAACCCACGACACCCGGAACCACAATCCGGTGCTCTGCCAACTGAGCTAATCCCACCATCATTAACTTTTGGCACGCCAAGAGGGATTCGAACCCCCGACCTACTGCTTAGAAGGCAGTTGCTCTATCCTGCTGAGCTATTGGCGCATATAGATCCAACCACGAAATGGGTGGAGCGGGTGATGGGAATCGAACCCACGTATCCAGCTTGGAAGGCTGGTGTTCTACCATTGAACTACACCCGCACAGGTCGCTTCCACATTCAGCCCTGAGATAATATCATATTTGCACACGGCTTGTCAATATTTTTATTAAAAAACCTTGAAAAACCGGTCTCGCCGCACGAATGGCCGCTACGACCGGCTGCGTATCGACACCTCGCCGAAGCGTATCCTCTCGCGGCTGCCGTCCTCATACCCGGCAAGAAGCGAAAAATCATCCCCGATGTCCAGCGCCCTTGCGGCGCGCGCGGCTCCGTCACGCAGAACGCAGATGTCCCTGCCGATATTCACGCACAGCGCGCGGTACTCATCGACGAGCAGCGCGTCCCCGGCGCTCCAGCGGCCGTACACGGTCTCAAGTTCGTCCCTGACCGCGCGGGCAAGGCCGGCAACGTCCGTCTCGCGCCCGGTGAGGTCCAGCACGGTACACACGCTTTCTCGCAGCTCCTCGGGAAAATCCGCGCTCCGGGTATTCACGTTTATGCCGATCCCGACCACCGCAGCAAGCCTGCCGTCCGCGCCCGCGACGCCCTCTGTGAGTATGCCGCAGAGCTTTTTGCCGCCAACAAGGACGTCGTTCGGCCACTTTATCTCCGTGCTCACGCCGCAGAAGCTCTCAAGCGCACCGCATACCGCCAGCGCCGCGCAGGGCGTGAGCGTGGGTATCCGCTCCGCGGCGCATTCCGGCCGCAGAAGGACGGACATGTACAGTCCCTTTTCCGGCGAGATGAAGCCGCGACCCAGCCGTCCGCGCCCGGCGCTCTGTCTGAGCGCGAGGATCGCTGTGCCGTGGGCGGTTCCCTGCCGCGCAAGTTCCTTGAGCCGGGTGTTGGTGGAGTCGGTCTCCGGCAGCACGATAATGTCGTTTTTCGTCGTTTCGTTCATGCTTTTGGCCTTACAAAGTTCAGATAATCGCTCACCGCGCGCCGTCCGCCGGCAGCGATGGTGGTCTTTTCACCGGTGAAGGGCAGCTCCCCGCCATCCTCGGTGAGGCAGATGCCGCCGGCCTCGCTCACGATGAGCATGCCCGCCGCGTAATCCCAAAGCGAGAGACTGAGCTCCACAAAAAGCCCCGCGCGCCCTGCCGCCACGCTGCACAGATCCAGCTCTGCCGAACCCTCGCGGCGTATGTCCAGCCCCGCCTTGCAGCAGCGGCACATGATGTCGAAGCTCCTTTCGGTGAGCTCCGGCACATACGGCGCCGTCCCGCAGCAGACTATGCACTCCGACAGCGGCGCTTCCTCGACGCGTATGGGGCGGCCGTTCAGGAACGCGCCCGCGCCCTTCACCGCCGTGAACAGCTCATCGACATAGGGATTATATACCGCCGCCGCCAGCACCGTCCCGCGGCTCGCGTAGGCGGCGGAAATGCAGCTGTGGTTAAAGCCCTTGACGAAGTTCATGGTGCCGTCAATAGGGTCGATGATGAAAACATTTTCCGCGTGCAGGTCGTCGCGCTCGTTCATCTCCTCGCAGAAAAACGTGGCCTCGGGCATAGCCTCCCGTATGCGCTTTTCCATGAGGAGCTGCACCTTTCTGTCGTACTCGGTAACGACGTCCCGGTGTCCGCTTTTATCCTCGGCGATAATGCTCCCCGCGTGCATGATAAGCTCCGCCGCCTCGCGCTCTGCCGAGGCAAGCATGGCTGCGATCTCATATGGCTCCATCCCGGCACCTCCTTTGCGAGGGCATTATACCACGCCGCGGAGGAAAAAACAAACCCCGCCGTCTGAACGATCCAACGGCGGGGCAAATTGCACTACGGTCATTGCAGCAAAAAAGGCACAAACGGAGGGTCAAGAAGGTTAACGGCACTGCTATTTGTGCGTTAAGCGGCCGCTAGAGACCGTTAAGCGCTTTCGTGACGAAAACGGCGGCGTCAGTCGCCCTCGATCATGCGGTAGCCGACGCCGACCTCGGTGAATATGTACTTCGGCTCGGCGGGGTTTTTTTCTATCTTGCGGCGGATGTTGGCCATGTTGACGCGGAGTATCTGGTTGCTGCCCTTGCTCTGCGGCCCCCACAGCTCCTTCATGATGAAGTCGTAGGTCAATACCTTTCCGGCGCATTTGCCGAGCAGCGCCACGATCTTATATTCGTTCTGGGTGAGGTGGGCGTTCTCCCCGGCGATAAGCACCTGGTGCTTGTCGTAATCTATCGTCAGCTCGCCGGAGGTGAACTTGCCGGAGCTTACGAGGGCGCTGTTGCCTATGCCTGCCCGGGTGTGGCGGATGGCCACGCGCACGCGCGCCAGAAGCTCGCCCGCGCTGAAGGGCTTGGTGATATAGTCGTCTGCGCCCTTCTCCAGCGCCTCCACCTTGTCGCGCTCATAGCTGCGGGCGGAGACCACGATGATGGGTATCTGCGTCCAGTCGCGCACGGCCTCGATTATGCCCATGCCGTCTATGTCCGGCAGCCCCAGATCCAGCACCACCAGATCCGGACAGTGGGAGCTTATCATGGAAAACGCCTCCGCACCGGTGTGCGCGACGATAACGTCGAAGCCGTTCGTGGTGAGTATCGCCTTTATAAAGCCGGAAATGCTCTTTTCGTCCTCCACGACAAGTATTTTATCTCTGATAGTCATCGTTTTCTCCTCCAAGCTCAAGAGTAAATATAAATTCCGCGCCGCTGCCGGGGCGGTTCTGTGCAAAGATGGTGCCGCCGTGCGCTTCCACTATGGTCTTGCACACCGAAAGTCCTATGCCCATGTATCGAGATTCGTCCGCGCACCTCCCGCCGGAGAGCGGCAGGGAGCCGTCGAAAAGGTGGTCGAGAAGCCGCATGTCGATACCCTTGCCGTTGTCGGACACGCGCACCCTCGCGAAGCGGTCGTCGGAGTTCACGCTGATGGATATCTTTGTGGTCGTCCCGCCGTGGGTCACGGCGTTGTCCATCAGGTTTATAAGCACCTGCTCGATGAGCATTGCGTCCATCGGCACGAAGATAAGCTCATTTGGCACGGAGACCGAGACGTCGATGCCCGGGTTGCGCTTGCGGAAGTTTATCACCGCCTCGCTGACGACCTCCTCCATGACCTGCACCTCTTTGGTTATCCCCGCGACGCCGTCGCCGCTTATGCGGGTTATGGAGAGGAGGTTTTCCATCATGCGCGTCAGCCAGTCGGCGTCGTTGCGCGCGTCGGTCAGAAGCTCACGGCGCTGCTCCTCGGTGAACGAGCAGTTATCATCCAAAAGCGCGGAGAGCGAGCCGCTTATCGCCGTGAGCGGCGTGCGCAGATCGTGCGACACCGCGCGCAGAAGGTTGGCCCTCATCTTCTCGCGCTCGGACTCCATGCGTATCTTCTCCTGCTCGTGTACGCGCCCGGTGAGCGTGGACACGGCGAAGCCCACCGCCAACATGGTCACGAAGGTGAGCGGGTAGCCGTAGATGGAAAAGTCCATCTTGAGATACGGGTATGTGAACGCCCAGTTGACCGCGAAAACACTGATGACCGCCGCGAGAAGCCCGTAAAAGTACCCGTCCGTCGTCAGCGACACGACCAGCACGACCAGCACGAATATCAGCGGCGCAGGTACGTCCGGCGCGGCGGCCCTGCGCAGCACGAGACACAGCAGAACCGCCACCGACAGCGCCGCGAACAGCACCATCCAGTCCCTTATCGACATGGGGAACCATGTTTTCAGCTTTGTTCTTATCCTGTCCATAGGCATCGTCCCTATCGTTTTTTTCGATTATAACACATGCCGTGCTAATTCGGCGTTAAGAAATTTACATTTGAAAGATACCCGGCAAAAAACGGCCCCGGAGCTGCTCCGGGGCCGTGTGCGGTGTGCGGTATTTACCTGCGTCTGTCGTCCTCGCTGCGGCGGTAAGGCTCGCGGTACATGCGCGCCTGCTCCTCCATGCGCTCGCGCTCCATCCTCCGGCGCTGCTCCGCCATGCGGCGCTCTCTCATGTGGCGGCGGCGCATGCGGCGGTACCTTATCACAAGTATCGCGTAGGCGAGCGCGATGATGACGACGATGATCACCAGCGCCTTGAACCAGCCGTGACTGAAGGTGTCGTGGAGCCGCTGCTTCAGATACTCGCCCTTGGAGATCTCGATGGCGTTCGCGCTCACGAGCCTGACCCGGCCGAAGCTCTCGCCCCGGACGCTGATCTCCAGTTCGCCCAGCTCTGTCCCCGCCTCGATGGGCGCGGTGAGCTTGTCGTCGTAGATGACGGTGGAGATATTCACCTCGTCGTCCGCGACGTCCGCCGGGAGAAGCGCGCGGACCTCCTCCGCGGGCTTGAGAACGGCCTTCTCGCCGTCCTTGGAGAGCGCCACCTCGGCCTCCGTCACCGGCTCCGCGCCGAGGAGGGTGCGGTAGGCAAAGCTCCCGAACGCCCAGTCATAGAGGGCTATGCTGTCCACAAAGTTGCCGTAGTCGCTGCGGTCGGAGTTGAGTACGCCGGTGCTGCCCATGACCACGGCGAGAAGATCCACGTCGCCGCGCAGGCAGGTGGAGACGAGGCAGTAGCCCGCGGCGCGGGTGTAGCCCGTCTTGACGCCGGCGGTCCCCTCATAGAGGTAGTCCGCGCCGTATATGGAGCCGTCGCTCATGAGGGCGTTGGAGTTGTTGAGCTTGCGCAGGTCGCAGTAATCCGTTGCCGGGACCTCGTAGTAATCGGTGGTGCAGATCTGCATGAACAGCGGGTGCTTTATCGCCTCGCGGGAGATGAGATAGAAGTCGTAGGCCGTGGTATAGTGGTCGTCCGCCGTGAGTCCGTTGGTGTTGGCAAAATGCGTGCCGGTGCAGCCGAGGAGCTGCGCGCGCTCGTTCATTCTGTCAACAAAGGCGCTTATGCTGCCGGAGAGCTGGGTGCCGAGTATGTTGCACGCCTCGTTCGCCGAGACGAGCATGGCGCAGTAGAGGAGGTTCTGCACGCTCAGCTTCTCGCCGGGGACGATACCGGCGGTGCTGCTCTCCTCGTCCATGCCGGTGCGGCAGTCGCTCTGCGCGGTGATGATGTCGTCCAAGGATATCTCGCCGCTCTCTATCGCCTCGACGGTGATGAGGGCGGTCATGATCTTCGTGAGGCTGGCGGGGGCGACCTTGTCGTTCATGTTCTTCGAGTAGAGTATCCTGCCGCTCTTGACGTCGGCCAGCACGACGGCCTTCGCCACGAGCGACGGCTCGTCCAGCGCGTGCGCCGCCGGTGCGGCAAGCCCAAAGAGCATGCACAGCGCGAGAAATAATGTAATTTTTCTGAATTTTTTCATTTTGCACTCCCGTTTTTGCCGGAATGGTGATATAGTAATATCATAAAGTTTTTCCACAGTATTATAAAGTTTGCCGCGGGGAAATGCAACACCAAATAATGCCGCGTCCGCCGGTAGGTCCCCGCGCTGCGCCCGGAACGGAGAAGTTTATGAAGATTCTTGTTGTAGACGACGAGCGCGTGATCGTCAAGGGCATAAAATTCAATCTCGAAAACGAGGGCTACACCGTGGACGTGGGCTACGACGGCGAGGAGGCCGTCGCCATGGCCGAAAAAGGAAATTATGACCTCATCATCCTCGACCTGATGATGCCGAAGAAGGACGGGCTTCAGGCGTGCCAGGAGATACGCGGCTTTTCCACCGTACCCATCATCATCCTCACCGCACGCAGCGACAAATCCGACCTGCTCATGGGCTTCGAGTCCGGGGCGGACGATTATATCACAAAGCCCTTTGAGATAATGGAGCTCAAGGTGCGCGTCCGGGCGCTCCTGCGCCGCGCGTCCATCGCCGCCGCGCCCGAGGCTTCGTCCGAAAGGGTGCTTACCGCCGGCCATATCACCGTCGACCCCGAGCGCCGCGCCGCGTACAAGGACGGCGTTCCCGTGGAACTCACGATGAAGGAATTCGATCTTATAGTCTTTCTCATGAAGACCCCCGGCAAGGTCTACAGCCGGGAGAGCCTGCTCGATCTGGTGTGGGGCTACGACTATCAGGGCGACACGCGCACGGTGGACGTGCATATCCGCCGTCTGCGCGAGAAGCTCGAATACGACCCGGCGCGCCCGCGCTATATCAACACGAAATGGGGCGTGGGGTATTACTTCTCGGATTGACCGCGCCCGCCGGGGATACATTTCGCAACGGAGGTGAGACGCACCCTTGCACAGCATAAGATTTCAATCCTTCGCGTTCATCGCAGCGGTGCTTATCATACTGCTGCTGCTCCTGAACACCTACCCGCTGACCTCGGCGAGGGACCTTGTGTTCCAGGAGAAGAAAAGCTCCCTGTCCGCGCAGGCGTCCGTCATCGCCGCCTCTCTCTCGAACCTTGACCGGCTCGAATCGAAGAGCGTGGGCGAGGTGGTGCGGGTCCTTGAGGTGCAGGGGCTGAGCCGTCTGATGGTCGTCGATGCGGCGGGGACCGTCCTCTATGACGACGGCGGAGGCACGGGCTACGTCACCGACGTGGGGGACGTGTTCACCGCGCTCTCCGGCAAGACCGCCTACCGCTCGAAATTTGCCGATTCCGCCTTCTCCAGCAGCTACGCCATGCCCGTCTCGACCCAGCGCGCCGTGTCCGGCGCGGTATACCTGTGCGAATACGACAGCGAGCGCGCGGAGATAATCCTTGACATCCAGAGCCGCATACGCTATGTTTCCATTACCATCGTCATCGCGGCGCTCATCCTTGCGGCCGCGTTCTCACAGCTGCTTTTCAGGCGCCTGCAGGAGCTTATCCGCTCCATGCGCATAGTCGCCACGGGTGATTACGGCCACCGCGTCGCCACGCGCGGGCAGGACGAGATAACGGAGCTTGGAAACGAATTCAACCAGCTCACCGAGCGGCTGGACGATAACGAGCGGCAGCGCCGCCGCTTCGTCTCCGACGCCTCGCACGAGCTGAAAACGCCCCTCGCCTCCATCCGCCTGATGTCGGACAGCATAGTGCAGAGTTCCGGCATGGACGCGGAGACCATGCGCGAGTTTGCCGCCGACATCGGCCACGAGGCCCAGCGCCTCCAGCGCACCACGGAAAAGCTGCTCGACCTCAGCCGTCTTGACGACGACGTGCAGATCCTGCCCGAACCCGTGGATGTAAAGCAGGTCTGCGTCGACGCCCTCGTCACGCTAAGGCCCCTCGCCGACGAAAAGGGCGTGCGTATCCGCTGCGACCTTGAGGACGGCTGCGTGGTGATGGCCACGGCGGACGATATGTACCACATAATCTTCAACCTCATGGAAAACGCCGTCAAGTACAACGTTCCCGACGGCAGCGTCACCGTGACTCTCCGCAGCGGGGAGGAGAAGATAAGTCTTACCGTTGCCGACACGGGCATAGGTATCCCGGAGGAGGACAGGCTGAACATTTTCAGCCGCTTTTACCGGGTGGACAAGGCCCGCTCCCGGGAGGCCGGGGGCAGCGGGCTGGGCCTGAGTATAGTTCACGACGCGGTGCAGGCCCACGGCGGGTCCATCGCGGTCGGACAAAATAAACCGCGCGGGTCGATATTCATCGTGAGCTTCCCGCGCCCGACATCGGAGGAAACAGGAATATGAACAACATCAAAAGGATCCAGGCGGCTCTCGCCGAAAAGAATCTTGACGCCGTTCTCGTCACCGACGAAAAGAACCAGCGCTATGCCTGCGGCTTTCCCTTCACCGACGGCGCGGTGATCGTCAGCCGTGAAAAGGCGTGGCTGATAACCGACTCCCGCTATATCGAGGCCGCGGCGGCCGCGTCCGCGGGCTGCTGCGAGGTGCAGATGTACGACCGCGAGCACAGCCTGCTCTCTCTCATCAAGGCGGCGCTGAAGGAGGCGGGCGTCTCCCGTCTGGGCGCCGAGGACAGGAAGCTCAGCTACAGCGAGTATGTTGGCTATGAGCGCGCTCTCGGCATGTGCCTTGAACCCGCGCAGGACATCTTCTCGACCCTTCGCGCCTCTAAGAGCGAGGAGGAGCTCGTCTATCTGCGCGAGGCCCAGCGTATCAGCGAAAAGGCTCTGGAGGAGACCCTCGCCGTCATAAAGCCCGGCATGACTGAGCGCGAGGTGGCGGCGGAGCTTGTCTACCATATGCTCAAAAACGGCTCCGAGGGCAACTCCTTCGACCCAATCGTTGTCACCGGCTCCAAGACCAGTCTGCCCCACGGCGTCCCCGGGGACAAGGTAATCGAGAGCGGCGACTTCGTGACCATGGACTTCGGCTCGCTCAAGGGCGGCTACTGCTCCGATATGACCCGTACCGTTGCCGTCGGCAGCGCGAGCGATGAAATGCGCAACGTCTACTCCATCGTCCTCGAGGCCCAGCTCGCGGGTATCGCCGCGGCGAAAGCGGGAATTCCCGGCAAGGACATCGACGGCGCGGCGCGCAGCGTCATCGAGAAGGCCGGCTACGGCAAATATTTCGGCCACGGCTTCGGCCACAGTCTCGGCCTCGACATCCACGAAGCCCCCAACGCGAACCCCAGAGGCGAGGCCATCATGCCCGTCGGCGCGGTCGTGTCCGCGGAACCCGGAATCTACATCCCCGGCAAGTTCGGCGTGCGTATCGAGGATGTCATGGTCCTGCACGAGGACGGCTGCGAGGTCATCACCAAGGCTCCCAAGCAGCTCACCATCCTTTGAGCGGGGCGCGGCGCGCGAAAACGGTATAAAACCTACCCAAAAGGTATTGCAAAATCGCGTCTTATACTGTAAAATGTTTGGGCTAAGGCTTTATACTTAAAATCCTTTCAGATTGGAGATTATATTTATGATTACTGCAGGCGATTTCAGAAACGGCGTTACCTTTGAGATGGACGGACAGGTCATGCAGGTCGTCGAGTTCCAGCATGTCAAGCCCGGCAAGGGCGCGGCCTTCGTCCGCACCAAGATGAAGAACGTTATCACCGGCGCCGTGACCGAGACTTCCTTTAACCCCACCGCCAAGTTCGAGAACGCTACCGTCGACCGCATGACTGCCGAGTACAGCTATGCCGACGGCAACCTCTACTACTTCATGAACCCCGAGACCTACGAGCTGGAGCCTGTGGACGCCTCCGTTCTGGGCGACAACTTCAAGTTCGTCAAGGAAAACATGGAATGCACCATCTACTCCTACAAGGGCAAGGTCTTCAACGTCGAGCCTCCCTTCTTCGTGGAGCTTGAAGTGACCGAGACCGACCCGGGCTTCGCCGGCAACACCGCCACCAACGCGACCAAGCCCGCTACCGTCGAGACCGGCGCAGAGATCAAGGTCCCCCTCTTCATCGAGAGAGGCGAGAAGATCAAGATCGACACCCGCACCGGCGAGTATCTCAGCCGCGCGTAATTTTTCCAATCCAGGGGAGACCTGGTCTCCCACTATGTTTTTAACAAAGGAGGTATCTCTATGACTGTTGTTGAAAAGGCTGCATATCTCAAGGGTCTCTGCGAGGGTCTGGGCGTCGAGCCCGAATCCAAGGAGGGCAAGCTCTGGGGCGCGCTGTGCGATCTGGTGAGCGACATGGCTCACGAGATCGAGGAGCTTTCGCAGAGCAACACTGACTTTGCCGATGCGCTCGACGAGATCGGCGAGGAGCTGAGCTATCTTGAGGAGCTGACCTGCGACCTCGACGTCCCCGAGGACATGATGGACGACGAGTGCATTGGCGACTGCTCCTGCTGCTGCGGCTGCGAGCCGTTTGACGGCGAGGACGAGGATTATGAGTCCGAGGACGGCGAGGATGACGGAGACGGCGAGGAGCTGAGCTTCGACGGAGTCCTCTACGACGTCGTCTGCCCCAAGTGCGGCGAGGAGATAACCTTTGACGAGGATACCCTCAATTCCGGCTCCACCACCTGCCCCAAGTGCGGCGAGCATCTGGAGTTCGACCTCAGCGAGGACGGGGAAGATATCCCGTTCTGACACAAAATGTTTACCGCGGGCGGCTGCTGCCGTCCGCGGTTTTTTATCTGTATCTGTCACGCAAAAAGCCCTCGGGGATGATCCCTGAGGGCTTTCGGTCGCTTTGTGAGCTTACTTTACTACCACGGAGGTGATGTGGGGGTTGGCTCCGTTGTACCAGTAGAGGAAGCCTTCCAGATCGACGACGTCGCCGACCTTGAGGTTCTGGACTGCCTTGTAGGCGTCGCTGTTCTCGTTGCAGAGGTAGTACTCGATAACGAAGGTGTAGGTCTGTCCGTCGACGGAGGCGTCGAAGTACAGGTCGGAGTCGGTGCCTTCAGCGCCGGAGTTGTCCCAGTTGTAGTAGAAGGGGGAGGTGCCGTCGTCCTTCGCGACGATGGTGAGGCCCTTGAAGGAGACCTTCTCGTTCTGGTGGGCGATAAGCTCGTCGCTGCTGAGCAGCGCGGTGACGTCCAGAGGCTCGGCTATGAAGCTGCCCTCGATGATCTCGAAGGAGGCGTCAATGATCTCGACCTCGCCGGACCACTCGGCCTTGAAGCCGGTAGCGCGGATCTTGGTGCCGGGAACGAGCTTTGCAGCGTCCTCTTCGGAGCAGGCCATGTTGTAGAAGAAGTACGCGCCGTCCTCGTCCTGACCGTAGACGGTGATCTTGTTGTCCCACCAGGACTGGGTGGCCTGAACATAGGCCTCAACAGTGACCTGAGTCTCAAGCTCGGCCGCGGCGTACTCGGCGTAGCTCATGACCTCGGCGGCAGGCTCTTCAGCAGCGGGTTCCTCGGTGGGAGCGGGTTCTTCGACGGCGGGAGCCTCGGTGGGTTCCGGAGCGGGAGTCTCGTTCTTGCTGCCGCAGGCGCAGAGGGCGAATACCATGCAGAGCGCAAGAAGCAGTGCAAAGATTTTTTTCATTTTGTTTTTCTCCTTTTTAAAAGTAGGTTTGAACAACAAGCTTATTATATCTGAAAAAAACTGAAAATCAACACCCTTGAAAAATTGTTTTTATTTATTTGATTTTTTCCTCAGCCTTCCGACAAGGACCGCCGCGCCGATAAGCACCCACGCCGCGCCGAGAGCCGAGAGGAGCGCCACGGCGGTGCCGGGCAGCGGCCCGAGATCGGCGGGGCCGGAGGAGGCCATGCGGGAGGCGTCGTCCAGATGGTAGAGCGCCGTGACGTCGTCAAAGAGCTTGTCGAGGTAGGCGTCGTCCACGGTCTCGCCGCGGCGGGTGGATTTGACGACGCTCTCGATCATCTGCCCGGAGGCGTCGCGCAGGGAGGCCGAGCCGTTGAACACCGGGGTGACGAAGGTGTTGGCGAGGTTGTCAAAGAGCAGCTGCGAGGCCTTGATCTTCACGTCGTAATGCTCGCCGTAGTCCTCGCCGCAGCGGGAGAGATAGTCCAGATATTCCTCGCTCTCGAGCGCCTTGTAGGTCACGGGGATGTAGCCCTCGGTGCGGCAGTAGCCGAGCTGCACGTCGTTCGTGAGCAGGAACTGGGCGAAGAGCCACGAGTACATGACCTCCTGCGGGTCCTCCTTATTGAATACGCACACGCTCGGCCCCTGAGAGATCATCTTGGGATCGTCCGGGTCAAACTGCGGGATGGTCATGACCTCGGTCTCGAACTCCACGAGCTTGTCGGGGCTTATGTCAAGAAGGGGGGCGTGAGTGCCGATCCATGTCGCGCCGGCGGTGGAGTCGATGGCGAAAATGCACTGACCGGCGTTAAGGAAGTTCGCGGGATAGCTGGATATCTTGAAGGTGGAGAAGGCGCCGCTCTTGGTATGGGCGGCGATATCCAGCAGAAGCTCGCGCGTGACGTCGTTGAAGATGGAGATATTGCCGTTCGCGTCGGCGTAGCCCGCGCCGCGCTGGCGGAGCATTTGTATCATCATGTTGTCGGTGGACTTGTAGATGAAGGGTATCATGGTCTTCTGGCCGTTGATGAGGTAGCTGCCGTCCGCGTCCTTTTTGACGGCGGCCTCGGAGACCTCCCAGACGAAGTCCCATGTCAGCGTCTCCGGCAGCTCATAGCCGAGAGCCTCGACCATGGTCTTGTTGACGTAGCAGGCCTCGGTCGAGCGCATGTAGGGCAGCGCGTACTGGTGCGAGCCGAGGACGCCCTCGCTGAGATAATAGGGGACGATCTCGTCGCGCGACGGGCCGTCGAAGCGCAGCTCGCTCCCGCCCAGTCCCCAGCGGCTGTCGGCCATCAGCTCGTCGAGCGGCACCACGACCTCGTCGCCCGTGAGGTAGGTGGCGATGTGGTCGGGGTAGGTTATGCAGATGTTGGGAGTGGTGTTGGTGGATATGTTGGTGATAACGTCGTTATATATGCGGCCGTAGTCGGTGTAGAGGCGGATGTTGACCCGGACGTTCGGGTAGAGCGCCTCAAAGGCGTTCTTGGCCTTTTCGTAGACGGCGGTCTGGGTCTTGTTGGTGTCGTTCTTCGCCCAGAAGGTGAGCTCAAAGCTCCGGCTCTCGTCGAGAGCGTCGGGGACGGTGAAGCTCGAGCGCTCGCGGGAGCCGTGACACCCGGTGAGCAGCACGCAGCACAGCGCCGCAAGCACGGTGAGCGCGAAAAGACGTCTCAGCTTTTTCATCCCTTGGTGCCTCCTCTCGCAACGCCCTCCATTATCTTCTTGTGGAAGATGAGGAACAGGATTATGAGCGGCACGGAGATGACCACGACGGCGGCCATCATGGCGGGGATGTTCTCACGGCCGAAGCCGTTCTCGCGTATCTCCTGAATGCCGTTTGAAACGAGGAAATAATTTGGGTCGTCGGTGATGAGGCGCGGCCAGACGTAGGAGTTCCAGCACTCGATGACCTTGAGTATCACGACGGTGATGACCGTGGGGCGGCAGACGGGGAGCATGACCTTGAAAAGGTACTTGAGATCCGACGTGCCGTCGACCTTGGCGGCGTAGTACAGCTCGTCCGGCACCTGCGCGAAGTTTTCCTTGAGCAGGTAGATATAGAACACGGACGTGACCGACGGGAGGATGAGGCCCCAGAAGGTGTTTCGCATGTCAAGGTCGGTGATGGTGACGAAGTTCGTGATGACCACCAGCTCCGAGGGTATCATCATCAGCGACAGGAACAGCGTGAACACGAGATCCTTGCCCCGGAACTCGAGCCTTGCGAACGCGTAGGCCGCAAGCACCGTCACCGCCAGCATTATCGCCGTGGTGGCGGCCGTGAAGATCAGGGTGTTCGCGAAATACCTCGCGAGCGGCACGGCGGTGAAGGCGTCCGCGTAGTTCTGGAGCGTGGGGGAGAGGGTGAAGAATTTCGGGATATACTCCGCGTTGTACGCGCCGTAGCTTTTGAGCGAGGAGAGGACCATCCAGTAAAAGGGGAAGAGGACTATTATCCCCCACAGCGTCAGCAGAACGTAGGTGACGGTCTTTGTCACGGCTCCGCGGCGCTTCGAGGCGCGCTCGATGCGCGTGTAATCGGTTTTGTCGTTCATCTTGCGCCTCCTCAGGAATAGTATACATATTTCCTGCTGACAAGAAGGTTTATGCAGGTGATGGTCATGACGATGGCGAAGAGTATTATCGCCGCGGCGGAGGCATAGGACGGGAAGCCGCCGCTGCTGCCGTAGAGCATGTCGTAGACATAGCCGACGATGGTGTTCATTCCGGCAGCGTTGAGGTCGACGCCGAAGAGCGCCACCGCGTCGGAGTACGCCTTGAACGCGCCTATAAAGCCGGTAATGACTAGATAGAATATCATAGGCGAGATCATCGGCAGGGTGATACGCGTGAAAATGCGCCATTTTGACGTGCCGTCTATGCGCGCGGCGTTGTAGTAGTCCTGCTTCACCGAGGCCAGCGCCCCGGTGAGTATGAGTATCTTGAAGGGCATTACTATCCACACCGTGTAAAAGCACAGCACGAACATCTTCGCCCAGTAGGGGCCGTCGATAAAGTCCACGCTGCTGCCGCCGAAGAAGTTTATCAGCAGGTTCACAAGGCCGTCGCTGTAGGCGGTCTTTTTGAAGAGTATCATGAACACGAGGCCCACGGCCAGCGTGTTGGTGACGTAGGGGAGGAAATAGAGCGTCTGGAACAGCTCCTTGAGCTTCTTGATGGAGTTGAGTCCGAGCGAGATCAGCAGCGCTATACCCGTCGAGAGCGGCACGGTGATCGCCACGAGGATAAAGGTGTTCTTCACGGCCTGCATGAAAAACGGGTCGTGCAGGACGTAGGAGTAGTTATACAGCCCCGTGCCGAAAAAGCTCTGGGACGCGAAGTTGTAGCCCTCCTCAAGGGAGTAGACCAGCACGTCCGCCAGCGGGTATATCATGAAAACGCCAAGAAACGCTATGGCGGGCAGCAGATAGAGCCACGCCTTCGAGTTTTTGTTCTCCATGCTCACACCTCGAAACGGATACGCTTTTCATCCGCGCGCCCGAAGAGAAAGACCTTATTGCGCCGGAGGGAGAAACGCACGCTCGCCGCGGAGGCGTCCACGCCCGCCTCGCTGCTGATGATGGAGCGGACGGAGGCGCCGGCACTCGCGGGATGGGCGGATATGACGCTCATGTCGCGGCCCATGACCTCTATGCCGGTGAGGGCGCACACGAGAGAACCGTTTTCATCGGGGACGAAGCCCTCGGGACGTATGCCGGCCCAGACCTCGCCGTCGGGCGCGCCGGGGACGGACATCACGGCGTCGCCGCCGAGCAGGAGCATGCCGTTTTCTACCCTGCCGGAGAACACGTTGATGGCGGGCGTGCCGAGGAATTTCGCGACGAAGAGGTTCACCGGGTCGTCATAGACGGACTGCGGCCTGCCTATCTGCTGCAGAACGCCGTCCTTCATCACGACGATCATGTCGGAAATGCTCATCGCCTCGTCCTGGTCGTGGGTGACGAACACGGTGGTTATGCCGGTCTCGCGCTGTATGCGGCGTATCTCCTCGCGGGTCTGGAGCCGCAGACGCGCATCAAGGTTTGAAAGAGGCTCGTCCAGAAGAAGCACCTTCGGCCTCTTCACCAGCGCGCGGGCGATGGCGACGCGCTGCTGCTGCCCGCCGGAAAGCTCTGAGGGCTTGCGCTCCATGAGCGTGTCGATCTGCACGAGCTTTGCCGCCTCCTCGGCCTTGGCGTTCATCTCGGCCTTGGAGAGGCGCGCCTTGCCCCTGAGATTTTCGAGCGGGAAGGTGATGTTCTGCCGCACGGTCAGATGGGGGTAGAGCGCGTAGTTCTGGAACACCAGCCCCACTCCGCGGTTTTCGGGCGGCAGGTCGGTCACGTCGTCCTCGCCGAAGAAAATTTTGCCCTCGGTGGGAGACTGCAGGCCGCAGATGAGGTTGAGCGTGGTGCTTTTGCCGCAGCCGGAGGGGCCGAGCAGGCCGATGAGCTTGCCGTCGGGTATCTCGAAATCGAAATCGTTCACGGCGACGACCTCGGCCGGGTTCTTCCTGTCGCGGGAGGGAAATTTTTTCGTCAGGTGCTGAAGTACAACTTTCATTTATCCGTTGTCCTCCTTCAAACAAATATAACTACTTATAGAATACAGAATTCAAACTGCGCCGTCAAGCGACGCGGCCCCCATTTGTTGAAAAATACTGCGTTTATTGTTGAACGGCGCGCGGCAGCGGTGGTATACTCGTGAAAAAGGAGTGAGGTCCGTATGGGAAACGAGAGCGGCGAATGGATAATTTACGGCCTGCGGGAGAACGACCCGGCGCGGCTGAGGACCGTGGAGGAGCTGATAGGGTATGTGGACGAGGTGGGCTTCCTGCCTCTTTTCAGAAACGAGATACCCGGCTTTTCCGCCGAGGAGCATACAGCGGCAAAATACTGGTGGAGCGGCGACGAGGCTCGCGACCCGTGGGAGTGGCGCAGGCTCGCCGCGCGCAGCGGAAGGGTCGCCTACGGCAAGTTCTTTGACAAAAAGGCCGGGTTCGTGTCGCTCGAGTGGCTGCCGAGGCTCGTGAATTACCGCCGGGACGGCTACGACTTCGACGCGCGCTACGACGACGGAAAGGCCAAGGACAAGGAGCGCAAGCTCATGGAGCCGTTCATGGACGGCAGCGAGCGCTTTTCCTATGAGGCAAAGGCGCTGGCCGGCTTCGGCAGGGGCGGCGAGAAGAATTTTGAGGGAACGCTGACCGAGCTTCAGATGCAGACCTATCTCGCGGTGAAGGATTTCCGGCCCCGGCGCAATAAGCACGGCGAGCCATACGGCTGGAACATAGCCGTGTATGCCACGCCGGAGACGCTCTGGGGCGCGGAGCTTGTGACCTCCGCCTACCGTGAGGAGCCGGAGGAGTCACGCCGCGCCGTGTACGAACACATCCGCGCCCTCTGGCCGAAGGCCGGGGAGATGGACATAAAAAAGCTGATGAGATGAAAAAGCCCCCTCGTCAGCCGGCCCGAAGGACGCCCGATGAGGGGGGGATAAGCTTTACCGTCCGATCAGCTTACAGAGTATCTGCACGGCGTTGGAGGCCGCGCCCTTTCTTATCTGGTCGCCGCAGCACCAGAGCGTCAGTCCGTTTTCGTCGGTGAGGTCGCGGCGTATGCGCCCGACCCAGACAAGATCCTGTTCCCCGGTGTCCAGCGGCGTGGGATAGCTCCGCCCCTCAAAGTCCTCGACCAGCCGGCAGCCGGGGAAGCTCCGCACGGCCTCTCGCGCCTCCTCGACGCTCAGCGGTCTCTCGGTCCTGAGCGTGACGGCGATGGAGTGCGAGCGCATGACCGGCACGCGCACGCAGGTGCAGCTGACGCGAAGCTCCGGAGCGTGGAGTATGCGCCGCCCCTCGTTCTGCATTTTCATCTCCTCGTCGGTGTAGAGATTTTCAAGCTCCTCGCCGATAAAGGGGATGACGTTGTTCGCTATCTGATGGGGGAACACCCGGCGCTCGGGCGCGTACCCGCCGGCGACGGCGCGCAGCTGCTCCTTGAGTTCCTCAAGTCCCGCCTGTCCCGCGCCGGACACGGCCTGGTAGGTGCAGACGATCATATTTTTTATCGGGGACAGGCGCACGATCCCCGCCACGGCCATCATGGTGATGACGGTGGAGCAGTTGGGGTTCGCGATAATGCCGCTGTTCCACGAAATATCCTCCCCGTTTATCTCCGGGACCACGAGCGGTACGTCCGGCTCCGTGCGGAAGGCGGAGCTGTTGTCGATGAACACCGCGCCCGACCTGACTATGGCCGGGGCAAAGCGCCGGGACATGGCGTTTTTTACCGCGCCGAGGACGAAGTCCATCCTCTCAAAGCTCCCGTCCGCGGCCGCCTCGACGGCGACGTCCTCGCCCCGGAACCGGACGCTTTTTCCCGCGCTCGACGCGCTCGCGAGGGGGAGGAGCCTGCCGACGGGGACGTCGTATTCCTCAAGCACCTTGAGCATTTCCCGCCCGACCGCGCCGGTCGCCCCGAGAACGGCGATATTGTATGTTTTCATGGTGAACTCCTTTCGCTCGATGAGAACATTATACGGCTTTCAATGCGTCTTTCATTATATGCGCGCGGCGGCGGCAATAAAACAAAAAAATTTACAAATAGTCTGTCTTTTGCCATGGCGCGGAGTATAAAATGACAAGAGGAGAATTGCGGCGGGGTTCCCTGCCCGCCGTGTGAAAAGGAGAAGGATAAGATGATATGTCCCAAATGCGGCGCCGAAAACGAAAACGGCAGCAAATTCTGCGAATACTGCGGAAATAAGCTCCCGCAGATGGAACGCCGCCCCGCGGCGAGCGCACAGGAGGCGTCCGCGGCCGGCTCCGCCGCGCTGGTCATGGGCCGCGCCGCCCGTCAGGCGAGACTCAGCGCCGACTACTCGGGCGCGAGGATACTCTCGCCGAGGGTCTATAATCTCGTTCTCATCGGCGTGGTGCTGTGGGGGCTTCTGGTAAACGTGATACTGTGCTTCACGGCGGCGGACGCCGCAGTGCGCATGGAGCCGGAGGTGCTTTTCCCGGGCTACATCGTTCTGGCGTTCCTCGGGACGGTCATATCGGCAAAGTCCCGCAGCGCGATAATAAGCTTCCTCGGCTACAACCTCGTGGTGGTGCCGCTCGGGCTGGTGCTGGCCGCGGCGGTGGAGATATACGGCGGCGCCGGCTCCGCAGTCGTGCGCGATGCGTTCGTGTACACCGCTCTCATCACGGTGGGCATGCTCTGCGCCATCCTCGCCTTCCCGGAGCTTTTTAAGGGGCTTGGCGGCGCGCTGGCGGGCTGCCTGCTTGGGCTTATACTGTGCGAGGCCGTGCTGCTCATCCTCCGCGTGCCGCAGAACATGACGGACTGGGTGGCCGCGGGCATATTCAGCCTGTACATCGGCTATGACGTCTACCGCTCACAGCAGTTTGAGCGCACGCTTGACAACGCGGTGGACTGCGCGCTGGACATTTATCTTGATATAGCGAACCTCTTCATCCGCCTTCTGAGCATAATGAGATCAAAGGACAACGACTGATACCGCAGGACCGCAGCAGGACCGGAAAGCCCCGGACATGCCAAAACGGCATGCTCCGGGGCTTCGTCTGTCATAAAGGGGATATAAGCTCCTTACGCCGCGTATTCCTCCAGATATTTCAGCGCAAAGGCGGAACGCCCCGTGCGATGGGCGGGCTGCTCATAGATGTTGCAGAAATCCATGGTGGCGGTGTAGATGTCTCCCGCGCCGCGCAGGGACTCCATGAGATCGGGATAAAGGTACGTCAGCTCATACACCACGACGAAGCACTGCGTCTCCGCGTCTCCCACGGAGGTGCCGAGAGCCTTCGCCATGTCATAGAGCGTCCCGCGCCGGTCGCCCGACCACTGGCACAGTCCGTAGCCGGGGCCGTAGCCCTCGGCGCTGTAGCCCTCGATAAAGGCTTCGCGGCTGATGACGCCGCTGTCGACCAGCTCGGTGTAGCGCTGAGAGGCGGAGCAGTCCTCCTCAAGGTCGCCCTGCAGGCGCTGGGGGTGACAGCCGCTCTCGGCGTACATGTTGCCCATTATGGCCGCGGCGGCATAGGGATTATCGAACTCGGCTATGAGGAAGTTCCATATCCGCCCGGCGGTGCTGTCGTCGTCGGTGAGCTTCGCGGAGTAGGCGGAGCCGTCGTCCCTGTGCGGCAGGACGGAGTTGTGCGGGTAGACGCGGAAGCTCCGGTCAAGGACGACCTTCTCAGACACCCGGTCGGACTCGGCCGTCACCGTGACGGAATAGTTATAGATATCGGGCGTGAGGCTCGAGAAAGTCAGCGCGGCGTTTATCGTCCCCGCGAGACTGAACTGCCAGCTGCACGGGTAGTAGGTGCAGCTCTGGACCGTGTCGCCCGCGGAGTTCATGAGCGTACCCGTGACCTCGGTTATTATCCCCTCGTCGACCTCTATCCAGCCGAGAAGATCCTGCACGTTATACTCCAGCATGTCCTCCGGGAGAGTGTAGTCGCGTATGCTTATCGCCGGCCCGCCTCCGCCGTCGACGGCATCGGACGTTTCGGGGAGCGGAGGGGGAATGAGCGAGAGCGGATCGGGCGTGGGAGCGGGAGTCGGCTCCGGTTCAGGCTCCGCCGTGGGCGTAGGCGAGGGAGAGGGCGGGAGCGGCACGGGCGGCTCCGGCGTGGAGGGAGTCTCCGGGCCGGGCGTCGCGAGGTCGGAAAACGTCCCCTCGGGAAGATCGGTGGGGAGCGGCGGTATGTCTATCTTCAGCGTCCCGCAGCCCGCCGAGAGCGCGAGCGTCAGAAGTGCGCACGCCGTAAGCACGAGTGAAAAAATACGTCTCATCTTCATACCCCGCGGCCACCGCTGAGAATCGCTCCGGTGGACTCATCCTCGTACTGGCGGGTGTAGAGCTTGTAATACGCGCCCCCCTGCCGCATAAGCTCGTCATGCCGGCCCTGCTCCACGATCCTTCCGTCCCTGACCACAAGGATGAGGTCGGCGTTCCTGACGGTGGAGAGGCGGTGGGCGATGACGATGGAGGTACGGCCGCGGATGATGGTGTCGATGGCGGACTGTATCTTCTGCTCGGTGATGGTGTCGACGGAAGCCGTGGCCTCGTCCAGCACGAGTATGCGCGGGTCGGCAAGTATCGCGCGGGCAAAGGAGATGAGCTGCTTTTCGCCCGTGGACAGAAGGTCGCCGCCCTCGCCCACGTCGGTGTCGAGACCCTTTTCGAGCCTCGATATGACGCTCTCGGCGGAGACGAGCCGGATGGCCTCGTTTATCTGCTCCTCCGCTGCGTCGGGGTTGCCGTAGAGAAGGTTTTCCCTTATCGTGCCGGAGAAGAGGTGCGGCGTCTGGAGAACATAGCCGAGAGCGGAGTGCAGCCACAGCTGCGAGCGCTCGCGCGCGTCCCTGCCGTCGATGAGGACCCTGCCGGAGGTAGGCTCGAAGAAGCGGCAGACGAGATTCACGAGCGTGGATTTCCCCGCGCCGGTCTCGCCCACGATGGCGAGATTCATGCCGAAGGGTATCTTCAGCGAGAAATGCTCAAGGACGTACTCGTCTCCGTCCGGGTACTTGAAGCTCACGTCGTCGAACTCAATGTCGCCGCGGATAGGCTCCCAGTTCTCGCGCTTCGGCTCAAAGCTGTCGCCGTAGCGCTCCGTGACCTCGGGCGTATCGGAGACGTCGGACTTGGTCTCGAGGAGCTTAGTGTAGCGCTCGATGTTCACCTGCGCGGTGATCAGCTCGGATATCGCGTCGATTATCCAGCGCACAGGCTCCATAAGCCCCTGCGCGTAGGACATGAACATGGAGAAGGTGCCGACCTCGCTCTCGGCGATGAAGCCGCCGCGCCACAGCACGATGGCAAGCCCCATGGAGGATGCGAGATTCGTCGCGGCGGCAAAGGCTCCGCGGAGCCGCGCGGCGTGGACGGACTTTCTGCGCATGTTGGCGGTCTCGGCGCGGAAGTCCTCCCCGATCTTTTCCTCGATGACGAGGGACTTGACGGTCTTTGCGCCGGTAATGCCCTCGTTGAAGTTGCCGGTGATCTTCGAGTTTATCTCGCGCACCTGACGGTTGACGGCGATGAGCTTCGCCTGAAAGACGGAGAACAGGGCCGCGACCACGGGGATGACCGCGATGACGAGGAGCGCGAGAGGCGCGTTTATCACGAGCATGACGACGATAGCGCCGATTATGTAGGTCAAGTGCCACGTCGCATCCAGCATGGTCCACGACAAGAGCGAGCCGATACGCGAGGTGTCGCTCATGACGCGCGCGTGGATGTAGCCGACGCTGTTCTGATTATAATAGGAAAAGGCCAGAGTCTGGAGATGTTCAAAGGCGCGGTTTCTCATGTCGCGGTCAAGGGAGAGCTCCACCTCGGTGGCGAGGGAGCAGGAGACGTAGTTCACCGCGCCCGCGATCAGCACCGCCGCCGCGTAGATGATGAGAAAAAGCGGCAGGGTGTCCAGCGTTCTTTCCGCCACGAAGTGGTTTAGGGAGTAGCGCTGGAGTATGGGAATGAGAACGTCCACGCCGGAGCTGGCAAGCCCCGTCGTCACCATGACGATCAGTTCTTTTTTGTATTTTGCGAGGAAGGGCAGCATTTTCGGCACGCCGAAAAAGGGCAGGCTCTTTCCCTCGGAGGCAGTCTTTTTCATGCCTGCGCCTCCTCTCCGAGACCGGACTGGATCTCGTATATCTTCTGGTAAATGCCCCCGGCGGAGCGAAGCTCCTCCGGCGTACCCTCCTCGGCGATACGGCCGTTATCCAGCACCAGCACCTTGTCGGCCTTCGAGAGCGTGGTGATACGGTGGGATATGAGGATTATTGAGGCGCTGCCGAAGCGCTCCTCGAGCGAGGCGCGTATCTTTGCGTCCGTCTCGGTGTCGACGGCGGAGAGCGAGTCGTCGAATATCATTATCGGCGTCGTCCTCGTGAGGGCGCGGGCGATGGCGGCGCGCTGCTTTTGCCCGCCGGAGAGCGTCACGCCGCGCTCGCCGACAAAGGTGTCGTAGCCCTTGGAAAAGCCCTCTATCGTGTCGTCGAGGCAGGCGTCCCTCGCGGCGGCGCGTATCTCGGAGAGGGTGATCCCCTCCTCCGCTATGCCGATGTTGTCCTGGAGACTGCGGGAGAAAAGGAACGGCTCCTGCAGCACCATGCCGATGTTCTTTCTCAGGTGCGCGGTGCGTATGTCGCGTATGTCCGTCCCGCCTATGCGTATGGCGCCGCAGTCCTCGGGCAGGTCGTACATCTTGTCGAGCAGGAGCATCATCGTGGATTTGCCGCTGCCGGTGCCGCCGAGTATGCCGAGCGTCGTCCCGGCCTTCATGGTAAAGGTGACGTCGTGGAGTATCTCGGCGCTGCCGTCGTAGCTGAAGCTGACGTGGTCAAAGGAAATGTCGCCGCTCATGTCGGCGTCGGACGCGCCCTCGCGGTCGCACTCCTCCTCGGAGTTTATGATGTAGGCGATACGGTCGATGGAGACGCCGGCCTTGCTCATCTCGGAGATCATGCGGCCGAGCATGCGTATGGGCCATGTGAGGGTGCGGTTATAGGATATGAAGGCTATGTATTCGCCGGCGGTCATCTCGTCACGGATACAGAACACCGCGCCGAACACCACCACCAGCAGCACCTGCAGCCCCGAGAGGATGTCCTGCGTGCTCCAGTAGCGCGCCATCACCTTCGCAAGGCGCACCCACAGCGAGGTATAATACCTGTTCTGCTCCTCAAAGCGGTCCTTTTCCGCGCGCTCACGGCCGAAGGCGCGCACCACGCGCACGCCGGTGAGGTTCTCCTGCACCATGTTGGAGAGCTTGCCCTCGTTCTCGTCGCAGGCGAGGAAGCCCTCGCGTATCCGGCTGTGGAACTTGAAGGAATAGATAAGTATGAGCGGCGTCGGGAGAAAGGCGATAACCGCGAGCTTCACGTTCATCGAGAACATGAATATCAGCGACAGGATCAGCAGTATCGTGATGCGGAACACCGACGTCAGCTGCTCGGAGACGAAGTTCCTCAGCGTGTCGATATCCGAGGTGCAGCGCTGGATGATATCGCCGGTGTGGTTCTTCATATGCCATGAGAAGGGCAGGCGCTCGATGTGGGAGAAGAGCGAGTCGCGCATGTTCTTCACCAGCGTCTCGGAGCCCTTCGTGTTGCTCACGCGGAAAAGGTACTGCGACCCCACCCGAAAGAGCGCCACGAACACCACCGCGCACGCCATTATCCACATGTGCTTTCCGAGATACTCAAAGCCGCCGAAGCGCGCGACGATATCCATGACGGCGGGGGAATAGTCCGGCTCGAGTCCGCCGAGGGCGTTGTCCACCGCCATGCGGATTATCTGCGGATCTATCATGTCCGCAAGAGCCGTGACGGCGGCGGAGAGGACGGCAATGGCAAAGTAGCGCTTGCTGCCCCGGAGAAATCTCCATATAAGCCCCGCCTTTGAATACGCGGGGGCATTTGTTTTCGTGTTGTCCATATGTCTCCTTGAGCAAAAGGCCATAAACTGCATAAATATTTACGATACTATACCATATCCGATATCCATATTCAAGAGCGCCGTGGGAATGTAAATAATCGGTGAGAGTATAAAAAGACTGTTGCCGAGAAGCGAAATAGGCGTTATAATACTGACAAGCACATTGACCATAAACCGAAAGGAGAAAATAAAATGGGTCTTATTTCCGCAGCGCTCTCTTCCGCAGGCGGCGTACTCGCCGATCAGTGGAAGGAGTATTTCTATTGCGAAGCTATCCCCGTAAACGTTCTTGCCACCAAGGGCGTGAAGAAAACCACCGGCCGCAACAGAGGCAATGACAACATCATCTCCAACGGCTCCGTCATAGCCGTCGCGGACGGACAGTGCATGCTCATCGTCGAGCAGGGCAAGGTCGTCGACCTCTGCGCCGTTCCCGGCGAGTACGTCTACGACGCCTCCACCGAGCCGTCCATCTTCTCCGGCGAGCTGGGAGAGAGCATACTCGAGGTGTTCAAGACCATCGGCAAGCGCTTCACCTTCGGCGGCGAGATCCCCAAGGATCAGAGAGTCTACTACATAAACACCAAGGAGCTTGTCGGCAACAAGTACGGCACACCCAACGCCGTCCCCTTCCGCGTGGTGGACAGGAACGCCAACATCGACATTGATATCGGCGTGCGCTGCTTCGGCGAGTACAGCTACCGTATCACCAACCCCATACTCTTCTACACCAATATCTGCGGCAACGTCAGCGGTGACTACACCCGCGACAAGCTTGAGAGCCAGATGAAGACCGAGCTTCTCACCGCGCTGCAGCCCGCCTTCGCGGCCATCTCCGAGAAGGGCATACGCTACTCCTCCCTGCCCGGCCACACCATGGAGATGGCGGACGCGCTCAACCAGGTTCTCTCCGCAAAGTGGCGCGACCTGCGCGGCATGGAGATAGTGTCCTTCGGCGTCTCCAGCATCACCGCCAACGAGGACGACGAGAAAATGCTCAAGGAGCTTCAGCGCGCGGCGGCCTTCAAGGATCCCACCATGGGCGCTGCGTACACAGTCGCGGCTCAGGCCGAGGCGATGAAGACCGCGGCCGGCAACTCCGCCGGAGCCATGACCGGCTTCATGGGCATGGGCATGGCGATGAACGCCGGCGGCGTGAACGCGCAGAATCTCTACGCTATGGGCCAGCAGCAGCCCGCCGCTCCCGCGGCGGCTCCCGCCCCTGCCGCGAACGCGTGGAAATGCCCCTCCTGCGGCGCGTCGGCGACCGGCAAGTTCTGCCCCGAATGCGGCACGAAGAAGCCCGAGGACGGCTGGAAATGCTCCTGCGGCCATGTGAACAAGGGCAGATTCTGCTCCGAGTGCGGCGCGAAGAAGCCCGAGGGCGTCCCTCAGTACAGGTGCGACAAGTGCGGCTGGGAGCCCGAGGACCCCGCGCATCCCCCCAAGTTCTGCCCCGAGTGCGGCGACCCGTTCGACAGCGGCGATCTGGTCTGACAGTTCAATAAACGGATAAATAAAAAGCTGCCCCTCGGGGCAGCTTTTTTGCGCTCGAAAACAGCCGGGCGCGGGGGGCTTTCATCTCGTTCACATATACTTCGCTATAAAGGCGTCGAGCTTTGCGGCGTAGGCCTCAGGGGCGCGGTAAATGCTCTCGACGTGCTTTGCTCCGTCGACGAACAGGCAGTCCTTTTCCGCCCCGCACAGCGTGTACAGCTCCTCGCCCATCCAGAACGGCACGGCCATATCCTCCCTGCCGTGGACGAAAAGCATTGGCACGCGGGAGTTTTTCACGTCCCCGCGCACATCCGTCTCGCTCAGATCATAGCCCGCGGCGACGCGGTTGATGAGGCGCAGCAGAGGGAAGAGACGGCCGGCCTTGCGGCTGAGAGTGTCCACCGCGCTCGTAAAGCCGCAGTCGTCCACGATGAACTTCACGTTGTCCGGCACCTGATCGGCCATCTTGCACACCGTGGCGCCCCCCATGGACTGGCCGTGGAGGATGAGCTTTATATCCTCGCCGAAGCAGTGCTTCAGGCACTCTATCCAGTGCAGGCAGTCGCGGCTCTCGTAGAAGTCGTAGCCCATGTAGCGCCCGCCGCTCCTGCCGTGCGCGACGTTGTCGCAGCAGAATATGTCAAAGCCGCGCGAGGTGAACAGATCGTAGTACATCCCGGCGTTTATGGTGTAGTTGGTGCGAAAGCCGTGTACCATGAACACGATCCTCCCGCAGGGCTTGTCACCGGCGGGATAATAGTAGCCCTCGAGCCTCTGGCCGCGGTCGGACACTGTGGATAGGTGGATACAGGGCTTCTCGCGCATTTCGCGCGCCTTGCGGTCGCGAAGCTCGCAGTATTCCTGCGGATGGTCGCCGAAGTCCAGCAGCTTTGCCATGTACCCGGCGGTGTCGCGGCACATCATGTACCTGTAGACGTCCCATGTGAGCTTCCCGGCCACGGCGGTACCTGCCGCGGCGGCGGCCGCGGCGGTGGCGGCGGCGGATCTTTTCATGCGTGTTGCCTCCTTTTAAGCGTTTACTTTCTGTGCTTGAGCCTGAGGAAGAGCTTCGGCGCGGCCCTGCCGACCGCGCTCACTATACGGAACGTGAAGAGCGTCAGTCCCGCGGAGCCGGTGTGCATGACGGCGCACAGCGCTCTTGCCGGGAAGCCTCCGGCGACGCCGCGGCTGCGGCGGCGAACATGGCCGTTTCCGATGACGTCCCGCACATAGGCGAGCTTTTCACGGTGGGTGAGTTTGCAGGAGGGGGAGAAGAGGTTCGTGAAGCAGGAAAATATGCTCTTTACGAACATGTATCTGAAATACCCCTCGTCCTCGACGCCGAACTCCCGGCACAGCTCCTGCACGCGGTCGTCCGCCTGAAGGCAGACGGAGAATTTTTTGTCGTAGTATTTGGTGATGAGGCTCTCGCCCTCGTGCATTATGTAGCGGTACTTGCACTCCGGCAGCACGGTGAGCTTTTCGAGCTTTTCAAGGCAGTCGAAAATAAAGAGCCTGTCCTCGCCCCAGCGGTAGTCCTGAAAGCGTATGCCGTTCTCCATTATCAGGTCGGCGCGGTAGAGCTTGCCCCAGACCTGGTTGAGGAGGTTGGCCTTGTACAGCCCGGCAAGCTCGGTGCTAAGCTGGGGGCGCGTCACGGTCTTGCCCGGCTCGCAGTAGTCGTTGTGCGTGCCGTCCGTGTTCATGATGGTGAAGCCGAAGATGACCATGTCCGAGCCGTTCTCCGCGGCTCCCACCGCGTATTCGAGGGTATCCGGCTCGACGATATCGTCCGCGTCCATGAACATCACGAAGTCCGTGTTCACATCCATGGCCTCCAGCGCGCGGTTGCGGGCCACGGCGGGGCCGCCGTTCGGGACGCGCATGGGGCGCAGCCGCCCGTCCGCCGCCGCCATTTTCTCAAGGAGAGCGGGTGTGGAGTCCTTCGAGCCGTCGTCCACCACGATCAGCTCAAGCTCCTTATAGCTCTGCCCCAGAACGCTGCCGACGGAGCCTTCGATGTACTTTTCCGCGTTGTAGGCGGGGATTATGACCGTTACTTTGGGGGTCCTGTTCATTTATCTTTCCTCCCGGACAGGGTCTCCCACGGTGCGGTAAAGCTCCCGCAGGAAGTCGTATAGGGGCATGAATCTCGCGTATTCGCCGGCGAGTATCTCCGGCAGCTCCGGCGAGAGCATGTCGCCCTCAAAGCCGCGCTCCCGGCCGCAGCCGACGCTTTTTCTGTTGTACCAGGGATTGATAGTCTCGCCGAGGTCGCCCTTGGGCCGGGCGTATTCCTCGCCGCAGAGCCATATGCCGTCTATCTTCGTGATGTCCTCCGCGATACGCGCGAAGCGGGCGGGGTTCGCATCGATGGCCGAGCGAAAGCCCGCCATCCCGGCGGGGGATATCTCGTACCACGCCGCGCCGTAGCTGCACCCGCGCGGGCTTATCTCAAACCAGAAGGCGGGGCCGTGCCTGCCGGCGTCCGCGCTGTTCACCGACATCCACAGATGGTCCTTGAACGGCCCGCGGCCGAAGAGCCGCCGCGCGTCCCGGTAAATGCGTGAAAGGTGTCCCTCAAAGCCGACGTCGGGATATCTCTCGTTGAGACTGTCCACCGTCTCGCGCATGAGCGCCTTCATGGGTCCGTTCACATGCTCCTCAAACTCGTCTCTGTGCGCCGCGAACCACGGCCGCTCGTTGTTGAACGCCAGCTCCAGCAGGAACTCCGGCGTTTTTTCCGTAAAACCCTTAAACATACCGTAAATCTCCTGTTCATTCCCCGTTATTTTACCACATCGAGCGGGCTTTATCAAGAAAACGGAGTGAAGAAGCTGTTGTTTTTTCCCTGTTTCATGCTATAATCGGGTAAAGCCATTTATCAGAACGGAGCGTTTATATGAAAATAATCGTCGCAGGCGCGGGCAAGGTAGGCACGAGCGTCGCAAGAACGCTGGCCGGAGAGGGCCACGACATCACCGTCATCGACCGTGACCCGGACATAATCCGCCGCCTTTCAAACGAGCTTGACGTCATATGCGTAGAGGGCAGCGCCGCGAACCCCGAGACCCTGCGCGAGGCCGGGGCGGAGGACGCCGACCTTATCATGGCCGCCACGAAGGACGACGAGCTGAACATGGTCTGCGGCATTTCCGCGCGCAGGATCGGCACGAAGCACGTCATCGCCCGCATAAGGGACCCGGAGTACCTCATGCAGACGGAGTTCCTGCGCGAGGCGCTGGGCCTGTCCGTGATCGTGAATCCCGAGTACGAGTGCGCGAAGGAGATATCCCGCATACTCCGCTTCCCCAGCGCGGTGCGTGTGGACGCCTTTTCCAAGGGCAGCGCCGAGATAATCGAACACCGTATCCAGCCGGGCGCGAAGCTCGACGGGGTGCGTCTGCGCGACCTGCCGCGCGTTTTCGGTGCGAGGGTGCTGGTCGGCGTCGTCGAGCGCGGCGGCGAGGCCATCATTCCCAACGGCGATTTTGAACTGCGCTCCGGCGACCGCCTGAGCGTTTCCGGCTCGTCGAACGAGCTTCGGCGCTTCTTCATCGCGGCGGGCGAATACAAAAAGCCCGTCAAGAGTGTCATGATAATGGGCGGCGGCAGGATATGCGTGTACCTCGCCCAGCTCCTCATGGACAGCGGCATGTCCGTGTGCGTGGTGGAGGTGGACAGGGAGCGCTGCGAGCTGCTCTGCGACATGATTCCCGACGCGCAGATCATCTGCGGCGACGGCACGCGCAGCGAGGTGCTGCTCGAGGAGGGCATACGCTCCGCCGACGCGTTCGTCTCTCTCACCGGCGACGACGGCGACAACATGATAACCTCCATGTACGCCCGCCGCTGCGAGGTGGGCAAGATCGTCACCAAGGTCAACCGCGAGCATTATTCCGAGCTGCTCGAATCCTCGGGTCTCGAGTGTATCGTCTCGCCCAAGGAGCTTGTCGCGCAGCTCCTCGCCCGCTATGTCCGTGCGATGAGCAATTCCGTCGGCGGCAGCATGGAGTCGCTCTACCGCCTTGCCGACGGCAAGGTCGAGGCGCTGGAGTTTCGCGTGAACGAGGGCGCCCTGTGCGCCGGGAAGCCGCTCAGGGAGCTGAAGCTCAAAAGCGGCGTCCTCATCAGCACCGTCATCCGCGGCGAGCACAGCATAGTCCCCGACGGCAATACCGTCATCCTCCCCGGCGACCACGCGGTGGTGATCACCGCCGCGGGCCGGCTGCAAAACATAGACGAGATAGTTGAGGCATAAAGATGAACCATAAAATGGTGCGCCGCATTCTCGGCAGCGTCCTGCTGATACTGGCGGGGCTGATGATCCTGCCGCTCATCGCGGGGCTGTGCTATCATGAGAGCGTGACGAACTTCATAATAAGCATCCTTGCCGCGGCCGCCGCCGGGGGAGCGCTCTGGCTCTCAGGACGGACGGACAACCACGCCATCTTCGCCCGCGAGGGCTATGTGAGCGTGGGCCTCGCGTGGGTGCTGATGGGGCTTTTCGGCGCGCTGCCCTTTGTCCTCGGCGGCGATATCCCGAGCTATCTGGACGCGGTGTTCGAGACCGTCTCCGGTCTCACCACCACAGGCTCCACCATCGTCACCGACGTCGAGAGCATGACGCGCGGCGGGCTGTTCTGGCGCTCCTTCACCCACTGGATAGGCGGCATGGGCATACTGGTGTTTATAATGGCGGTGCTGCCCATGGGCGGCGACCACGCCATGCACATCATGCGCGCCGAGGTCCCCGGCCCGACCGTGGGCAAGCTCGTGCCGCGCCTGCGCAACACAGCAAAGATACTCTACCTTATATATACCGGGCTCACGGTGATCGAGACGGGACTCCTGCTGCTGGGCGGGATGAGCTTTTATGACGCGCTGCTCCACGCCTTCGCCACCGCCGGCACAGGCGGCTTTTCGACCCGCGCGGCCAGCATAGCCGCATTTGACAGCGTGTATATCGAGGTGGTCATCGGCATTTTCCTCGTCCTCTTTTCGGCGAACTTCAACCTATACTACCTAATTCTTCTGGGGCGGGCGCGCGACGCGCTGAAAAACGAGGAGCTTCGCTGCTTCCTCTCCATCATCGCGCTCTCCGTTGCCGCCATCACGCTGTGCATAGGCAATATGTACGGCGGCTACGGCACGGGGCTGCGCCACGCGTTCTTCAACGTCACCTCCATCATGAGTACGGCGGGCTTCGGCACGGTGGACTTCACGCTCTGGCCGCAGTACTGCCAGCTCATCATTGTGGGGCTGATGTTCATCGGCGGCTGCGCCGGCGGCACCGGCGGCGGTCTCAAGCTCTCGCGCGTGATGATACTCGTGCGCTCCGCCTTCGCCGACCTTCGCCAGGTGCTTTCTCCCCGCACCGTCCGCCGCGTCCAGATGGACGGACGGCGTATCGAGCCGGAGCTTTCCCGCAGTATGTACGCGTATTTCATTCTCTATACGCTCATACTCATGCTCTGCACCTTCGTGGTGAGCCTTGACGGCTACGACCATGTCACGAGCTTCACCGCGTCGCTCACCTGCCTTTCAAACGTCGGCCCCGGCCTGTCGCTCGTAGGGCCGATGGGGAATTTCGCAATATTCTCGCCGCTCTCGAAGATCGTCATGACCTTCGCCATGCTGCTTGGCAGGCTGGAGATATACCCCATGCTCATCCTCTTCTACCCGAGCTGCTGGAAGCGCAGCAGAAGCTGATGAGATGATATAGTAAGACCGCCGCCCGCGCCTTTTCGGCGCGGGCGGCGGTCTTATGCTTAGGAGCGCAGTAAATGGTCTGCACAATGAAAAACGACCAAAGGGGAGGCGTATTTCCTCCGAAAAAAGCAGCCGCCCGATTTTTGAATGAAGTGTGAATTATCTGTATAACTCCGGGCGAAACTATTGACAAGGCGGGAAAGGAATGGTATATTAGCACTCGAAAGAAGAGAGTGCCAACAGTCGATGGCGACGAGTGCTAACGCGGAGGCAGTCAGGGCATGGGTATCAGTGAACGGAAAAAGAAAATACTGGCAGCCGTCATTGATGAGTACGTCAAGACCGCCGAGCCTGTGGGCAGCAAGGCCATCGCGGAGCATGCGGGGCTGGGCTGCTCGCCGGCCACTATCCGCAATGAACTCGCGGAGCTGGTGAGCATGGGCTACCTTGAGCAGCCGCACACCTCCGCCGGACGCGTCCCGACCCCGATGGGCTACCGGATGTACGTCAACGAGCTTATGGAGAAGCAGAAGCTCTCCCTCGAGGAGTCGGAGGACATCAACCGGCGCATGAACGAAAAGCTCATGCAGCTCGACGACAGTATCCGCGACGTGAGCCGTCTCGCCTCCCAGCTCACCGACTACCCGGCGCTGGCGCTGTCGGCGCAGGTGGCCGTGACCATCAAGCGCTTCGATATCATCTATGTCGACGCGAACACCTTCATCATCGTGGTCATGCTCTCCAACAACACCGTGAAGAATAAGCTCGTCCATCTGCCCGTCTCCGTCGACCGGAGCATGGTGCAGAAGCTCTCGAACCTCTTCAACGCGAGCTTCACCAACATCTCCGAGGATCAGGTGACCCCGATTCTCATCAGCTCAACGGAGCGCGCCGCGGCCGACACGATGGGTCTTACCTCCGTCATCGCGGCGTTCACCATCGAGGTACTCAGCGAGGCGGTGACGCCCGCGGCGGCGGTGACGGGCGAGAACAGGCTACTGAGCCAGCCGGAGTTCCGGGACCCCGAAAAGGCGCACAGGCTCATGAATTACCTCTCGAGCGGCGGTCATGTCCTGCCGTCGGGGGAGGAGATGTACCCTGCCGACGAGGTGCGGGTGCTGATCGGGCCGGAGAATGTGGCCGAGGAGCTGAAGGACTCGAGCGTGGTCATCGCGAGCTACGACGCGGGCGACAATACCCGCGGGCTTATCGGCGTGGTAGGCCCCACGCGCATGGACTATTCCGCCGTGGCCGCGAAGCTCAGCTTTCTGGCCGCGGGGCTTTCGCGGAGGCTCGGCGGAGGCGAGGCGCCCCCCGAGGGCATGCACAACAAACTGATAATCAAGGGAGACACGGACAATGAACACAGATAACAAGGAAAAGCAGGCAGTTCCCGAGGAGGAAGCAAAAGCGGGAACGGCTGCCGAAGATATAAAGGAAGAGACAAAGCCGGAAGAGAAAAAGGACGACAAGAAGTCCTCCAAGAAGGACAAAAAGGCCGAGGAAAAGAAAAGCGCCGAAAAGAGCGCCGAGGAAAAGCACGCCGCCGAGATGGCCGCGGCCAACGACAGGTATCTCAGGCTGTACGCCGAGTACGACAACTACCGCAAGCGCAGCCAGAAGGAGCGCGACAGCCTCTACGGCGACATCAAGGCAGACGTCCTCACGAAGTTCCTTCCGGTGTACGACAATCTTGAGCGTGCGCTGGCCCTGCAGTGCGCGGACGAGGCTTACCGCCGCGGCGTCGAGATGATAATGGCCCAGTTCAAGGCCACGATGGAAAAGCTCGGCGTCACCGAGATAGAGAGCCTCGGCAAGAAATTCGACCCCAACCTCCACAACGCCGTCATGCACGTCGAGGATGAGGAAAAGGGCGAGAGCGAGATCGTTGAGGTGTTCCAGCAGGGCTTCAGGATCGGCGATAAGGTCATCCGCTTCGCCATGGTAAAAGTCGCTAACTGACGGGAAACCGTTTGTTATATATTTATTTAGTAAAATATTCACTATACAGGAGGAAACATATTATGGGTAAGATCATAGGAATAGACCTCGGTACCACCAACAGCTGCGTTGCCGTCATGGAGGGCGGCGAAGCCGTCGTTATCCCCAACGCCGAAGGCGCGCGCACCACTCCGTCCGTAGTAGCATTTGCAAAGACCGGCGAGCGTATGGTCGGTCAGGTCGCAAAGCGTCAGGCGGTCACCAACCCCGACCGCACCATCTCCTCCATCAAGCGCGAGATGGGTTCCAGTTACAAAGTCACCATCGACAATAAGGCGTACACTCCTCAGGAGATATCCGCGATGATCCTTCAGAAGCTGAAGGCCGACGCAGAGAGCTATCTGGGCCAGAGCGTCACCGAGGCTGTCATCACCGTCCCCGCATACTTCACCGACGCACAGCGTCAGGCCACCAAGGACGCCGGCAAGATCGCCGGCCTCGACGTAAAGCGTATCATCAACGAGCCTACCGCAGCGGCTCTGGCCTACGGCCTTGACAAGGACGAGGATCAGAAGATCATGGTCTACGACCTCGGCGGCGGCACCTTCGACGTATCCATTTTGGATATCGGCGACGGCATCATCCAGGTCCTCTCCACCGCCGGCAACAACCGTCTGGGCGGCGACGACTTCGACGCCTGCATTTCCAAGTACCTCGTGGACGAGTTCAAGAAGACCGAGGGTATCGACCTGAGCACCGACAAGGTCGCCATGCAGCGTCTGCGCGAGGCCTCCGAAAAGGCCAAGATCGAGCTGTCCGGCGTGACCACCTCCAACATCAACCTCCCCTACATCACCGCCGACGCCGCCGGCCCGAAGCACCTCGACGTCACCCTGACCCGCGCAAAGTTCAACGAGCTGACTCATCACCTTGTCGAAAAGACCGCAGGCCCCGTGCGTCAGGCTCTCTCCGACGCCGGACTCAAGTCCTCCGACATCACCAAGGTCCTGCTGGTCGGCGGCTCCAGCCGTATCCCCGCAGTGCAGGAGATGGTCAAGTCCATCATCGGCAAGGATGGCTTCAAGGGCATCAACCCCGACGAGTGCGTCGCCATCGGCGCCGCGACACAGGGCGGTATCATCAATCAGGACGTGGGCGGCATAGTCCTCGTCGACGTCACCCCGCTCTCTCTCGGTATCGAGACTCTCGGTGGTATCTGCACCAAGCTCATCGAGCGCAATACCACCATCCCCACCCGCAAGAGCCAGGTGTTCTCCACCGCAGCCGACAACCAGACCTCCGTTGAGGTCAACGTCCTGCAGGGCGAGCGCGAGATGGCTGCCTACAACAAGTCCCTCGGCCGCTTCCAGCTCGACGGTATCGCTCCGGCACGCCGCGGCGTTCCTCAGATCGAGGTCACCTTCGACATCGACGTAAACGGCATCGTCAACGTCTCCGCAAAGGATCTCGGCACCGGCAAGGAGCAGCACATCACCATCACCGCCTCCTCCAACATGTCCAAGGAGGACATCGACAAGGCCGTCAAGGAGGCCGAGATGTTCGCCGCCGAGGACGCAAAGCGCAAGGAAGAGGTAGACGTGCGCAATCAGGGCGACCAGATGGTATATCAGACCGAAAAGACCCTCTCCGAGATGGGCGATAAGCTCGACGCCTCCGACAAGTCCGAGGTCGAGAGCAAGCTCGCCTCCCTCAAGACCGCGCTCACCGGCACCGACACCGCGGCCATCAAGTCCGCGACCGAGGAGCTGACTCAGGCGTTCTACAAGATCTCCGAGAAGCTCTATCAGGCGCAGGGCGGCGCACAGGGCGCAGGCTTCGACCCCTCTCAGGCGGCGGGCCAGAACCCCGGAGGCGCGCAGGGCGGTCAGGAATACTATGACGCCGACTACACCGTCGTTGACGACGACAACGACAAGAAGTGATTTTTCACGCCCCCCATTTTATCCCCTTTATTTGATAGATCGCGACCCTTTGAGGCGAGGGCTTCCACCCCCGCCTCATTGGTGTGTCAAAAGCTTTAAGAGCCTTTGACATGACCTCTCGCACCCCCGCCGCTCAGTCAGTGGGGAACGGCTCACGGCGTCCGTATGCCGGGCCGAGTATTGGTAGGTGCATTATATGGCAGAAAAACGAGATTATTACGAGGTGCTTGGCGTTGACAAAAGCGCCTCTGCAGAAGAAATAAGGAAAGCGTACCGCAAGGTCACGAAGGAGAACCACCCCGACCTGCACCCCGGCGACAAGGCCTGTGAGGAGCGCTTCAAGGAGGCCAACGAGGCCTACGCCGTCCTCTCCGACGACGAGAAGCGCAAGAAGTACGACCAGTTCGGCCACGCGGCCTTTGACCCGAACGCCGGCTTCAGCGGCGGCGGCTTCGGAGGCGCGGGCTTTGAGGGCTTCGGCGATCTGGGCGATATATTCGGCGACATATTCGGCGGCTTTGGCGGCTTCGGCGGTTCGGCGCGCTCGAACCCCAACGCCCCCCGCCGCGGCGAAAACCTCCAGACCAGCGTTTCCGTCAGCTTTGAGGAGGCGGCCTTCGGCTGCGAGAAGGAGGTCACGTCCTCCCGCGTGGAGACCTGCCCCGACTGCAAGGGCAGCGGCTGCGCGCCCGGCACCACGCCGGAGATATGCCCCGACTGCAAGGGCAGCGGCACGGTGCGCACAACGACCCGCACGCCCTTCGGCATGGCGCAGACCACCGCACCCTGCCAGAAGTGCCGCGGCACGGGCAAGATCATCCACCAGCCCTGCAAGACCTGCCGCGGTATGGGACAGATACGCCGCCAGCACAAGCTCAAGGTGAAGATACCCGCCGGTATCGACGACGGGCAGGCTATCCCGCTGCGCGGTCAGGGCAACGCGGGCGTCAACGGCGGTCCCGCCGGCGATCTGCACGTTATCATTCAGGTGCGTCCCCACGCCCGCCTGAAGCGCGACGGCAGCTCCGTACTCCTCGAGCAGGAGATCAGCTACGCGCAGGCGGCTCTCGGCGCGGAGGTCGAGGTCCCCACGCTCGACGGCGCGATGAATCTCACCATCCCCGAGGGGACCCAGAACGGCACTGTGCTGCGCATGCGCGGCAGGGGCGTTCCGTACTTACGCGGCTCCGGCAGGGGCGACCAGTTCGTCACCGTGCGCGTGTCCGTGCCGAGGAACCTCACCTCCTCCCAAAAGGAGCTTCTGCGCCAGTTCGCCGCCTCCATGGGCGAGTACGACGGCGGAAAGAATATCTTCGGCAAACGCAAGAAATAAATTCCCCATACCCACTGCTGCGAAAAAAAGCATGCGGTCTGTCCGAAAGGACAGACCGCATGCTTTTCAATATTCGCCTGCCGGCTTCGGCCGGCGAGTGACAAGTAAGCCGGGGCGGCCCATTATTTCGGGCCGCCCCGGCTTTATCAGCTTTATGGAATTTGCCGTACTCAGCCGGCCACGGCGGAGGCAACGGCGTTGATGACGTCAAGGACGTAACGGTAGTAGACCTCGACATGATAGCGGTCATCCAGCACCTGATAGATGACGTCCATCTTCGCGCCGGTCAGCAGACCGACGCCCATGCACAGCGCGCCGATCAGCGCGGCGATAAGAGCGATGGTGATGATCACCTTCCATGCACCTTTCATTCGGCCTGCACCTCCTTATAGCACCACTTGCGGCCAAGGGCTATCACGCCGCCGACAAGGGAGACCATGACGCTGACGATGAACCAGATGAACAGCCACAGGAACAGGAGCGACAGCGCCAGCAGCATGAGCGCCACGCCAAGCACCACCAGCACGTTCGCGAACATCGCGAAGCCGCCGCCGAATGCCGCGGACACCGCGATAACGCCGACGACGCCGAACAGGCCCGACAGCGCGAGCGAGGCGAATGTGGGAACGAGCAGGATCATGAGCCCCGCCAGCGTGAGCGGAACGGCGAGTATCACATACCCGATGAGCGCCCAGACTATCGCGCGGCGCTCAGGCTCCTCGGTCACAAGACTCTTCGCCTCGGGTTCGGCCGCCGCGAGGAACGCGTCCGCAGTCGGGGTAAGATCCGGTGCCATGGGAGCCTCGCCGAGGGGCTTTTCCTCCGCGGACCCGGTCTCGGCAGCGGGGGCGGCATCCTCCGGCTTTTCCTCAGGCTCCGCGCTCTCTTCCTGTTCGGGTTCCTCCGCCACATCCTCGAAAACAAGGTTGCCCTCCTCGTCAAAGCGAAGAGCGACGCCCGGCTTTTCCTGCTTCTCAGGCTCGGCCTTTTCCTCGGGGGCTTCGGCCGGTTCCTCGCTCTCGCCCTCGGCGGGAGGCGCGTCATGGGAACTCTCGGGGGCGCTTTCCTCCGCGGCGGCCTCCGGAGCGTCGAATATGGAGATCTGGTCGGCGGAGCGGTCCTCTCCGGAGAGGACCCCGCGGTTGAGCGCCTCGGCACGGATAGTGTCGAGGACCGCGGCGTAGCCCGGCCTACCGTCGGCGTCCTCAGCGGGGGGAGCGCCGGAGCCGGCGTTGTACGCTCTCGCGATAAGCACGGCCTGACGAGTGGGGGAGGAGAGCAGCTGCAAAAGCGCCTGCTCGTCCGACGACTCGTCAAAGAGCTTATTATACATGGCCAGAGCCGCCAGACGGTCGTCCTCCTGCATGAAGGTCAACAGCCGGCCAAGCTCGGCAAGGAATCTTTGTCTGTTAATATCTGTCACCTCGCTGCAATCACAACAATCACAGCTATTATAAACGCAAATATGTTCGCGGTCAAGAAAAATGCCGGGAGAGAATGTAAAAAATATGCGGACGCGGCGGTTGACAAGGGCCGGCGCGCGTAATACAATCATACAATGCGGCGCTGCCGCGACATCAACGGCGGGGCAAGGGCCCTGGCGAAAGGAGAATATATATGGCAAAAGACAAGAGGGTAGAACAGATAACCGATATGGAGATCGACTTTGCCCAGTGGTTTACCGACGTATGCACCAAGGCGGAGCTGGTCGATTACTCCGGGGTAAAGGGCCTGTTCATCCTCCGCCCCTACGGCTACGCTATCTGGGAGAATATTCAGAAGGTCCTTGACGGGATGTTCAAGCGCGACGGCCACGAGAACGTGTCCATGCCCATGCTGATCCCCGAGAGCCTTCTTCAGAAGGAAAAGGACCATGTCGAGGGCTTCGCGCCCGAGTGCGCGTGGGTCACGGTCGGCGGCAGCGAGGAGCTGCCCGAGCGCCTGTGCATACGCCCCACGTCCGAGACGCTGTTCTGCGACCATTGGAGCCATGTCGTCCATTCGTGGCGCGACCTGCCCATGCTTTATAATCAGTGGTGTTCCGTCCTCCGCTGGGAAAAGACTACCCGTCCGTTCCTGCGCGGCAGGGAATTTCTTTGGCAGGAGGGACACACTCTCCACGCCACCGAGGAGGAGGCGCGCAGAGAGACCCTGCAGCAGCTCGAGGTATACGCCGACCTCTGCGAGAACTACCTCGCCATGCCCGTCATCCGCGGCAACAAGACCGAAAAGGAGAAGTTTGCCGGCGCCGTCAACACCTACACCATCGAGTGCATGATGCACGATAAGAAGGCGCTCCAGTCCGGCACCAGCCACTATTTCGGCGACGGCTTCGCCCGCCAGTTCGACATCACCTTCACCGACAAGGACAACCAGCAGAAGTACCCCTTCCAGACCTCGTGGGGCCTCTCCACGCGTATCATCGGCGGCATCATCATGACCCACGGCGACAACAACGGTCTCGTCCTGCCCCCGAGGATCGCCCCCGTCCAGGTCATCGTCGTCCCCGTGGCGCAGCATAAGCCCGGCGTCATCGAGAAGGCGCAGGAGGTCCTCGAGACCGTCAAGGCCGCCGGCATCCGCGCGAAGATCGACCTGAGCGACAACAGCCTCGGCTGGAAGTGCGCGCAGTACGAGATGAAGGGAGTCCCCGTCCGTCTCGAGATCGGACCCAAGGACATCGAAAACGGCGTGTGCGTGGCGGTCCGCCGCGACAACCGCGAGAAGGTCACGCTCGAACTCGACAGAGTGGCCGAGCTTCTGCCCGGCGTCCTCAATGCGGTCCAGAACGGCCTCTATGAAAAGGCGAAGAAGAATCTGGATGACCACTGCTACCCCGCCTACTCCGTCGAGGAGGCAAAGGAGCTTCAGGAGAAGAACGGCGGCTTCATCAAGACCATGTGGTGCGGCGAGCTTGCCTGCGAGCTTGAGATGAAGGAAAAGGCCGGGATGTCCTCCCGCTGCATACCCTTCGCGCAGGAAAAGCTGGGCGACGTGTGCGCCTGCTGCGGCAAGCCTGCGAAGCACATGATCTACTGGGGCGTAGCATACTGATAGTTTTTTTGAAAAGAAGCGGAAGGCGTCTGCCTTCCGCTTCTATGCATGAAGCTTTATACCCTTATACCTCCTGCCAGAGCCTGATGACGCCCTTGCTGTTGAGCTGCTGGATGCTGACGAACAGTATGGGGAACACGATCATCCCCCACACGCCCCACACCTGCCAGCCGATGTACACCGCGAGGAGCGAACTGAGCGGGTCGAGGCCGATCTGGTCGCCGAGCAGCTTCGCCTGGGCGCAGCTTCGCACGAGGTTCACCGCGCCCCACGTTATGATGAGGCCCAGCCCGCGCCCGACATCGCCCAGCAGCAGCGAGTAGACCGCCCACGGCACCAGCACTATCCCCGTGCCGAACACGGGCAGCGCGTCCACGAAGGCGGTCACGGCGGCGATACCGGCGGCGTTGCCGACCCGCAGCAGCAGGAACGCCGTCAGCAGCTCGCCGAAGGTCATCGCCATGAGAATGAGCTGCGCCCGAAGCCATCCGCCGAAGCTCTGCTTCAGGTCACGGCCAAGTCCGTCCAGCCTGCGGCGGAGCTTCGCGGGCAGCTGAGCCTCCACAAAGGCCACGGTGTGCGGGAAAGCCGCGGAGATAAAGTACGTCCCGATCCCGGCGGTCACGGCAAAAAGCGCCGAGCCGGGGCTGTTCTGCGCCACGCGCGCCGCCGCGTCGAGCGCCCACTGAGATATCACGGCGGGCAGGCGGTAGAGCGTCTCCGCCGCGGCGTCCACGGCGTTTTCAAGGTAGTCGGAGACCCCGGCGGGAGCCGTGCGGATATATTCCCGCGCCCTCAGCTCGAGCCGCGCGAGGGTGTTCCCTGCCTCCTGCATGAGCATGGGAGCGCGCCGCGCGAAATCCGTCGCGGCGGACACGCACCGCGAGACGAGCCACACCGCCAGCACTATCAGCAGCGCCAGCAGAAACAGAGTAAGCATTCCGGACGCCGCCCCTCTCGGAATGCCCCGGCGGATGAGGAAGCGCACCGCCGGCTCCATCAGCGCCGCGAGCAGGAACGCGACCAAAAACGGGGCCGTCCACGGCAGCAGAAAGCGCGCGAATATCCACAGCGCGCCGACCGCCGCCGCGCAGTAAAGCAGTATCAGCGCCACACGCGCAGCCTTCTGTTCCATGCAAGCCCTCCAGACGTATGTATAGTGAAGTTATAGCCGCATGGGAGGAAAAGTATTCCTGCGCCGCCGGAACTTTGAATTTTTCGCGGGCTATCGGCCCGGGAATGAAAGGGCTTCCCCCCTGCCGGCCAAATGGCCGGCTGGAGGGGGAGGAAAATTTGGAGATTCCGCAAAAGGCCAGTTTTCTCTCCCTCCGTCAAAACCTGCGGTTTTGCCACCTCCCTCGTCAGAGGGAGGCTTAAATTTCCTTTGATACGGTAATGTCCGCAGAGCGGGAGGAGCAAGCCCCTCCCCTACGGTGAGACAGATAGAGTAAAAAAGTCTTCTCCCTCGGGAGAAGACTCCCTCCGGCGGAGGGAGATGTCGGCGAAGCCGACAGAGGGAGGGGTGGAAAGCTGTCGCCGACAGGCGACTGATGAGGGGTAAATACATCCACCTCATCCACCGCAAGCGGTCCCCCTTCCCCTCAAGGGGAAGGCTCCCCCTATCGGCTCGCGCTGCCCGCCACTTCCCCCGTTGGGGGAAGCATACGGGAGAGACTTGCACCAACATGGCTCCCCTACCGGGGGAGCTGTCAGCGCAGCTGATTGAAGGGGGAGAAGGGCTTTCAAGGGGAAGGCTTTGGAGCGCGATAGTATAACAGCGTCCCCGGAGATGTCTCCGGGGACGCGTATCGTCTATGCTTTTTGCCGGGGTCACGCCTCGCTCAGGCGGTCGGCTATGTACGCCTCGACATCCTTGAGATCTATGTTCAGCGCCACGGACAGCTCGCCGTGGAGGATGTCCTTCGCGCGCTTCATGGTGGCCTCGGCGCGGCTGGACTTGGTCTTACGCTCGGACATGCGGCAGCGCAGCCCCTTTATCATCGCCACAAGCGCCTCGTTGCTGTGACGGCGGAAAAGCTCCTTGTAAAAGGCGTCGACGTGGTTGAAGCGGCTGTCGTTGCAGACGGCGGGCTCGATACCCGGGATCGCGTCAATGAGCGCGAGCGCCTCGTCCCGGCTCATCACCGGACGCATGAACGCCCCGGAATCCACGGGCGTATAGTATGTTCCGCTGCCGACATATGGGATGAGATGATAGTAAAGCTTATCCTTATCGGCTCCGGCCATGGGTAGGGGAGCGATAAGCTCCACCGTGCAGACGCCGTTTTCTCCGTATATTATTTTTTCTCCTTCCGAGAACATCGATAATCTCCCCCATCCTATTACTCTCACATATAGTTTACACCTTTTTTCTTTGAATTTCCAATGTTTTTTAGCGCTTCAGCGAAAAAATTTTGCGCCGTCCGATTGAGATTGTGTTCTTGAGCGGACTCTGCTATAATAAAATAATAAAATAGGAGACGGAGCGGGAGCAAAGTGAGACTTTACCTGTACGGACACGATTACAAATACGCGGCGGAGCAGATACTGCTCACGCTTTTCCCGGCCGAGCGCCCGGAATACCCGGCGGGAAAGCCCGAGGGCGACAGGCTGGAGATACGGCTGAGCAGGGGAGAGCGCTTTACCACCGCGAGCTGCCGCCTGCATATCGGCGGTAAGCGCGCCTTGGGCCGCGCGGCGGTGAAAAACGACGCGCTGTCGGGGGACCTTATCCGCGACCGCTATTGCCAGCGCCTTATCAAGAACGCGGTCTACCGCGCGGCAAGGAGCTACGGCATAGAGCGCCCGGCGTGGGGTGCACTCACCGGGGTGAGACCGGGGAAGCTACTCTGCGGCATACTCGCCTCCGGTGCTTCGGAGGATGAGGCGCTGAGGCGCTTTACAGACGATTACGACGTGACGGAGGAGCGCGCGAGGCTGTGCATGGACACGGCGCGCGAGACGATGAAGGCCGCCGCGTCGCTGGATAAAAGCGACGTCTGCCTCTATGTGGGCATACCGTTCTGCCCCACGCGCTGCGCCTACTGCAGCTTCGTGAGCCAGTCGGTGGAAAAGAGCATGAAGCTCATCGAGCCGTTCATGCAGGCGCTGCTCATGGATATCTCCGCCACGGCGGCGGAGGTGCGGCGCCTCGACCTGCGGGTCGTGTCGGTGTATATGGGCGGCGGTACGCCCACCACGCTCTCGCCCGCGCAGCTCGAGACGCTGTGTACGGCGCTCGAGACCGGGTTCGATCTGAGCGCTCTGCGGGAATACACCGTTGAGGCCGGCCGGCCCGACACCATTACCGCCGAAAAGCTCAGGGTGCTTCGCGCCCACGGCGTCGACCGCGTGAGCGTCAATCCCCAGACCATGTCCGACGGAGTCCTCGCGGCCATAGGCCGGCGTCACACGGCGGCGGATGTGGAGACGGCGCTTGAAAAGGTGCGGGAGACCGGCGGCTTCGCGGTGAATATGGACCTCATCGCAGGGCTTCCGACCGACACGGCGGAGGGCTTTCGCGACACGGTGGAGAGGGTGCTTGCGCTCGCGCCGGAGAATGTCACCGTACATACTCTTTCACTCAAAAAGGGCTCGCGCATAACTCTCGAGGGCGCGCAGCTGCCCACCGGGGCGGAGGTCTCCGCCATGCTGGACATCGCCCGCGAAAGGCTCGCCTCGGCGGGCTATTCTCCCTATTACCTCTACCGGCAGAAGTTCATGTCCGGCGGCTTCGAGAACGTGGGCTGGGCGAAGGACGGGTACGTCAATCTCTACAACATCTGCATAATGGAGGAGCTGTGCAGCATAATCGCCATGGGCGGCGGAGGCTCCACCAAGCTCGTCTGCCCCGGCGAGGGGCGGAACATCCGCGTAATGGAGCCGAAGTACCCGCAGGAATATATCGGCGGTATCGACAGGATATGCGCCGGAAAGAAAAAAATAAGCGAATTTTATTTGGAGGATAAGACATGGCATACGATCTGAGCGAGATAAATCTCAAAACCGTCGCGGACCCCAAGGGCTTCGTCGAGGAGAGCGACGAGGTGTACCGCAAAAAGGTCGAAAAGGCGGCGGAGCTTATCATAGAAAACCGCAAAAAAAGCCCCATAGTCCTGCTCGCGGGGCCGTCCGGCTCCGGCAAGACCACCACCTCCATGAAGATCGCCGAGGAGCTGGACCGCCGCGGCGTCGGCACCCACTATGTGGGCATGGACGATTACTTCAACACCCTCGACCCCGAGACCACGCCGCGCACGCCCGAGGGGGATTACGACCTCGAATCCCCGCTGTGTCTCGACATGGAGCTTCTGAACAGGCACTTCACCATGCTCGCGCAGGGCAGGCGCGTTTTCATCCCAAAGTATGAGTTCTCCCGCAAAATGCGCATTCAGGAGCCGTCGAAGTCCATAAAGCTCAAAAGCGACGAGGTCGTCATCTTCGAGGGAATCCACGCGCTCAACGACATGATAACCGAGCGCCACCCCGACGCGTTCAAGCTCTACATATCCGCGCAGAGCGACGTCCTCTTCAACGGGCAGGTCGTGTTCAAGCGCACATGGTTCCGCCTCGTGCGCCGCACCGTGCGCGACTATAACTTCCGCGGCTCCGACCCGGCCGAGACCATGAGCATGTGGGCGAACGTCCGCCGCGGCGAGAAGAACAACATCTCCCCCTTCAAGAACAAGGCGAATTACCAGTTCGACTCCACCATGCCCTATGAGCTGCCGGTGTTCAACCGCACCGCCACCGAGCTGTTCCGGGCCATCCCCGAGGGGATCGAGCGCTACGACGAGCTGCGCGAGGTGCTGCCCGCTCTGCAGCTTTTCGGAGATATCGACGAGAAGTACGTCGCCGAGGACGCGCTGATACGCGAATTCATCGGCGGCGGCGTGTACGCGTACTGATATGAAACAGACCACCCCCGGAGGGCTGTTGACACAGCCCTCCGGGGGTGGTTGTTTTTGCGGGAGAGGCTTGCTCCTTCCGCGCCTTGGTTCGGGAGGCTCTGACGCAGGGAGGGATGCTTCGGCACCGTGTCACACGAACTCGGTCTCGATGGTCAGGACAAGCTCACGCTCGGGAAAGCTTTCGCGCATAAAGTCGGTAAACTCCCCGCGCAGAAGACTCCAGTCGCGAAGCTCATAGTCCACGATGAGGTCGCAGTAGAGCCGCGGCGAGGCGGGGTCGAGGTAGACGGCGTGGAAGCTTTTGACATGCTCATGGGCGCGGACGAACTCCGCGATACGCTGCCGTATGACCCGGACCTCCTCGTGGTCGCCGTCCACGGCGTACACGCCGAATACAAGAGTGACATTATACTCGCGCATTATGCGAAGCTGAAGCGCGTGGAGAAAGTCGTAGACCTCGCCCACGGTCTTTTCGTGGTCGATCTCGACGTTGACGGAGCCGGAGTAGGCGTCCGGGCCGTAGTTGTGGAGCATCATGTCCACCGCGCCGAGAATACCGGGGGTGGAGCGTATCTCCCTGTATAGCTTCGCCGCAAGCTCCGCGTCGCCGGGGCGGCCGAGAAGCTCGGACACCGTATCGCGCAGCACGTCGAAGCCCGCCTTTACCACGAGCAGCGACATGAGAACGCCCACATACGCGTCCACGGACACGCCGGAGACGATGAAGATGACCGCGGAGAGTATCGTGACGACGGAGATGAAGGAGTCGTTCCGGCAGTCGAGACCAACGCCGACCAGCGCGCCCGAGCCGGATCTCCTGCCCGCGCTCACTGTGAATACGCCGAGGAGGAACTTTATCACCGCCGAGACCGCCACCATGACAAGCGCCTGGACGGGGACATTCAGCTCCGACGGCTCGAAAATGAGCCTCACCGAGCTTATGAGCATTTCAATGCCGGTGAAGAGTATCAGCCCCGCGATGACAAGGCTCGTGAGATACTCGACCCGCCCGTAGCCGAAGGGGTGCTTCGCGTCCGGGTGTTTCCCGGCCAGCCGCGACCCCACCAGCGTGAGGACGGAGGTCATCGCGTCGGAGGCGTTGTTCACACCCTCGGACACGATGGCGATGGAGGAGGCGAAAAGACCAAGCACGACCTTCGCCGCCGCGATGAGAAGATTTACCGCGATACCCAGAGCTGAGACGGCGGTGATCACGCCCTCGCGCTCATTGGGGTCCTGCCGGAACAGCCTGCATACGAATTCCATTTATCCGCACCTGATCCCTGAGTTATCTTTTATGTACGAGCTCTATCCAGTAGCCGTCGGGGTCCTCGATGAAATAAATGCCCATGTCGGGATTTTCATAGCATATGCAGCCCATGTCCCGGTGGCGCCGGTGAGCGGCCTCATAGTCGTCCGCTGCGAGAGCAAGGTGGAACTCGCACTCGCCGAGATCGTAAGGCTCCGTGCGTCCGGCCAGCCACGTCAGCTCGAGACGGAAATCCGTCTCCCCGTCGCCGAGAAACACCAGCCTGAAGCTGCCGTCCGCAGCGGTCTTTTCCTGCACGGGCCTGAGACCCAGCGCCTCGTCATAGAATTTGATGCTGCGCTCAAGGTCGAGGACGTTGAAATTGAAATGGTTGAAGGTGAACATATCCGGCCCCTTCCCCGTCATTCGGCGGCGCTCAGGTCGAGCGGCGTTATGCCCATCGCCGTGGTCAGCTCGCGGATGGCGCGGTAGGTCTCGCGCTGTGCGACCGCGACACAGGCCGGGGCGTCGTCGTCGCTGACGCCGGCCGTCCCCTCGGGGAGACGGACGATGGTCTCGGCGGTGAGGTCGAGGAGGAACAGCGACTCGTCCTGCCCGGCAATGCGTATTTTCAGATACATGTAGAGCGTGCCGTCGAACGGCTCGGGCGTGCGGGCTGAGATGCCGCTCTTCGTCGAGAGAGAAAGCTCCGCGCCGACGCCGGGGTCGATGTGGCTCGCGAGGTCTATCACACGGAAATCAAGAAGCTCGAGATCATTTTCTGTCATGGCTTTTCCTCCACGCCGAATTTCAGCTCCGGCGCTTTTTCCTTTATTTTTTCGAGCGCCGCGCGGAAGGCTGCCTCGTTCTCGCTCATCGCGTCGGCTATCTCTCTGCCGCCGCAGACGAATACCAGCCGGAAGTACTGGAACACCGTGCTGCCGCAGCACATTTTGCCGCTGACCTCCTGAATGCGCAGGAACACCCTCTGCGCGAATGCGTAGGGTATGTGCTTCATGCGGAAGCCGTCCCGGTAGTAAACGCCGAGATTGCCCACATATATGCTGTCAAAGCGCTCCGCCGACTCAAGGTCCGCCGCGAGAGCGGCCCCCTCGCTCATGCCGCTGACATCGTATATTTTCATTAGTATGCCTCCCGTCAAGATTATTTGATTCATTATAGCATGGCGGCGTCCACCGGCGCAAGAGGGAAGCGCGGGGGAGAGCACCGGATAGCGGCAAAGAGCGTTAAAAAGCTGTCATTTGATGTAGAATAGTTAACAATTTATGAAAACAAAGATGAATTTACAAAATATGGAATATAGCATGGCATTGACAAGCGATTAACAGGCTCGTTAATAACTTAACTGATAAAAAAGACGAATTTCTATTCAAAACTTGTAGACAATTTGCAACAAACTGTGCTAAAATCTACGCAGTATGTATATCCGGAAATTTTTAAGAGGTGAAAGCAAATGTCCTACACATTCAAAGGCGGCGTACACCCCAACTACATGAAGGCGCCCCAGGCGCCCATCACCGTGATCGCACCGCCTCCTCAGGTCATTATCCCCATGGCGCAGCACATCGGCGCGCCCTGCAAGCCGCTGGTGAGCGTGGGCGACTATGTGAAGATGGGGCAGAAGATCGGCGAGAATCCCGCCCCCGTTTCCGCACCCGTCCATGCATCCGTCTCGGGCAAGGTCGTTGCCATCGAGCCGAGACCCCACCCTCTGGGCGATATGATAATGTCCATAGTCATCGAGAACGACTATCAGGATACCCCCTGCGACGATCTCAAGCCCCTCACCGAGGAGGAGCTGAAGGATCCCGAGGCCATACTTGAGCGTATCCGTCAGGCGGGCGTCGTGGGTCTGGGCGGCGCGATGTTCCCCACCGCGTTCAAGATCCGCGGCGGTATCGGCAAGGTCGACAAGCTCATCATCAACGGAGCCGAGTGCGAGCCTTATCTCAACGGCGACCATCTCACCATGCTCAACTATCCCGAGCAGCTGCTCAAGGGCATTGAGCTCGTCCGTATCGCCAGCTGCGTCGACAAGGCCTACTACGGCATCGAGAAGAACAAGGCCGACGCGATAAAGCTTCTCACCTCCCACCACCCCGAGAATTACGGCATAGAGATATGCCCCGAGGAGATAAAGTACCCCCAGGGCGCGGAGAAAATGCAGGTCAAGGCCATCACCGGCCGCGAGGTCAAGCCCGGCGGGCTGCCCTCCGGCGTGGGCTGCAACGTCATCTCCACCCGCACCTGCTACGCCATATATCAGGCCTGCTATGAGGGCAGACCCGTTATCGACCGTATCGTCACCGTCGCCGGCAGTGCGCTGAAGGCCCCCGTGAACGCGCTCACGCGCGTGGGTACGCCCCTCGGCTATCTCGCCGAGCAGTGCGGCGGCTTCGTCAAGACCCCCAGAAAGATCGTTCTGGGCGGCCCCATGATGGGTATCTGCGCCACCAGCTTCGAGGCTCCCACCATCAAGGGTACCGCGGGCGTGCTGTTCTTCACCGAGGAAGAGGACAGACATGTGGAAAATCCCACCTGCATACGCTGCGGCAAGTGCATAAGCGTCTGCCCCATGAACCTCGAGCCCGTGTTCATGTACATGTACTACAGCAAGGGCGATTACGAGAACATGGAAAAGTACCACATCACCGACTGCTTCGAGTGCGGCAGCTGCTCCTACAACTGCCCGGCGAGAATGCCCCTGACTCACGCCTTCAAGACCGCAAAGCTCATGTTCCAGGCCCGAGCCTTCAAGGAAAAGGCAAAGGCCGAGTCCGCAAAGGAGGCACAGAAATAATGGCGGAAAAGAAAGAAAGAATCGTCCTTGACGTGGCATACCAGCCCCAGGTAAGGACAATCACCGATACCAAGCGCATAATGCTGGACGTGATCGTCGCGCTGCTCCCCGCGGTGGGCGTCGCCGTGTGGCAGTTTGGCGCATATCCCCTCCTCGTCATCGCGTCCTCCATGATCTCCGCGGTATTCTTTGAGTGGCTCTACCGCCGCCTGATGAAAAAGACCAACACCATCGGCGACCTCTCCGCCTGCGTCACGGGCCTCCTGCTGGCGCTGGTGCTTCCCCCCAGCGCGCCGTGGTGGCTGCCCATCATCGGCTCCTTCTTCTCCATCGTGGTCGTCAAGCAGCTCTACGGCGGCATCGGCAAGAACTTCCTCAACCCCGCGCTCGCGGGACGTGCGTTCCTGCTCGCCTCCTACGCGCTCATCATGGGTACATGGGCGACTCCGCTCTCCCTGCAGGGCGTGGTTGACGCCGCGACGATGGCGACTCCTCTTTCCTATATGTACTCCGGCAGCGCTCTGCCCGCCTACTACTCCCCCATGTCCATGTTCCTGGGCGCGGTCCCCGGCTGTATCGGCGAGATAAGCGCTCTGGCCCTGCTCATCGGCGGAGTTTACCTCCTCATCCGCAAGGTCATCACCTGGCGTATCCCCGTGAGCTTCATCGGCACCGTCGCTCTCATCTCCCTCGTCTTTGGCAAGAGCGGCTACGGCAGAGTCGACTGGATGCTCCTCAACATACTCTCCGGCGGCCTCATGCTCGGCGCGATCTTCATGGCCACCGACTATGCCACCTCTCCCGTCACCGCCAACGGACAGCTCCTCTACGGCTTCGGCTGCGGCGTTCTCACCGTGCTGATCCGTGCCTTCGGCGGCTATCCCGAGGGCGTTTCCTACGCGATACTTATAATGAACCTCTGCTCCTGGGCCATCGACAAGGCTTTCCACCGTCACCAGTTCGGCGTGTCCAAGGAGGACATCGCGGCGGAGAAGGCGGCGAAGAAAGCCGCAAAGGAGGCAAAGTAAATGAATAAGATACTGAAGCTTACCTTTATCCTGTTTCTTGTCTGCGCCATCGTCGCGGGCGTTCTCGGCGGCATTTACGAGCTGACCAAGGACACCATCGAAATGCAGAAGGAAGCAAAGACCGCCAAGGCCTACGCCTCCGTCCTCGCGGCCGATTCCTACACCGACGTCGACTTCGACAAGGAAGCGTTCCCCACCGTCGACAGCATCGCCGCCGCGGACAACGGAGCGGGCCATGTCGTAATGACCACCTTCTCCGGCGCGCAGGGCAGCATCACCATGGCGGTCGGCGTTGATACCGAATTCAAATGCACCGGCATTTCCATCATCTCCCACTCCGAGACCTCCGGTCTGGGCGCGAACGCCGCCAGCACCGCAAAGGTCGGCGTCGACTTCCGCACGCAGTTCGTCGGTCAGGACAGCAGCTGCGCCATCACCAAGGCCGGCGGCGAGATCGACGCGCTCACCGGCGCGACCATCACCTCTCGCTCCATCGCAAATGCAACGGCAACGGCCATCAAGGCTGTTGAATCCCTGGGTTAAGGAGGTCAGACTGAATGAAAATCAAGAATCAGTTTAGGGAAGGCCTTATCACCAATAACCCCGTTCTCGTACAGCAGATAGGCATGTGCGCCACCATGGCAATCACCACCACGCTCTTCAACGGCGTCGGCATGGGACTCTCGGTCCTCGTCATCCTCACCTGCTGCAACGTTGTGGTCTCGGCCATCCGCAAGATCATTCCCGACGAGATACGCCTTGCGATATTCGTCGTCGTCATCGCCGGCTTCGTCACCATCGTCGACCTGCTGCTGCAGGCCTACATCCCCGCCCTCAGCGAGGCGCTGGGCGTGTTCATCCCCCTCATCGTCGTCAACTGCATAATCATCGGCCGCGCGGAGGCGTTCTGCCAGAAGAACAGCGTGAAGGACTCCTTCTTCGACGGTATCTTTCAGGGTCTGGGCTACACCTGCGTGCTGATCATCATGTGCGTCGTGCGCGAGCTGCTGGGTAGCGGACGCTTCGGCGGCGGCCTTATCGACGTGACGAACGGCTTCCGCTTCACTCTTGACGGCACCGGCGCCGGCATACAGCTCTTCAATTCCGACTTTGGCGCGAGCATTCTGAACCTGCCCTTCGGCGGCTTCCTCACGCTCGGCGTTCTCATCGCCGTCATGCAGTACGCGCTGAAAAAGTCCGCAAAGAAAAAAGAAGCGGCTGAAAAGGCCGCAAAGGAGGCAGGGAAATAATGGGCTTTGATCTTTCCACGATAGTCGCCATTACTCTCGGCGCTATCCTGACAAACAACTTCATCTTCTCCCAGTTCCTCGGCTGCTGCCCGTTCCTGGGCTGCTCGAACAAGACCGACACCGCCGTCGGCATGGGCCTCGCGGTCATTTTCGTCATGGGCCTCGCCTCCGCGATCTGCTGGGTCGTCGACCACTACATACTCATCCCTCTCAGGCTCGAATTCCTCGAGACTCTCGCCTTCATCCTCATCATCGCGGCGCTCGTTCAGTTCGTCGAGATGTTCCTCAAGAAATCCGTACCCTCCCTCTATTCTGCGCTGGGTATCTATCTGCCCCTCATCACCACCAACTGCGCGGTCCTCGGCGTCGTGCTGCTGAACGTGCAGAACGACTACAACTTCATCGAGTCCGTGGTCTACGGCATTACCGGCGGCGGCGGCTTCCTGCTCGCCATCGTGCTGTTTGCCTCCGTGCGTGAGAGAGTCGAGTTCTCCGATTATCCCGAGTGCTTCGAGGGCTTCCCCATCTGTCTGGTCTCCGCGGCCCTGCTGGCGCTTGCGTTCATGGGCTTTAGCGGGATGTCCATTCCTGTATGACGGAGGTGCGCTGAAATGAAAACCATTCTTCTTTCCATCGCCGTTCTGGGCGTTCTGGGCGCTCTGTTCGGCGCGATACTCGCCTTCGCCTCCAAGATATTTCACGTTGAAGTAGACCCCAAGCAGGCCGCTGTCCGCGAGTGCCTCGCGGGTGCGAACTGCGGCGGCTGCGGCTACCCCGGCTGCGACGGCTATGCCGCCGCCGTGGCAAAGGGCGAAGCGCCCACCAACAGGTGCGTCGCCGGCGGCGCCGAGACCGCTGCCAAGATCGCCGAGGTCATGGGCGTCTCCGCCTCCAACGTCGAAAAGATGGTCGCTTTCGTTCCCTGCTCCGGCACAGACGGCCACGCGGAGCTTCGCTTCAACTACACCGGCCCGCAGGACTGCCGCGCGGCAATGCTTTTCGGCGGCAAGAGCAACAAGACCTGCACCTTCGCGTGTATCGGTCTCGGCAACTGTGTGAAGGCATGTCCCTTTGACGCCATCCACATCGTCGACGGCGTCGCCAAGGTCGACCGCGACAAGTGCGTCGGCTGCGGTACCTGCGTGGATACCTGCCCCAAGAGCATTATCAAGCTCCTCCCCGCGTCCCAGCGCGTAATGCCCGCCTGCGGCAACCACGACAAGGGCGCGAAGGTCATGAAGATGTGCGACAACGGCTGTATCGGCTGCATGAAGTGCCAGCGTGAGTGTCCCTCGGACGCTATCACCGTGCTGGAGAATCTGGCCGTCGTGGACGCCTCCAAGTGCGTCGCCTGCGGTCACTGCGCCGAGATCTGTCCGAGACATATCATCAACTGGTTCGAGGACTGATAAAATTTGATAAGAAAAAGGGTGTGCCTGCGGCGCACCCTTTTTGCGTCGTTCGGCGGGGGACATCCGCTGTGCCGCGCTGAACACCGCGCGTCCAATGTCCCCTCAGTCCGCTCCGCGGACAGCTTTCCGCCCCTCCCTCTGTCGGCTTCGCCGACATCTCCCTCCGCCGGAGGGAGCCTTCCCCAAGGGGGGGGAAGCTCATTTTACTCTCTACGTTTCTCCGTAGGGGAGGGGCTTGCTCCTCCCGCGCACATGCTCTGAAAAGTGTCCCCTGCCGGGAGCCGAGCCGCAGCGCGGAACAAAGCAAAAAGAGGAAAATTATTTATTTTTCACTACTAAATCCCTTGGAAAGCACATTGAAGGGCCTCAGCTTTTCACATTCTGCTGACTTGATATTAACGAAAAAGCGGTATAAAATAATTACGCACGAAATGAAAGAAAAAGAAGGTGACTGCATGAAACAATATTCCGTTACCGGAATGAGCTGCGCGGCATGCTCCGCCAGCGTTGAAAAGGCAGTCTCGGGCGTGCCGGGAGTGACGGCATGCTCCGTAAGTCTGCTTACAAATTCCATGGGCGTCGAGGGCAGCGCCGACAGCGCCGCCGTTATCGCCGCCGTTAAAGCCGCCGGGTACGGCGCGTCGCTCAAGGGCAGCGAGCCGAAGACCGGCGAGGACGCCGAGGAGGCTCTCGCCGACCACGAGACCCCCGCGCTCCGTCGCAGGCTCATCGCGTCGCTGGGCTTTCTTCTCGCACTGATGTATCTCTCGATGGGCCACTGTATGTGGGGCTGGCCGGCTCCGGAGTTTCTGGATAAGGACCCCGTGGCCATCGGGCTGACGGAGCTTCTGCTCTCGGGCATAGTCATGGTCATAAACCAGAAGTTTTTCATCAACGGCTTCAAGGGCCTCGTCCACCGTGCGCCCAACATGGACACGCTCGTGGCGATGGGTTCCGCCGCCGCCTTCGGGTACAGCACCTATGCGCTCTTTGCGATGAGCGCGGCCCAGCTGGCCGGGGGCGCCGCCGCGGCCGAGGAGTGGATGCACGAGTTCTACTTTGAGTCCGCTGCGATGATACTCACGCTCATCACCGTGGGCAAAATGCTCGAGGCGCGCTCAAAGGGCAAAACGACCGACGCGCTCCGCGGCCTTATGAGACTCGCGCCGAAAACCGCGAACGTCATCCGAAACGGCGAGGAAACGACCGTTCCCGTTGCCGAGGTCAAGCGCGGCGACATCTTCGTCGTCCGCCCCGGCGAGAGCATTCCCGTTGACGGTGTCATCACCGAGGGACACAGCGCCGTTGACGAATCCGCGCTCACCGGCGAGAGCATTCCCGTGGACAAGGCGGCCGGCGACAGTGTCTCCGCCGCAACGATAAATCAGGAGGGCTTTATTCGCTGCGAGGCGAGCCGCGTGGGCGAGGATACGACCATCTCCCAGATCATCAAAATGGTCTCCGACGCCTCCGCCACCAAGGCCCCCATCGCAAAGACCGCGGACAAGGTCTCCGGCGTGTTCGTCCCCGCCGTGCTGGCCATCGCGCTCGTCACGCTCGCGGTCTGGCTCGCGAAGGGCGCGGGCGCGGGCTTCGCGCTCGGCAGGGCCATCTCTGTGCTGGTCATCTCCTGCCCCTGCGCGCTGGGACTCGCGACCCCGGTCGCCATCATGGTCGGCAGCGGCATGGGCGCAAAGCACGGCATACTCTTCAAGACCGCGACGGCGCTCGAAAACGCGGGACGTACCGCGGTCGTCGCGCTCGACAAGACCGGCACCATCACCGAGGGCAAGCCAAGAGTCACCGATATACTCCCGACCGACGGCATGGACGAGAACGAGCTGCTCTCCCTTGCCGCCGCGCTCGAGAGCTGCAGCGAACACCCGCTTGCAAAGGCGGTCATAGACTGCGCGGGGCAGCGCGGCATAGCCGTTAAGGACGTCGCGGACTTCCGCGCGGTGCCGGGCAACGGACTTGCCGGTACGCTGGACGGTAAGGCCGTCGTCGGCGGCAGCATGAGCTATATAGGAAAGCTCGCTGCTCTCGGCGAGGCGGAGGGAAAATGCGCCGAGCTTGCTCAGCAGGGAAAAACGCCGCTGCTCTTTGCCGCCGACGGTAAGCTCTGCGGCATAATAGCCGTGGCGGACACCATCAAGGACGACAGCCGCCGCGCCGTTGAAGAACTCAGACACATGGGCATTCGCGTGGTCATGCTCACCGGCGACAATCAGCGCACCGCCGAGGCCATAGGCCGCGAGGCGGGCGTAGACGAGGTCATTGCCGGGGTGCTGCCCGACGGCAAGGAGGCCGTTATCCGCCGTCTCTCTCAGGAGGGGCGGACCGCCATGGTGGGCGACGGAATAAACGACGCTCCCGCCCTTACGCGCGCGGACGTCGGCATAGCCATCGGCGCGGGCGCGGACATCGCGCTGGACGCGGCGGATGTGGTGCTGATGAACAGCCGCCTGAGCGATGTTCCCGCCGCCATACGTCTCAGCCGCGCGACACTGCGCAGCATAAAGCAGAACCTCTTCTGGGCGTTCTTCTATAACTCTGTAGGCATTCCCATCGCGGCGGGCGCGTTCGTGTCGCTGGGACTCAAGCTCAGCCCCATGCTCGGCGCGGCGGCGATGAGCCTTTCGAGCTTCTGCGTGGTGACGAACGCGCTGCGGCTCAATTTCGTTGACATTTATGACAGCAAAAAGGACAGAATAATTAAGCAGAAACGAAAGGAGAAAAAAACCGTGGAAAGAACCATGCATATCGAGGGCATGATGTGCTCTCACTGCGAGGCAAGAGTGAAAAAGGCGCTGGAGGCCGTTGACGGTGTCGAGAGCGCGGTCGTCAGCCACAGCGCCGGGACCGCGGTGGTCACGCACAGCGGCGTTTCCGACGAGGCTCTCAAGGCCGCCGTCGAGGCGCAGGACTACAAGGTAACAGGCATAGAGTGAATAAAAGGCCGGGGGAGACGCCAAGCGCCCCGGCCTTTTGCTCATAAAACGCTGCCTTTCCGGGAATAATCCCGGTAGGAAAAGGAGGCGTATTTATGATAGAACAGGACACCGTTAAGCTCCTGCGCGAGTGCGACGCGGGGATAAAAATGGGGACAAGCTCCATCGACGACGTGGTCGGCAGAGTCAAGTCCCGCAGAATGAAAAACAGCCTTGAGGCCATACGCGGCGAACACAGCCGGCTCGAGGACGAATGCAGCCGCCTGCTCTGCTCCTACGGCGACGAGGGCAAGGCTCCCGGCGCGGTGGCGGAGAGCATGTCGTGGATAAAGACCAATCTGAAGCTTGCCGTCGACGGCTCCGACGCCGCCATCGCGGAGCTGATGACGGACGGGTGCAATATGGGCGTCAAGTCGCTCAACCGCTATCTCAACCAGTACAAGGCCGCCGACGAGCGCAGCAAGGACATCGCCAAGCGCCTCATAAGTCTTGAGGAAAAGCTTGCGCACGATATGCAGGGATATCTCTGAGGGATTCTCCGGCAGGCATGAAAGTGCCTGCCCTGTCCGTATATTGACAAAAACTCCGCTTTGCCGTAGGATATCGGTGAACGGAGGCGAGAGATATGGAATATGATATCAGGCCGGGGATATACCGGCACTTCAAGGGAAACGACTATCAGGTGCTGTACCTCGCGCGCCACAGCGAGACCAGGGAGGAAATGGTCGTCTACCGCGCGCTGTACGGCGAGAGGGGGATATGGGTGCGCCCTGCCTCCATGTGGAACGAGACCGTGGAGCGCGGAGGGGAACGCTTTCAGCGTTTCCGCTGCATAGGCCCCGCGCCGGAAAAGGAGCAGCTTTGAACGCAAACGGCACGAACAAGACCAAGAAACGCGCCGCGGCCACGGCCGCCGCGGTGATAGCTGCCGCGGGAACGGTCCTCGGCGGCAGCTTTGACTCGCCCGCGGATCTCATGGACGACGATGACGCGATGATACCCGCCCAGACCGCCCAGACCGCCAAGTACGCCGCGGACGACGAGTGCGACGGCGGTGGGGATGACGCCGGGGAAGCGGAAAAGCGCTCCCTGCGGCGGAGAGTGCGCCGTCTCGTACAGACCCTGCCCGCCGGAGTGCGTGCGGCGGTCGGCGTGCCGCTCTGGTGCGTCGGCTGGCTCGTCATCACTGCGGTCTCCGCGCTCTGGAGCGCGGTCCTCTCGCCTGTCGCGGGCACGGTCCTTCGCTGCGCGGCGACGGCTGGGATAATGCTCGCGGTCATATTCGCGATGATGAAAATAGTTTTTCCCGATATGCCTGTCAAACGGATATTCAACAGACGCAGTATCCTCACCGCGCTGCTCGGCACGGCGGCGGTGGGCGCGGCGGACGCGCTCATGTGCGTATTTCTGCCCGAGAAGCGGACGGCGGCGGAGCTTGTGCGCTTTTTCGGTTCGCTCGCCGTGTTCACGCTCAGCGCCCTGCCGCTCATTTCCGCCGAGGTGGAGCGTATGCGCGCGGAGAGGGTGCGCGAGGAGGAAGAGGACAGGGAGGAATATCTGCGGCGTCTCGCGCTTGAGATAGCCGACAGCGCGGCGGCAAAATAAAAACGGCGCACCGGTGAGGAGAGAATTTCACCGGTGCGTTTTTGCTGTTGACTAAAGTGAAGAAAAAATGTAAAATATACCGATACTTTAGTGTTCAGCGGTGGAAAGATATGGCGGAACTGAAATTCGGCGACGCGAGCCGCCTTTCACATGCGTATATCGTGACGGCCGGATCACCGGACGAAGCGCTCAGGGCAGCGCGGCAGATAGCCGCCGCGGCCGTGTGTCTGCGCGGACGCGACGTTCCCTGCGGGGAGTGCCGCGCCTGCCGCAAGGCGCTCACCGGCATTCACCCGGATATCACCCTTGTCTCCCGGCTCACGGACGACAAGGGGCGCAAAAAGCGCGAGATCGGCGTCGACCAGATACGCGCCGTTATCACCGACGCGTATGTCCTGCCGAACGAGGCGGAGCGAAAGGTGTACATCATCGATGAGGCGGACGCCATGAACGTCCCCGCCCAGAACGCGGCGCTCAAGCTCCTTGAGGAGCCGCCGAAGGACGTGCTGTTCCTGCTCTGCACCGTGAACGCGCAGCAGCTCCTCCCCACGGTGCGCTCCCGCTGCGCCGAGATCGACCTCGGCGGGGACGGGGCGGCGGCGGACGAGGAGACCGAAAAGCTCACCAGAGCGTTCATCCGTGCGGCGGCCTCAGGCGACCGGGCAAAGCTCTTCGCGTGGTGTGCGAAGAACGAGACCATGGACGCGAGAGCGGCGGCGGACTTTCTTGAATGCGCCGGGGAGCTTACGGCGGACATGCTGTGCCTGAGAAGAGACGCGCTGGGCATGAGCAGGGAGGAGCTTACGCGCCTCAACGCGCTCACGGCGCGCTGTCTCGGGTATCTCAAGGTGAACACGGGAGTCAAACATATATTTGGCCTGCTGGCGGCGGACGCCGTCGCCGGGGGCGGAAACAGAGGAAAATGAATTGATCGAAGTAGTAAGCATAAAATTCAAAAACAGGGGAAAGTGCTATTTCTTTTCCCCCAACGGCCTGAAAATACCCTCCGGGGAGCGTATCATAGTCGAGACCTCCAAGGGGCTTGAGATCGCCGACTGCGTGCGCGGCAACCACTTTGTGGAGGATAACGCCGTCGTGCAGCCGCTGCGCCCGGTGGTGCGCCTTGCGACCTATGACGACATGCGCGTCGCGGAGATAAACAAGCAGCGCGAAAAGGAAGCCTTCGAGATCTGCCAGAAGAAGATCGCGGAGCATGGCCTTGACATGAAGCTCGTGGACGTGGAGTGCAATTTCGAGGGGAATAAGACCATGTTCTTTTTCACCTCCGACGGGCGCGTGGACTTCCGCGAGCTGGTGAAGGACCTCGCGGGCATTTTCCGCAACCGTATCGAGCTGAGGCAGATCGGCGTGCGCGACGAGGCGAAGATGATCGGCGGCATCGGTATCTGCGGCAGACCCTACTGCTGCAGCCAGTTCCTCGAGGACTTCCAGCCCGTCTCCACCAAGATGGCGAAGGTGCAGTCCCTCTCCCTCAACCCCACCAAGATATCCGGCAGCTGCGGCCGGCTCATGTGCTGCCTGCGCTATGAGCAGGAGGCTTATGAGGACCTCATCAAGAGCGTTCCCAAGCAGGGAGCATTCGTCGAGACGAAGGACGGCTACGGCACCGCCGTGCAGGTGAACCTCCTCCGTCAGACCGTCAAGGTCAAGCTCGACGGCTCTGACGATGACACGCTCAACGTCTACAGGTCCAACGAGCTTGCGGCCGTACCCGGCGGCAGGCCCAAGGAGGGCGAGCCTCTCCCCTCGGTACTCAAGTATGTACCCGAGGAGCCGGAGGAGGAGCAGGAGGACGAGTGGAAGATGCCCGTCATGCTCCCCGAGGAGCCGGCGGAAAACAAGAGCGAGCAGGGCGCGCAGGAAAAAGAGCCTCGCCGCCAGAATAACCGCCGCCGCGGGCGCGGAAAGCCCAAGGCGGAGGGCGGCGCGAGGGAAGCGGCCACGGCGCAGAGCGGGAAGAAGGCCGACCGGCCCGCCGAGAAAAAGAGCAGGGAGCGCGACGGGGAAAAGCAGCTCGTCAAGCCCCAGCCGAAGGGCGAGGGCGGCGAGAAGCAGACCGGGGACAGGCCCCAGTCCAGACCGCGCCGCAGACCGGCCGGCGGCTCCTCCGTAAAGCCGGTAAAGTCCGAGCCGAAGAGCGCCGAGGCAAAGGGCGAGAGCGCGAAGAAGGCCGCGCCCCAGAACGCCTCCGCGAACGGCGCGGAGCATAAGAAAAACAACCGCCGCCGCGGCTATTACCACAAGCCCAAGACAAAGGCCCCCGGCGAGGCCAAGGGCTGAAAAAATCAAAAAAGCTCCCGCCCGGATATTCGCCGGGCGGGAGCCGATATTTTGTTCCGGTGTGCGGGCGGATCACAGCCTCCTGATGGGGTGGCGTATGACGGTCCTGAGCTTGTCGCGCGCGACCCTGCGCGCGTCGGTCAGGTATATCTCGTGGTGCAGCCGCACGTCGCTGAGATCGTTGACATAGCCGTTTTCCGCGAGGAACGCGTTCATGAGCGCCACCGTCGCGGGTTCGTCGTCGTAATCGCCGACGTGCATTATCTGTACGCACAGCCCCTCGTCGACGCTCAGAAGCTCCGCGCAGGAGCAGTCCAGCTTTTTCTTCCGCGACGCGGTCTCGACGGCCCAGTCAAAGTCGGCCTTTGTCACAAAGTCCGGCAGACGGATGACGGATATCCAGCTGAACGAGGATTTGTCCGAATAGTCTATCGCGATCCTGCCCTCCTGCTGCCAGAAGCCCTCCAGCGGGGGAACGACGTATTCAAAGAAGCCCTCTATCCTGTGGTCAGTCTTATAGCTCATCTTTAGGGTGTAGGCAACGGCATACAGGACGCCGATGGCGCTCTTGTACGCGCCGCCCTCCTCGTTCGGGTCCCCCTTGCCTCTGACGGCGATGTAGTTCGCCCGCGGCACGGTCACGATCTCGGGCGTGTTCCTCGGCATGTAGAATTCCTTGTATTCCTTCTTGAAATCAAAAGCCACGGTCATTACCTCCGTTTGCTTATCTGCCACGCGAACGCGCGGCTCACAGGAGCGGGCATATCCACGCGAGCGCGGCGCAGGCGGGAATATAGACGATGAAATGCATTATGTGCGTTTTCTTGTTGTAGCCGAACTGCTGCGGCCCCATGACGCCCTTCGGCGCCGGATACCCACAGTCGTTTTTATGTATGTTACCACATTGCCCGCGCTCATGCAAGAGAGGAGCGGGAGAGGGGGAAAACCGCTTTTTTGTTCAATAAAAATCTTGCAATATGGGATGGGATATTTTACTATATAGCGGAGAAAAGGAGTTGAGCAATATGGAGTTTAGCGTAAACAGCCCCGTACTGTTCCTGCTGGCCGGCATAGTCGTCGCCGCCGTGCTGGGGCAGTCCGTGTATTTCCTCGTGAAGGCATGGAGACAGGGCAAGAGAATCGGCATGCCCATGGACAAGCTCAGGCGTATCGTCATCGGCACCGCCATCTTCACCGTGGCCCCCGCCACGGCCATAGTCATAAGCGTGATAAGCCTCTCGAAGAAGCTTGGCATACCGCTGCCGTGGATGCGCCTTAGCGTAGTGGGCGCGATAACCTATGAGACCCCCGCCGCCACCAACGCCCTGAGCGCGATGGGGCTTCGCTGGGAGGACGTCTCCGCGCTCACCGCGCAGCAGTACGCCACAGTCGCCGCCGTCATGACGGTGGGCATAATGGTGGGCATATGGCTCGTTCCCGCGGTGTCGAGAAAGCTCCAGAACGGCATGATAAGCCTCGAGAACCGGGACAAAAGGTGGGCCGATATCTTCTCCGCCTCGCTCTTTCTCGGAATGATCTCCGCGTTTCTCGGCTATGTTTTCTGCGACCTGCCGGGAGTGTTCACCGGCGACCTCAGCGGGCTTATCCCCGTGCTGGTCATGCTCGTTTCGGCGCTGATGATGGGAGTGTGCGGTCTCGCGATGAAGAAGCTCGGCTGGCGCTGGATGAACGACTACGCGCTCCCCATAAGCCTTATCGTCGGCATGGCCTCCGCCATCCCGATAACGAACTGGTTATCCTGAGGAGGTGCGCGAAATGAAGAAAAACCTCTCTTACATAGATTCCGTCCACAGAGACGGCTGTATCTGGAACCTGAGCTGCATGGTACTCATGCTGCTCTTCCCAGCGGCGGTGTGCCTTATCTTCGGCGTCAGTCTCGACTGGCACGGCTTCTGGATGGGGCTGCTGGCCACCGCGCCGATGTTCTGGGCGGTGGGCGCGGTGGAGACCTTCACCTATGTCCCAATGCTCGGCGTGGGCGGGTCGTATCTCGCCTTCGTCACCGGCAACCTCACGAATCTCAAGGCTCCCGCCGCCATAAATGCTCTCGAGCTGGTGGGCGCGGACATCAAGAGCGAGGAGGGCGAGATAGTCTCCACCATCGCCATCGCGGTGTCGAGTATCGTTACCACGCTCATCATAATCCTCGGCGTGGCGCTCATCATTCCGCTTGACCCGATACTCAATTCCCCCGTGCTTGCCCCGGCGTTCGACCGTATGCTGCCGGCGCTCTTCGGCGGTCTCGGCGTGGTGTTCATCTCCCGCAACTGGAAGATCGCCATCGCCCCGGTCGCGCTCATGCTCGTCCTCTTCATCGCCATACCCGGCCTCGGCGGCTATGTGAGCATAATGGTGCCGGTGGGCGTGCTGTTTTCATTGCTGGTATCCCGCATAATGTATAAAAAAGGTATGCTGGATCAGGATTAAGTCGTATTCATCAGGAAAGGAAGCTTAAAAAATGGTTGGTATCATCATTCTGGCGGTCATCGCCGTATTTCTCGCGGTCGTGCTTATCCGCACAGCGATGTTCAAGCCCAAGGAAGCGGGCAGGGAAAGCTTTGAGGACGTGAGCTTTGACGGCGAGGCCGCGGTGAACGCTCTCGCGGAGCTTATCCGCTGCCGCACCGTGTCCTACGACGACCATTCGCTCGAGGACGACGCGGAGTTTGAAAAGCTCATCGGCAAGCTCCCCGTGCTTTATCCCCATGTGATGGAGAAATGCTCCCTCAAGCGCTTCCCGGACAGGGGACTGCTCTTCAAGTGGGACGGCAGAGAGCCGGGCGACCCGGCGGTGCTTATGGCGCACTACGACGTGGTGCCTGTGGAGGAGGAGAACTGGGACAAGCCCGCCTTTGAGGGCATTATCGAGGACGGCCTCCTCTGGGGACGCGGCGCGCTCGACACCAAGGTCACCTTCAACGGCGTCCTCTCCGCCGCCGAGAACCTCATAAAGCAGGGCTTCCAGCCGAAAAACGACATCTACTTCGCCTTCTCCGGCGGCGAGGAGGTCAACGGCAGAGGCGCCGTCAACATTGTGGACTATTTCACCGAGAACGGTATCGTCCCCTCCATGGTCGTTGACGAGGGCGGCGCCGTGGTCGAGGACGTGTTCCCCGGCGTGAGCGGCCCCTGCGCCCTCATCGGCATCGCGGAAAAGGGCCTTATGAACGTGGAATACTCCGTCAGCTCCAACGGCGGCCACGCCTCCGCTCCCGCGCCCCACACCCCTGTGGGCGTGCTGTCCAAGGCCTGCGTCAGGATCGAGGATCACCCCTTCAAGGCGCACTTCACCAAGCCCGTCATAGAGATGTTCGACACGCTGGGCCGTCACTCCACCTTTGTCTACCGCATGATCTTCGCGAACCTCTGGTGCTTCGGCGGCGTTCTTGACAGCATCTGCAAGAAGAGCGGCGGCGAGCTGAACGCGCTCGTGCGCACGACCGTTGCCTTTACCCAGATGAACGGCAGCAAGGCGTCCAACGTCATCCCGCCCTCCGCCTCCATGGTCTCCAACATGCGCCTCAATCCCGAGGACACCATGGACTCCGCGCTCGAATACCTCCGCTCCGTCGTCGGCGACGAGAGCGTGAAGATAACCAAGATCATCGGCGAGAACCCCAGCCCCATCTCCCGCACCGACTGCGAGGGCTGGCAGCGCGTCGTCAACGCCGTCTCCGGCACATGGCGCGGCTCCATCGTCTCCCCGTATCTCATGGTGCAGTGCTCCGACAGCCGCCACTACCGCGACCTGAGCGACAAGGTCTACCGCTTCTCCGCCATGGACCTCACCGCCGAGGAGCGCCACACCATCCACGGCAACAACGAGCGTATCCGCGTCGACACCGCCAAGCGCGCCGTAGAGTTCTATGTGCGCCTCATGAAGCAGTGCTGATCTGATATCCCGCGGGGAGGGACGCCCCTCCCCGCGTTTTATTACCTTTTTGTGAGTTTTTCTATGAAGGATCTTAATTTTATCAAGCTGGCCGTGGTATACGCGGGCTGCTTCCTCGGCGCGGGCTATGTGTCCGGACAGGAGCTGCTGCAATATTTCGGTGATTTCGGCCTTATGGGCTATGTGGGGCTGGCGGGGGCAATGCTGCTGTTCTTTCTGCTGGGGCTGCTCATCATGTCCCTGACCGAAAAAACAGGCATCTACGAGGCGGAAAAGCTCGCCGTGCCGTGGGAGATAAAGCCGCTGAGAGTCTGCTTCTCGGCGCTCGAAATGCTGCTGATGTTCGCGATAGCGGCGATAATGAACGCGGGCGCGGGCGCTCTCGCGGAGCAGCTTTTCTCGCTCCCTCACGCGGCGGCCGGCGCGGTGTTCGCCGGGGTCGTGCTGCTGTGCGCGCTCGCGGGGCTGTCGAGCCTCGTGTCGGTGTTCTCGCTGTCGGTGCCGTGCCTTGCGCTCGCGTCGGTGCTGACGGCTGCCGCGACCCTTGTGCGCGGCGGCGTCCCGGCGCTCGAGACGCAGAGCGCGAACGGCCTTCTGGGCAACTGGTTCGTGAGCGCGATGAACTTCGCCTGCTATAACTTTTTCGCCACCATCGTCATCATCGCGCCGTTCGGGCGCTATGTGAAAAAGCGCGGCACGAGAGTCGCCGGCATAGGCTGCGGGACGCTCATGCTTCTGCTCATCGCGCTGGGCGTGCTGCTGTCGGTGGACTGCGTGCCGGGCGCGGCGGAGAGCGAGCTTCCCATGCTGACCGTGGCCGCGCGGCTCCATTCGTGGGCGGGCTACGGCTACGCGCTGCTGCTCATTGCCGCGATGTTCGGCGCTGCGCTCTCGAGTCAGGTGAGCGTCGTCAATTACTTCGCCGGGAAATTTCCGGCGGTCGGGAGAAAAAGAGGGCTTTTCACCGCGCTGGTGTGCGGCGCGTCCTTTGCCGCCGGGCTTTTCGGCTTCGGCGACCTCATCGGGGTGCTGTATCCCGTTTTCGGTTACGGGAGCATACTGTTCATCGTCACGATAACCGCGCATTATTTCATGATCTCCGGAAAGAGGAAGAAAAAGAATGAAGGCTGAAAGAGGATTTCCCCGCTTTATCGTCAGCGCCAAGGGAACGCGCTGGGTCGAGGGCGGCCATCCGTGGATATACGACGCGGAGATAAGAGGCGAGGAGGGCGCGTGCGAGAACGGCGCGCTCGCCGACGCAGTGAGCGAAAAGGGCAAGTATCTCGGCACCGGCTTCGTCAGCCGCGAGAGCCGGATACGCCTGCGCCTTGTCTCACGCAACGCGAACGACCGCTTTGACGAGGCGTTCTGGAAAAGAAGGATAAAATACGCGTGGGACTACCGCCGGACCGTGATGGGCGGCGATATCTCCTGCTGCCGCGTCATCTTCGGCGAGGCCGACGGCTTCCCCGGACTCACCGTAGACCGCTTTTCAAACATACTTGTGACCCAGACCCTGTCCGTCGGGATCGAGAGGATAAAGCCCATGCTCTTCCCGCTGATACTCGAGGTGCTGCGCGAGGACGGACAGACCGTCGACGGTATCTTCGAGCGCAACGACGTCGCCATACGGGCGCTCGAGGGGCTGGAGCAGGGGAAAGGCTGGTTCGGCGCGGAACACCCCGCGAGTCCTGTGACCGAGATCTGCGAAAACGGCATTTATTATGCCGTGGATGTGGAAAACGGGCAAAAAACCGGATTTTTCCTTGACCAAAAGTACAACCGTCTCGCCGTGGCGAGGCTCGCGGAAGGGAAGCGGGTGCTTGACTGCTTCACCCATACCGGCTCCTTCGCGCTCAACGCGGCCAGGGGCGGCGCGGAGCATGTGACGGCGGTGGACATCTCCGCCTCCGCCGTGGAGATGGCGCGGAAGAACGCCGTCCGCAACGGTCTTGAGGACAAAATGGACTTCATCGCCGCCGACGTTTTCGACCTCCTGCCCGAGCTTGAGAGCCGGGGGAGGAAGCCATATGATTTCATCATCCTCGACCCGCCGGCCTTCACAAAATCCAGAAAGACCGTCGGCAGCGCCCAGCGCGGCTATAAGGAGATAAACCTCCGCGCGCTCCGTCTCCTGCCGCGCGGCGGATATTTCGCTACCGCCTCGTGCAGCCACTTCATGCCCTCGGAGCTTTTTGAGAAAATGCTGCGCTCCGCCGCGGCGGACGCGGGCGTGGAGCTTCGCCAGATCGAGGCCCGCCAGCAGGCCCCCGACCACCCCATACTCTGGAACGTGCCGGAGACGGACTATCTCAAATTCTATATCTTTCAAGTGGTCTGAAAATTATTAACATCTTTTAAGTTGACTACATTCGCGGATGGCGGTATAATTTCAGCAATTGGGATAATTACCGCAAAAACGGAGGTATAAATATGAAAAAAATAATTGCTCTCCTGCTCGCGTGCGTGCTGGTGCTGTCGCTGGCCGCCTGCGGCAAGAAGGACGAAACTCCCGTCGAGCCGGAAGCGACCCCGGGACCCGAGATAGTCGAGCCTGTCGAGCAGGGACCCGAAGAGCTTGACGAGATAGACAAGCTGGCCGACGCGGCCCTTGACGAAAAGGAACTCAAGCTCATAAGCTCCTGCGGCGAGGACGTCACCAAGACCGCCGCCGAGGAGTTCGAGGCGATCTTCGGCATTCACGTCACCTACCAGTGCATGAGCGTTGAGGACGCCGCGGCCGCTATCGAGAGCGGCAGCGACGCCGACGTGTGGATGGGCGTACCCTCCGCCATTCTTGACAAGGACGCCGCGAAGGGGCTTTTCCTGCCCTACACCGCCGAGAACTCCGGCAAGCTGCTGTCCGACTCCTTCAAGGGCGCGGACGGGAGCTGGTACGGCATTTACGCCGACCTGATGGGCTTCACCTATAACCGCGAGATCTTCGCGGACATCCCCGAGCTTATCCCCACTGCGTGGGACGATCTCTATAAGGACGTCTACGTCGACCAGATCTGCGCCTCCCTTACCGACGGCAACGCCGCTGCGGCCGTGGCCTCCGGCGAGTACGCCATCGCGGTCGGCAGAGTGAGCTACGGCGTCGCCCGCGCTCTCGGCGGCAGCAACCTTGACTTCGCCGTCCCTTCCGCCGGCCTGCAGTGCATGGTCGTCGGCACCGCCATCCTCAAGGACTGCGCCCATGAGAACGCCGCAAAGCAGTGGATCGAGTTCATGCTCACCGACTTTGCCGACGGCGCCGATCTGAGCCACATGGGCCTCTTCCCCGTGATAGCCGACGCCGCGACTCCCGCTATCGCCGCCGCTCTCGGTATCGACATCGCCTCGGCGAAGGTCGTTCCCGTCACCGGAAACGAGGGCCTTGTGGAGCTGGTGGAGCTTCTCAAGCAGGGCTGAGTCTGAAAACAGAACAGTTCGCGCGGGCAGACCGGGAGGCTGCCCGCATTTTCCGTAAGCGCGATAAAAAAGTAAAGGAAGTTAGTCATGCATCTTCAGGAATCTGGAGAGATGTATCTCGAAACGATACTCGTACTCTCCGAAAAAATAAAAAACGTCCGCGCCATCGACGTGGGGGAGTATATGGGCTATTCAAAGCCCAGCGTCAGCCGAGCCATGGGCATACTGCGCTCCGGCGGCTTCGTGACCACGGACGAGGAGGGCTTTCTGCGCCTCACCGACCTCGGCAGGGAGACGGCTGAAAAGACCTACGAGCGCCATAAGGTGCTTTCAAAGCTCTTTATCAGTCTCGGCGTCAGCGAGGAGACGGCCATGGAGGACGCCTGCAAGATCGAACACGATATAAGCGACGAGACCTTCCAGGCGATAAAGAACAAATTCCATCTGTAAATGAAGCCGCACCGTGTCATCAGACACGGTGCGGCTTTTACATATATTTCCGCGGCTGTCGGCGGAGGATATCGCCCGTTCAGCCCTGACGGTTCTCCTTCCTGATGAGGCGGATGTCCCTGCCGACAAAGGGCAGACGCAGAAATTCGCCGGAGAGACGCGAGCATATCTGGGGCGTGTAGGTCTTCTGCAGCTCCGCGTCGCGGAGATTGGTGCTGATCACCATGCGCTTTCCGTTCACAAGGCGGGTGTTTATGAGGGTATAGAGCGAGCTGAGCGACATCGGCGTCACCATCTCGGTGCCGAGGTCGTCGAGTATCATGAGATCGCAGTCGAGCATGCGGCGCACGCGCGCGGCGGCCTCCTCGCCCTCCGGCGTGTCGCGCAGGAATTTCTGCTTTTCAAAGCAGTCCAGCGCCGCGGACGCGGAGTCGTAGCAGACGGAAAGCCCCTTCGCGGCGACGCTGCGCGCGATACACGCGGAGAGATATGTCTTGCCAAGCCCCGGCGCGCCCTGAAAGAGCAGGTTCGAGGACACGTTCGGGAAATTTGCGGCAAAGGTCCGGCAGCCCTCGAGAACACGGGACATGACCTCGCGCGGGACGACCCCGCCCATGGGGCGGTCGTCGTAAAGGCTCAGGTCGAACAGCTCAAAGCTCTCGTCCCCGCGGCGCATGAGCGTACCCAGCTCCTGCGTCAGCTCCGCGTTGTACAGCCTGTCGAGACAGACGCAGGGACGTCCCTCGAAAACGCCGGTGTCGCGGCATTTTTTGCAGGAGTACAGCTCGTCGAGATAGTCCGTGGGGTAGCCGTTCTCCGTCAGAAGCTCGGCCTTGCGCATCTGCAGGTCGAGATTTTCGTCCTTAAGCTCGGCGAGCCTTTCGCCGAGATCGCTCCGGCGCGAGACGGTCAGACGCACCAGCTCCGCCATCTGTGCGCGCATGCGCAGATCGATACGCTGTATCTCCGGCACGCGGCCGCAGACCTCAAGCACACGGCGCTGGTGTTCGGCCTCGTTCCCGGCGCGCACCGCGTCAAGCTTTGCTCTGGCTCTCGCCAGAAGTTTTCCGTCGTAGGGCATATCACGCCTCCGTTCAGATCTTGCTGATGATATCGTCGAGGCGGGAGATGTCTATATGCTCGTCCCCTCCGGGCTTCGCGGCGCCGCGCCGCCCGCCGCGCGAGTCGCCCGACTCGATATCCTCAACGGTAAAGAGCTGCTTTTCCTGCCAGCTCTGTAAAATTTTGTTCATGTACGCCCAGCGCAGGGAGCCGGTCTGGGTGAGAGTGCGGTCAAGGGCGAGGGCTATCACCTCGTCGTCAAAGCCCATCTCCGCCCACGCGCTTATATACTTGCGCTCGGTGGGACTGAGGTCCCGGCGTATGCCGAGCAGGGTCTTGAGCTGGGAGGCGCGCTCCGCCTTTTCCTTTTCGCGGCGGATGTACTCCTCCGCAAGGTCGAGCGTGAGTATCTCCCGGTTCGCCCAGCGGTAGGCCTCCTGCTCGATCCCCTTTATGGTGGGGGTGCGCCGCCCGCCGTAAAGCCGCGTGCAGCACTCCCCGCAGTAGTGCAGGAGGGTGAGTATGACGTCGGCCGGCAGGGCGAGATAGTCGTAAATGCCGAAGAGTATGCGCATGTCGTTGCTGCTGAGAGTGCGCCCCATGACGTTGCGCGCCTCGGCAAGGATGATGGAAAAGCCGGGATCCTCCTGCGAGCGGCGCGTAAGGTCGGCGGCGGTATACTGCGGCAGACCCTCGGCGGGCGCGGGACGCTTGGCTCCGGCGGCGCTCAGAAGTCCCATGCGCCGGAGCTTTTCCTCCGCGGAGCTTATCTCCTGCATGGTGCGGCAGAGGTCGCCCGCGGCGCGCTCCATATCGGTGCAGCCGGTGCGTGTTATGTAGATGTATAAAAGCGCCACGTCGCCGTCGTGCGCGGCGATGAGCCTGTCGGCCGCGGAGGGCGCGATGCTGCTGCCGTCTCTCTCCTGCATGGTTGACCTCGGATGAATAATTCACAGAATGTTCTCGTTAAGGCATATTATAACATTAAAATTAACTTGTCGCAATAGGTATATATGTGATATAATAACGCGTAAAATTACGCGAGGAGTATCTGTAGGAAATGATAGAGCTGCTTTCTCCCGCCGGATCGCCGGAGGCCGTTATCGCCGCCGTTCAGAACGGAGCGGACGCCGTATATCTGGGAATGGGCGACTTCAACGCCCGCAGGGGGGCAAAAAACTTTACGGATGAGGAATTTGAAAAGGCCGTGCGCTACTGCCGCATACGCGGCTGCAGGGTGTACGTCACGCTCAACACCCTCGTGAACGACCGCGAGGTCGAGGGAGCCGTCCGCGCGGCCGGCCTTGCGAGCGACCTCGGAGCCGACGGGCTTATCATGCAGGACGTGGGGCTTATCCGCGCGGTGCGCGCCGCCCTGCCCGACATGCCTATCCACGCAAGCACCCAGATGAGCATACATAACCTCGCGGGCGTGGAGTGCGCGGCGGAGATGGGCATAACGAGAGCGGTGCTGGCGCGGGAGCTTAATTTGGACGAGATACGCTTCATCACTAAAAACGCCTCCATTGAGACGGAGGTGTTTTGTCATGGCGCGCTGTGCTTCTGTCACTCCGGGCAGTGCTATATGTCCAGCCTTATCGGCCGGCGCAGCGGCAACCGGGGCATGTGCGCCCAGCCCTGCCGCATGCAGTACTCCCTCGGCGGAAGAATGGACGATTACCCGCTCAGTCTCAAGGACAACTGTCTCGTGGACAGGCTCTCCGAGCTGGAGGAGGCGGGCGTCGCCTGCGTGAAGATAGAGGGACGCATGAAGCGCCCGGAATACACCGCCATCGTCACCGGCATTTACTCAAAGGCGCTCAAGGAGCGCCGCCAGCCCACCCGCGAGGAGATGGAGCTGCTCGAAAAGGCGTTTTCGAGGAGCGGCTTCACTCAGGGCTACTTCAACGGAGATAAAAAGGACATGTTCGGCGTCAGGGGCGAGAGCGACCCCGACACCGAGAAGATATTCGCCGAGGCGAGAAAAAAATACGGCGACGGCGAGGTGCGCCGCGTGCCGGTACACTTCTATACCGTCGCGGAAAAGGGCGAGCATATAAAGGCGATCGCCTTCGACGACGACGGACACAGGGCCGTGGCCTACGGACCCGTGCCTGAGCGGGCGAGGGCGCAGGGGCTTTCCGCCCCCTACCTCGAGGAGCAGATGTTCAAGACCGGCGGCACGCCGTTCAACTGCGTGGAGAACAAGGCCAAGGCCGATCCGGGACTGTTCCTGCCCGCATCCGCGATAAACGAGCTTCGCCGCAGACTGGTCTCCGAGCTTACCGAGAGCCGCGCGGCGCCGCCCAAGCGCCGCCGCGCCCGCATACCGCTCATGCCCGGGAACGTCCAGACCATCAAGGACCCCGTGAAGATATTTCAGGTGCGCACCGACGAGCAGCTCACAGCCGAGCTTGCCGCGCTCAAGCCCGACTATATCTACGTCCCCGTCATGGTCATGGCGGAGAGCTTTGACAAGGTGAAGCAGTTCACCGACCTCGGGGCGACGCCCGTCGCGGTGCTGCCGCGCGTCGTTACCGACGATCAGGCGCGCGACGTGTACGCCGCGCTCGAGAGGGTGTTCGACTGCGGCGTGAACGAGGCGCTGGTCGGGAACCTCGGCCACATGTTCATGGCCCGCGGCGCGGGGATGAAAATGCGCGGAGACTTCGGCCTCAATGCCTTCAACTCGTATACGCTGGGCGTTTTTAAGGACTCCGGCTTCCTCTCGGCCACCGCCTCCTTCGAGCTGCGCATTGCGCAGATAAAGGCAATGAACAAGCCGCTCGACACGGAGCTGATAGTTTACGGCCGCCTGCCGCTGATGGTCTCGGACCAGTGCATAATGCGCGAGAGCGCCGGCCGCTGCACCTGCCAGACCCCCGGACAGCTCACCGACCGCATGGGTTCCGTGTTCCCGGTGGTCAAGGAGTTCGGCTGCCGCAACGTGATATATAACGCCCATAAGCTCTATCTCGCCGACAAGAAGGAGGAGCTTTGTTCCTCCGGGCTGTGGGGGCTTCGCATGCTCTTCTCCACCGAGAGCGCGAGAGAGTGCGCCGAGGTCGCCAAGTGCTACATGGGCCTTTCCGACTACAGACCAAACGTGCTGACGCGCGGGTTATACTACAGAGGTGTGGATTAAATGAGCATCATACTTGCATCCGGCTCTCCGCGGCGCAGGGAGCTTATGGAAATGCTCCGCGTGCCGGATCTTAAGATCATCCCTGCCAAGGGGGAGGAAACGGCGCCGCAGGGCGCCGGCCCCGGCGAGCTTGTAATGGCGCTCGCCTCCGCCAAGGGACACGAGGTCGGGGCGCAGTGCGCGCCCGGCGACGTCATTATCGCGGCGGACACCATAGTCTGGGTGAACGGCGGCGTTTTCGGCAAGCCCCACAGCCGGGAGCAGGCGTTTGAAATGCTCTCGACCCTCTCGGGAAATACGCACGAGGTCTATACCGGCGTGTCCGTCATGCGGGACGGGCGCGAGGAGATTGAGTACGAGGTCAGCCGTGTCACCTTCCGGGAGCTTTCCGCCGATGAGATCGGGCGCTACATCGCCACCGGCGAGCCGATGGACAAGGCGGGGGCCTACGGCGCTCAGGGACTCGGGGCGCTGCTCGTCGAGCGGATCGACGGCGATTTCTTCAACGTGATGGGTCTGCCGCTGTGCAGGCTCGCTCAAATGCTCAAAAAGCAGGGAGTTGTTATCCTTTGAAAGAGTATCTAAAGAAAAACGGAATACGGATCGGCATAATCGTCTTTGCCGTGGCCGCCATCATCGCGCTCGGCAGCGCGGCGAGAGGCGGGGAGATAGGCTTTTTGCAGAACGCGACCGGCGTGCTGGAGTCGCCGCTGAAAAAGGTCCTCAGCTCCACGGTCAACTGGTTCGACACCATCTACGGCTATCTCTACGAGTACGATTCCCTCATGGCGGAGAACGAGTCGCTGCGCTCCCAGCTTGCCGACGCGCAGAAGTCTGCCCGTGACGGTATCGAGGCCTCCGAGGAAAATACGAGACTGCGCAAGCTCCTCGAGCTGCGCGAGAAGCACACCGACTACGACATGGAGTCGAGCAAGATCGTCCTCTGGTCGTCGTCGAACTGGTCGTCCGCCTTCACCATCAGCAAGGGCGCGAGCAGCGGCCTTGAGCTGGGCGACCCGGTGATAACCGAGTACGGCGTGCTTGTCGGACAGATAACCGAGCTGGGCGAGAACTGGGCCACTGTCAGCACCGTCATAGACGTCGACATGAGCGTCGGCGCCTTCGTCGGCAACTCCCAGACCTCCGGCATGGTCATGGGAGAGTTCGACCTCATGAAGAAAAAGACCGCGAAGCTCACCTTCCTTGCCGAGGGCGCGCAGATATTCGTGGGCGACGACGTGCTTACCTCCGGCTCCGGCGGCGCGTTCCCCGCGGGACTGGTGATCGGCACGCTCTCCGCCGTGCAGACCGAGGCCGGCGGGCAGATAGAATACGGCATCGTCGTGCCGAGGGCCGAGTTCGACACGCTCGTGCAGGTGTTCATCATCAAGGATTTCAAAGTGGTGGAGTAATTGAAGGAATTATTTTCTGCTGAAAATATCAAGCGGATACTCAAATATCTGCTGTATATGTTCCTCACGCTGGTGACGCAGAACATGCTCTTCACGCAGGTGCGGCCGCTGGGCGTGGCGCCGATGGTGCTGCCCGCCGCCGTGGTCGCCGTCGGCATGTTCGAGGGCGCGACGTGGGGGGCCGTGTTCGGTGTCGTCATGGGCATTTTTGCGGACATGGCGTTCGTGGAGAACACGATACTCTTTACGGTGCTGTTCCCGCTGATCGCCTTCGGGACGGGCTTCGTGACCCAGTTTTTCATCAACAGGCGCTTTTTCGCCTACATGGGAGCGACGCTCGCGGCGCTGCTGATAACCGGTCTTACGCAGATGGAGCTCGTCATCCTGCGTGATGCGTGGTCGCCGCAGATGATCTCCACTGTGCTGCTCCAGACTCTCTGGTCGCTGCCTCCGGCAGTTCTGGCGTATTTCCCGCCGGCAGAGTGGATAGAGTAGCGGTCTGGGCTTACCCCCGGAAAGGATATTCCAAATGAACAACAGACTGATCGACAAAAGAAGGATCATCGCTCTCCTCGCACTGATGATACTGCTGCTCGCGGTGTATATGGGCTTCCTGTACCAGCTGCAGATAATCGACGGCGAGATATACTACAACAGGAGCAAGGAGATCACCGAGACCAAGCTCACCGTGACCGCCTCGAGAGGCAACATCCTCGACCGCTACGGCCGTATCCTCATCGGCAACAAGGAATGCTACAACCTCAAGATAAACACGGATAAGCTCTTCTCCAACAACGACGATCCCAACGGCACCATACTCGAGCTTATCGACCTGGTGCAGCAGTACGGCGACGTGTACACCGACGACCTGCCCATCACGTCGAGTCCTCCCTTTGAGTATGACCCGGCGATGACCGCCATTCAGGAGACCATGCTCAAGGCGTATTTCAAGGACAAGGCCAAGGAGTTCAAGGAGATGGGTCTCCCCGAGGAGCCCACCGCCGTGCAGCTCATGAGCTACATGCGCACCCGCTACAGTATCGACAACAGCTACTCCGCCGAGGAAATGCGGCTCATTGCGGGCGTGCGCTATTCCATCAACGTCCGCTACGCCATCAACACCGCCGACTATATTTTCGTTGAGGACGCGAGCATGAAGCTCATCTCCTCCATCCTCGAAAAGAAGCTCACCGGCATCGAGGTCAACCGCGCCTACGTCCGCGACTACCGGACGGAGTACGCGGCGCACATCCTCGGCTACGTCGGTCTCATGACTCAGGAGGAGTACGAGAAATACTCCCTGTATAAATACTCTACCGACGCCTATGTCGGCAAGGACGGCATAGAGTACGCCTTTGAAAGCTATCTCCACGGCAAGGACGGCGAGAAATACGAGACCAAAAACGCCGCCGGCACCGTCCTCGCCACCGTGTATACCAAGGAGCCTGTGCCGGGGAACCATATATACCTCACCATCGACATCGTCCTTCAGGAGCAGGTCGAGCGTATCCTCGGCAACTGCCTGGACGCGCTCATACGCACGCGCGAGGTCGAGCGTATGGAGGCCAAGCTCCGCGGCGAGTATAACGAGGAGATGAAGGACGAGATCACCGGCGCGGCGGCGGTCGTGATGAACGTGAACACCGGCGAGCCTCTCGCGATAGCGAGCTGGCCGACCTACGACGTCACGACCATCATCGAAAACTACGCCCAGCTCCTCGAAACGGCCAACGCCCCGCTCTTTAACCGCGCGCTGATGGGCGCCTACGCCCCCGGCTCCACCTTCAAGCCCTGCACGGCCATCGCCGCGCTGACCGAGGGTATCATCAATACCGAGGACCTTGTGGACTGCCAGGGTGTCTACACCCGCTACGCGGCCGAGGGCTACGCCCCTGAATGTTGGATCTGGCAGCAGGGCTACACCCATCCCGAGGAGAATGTCGTCACCGCCATACGCGACTCGTGCAACTACTTCTTCTACACCATCAGCAACGACCTTGGCATCGACAAGATGGGAGAGGTCGCGCACGCTTTCGGTCTCGGCGTACCGACGGGAGTCGAGCTTGTCGAAACGACCGGCAACATGTCCAACAGAGAGAACCACTCCGACTACACCGGCACCGAGTGGCGAATAGGCGATACGCTGCAGGCGGGCATAGGTCAGTCCGACTCCATATTCTCGCCGCTGCAGCTTGCTCAGTACTGCGCCACCGTCGCCAACAGCGGCACGCGCTATTCCGCCTCCATCCTCAAGTCCATACGCACCTACGACTACAGTAAGAAGCTCTACGAGCGCGAGCCGGAGGTCCTCAGCACCGTCGAGACCGCCGACTATAACTGGGCTGCCGTGCAGGAGGGCATGGAGCAGGTGGTAAACAGCCCCTACAACGAATCGAACTATCTCAACTTCATCGACTGCGCGTGGCACGTCGCCGGCAAGACCGGTACCGCGCAGAAGGGTGAAAACATCACGAACGACGCCATCTTCATCTGCTACGGCCCCTATGACGACCCCGAGATCGCGGTGGCGGTCGTCGTCGAGCGCGGCGGCAGCGGCGCCGGAATAGTACATATCGCAAGGCAGATCATGGACGCGTACATCAATATCCGCAGCTACAGCGACACCTCCGAGAGCGAGATGTCCCTCCTGAGATGACCTGAGCACGGGAACAAAGAGGAACAAATTTCTGTTGAAGTTTGCGGCATAACTTATTATAATAGACCGAGCAAAGCGTCCGCCCACCAACGAAGAAACGGAGAAAAACATGAACATTGCATTGATGGCACACGACAGAAAAAAGGAACTCATGGTACAGTTCTGCATAGCGTACTGCGGCATACTCGCGGAACACTCCCTGTGCGCGACCAATACGACCGGAAAGCTCGTGTCCGAGGCGACGGGTCTGCCCATCAACCTCTATCTCCATGCCGACCAGGGCGGCTCGCAGCAGATCGGGGCGCGTATCTCCTACAACGAGATCGACCTCGTGCTGTTCTTCTGCGACCCCGCGAACCCAAAGGGCTTTGACGACATCACGAAGATAGAGCGTCTCTGCGACCAGTATCAGATACCCTTCGCCACCAACGCCGCCACCGCCGAGGTCCTCGTGCAGGGCCTGCGCCGCGGCGACCTTGACTGGCGCAATATCGTCAACCCCTCCCAGAGAAGATAACAGGACCCGCGATAATGAATACATGACGGTCGACCGCCGAGGCGGGCCGTCTTTATTCATTCCCGCAGCGGCGGCCGCGCCGCAGATCAAACCGAAAGGAACCGTTCCCATGCCCAAAGTAAATCCGCGCACCCTCTCCGGCTTCATGGAGCTTCTGCCCGCAGAGCAGATGAAGATGGAGCGAATGATGGAGGCTCTGCGCTCCTCCTATTCCGTCTACGGCTTCACGCCGCTGGACACCCCGGTCATCGAGTCCGCCGAGGTGCTGCTCGCAAAGGGCGGCGGCGAGACCGAAAAGCAGATATACCGTTTCACCAAGGGCGAGAGCGACCTTGCGCTGCGTTTTGACCTCACGGTGCCGCTCGCGAAGTATGTCGCCGCGCACTACGCGGACCTGAGCTTCCCCTTCCGCCGCTACCAGATCGGCAAGGTCTACCGCGGCGAGAGGGCGCAGCGCGGCCGCTTCCGCGAATTCTATCAGGCCGACATCGACGTCATCGGCGACGGAAAGCTCGACATCATAAACGAGGCCGAGATCCCCGCCGTCATATACAGCACCTTCAATAAGCTCGGCCTCAGCCGCTTCACCATCCGCGTGAACAACCGCAAGATATTGAACGGCTTTTATGCCATGAACGGCATGAGCGAGAGAGCCGGCGACATCATGCGCACCGTCGACAAGCTCGACAAGATCGGCGCGGAAAATGTGCGCCGGATACTCATCGACGAAGTGAAAATGCTCCCCTGTAAGGCGGAGAACGTCATGGACTTCATGGCCATCAAGGGCGACAACGCCTCCGTCGTCGCGGCGCTCGAGCGCTACAGGGGCATGAACGAGACCTTTGACCAGGGCCTTGACGAGCTTATCATCGTGACGAGATATCTCAAGGACTTCGGCGTGCCGGAGGAGAATTTTGCCGTCGACCTCACCATCGCGCGCGGTCTCGACTACTACACCGGCACGGTGTACGAGACGGTGATGACCGACCACCCGGAGATCGGCTCCGTCTGCTCCGGCGGCCGGTACGACAACCTTGCCGAGTATTACACGGACAGGCAGCTCCCCGGCGTGGGCATATCCATCGGCCTTACGAGACTTTTCTATGTGCTGAGCGAGCAGGGCCTTTTGTCCGACGACATCGTCACCGCCCCATGCGATGCGCTGATACTCCCCATGACGGAGGAGCTGGGCTTCGCCGTCGCCGCCGCCACCGCCCTGCGCGCCGCCGGAGTGCGCACGCAGCTTTACGGCGAGAAGAAAAAGTTCAAGGCCAAGATGAGCTACGCGGACAAGCTGCGCGTACCCTTCGCCGTGCTTATCGGCGAGGACGAGGTGAGCGAGGGCGTCCTTTCCGTCAAGAACATGACCACCGGCGAGCAGGTCAAGCTCCCCGTGAACGAGGCCGCCGCGCTAATAAGAAAAGAGATCGACAGACGCGCCTGCGCCGCCGTCATAAAAGAATAAATCTGGGAGAAGAGAGGAAAAGCATATGTTTCAGTCACGCACTCATACCTGCGGGGAGCTTCGGCTCGAAAACGCGGGTGAAAAGGTAAAGATCGTCGGCTGGATGGAGAACGTCCGCGAGGTCGGCAGCAATTTTGCGTTCGTCGTCGTCCGCGACTTCTACGGCACCACTCAGGTGGTGGTGGAGAACGAGGAACTCATGCGCACCGTAAAGGGCATAAACAAGGAGTCCACCATCTCCGTCGAGGGCGTCGTGCGCGAGCGCGCCAGCAAGAACCCCAAGCAGGCCACCGGCGACATCGAGGTCGTCCCCGAGAAGATCGAGGTCCTCGGCAAGTGCCGCTACAACGAGCTGCCCTTTGAGATAAACCGCAGCCGCGAGGCCGACGAGACCCAGCGTCTCAAATACCGCTATCTCGACCTGCGAAACCCCGAGGTCAAGAAAAATATCATCCTCCGCTGCAACGTTATCGCGGCACTGCGTCAGGCAATGACCGAGCATGGCTTCCTCGAGATCACCACCCCGATACTCACCGCCTCCTCGCCCGAGGGCGCGCGCGACTATCTCGTCCCGGCGAGAAAGCACCCCGGCAAGTTCTATGCCCTGCCCCAGGCACCGCAGCAGTTCAAGCAGCTGCTCATGACATCCGGCTTTGACCGCTATTTCCAGATAGCGCCCTGCTTCCGCGACGAGGACGCGCGCGGCGACCGCAGCCCCGGCGAATTCTACCAGCTGGACATGGAGATGGCCTTTGCCTCTCAGGAGGACGTTTTTGCGGTGCTTGAGGACGTCCTGCCCCCGATATTTGCGAAATTCGGCACCTATAACGTGGCTTCCGCCGCTCCGTTCAAGAGGATACCCTATCTCGAGGCCATGGAGCGCTACGGCAGCGACAAGCCCGACCTGCGCATTGACCTCCATGTAGAGGACATCACCGCCCTCACGAGAGACACGGAGTTCGCGCCCTTCAATGTTGACAAGGCCTGCGTCAAGGCAGTTGCCGTGAGCGACTGCACCCTTACCCGCAAGCAGATAGACAAGCTCTGCGCCGACGTCGAGGTGCAGTCCGGCGCTAAGCCCTACTGGTTCAGGGTGGACGAGAACGGGCAGATAGCCGGCGGCGTTTCCAAGTTCGTGGCCGACCGCGCGGACGCTCTCACCGAGGCTCTCGGTCTCAGACCCAACACCCTCGTCATGGTCTCGGCCGGCGTTCACGACGCCGCTGTCAAGACCGCCGGCGTCATGCTCAAAATGCTCGGCGCGGCCTGCCCCGGCCACATGGACAGGGAACGCTACGAATTCTGCTGGATCGTGGACTTCCCCATGTACGAGATCGGCGACGAGTCCGGTGAGCTTGAGTTCTGCCACAACCCGTTCTCCATGCCCGCGGGCGGCCTTGACGTGCTGCTCAGGGCCGAGCGCGGCGAGGTAGACCCTCTTACCATCACCGCGGACCAGTACGACCTCGTCTGCAACGGCGTCGAGCTTTCCTCCGGCGCGGTGAGAAACCACGACCCCGAGATAATGATCAAGGCCTTTGAGATGGTGCGTCTCGGAGAAGAGGACGTGAAGAAGAAGTTCCCCGCCATGTACAACGCATTCTGCTACGGCGCTCCTCCGCATGCCGGTATCGCCCCGGGCGTGGACCGCATGGTCATGCTCCTCGCGGGCGAGGACAGCATACGCGAGATCATTCCGTTCCCCATGAACAAGAACGCTCAGGACGTGATGATGGGCGCGCCCTCCACCGTGGAGCAGAAGCAGCTCGACGAGCTTCACATCGCCGTCACCTGTGAGAGCGAGGAATAATTGTTATTGAACAGGGGAGGGTCCTTGCCCTCTCCTGTGTCCGTATATTTCTGCATAGACAGATCAAGGAGTTGAGGCTGTGTTTTCCAGTATCAGGAGCTTCGGCGTCAGCGGCATCGGCGGATACGGCGTGACGGTGGAGGTAAATATATCCAACGGTCTGCCCGGCTTTGAGATAGTGGGGCTTCCGGACGCCGCCGTCAGGGAGGCGCGCGAGCGCGTGCGTGCCGCGATAAAAAACATGGGCTTCAAGTTCCCCGTGAGCCGTATCACCGTGAACCTCGCTCCGGCGGACGTGAAAAAGGCCGGCACCGTATATGACCTGCCGGTACTGCTGGGCATACTCTCCGCCGACGGACAGATAAGAAAGCTGCCCGCCGACTGCGCTTTCTTCGGCGAGCTTTCGCTGGCCGGGGAGCTTCGCGCGGTGCCGGGCGCGCTGTCGATGGCGCTTGCGGCCGAGCGCGAGGGGATAAAGAGACTTTTCGTCCCGGCGGACAACGCCGCCGAGGCGGCGTTCGCGGAGAATGTCCGGGTATATCCCGTGACGACGGCGGGGCAGCTCGTCGCATTTTTGAACCGCGAGACGGACATCGAGCCTGCTGAGGCCCCCTCGCCCGAGAGCTTTCTTGAGAGCATGCCGGATTTCTCCGACGTCAAGGGTCAGGAGAACGTCAAGCGCGCGCTCGAGGTCGCGGCGGCGGGAGGACACAATATCCTCATCGTCGGGCCTCCCGGCGCGGGCAAATCCATGATGGCAAAACGCCTACCAGGCATACTCCCGGCCATGAGCAGGGAGGAAATGCTTGAGACGACCGAGATACATTCCGTCGCGGGGCTGACGGGCAAAAGCCGTCCCGTGGTGAGCGCGCGGCCCTTCCGTTCGCCTCACCACACGGTCTCCGCCGCCGCTCTTTCCGGGGGCGGCACGGTGCCGAAGCCCGGCGAGATAAGCCTTGCGCACAACGGCGTGCTTTTCCTTGACGAGCTGCCGGAGTTTCGCTCCGACGCGCTGGAGGTGCTGCGCCAGCCCATCGAGGACGGAGAGGTGACGGTCTCGCGCGTGGCGGGGACGGTGACGTTCCCAAGCCGCTTCATGCTCGTGTGCGCCATGAATCCATGCAAGTGCGGCTGGTACGGCCATCCGTCCGGGCGCTGCCGCTGCTCCGAGAACGACGTGCGCCGCTACCACAGCCGTATCTCCGGCCCGCTGCTCGACAGGATAGATATAATCGTCGAGGTCCCTGCGCTGGAGTATGAGGAGCTGAAGAGCCGCTCCGGAGCCGAGTCCTCCGCGGATATAAAGCGCCGTGTTGACGCGGCCCGCGCGGTTCAGCGCCGGCGCTTCGGCGGCGGCACGATGTGCAACGCGCACATGGACAGCGGCGGACTTGACCGCTTCTGCGCCCTCACGCCCGAGTGCGAGGAGCTTATGCACACGGCCTTTGACGCCATGGGCCTAACCGCGCGAAGCTACGACCGCATACTCCGCGTCGCGCGCACCGTCGCCGACCTCGACGGGCGCGAGAACATCTCCGCGGACGATATCGCCGAGGCGATACAGTACCGCACATACGATTTCAGAGAGGGATGACCGAATGGTCTCATCACTGATAACGCTGACAGTGTTTTTTGCCCTGCTCTGCTCGGGCGGGGCGCTCGTGTGCGCCCTCGGCCGGGGGAGCTTTGAGGACGCTCTGCCGCTCACCTGCACCGCGATAGTGACCGCCGGCTTCGTGTTCGGCATAGTCGGACTGCTGCCCGCAGGGTTTTATGCGGCGCTCGCCGCGGCCGTGTCGGCTATCGCCGCCGCAATATATCTTCTGGTGCGAAACGGCGCGGGAGACTTCAGAAAACGCTTTTTCACGCCCGGATTTTTCATTTTCGCGGCGCTCTACATCTTTTTGGCGGCGATAAATTACGGTATGCGCCTCACCTCGTGGGACGAGTTCTCGCATTGGGGAGACATCGTAAAGGTCATGACCACAATAGGCGGCTTCGGCACGGCGGCGAGGTCGGACTCGATGTTCCCCGCATACCCGCCCGCGATGGCGCTGTTCCAGTATTTCTGCGAGCGTATCTATATGCTCGTGAGCGGCGAGAGCATGGCGGAGTGGCTGCTGTATTTTTCATATCAGACGTTCATGTTCGCGATGTTTTTCCCGTTTTTGAGGCGCTTTGACCTCAAAAAGGCCTGGAGCTGGGCGTTTTTTGCGGTGATATGGCTGCTGCCCCTGATATTCCAGCGCAACGCCTACTCGAAGATCTACATCGACTCGTTCCTGAGCGTCCTTTTAGCGCTGGGGCTTGCGCACGCACTCATCGACCGGGAGGGGGAGCGGCTCGACAGGCTGAACCTTGCCGCGATACTCATCCTTCTGCCGCTGACAAAATCCATCGGGCTTCCCTTTGCCGCTGCCGTGCTGATCGCGGTCTTTGCGGCGGAGTACGGGGAGCGGACGGAGGGCTTTCGCCGCCGCTGCGCGCTATATACCTGCGCGGCTCTCGCACCGCGCGCTGCGTGGGAGCTTCATGTCCGGCTCAGCCGCGCCGTGTCCGGGTACGGGCCGAGCGCGCAAATAGCCGCAGAGCATTTTGGCGACAGGGACTACACCGGCGCGGTGCTTAGAGATTATCTCGAGGCGCTCGTGCGCCGTCCGCTCACGAACGAGGAGGCGATCTGCCCTCAGCTGTGCGCGCTCGCGGTGCTTGCGCTGCTGACGGCGGCGCTGTGGCTGCTGCTGAAAAGGGAGAGCGCTTCCCGGAACGGAGACAAGCTGTACCCGAGAGCCTTCGCGCTGTTGCTTGCGGTGAACGTCCTGTTCTTTGCGATAATGGGCGCGGGCTTCATGTACGCCTACCCGGAGTCCGATTCGGCGGAGCTTTTGGGCATGGAGCGCTACCTCAACAATATCCTCATGGCGGACGCGGTGCTGGCGCTCATGCTGATGGCCGACCTCATCTCCCGCGGCGCGGTCGGGACAAAGCGCGCGGTGGCCGCGGTGCTGGCGGCGGCGCTGCTCTTTACGCCGTTTCGCACCGCCGCGCGGACGCTCACGAGGCGCGACGTACACACGACGCAGGCGCTGCACAGCCGCTTTGAGCCGTATTACGAGACGCTCAACGCCCTCACGCAGGGAGAGCGCTGCGACATACTCTTTGCCGCCGACCGGGCGGACACCATCGAGTTCATGCTGCTGCGCACGGAGCTGCGTCCGAGCTATGTGGAAATGATGCCCTTGCCGGAGAGCGTTGCGCGCTTTGACTACGTCGTGATATACGACCTCGCCTCCCCGCCCGAGGGGACGGAAAACGGCGGGATATATGCCGTGGACGGGGAAGAACTCATAAGAGTAAACTGAATATAACGCAGAGACAGCGCCTCCGGTCTGACAGCAGGACCGGGGGCGCCGCCTTTTGCCCTGCCTCGGCCGGCCCCGCGGGCAGCTGCCCCTCGGACGGGGGAAAGCAGCGAAACGAAGAAAAACGGGCTGCAAGGATTGACATTTAATTAACATCGTGGTTTAATCAACTGATGGTACCCATTGTGCCAATTTTGACAAGCGCAATGTGCGTTTTTTCTTGCTTAAACGGCGAAAATAGGCTATTATCTAAATGGTTCCAACTGGGAAAAACGTGCCTGACGGCACAGAAAAACGGCGCTTTTCCGAGAAGGGGGCGCAAAAAGGGAGGTGTGCCAATGTCATATGAAGCTATAACAAGCGTCACGCAGGCCGAGACCGAAGCAAAGCTCACGGTCCAGAACGCGGAAGCAAAGGCAAAGCAGATGCTCGCCGACGCAGAAAACGCCGGGAAGGCCGCTGTCGAGGCCGCGTGCGTCAAGGCTGAGAGCGAGCTTCAGCAGCTTCGCACCATGGCCGGCGAAAAGGCGGTCAACGAGGCGGGAGACCTGTCCAGGGACCTTGAAAACCGCAAGGCGGAGCTGCGCGCCAAGGCGGAGTCCAGACTGGAACAAGCAGCGACTCTTATCGTGGAAAGGATAGTGAACAGCTAAATGGCCATTTTGAAAATGAAAAAGCTTCGGCTCATAGCTGTCCGGTCCAAGAAGAAGGAGCTTCTGCGTGAGCTTACAAAGCTGGGCTGCGTCGAGTTCTCCGAGGTGGGGAGCGATATCCGCGAGGCTGACGGGGAAGAGCTTCTCCGCAGTGAAGGCAGCGATATCCTGCGCTTCCGCTCGGAGCATAACTCCCTGACCCACGCGATAGCTCTGCTCAACAGATACGTCCCCGACAAGGGCAAGCTCCTGTCCGCAAAGCCGGAGTTCGACGTGGACGCCATGCTCAGCGGCAACGGCATAACCGCCGCGCTGAACGTCGCGAACGCCATCGAGAGCGCCGACGACCGCATAAAGCGCATAAGCGCCGAGCAGAGCCGCCAGCGCGCCATAGCGGAGTCCATGAGACCGTGGCTGAGCTTCCTCATGCCCCTTGAAAAGGACGGCACGGAGCGCTGCAGCGTCGTTCTCGGCAGCTTCCCGATAAGGACGGAGCTGAATTCGGTCTCCGAAAGGCTCGCGGAGGTCTGCGAGGAGGCGGAGCTTCTCTCCGTATCGGACGACAAGAGCCAGCACTATGTGTATGTCATATGCATGCGCGAGGAGCTTCCCGCCGTGCAGGAATGTCTGCGCGGCTGTGGCTTTACCCCCGCCGCGTTCAGCGGACTCAAGGGTTCCGCGCGCGAGTGCCTGGGCAGGGCCGAGGAGACGCTCAAGGCGCTCGAAAAGGAGAAGTCCGCCTGTGAGGAGCTTATCGTCGGCGAGGCAGTCCACTGCGACGAGATGAAGCTTGCCGCCGACAAGGTCAACACCCGTATCTTCATGGCCGAGGCCGAGGATAAGCTCTGCGGCACGGACAGCACTATAGTCATGGAGGGCTGGATGCCCGCCGAAAGCGAAGAGGCTCTCGAAAAGGTGTTCGAGAAATACGACTGCGCATGGGAGAGCCGCGACCCCACCGAGGAGGAATATCCCGAGGTGCCGGTCAAGCTGAAAAACAACAAATTCACAAACGCGCTGAACATGGTAACGAATATGTACAGCCTGCCCGCCTACGGCACCGTCGACCCGAATCCCCTAATGGCGCCGTTCTTCATCCTGTTCTACGGGCTGATGATGGCGGATATGGGCTACGGCCTGATCATGATCGCGGCGGCGCTGGTCGCGATGAGAAAAATGAAGCCGAGAGAGGGCAACCTCGCCTTCTGCCAGCTCCTTCTGTACGGCGGTATCGCCACGTTTCTCATGGGCGTGCTTACCGGCGGTCTTTTCAGCGACATACCGTATCAGCTCGTACATCTTTTTGACCCCGAAAGCACATGGCCGGGACTCTGGCACCTCTTCAGCCCGGAGACGGACAGCGAGATGGTGCTTTACGGCTCGATGGTGCTGGGACTCCTGCACCTGAATACCGGCATGGCCGTGAGCTTCGTGCAGAAAACGAAGCATGGCGACCTTGCAGGCGCCATATGGGAAGAAGGCTCGCTGTGGGTCATCCTCCTCGGCGCGGTGATCTGGGCGCTCGGCCTCGAGGCGGTAACGGGTCTCGCGGTGCTCAGCACGATCGGCACGGCGGTGCTCATCGTCGGCGCGGCAATGCTGCTCTTCGGCGCGGGGCGCAACGCAAAGGGCTTCGGCAAGGTCACGGCCGCCCTCGGCTGCATATATAATACGGCCACGGGCTGGTTCGGCGACGTGCTGAGCTACTCGCGTATCATGGCGCTCATGCTGGCCGGCGGAGTCGTCGGCAAGGTGTTCAACACCGTCGCCATCATGCCCGCGCAGAGCAGCGGCGTGAACGTCGTCACGATGATAGCCTTCGTCGTCATCTTCCTGCTGGGCCACACGATGAACTTCGCGCTCAACCTTCTCGGCTGCTTCGTGCATGACCTGAGACTCCAGTGCCTCGAGTTCTTCGGCAAGTTCTATACCGACGGCGGCAAGCCCTTCCGCCCGCTTAAATTCAAGGGCGACTATGTTGAAGTAAAGGAAAACTAACATAAATCTTTTAGGAGGAAATCATAATGGAATTTCTGAACGCTATCGGCGGCAACGCCATTGCCCTTCTGGGCGCAGCTCTCGCGGCAGGCCTCGCCTGCGTCGGCTCCGCAATGGGTACCGGTATCACCGGTGAAGCAGGCGCGGGTCTCGTCTCCGAGGACCCCAGCAAGTCCGGTAAGGTCATGATCCTTCAGGTCATCCCCGGCACCCAGGGCCTGTACGGCTTCGTTATCTTCTTCCTCGCGTACCTCAAGATCTCCGGCGCGGCAGAACCCCTCACCACCGTGCAGGGCTTCCAGCTCCTGTCCGCATGCCTCCCCATCGCGCTGGGCGGCTGGCTCTCCGCCATCGCACAGGGCAAGGTCGCCGCTGCCTCCATCAACATCCTTGCAAAGAAGCCCGACGACTGGTCCAAGGGCATGATCATGTGTATCGTTGTCGAGTTCTACGCCATCCTCTGCCTGCTGGCGTCCTTCCTTATGCTCAACGCCATCGCACTCTGATAAATACTCACTGATAAACGAGGTTTTTGTATGAAAGGCACTGAAAAAATAATCGCACATATCCGCTCCGACGCCGAAGCGAAGGCTGCTGCGATACTCGCTCAGGCCGAACAGCAGTGTGCCGTTATCCGTGAGGACTATGACAAGCAGGCCAAGGCGGTCTATGCCGACAAGGTGCGCTCCGGCGTGAAGGAATGTGAGGACCGAGTGGACAGCATGGGCCGTATCGCCCAGATGGAAGCGAAGAAAAGCATACTCGCGCTCAAGCAGGAGATGGTCTCCGAGGGCTTCGTCAGGGCCCGTCAGATGATCGTCGAGCTGCCCGAGGAGCAGTATGTCGCGCTCCTCGCAAAGCTTGCGGCCAACGCCTCCGTCACCGGGGACGAGGAGATAGTCCTCAACGAGCGCGACAAGGCGAGACTCGGAGACAAGGTCGCCGAGGCCGCGAACAAGGCGCTCGGGAACGGTAAGCTCAGCACAGCGGACGAGACCGGCGATTTCGAGGGCGGCCTTGTGCTGCGCCGCGGCAATATCGAGGTCAACTGCACGGTGGAGCTTCTTGTTGAGCTCTGCCGGGACGAGATGTCCGCGGAGCTGGCATCCGTGCTGTTTGCTTGAACTCCTTGGAACGAGGAGGTAAAGATTTGGCTATTAAAAAAGAAGCGTATCTATATCTGTCCGCCGCGCTGCGCGCACGCGAGGCAAAGCTCCTCAGCGGCGACCGGGCGGAGCGTATGCTGGACGCGCCCGGCTTTGAGGAGTGCGCGAAGCTCCTGACCGACTGCGACTACGGCGACATGTCCCAGATGAACGCGAAGGAGATCGACGCCGAGCTTTCACAGCGCAGAGCCGATATCTTCGCCGAGATGGACCGCATGGCGCCCGACAGGCGTATCGTGGACGTATTCAGAATGAAGTACGACTACCACAACGCAAAGGCCGTCGTGAAGGCCATGGCTGTGGGCGCGGACGCGGGACATATCCTCAGCGCCTGCGGACGCGTGACCCCCGAAAAGCTCCTCGCCGCCTATAACGACGAGCGCTGGAACGAGCTGCCGCCCGTCATGGCGGCCGCCGTGGAGGAGGCGCGCGACACTCTTGCTCACACCTCAAACCCGCAGCTTGCGGATTTCGTGCTGGACAGGGCGTATTTCACCGAGCTGCTGGCCGCCGCGAGGGCGCTCGAGAGCGGATTTCTCACCGGCTATGCCCGGCTGCTCATCGACTCCACCAATCTCCGCTCCTTTGTCCGCACCGCGCGTATGGGCAAGGACGCCGAGTTCCTGCGCGAGGCGCTCATACCCGGCGGCAGCGTGGACACGGGGCGCTTCCTCGTGACCGACAGAGAGGGTCTTGCGGCGCTCTTTACCCACACGGAGCTTGAAAACGCGGCCGTGCTGGGCGCCGAGGCGGCCGAGGGCGGAGCGCTCACACAGTTTGAGCTTGCCTGCGACAACGCGGTGAACGCCTACATCTCCCGCGCGAAGCTCGTCTCCTTCGGCGAAGAGCCGCTGGTGGCCTATCTGAGCGCCGTGGAGAGCGAGATGACCGCTATCCGCATGATACTGACGGGCAGACTTGCCGGTATAGAGCCGGGAGTCATCCGGGAAAGGCTGCGTGATATGTATGCTTAAGATTGCAGTTATCGGCGGCAGAGAGACCGTCATGGGCTTCAAGGCTCTGGGTCTTGAGACCTACCCCGCCGCCGACGCGGCGGAAGCCTCGGCCGTCCTCAGAAAGCTCACCCGTGAGAGCGACGACTACGCCATCATCTATATCGAGGAAACTCTCGCGCAGTACATGAGCGCGGAGATCGACAAATTCAAGGACAGCCCCACTCCGGCCATCATCCTCATACCCGGCAGAGAGGGCAGCATAGGCCTTGGACAGTCCGCGCTGAGGGCCGCCGTTGAGCGCGCCGTCGGCACCAACATCCTCGGCGACTGAGATAGAACAGTCTATCCTTAAATTTATCCCTGACGCTTAAAAACGTTCGGGGGAAAGGAAGTATAAATGAGCGGAACTATTACAAAGGTTTCCGGACCGCTTGTGGTCGCCAGGGGACTCAGCGACGCCAACGTATCCGACGTTGTGCGCGTCGGCTCCCAGCGGCTCATAGGCGAGATCCTTAATATGACCGGCGACAGCGCCTCCATTCAGGTCTATGAAGAGACCTCCGGTCTCGGCCCCGGCGCTGAGGTGGTCACCACCGGCATGCCCATGTCCGTTGAGCTTGGCCCCGGCATGCTGGACAATATCTACGACGGTATCCAGCGCCCCCTGCCTGAAATGCGCGCCATAGCGGGCGACTCCATCACCCGCGGCACCGACGTCGCCGCGCTCAACCGCGAGAAGCTGTGGGACTTTGTCCCCGTGGCGAAGATCGGCGACAAGGTCACGGCCGGCGACGTTCTCGGCACCGTGCAGGAGACCAGCGCCATCCTCCACAAGATCATGGTCCCCTACGGTCTCGCCGGCGAGGTCGTCAGCATTGAGAGCGGCGAGCATGTCGTTACCGACACCGTCGCGGTCCTCAAGGACGCAAAGGGCGCGGAGCATGAGGTAAAGATGATGCAGCGCTGGCCCGTCCGTATCGCGAGACCCTATTCCAAAAAGTACGTTCCCAGCCGTCCCATGAACAGCGGACAGCGTATCATCGACACCATGTTCCCCATCGCCAAGGGCGGTACCGCCGCCGTCCCCGGCCCGTTCGGCTCCGGCAAGACCGTCGTGCAGCACCAGCTGGCGAAGTGGTCCGACGTCGACATCGTCATCTACATCGGCTGCGGCGAACGCGGCAACGAGATGACCGACGTTCTCATGGAGTTCCCCGAGCTGAAGGACCCGCGCAACGGCGAGCCTCTGATGAAGCGCACCGTGCTTATCGCCAACACCTCTGACATGCCCGTCGCGGCGCGCGAGGCGTCCATCTATACCGGTATCACCATCGCGGAGTACTTCCGCGACATGGGCTACGACGTGGCCGTTCTGGCCGACTCCACCTCCCGCTGGGCCGAGGCTCTGCGTGAGATGTCCGGCCGTCTCGAGGAAATGCCCGGCGAAGAGGGCTACCCCGCGTATCTGGCCTCGCGTCTGGCTCAGTTCTACGAGAGAGCCGGCGTTGTCGAATGTCTCGGCAGCGACGAGCGCCGCGGCTCCGTCACCGCCATCGGCGCGGTCTCCCCTCCGGGCGGCGACATTTCCGAGCCTGTCTCTCAGGCTACCATGCGTATCGTCAAGGTGTTCTGGGCGCTCGACTCCAGCCTTGCCTATGCCCGCCACTTCCCGGCCATCAACTGGCTGACCTCCTATTCGCTGTACCTTGACATGCTCCAGCCGTGGTACACCGAGCAGTTCGGCGAGAGCTACATGAAGAACCGCGAGAAGGCAATGCACATCCTCCAGCTCGAGAGCGAGCTTCAGGAGATCGTCCGTCTGGTCGGTCAGGACGCGCTCTCTCCCGCCGACAGGCTCACCATGGAGACCGCGAAGATGATCCGCGAGGACTTCCTGCAGCAGAACGCCTTCGTGGACGAGGACGCGTATTCCTCCTACGCCAAGCAGTACAGGCTCATGGCGCTCGTCCTCCGCTACGACGAGCTGTGCCGTGAGGCGCTCGCCAAGGGCGCGGACATGGAGAAGCTCTTCGTCATCAACGCCCGTGAAAAGATCGGCCGCGCAAAGATGGCTGACGCCGGCAGCTTTGAGGCCGACTACAAGGCCATCGAGGAGCAGATGAAGGCCGAGATCGAAGAAGTTGCAGCCGGAGGTGAGGACGCATGATCAAAGAGTATAAAACCATAAGAGAGATCGCCAGCCCTCTGATGATCGTCGATCAGGTCGAAGGCGTTACCTATGACGAGCTGGGCGAGATCGAGCTTCCCAACGGCGAGGTCCGCCGCTGCAAGGTGCTTGAGGTCGAGGGCAACAAGGCTGTCGTTCAGCTGTTTGAGTCCGCGCAGGGCATAAATCTTGCCGAATCCAAGGTCCGTTTTCTGGGCCACCCCCAGGAGCTTGCCGTGTCCGAGGATATGCTGGGCCGTGTCTTTAACGGCATGGGCCATCCCATCGACGGCGGCCCCGACATTCTGGCCGAGGCCCATATGGACATCAACGGCCTGCCCATGAACCCCGCCGCCCGCGCCTACCCCGCGGAGTTCATCCAGACCGGCGTCTCGACCATCGACGGCCTGAATACTCTCGTCAGAGGACAGAAGCTGCCCATATTCTCCGGCTCCGGTCTGCCCCATGCGGCTTTGGCGGCGCAGATAGCCCGTCAGGCGCGCGTTTTGGGCGACAACGAGACCTTCGCGGTCGTCTTTGCCGCCATCGGTATCACCTTTGAGGAGTCCGAGTATTTCATCAACGACTTCCGCCGCACCGGCGCCATCGACCGCACCGTCGTTTTCTCGAACCTTGCGAACGACCCCGCCGTCGAGCGTATCGCGACCCCGCGTATGGCTCTGACCGCGGCCGAGTATCTCGCCTTTGAGAAGGACATGCAGGTCCTCGTCATCCTCACCGACATAACCAACTACGCCGAGGCTCTCCGTGAGGTCTCCGCCGCGAAGAAGGAAGTTCCCGGCCGCCGCGGCTATCCCGGCTATCTGTACACCGACCTTGCCACTCTGTATGAGCGTGCGGGCCGCCGTCAGGGCAAGAAGGGTTCCATCACCATGATCCCCATCCTCACCATGCCCGAGGACGACAAGACCCACCCCATCCCCGACCTCACCGGCTACATCACCGAGGGCCAGATCATCCTCAGCCGCGACCTGCACCGCAAGGGCATAGTCCCGCCCGTGGACGTTCTGCCGTCGCTGAGCCGTCTGAAGGATAAGGGTATCGGCGTCGGCAAGACCCGCGAGGACCATGCCGGCACCATGAACCAGCTCTTCGCAGCCTACTCCCGCGGCAAGGACGCCAAGGAGCTTATGACCATCCTGGGCGAGGCCGCGCTTTCCGACGACGACAAGCTCTTCGCGAAGTTCGCCGACGAGTTTGAGAAGCGCTACGTCAGCCAGGGCAACAACACCAACCGCAGCATTGAAGAGACGCTGAACATCGGCTGGGAGCTGCTGTCCATCCTGCCTCGCCGCGAGCTCAAGCGTATCAAGCCCGAACTTATCGACAAGTACATGCCCGAAAAGTGACCCTCCGGGTCATTGCGCGCCGGTAAAGCGCCGGCGCGGCGATCCATCCCTTATTCAAATCAAATTATTTGGAGGTGATGCTTTTTGGCGAGTACTGCAATAACCCCGACCAGAATGGTGCTCAATCAGCTCAAGGGAAGGCTCAAGACCGCCCGCCGCGGCCACAAGCTTCTCAAGGACAAGCGCGATGAGCTTATGCGCCAGTTCATGGACGTGGTGAAGCTCAACAAGCAGCTTCGTATCAGCGTTGAGGAGGGGCTTACCGCCGCGTTCTCCTCTCTGCAGGTAGCCAGCGCCATCATGTCCCCCGAGATGCTGGAGCAGGCGCTGCTGTATCCGCGCCAGAGCGTGGAGCTGGGCCTCAGGTATAAGAACATCATGAGCGTCAATGTGCCTCAGTACAGCTTCCATACCAAAAACAACGACCCGTCGGAGATATACCCCTACGGCTTCGCCCAGACCTCGGGCGAGCTGGACGACGCGCTGGACAAAATGGCGAGAGTGTTCGAGGACATGCTCAAGCTTGCCGAGGTCGAGAAGACCATGCAGCTTCTCGCGGAGGAGATCGAAAAGACCCGCCGCCGCGTCAACGCCCTTGAGTACGTCATGATCCCCGAGCTGGAGAGAAACATCAAGTATATCTCCATGAAGCTCGAGGAGAACGAGAACTCTACCAAGGTAAGACTGCTGAAGGTCAAGGAAATGGTGCTTCAGGACGCCCACAAGTACAAGCAATAAAGCCAAATTGCACAAATTGCAAGAAACAAAAGGCCTGCTGCCGCGAATGCGGCAGCAGGCCCAAATATTTGTTATCTGTAGTCCTTTATATGCGGCAGCAGGCTTAATTACCTGTATTTCTTCTTGTATGCCTTTCTTTTCCTGACGCGGCTGTTGTAGCGTGCCTGCTCGATCACAAGGACAAGTATCACCACGGCAATAACGACGATGAGGACGATGAACAGCTTGCCGAGCGCGCCGCTGCCGCCCTCGTAGGGGATTTCCTTATCCTCGGTATACCCGCACACGGAGCAGACACCGTGTTCCCTGCCCGGGGCTTTGCCGGTGGCCTTGTCCACGGTCGTCCAGCTCATGCTGTGGGCGGCGAGGTCGCTCTTCTCGCCGCAGGCACACTCGTGCCAGTGGCCGTTCTCGTTGTTCCTCCACGCCGGGGAGAAGAAATGCTCGTGCGCCTCCTCGCCGTCGGTGTCCCCGGGGGAGGGGGTCTGCGTCCCGTTCTGATCGGACGTGCCGCCGGCCGGCTTTTCCGTCGGAGCGGGCGTCGGCGAAGGTGTGGGCGCTGCGTCTGTAATGACTATCTTTGCCTTGCCGGTGTTCGCCGAGGAGGTGGGGTTTGAGAGTGTCGCGTATATCTTCCAGCCGTTCATCTCGCCGGGAACGCTGCGGATGTTCATCCTCGCGGTGTTTTCATCCGGGCGCGAGGCCTGAAAGCTGGCGTCCGGGAACATTTCTCCGGCCTTCGTAAGACTCACGTTGTTCCCGTCGGTATCCACCAGCGTCCACGAAACGTCCGTGAAGTATACGCCCGAGACGACGAAAGAGGCGGTGCCGCCGCTCTCAAGCTTTTCATCGCCGGGGTTTTTCCATATCTGCGTGTAGTTCCATGTGTACACGCCCACCTGCCGGCGCAGGATCACCGTGCCGCTGTCGACATATGTGACCTCCGCGGGGTCGTTGTTGATGTAGCCCGGCGCGTCGGGCGCGAAGCTGTAGCCGTCCACGGCGTAGACGGTAATCTCCACGGTGTATGTACCCTCTTCAAAAAGGCCGCTGACGGTGTTCCCGTCGCTGTCGTACCATGTGGCCTGCGAGGTGTACGCGCCGCCGGTGCTGGATTCCGTGGCGCTGTGGTCGAGGACGGAATCAAGTACATACGGGTCGTAATTTTTCACCGTGCGCACGGTTATCTTGCCTATCTCCCCGTCGGCCGAGGCGGCGGGAGCCATGGCAAAGACCGCGCAGAAGCACATCAGCCCCGCGAGCGCGGCCGAAATGACCCTTATCCTGCGTTTCGTCATAGAATTGCACCTCTTTTCTGCTTTGATTATATGCGCAGGCGCTATTTTGGTCAAGTTTTTATCTTCGTCAAGATAATATTTGTATTTTTTCCTCAATCTGCTATAATAAATCGTTACCGTCAGGCTTCCTTTTTTCAAATCAAAGCCACTTATGCCGGCTCCGATTTGAGCCGGAGCTTTGCCCCTGTCTACTGACGGTATTTCTCGGAGGAAAAGATATGAGGATATACGATGCCGGAAAATGTGATATAGCCGTTATCGGCGCGGGCCACGCCGGGATAGAGGCCGCGCTGGCCGCGGCGCGTCTGGGGCTTGACACGGTGTGCTTCACCGTGAACCTCGACAGTGTCGGCAACATGCCCTGCAACCCCGCCATCGGCGGCACGGGCAAGGGACATCTCGTGCGCGAGCTTGACGCGCTCGGCGGCGAGATGGGCAGGGCCGCGGACAAGGCCTGCATACAGTACCGCATGCTCAACCGGGGCAAGGGTCCCGCCGTTCATTCCCTGCGCGCGCAGGCAGACCGCCGGCGCTATCAGGAGGTGATGAAGGAGACGCTCGAGCGTCAGGAGGACCTCCGCCTCAAGCAGGCCGAGGTGGTGGATATCGGCGTCGAGGACGGCCGCGTCGTCTCCGTGACCACCCACACGGGGGCGAGGTACGCCTGCCGCGCCGTGGTGATCGCCTCCGGTACCTATCTCTCCGGACGGACCATCGTGGGCGAGGTACTGCGCGATTCCGGGCCGGACGGCCTTGCTGCCGCGATGAGTCTCTCGCCGAGACTGCGCGGGCTGGGGCTTTCCATGCGGCGCTTCAAGACCGGCACGCCCCCCAGAGTCAACCGCCGCACCGTGGACTTTTCCAAAATGGAGCTTCAGGAGGGCGACGAGGAGACCGAGCCGTTCTCCTTTGACACGGCCGAGAGGCCCGTCAACCGAGCCGTGTGCTACCTCACTTACACCAACGAGCGCACCCACGACATCATCCGCGCGAACCTAGACCGCAGCCCCATCTATTCCGGCGTGATCGAGGGCGTCGGCCCGCGCTACTGCCCGAGCATAGAGACAAAGGTCATGACCTTCCGCGACAAGCCCCGGCACCAGCTTTTTATCGAGCCGATGGGGCTGAACACCGAGGAGCTGTACATTCAGGGATTTTCCTCCTCCCTGCCGGAGGAGGTGCAGATAGAAATGCTCCACACCGTGGCGGGGCTTGAACACGCGGAGATGACCCGCTGCGCCTACGCCATCGAGTACGACTGCATTGACCCCACGGAGCTGTACGCCACGCTCGAGTGCAAGAAGATCTCCGGGCTGTACGGCGCGGGGCAGTTCAATGGCTCCTCCGGCTATGAGGAGGCCGCCGTGCAGGGCTTCGTGGCGGGAGTGAACGCGGCGCTGAAGCTCAAGGGCGAGGAGCCGCTCATCCTGCGCCGCAGCGACGGCTACATCGGCACGCTCATCGACGACCTCGTGACCAAGGGGACCGAGGAGCCGTACCGCATGATGACCTCGCGCAGCGAGTACAGGCTGCTCCACCGGCAGGACAACGCCGACCAGCGCCTGAGCGGCATAGGGCTTCGTATCGGCCTTGTATCGCCCGAGCGGCACAGGGCGGTACTTGATAAATACGCCGCGGTGGACAGGGAGCTTGAGCGCCTTGAAAACACCCACATCGCGCCCTCCGAGGCACTCAACGGGACGCTCGCGGCACTCGGGACCGCCGCCGTGAATAACGGCGTCTCCCTCGCCGATCTTATCCGCCGCCCGCAGGTGGGTTACCGGGACGTAGCGCCCTTTGACGCGCAGCGTCCGCGGCTCCCCGACGTTATCTGCGCGCAGGTGGAGATACGCCTCAAATACGAGGGCTACATCAGGCGCCAGCTGAAGCAGGTCGAGGAGTTCACGCGAATGGAGGAGCGTCCGCTGCCGCCGGAGCTTGACTACGACGCGGTGACGGGGCTTCGGCTGGAGGCGCGCGAGAAGCTGAAAAAAATACGCCCGCTGAGCTTCGGACAGGCAAGCCGCATTTCCGGCGTGTCCCCGGCGGATGTGAGCGTACTGATGGTATATATGGAGAGTTTGAAATGAGCAAGGTAGTTCTGGGCTTTTCCGGCGGAGTGGATTCCGCCGTGTGCGCCGCGCTCCTCAAAAAGCAGGGCTTCAAGGTGCAGGGCGTGTATCTTGACAACGCCGGGGAGAGCGCGCTTGCAGACGCCGTCGGTACGGCGGAGTTCATCGGTATCCCTCTCAAGGTCATCGACGTGAAGGAGGAGCTGGAGCGGGAGGTCTGCCGCCCGTTCACGGACTGCTATCTCCGCGGCGAGACCCCAAACCCCTGCATTATCTGCAATCCCAATATGAAGTTCAAAAATCTCCTTGCCGAGGCTGAGCGCTGCGGCGCGGAGCATATCGCCACCGGCCATTACGCCCGCGCGGAAAACGGCGCGCTGTACAAGGGCCGCCCCTCCAATGACCAGAGCTATATGCTCTGCCGCCTCACCCGCGAGCAGGCCGCGAGGCTCATCCTCCCGCTGGGGCAATATGAAAAGGTCGAGACCCGCGCCGTCGCGGAGGAGCTTGGGCTGCCCGTGGCGAAAAAGCCGGACAGCATGGAGATATGCTTCATCCCGGATAAGGATTACATCGGCTGGCTCTCGCGCCGTGCGGCAATGCCGCCTCCGGGCGAGCTGGTGTTCCATGGCTCGGTCATCGGCCGGCACGAGGGCATACACCGCTGCACCGTGGGCCAGCGCTGGCCGGGGCTTATCGACGGGCGCAAGGTGTATGTCTCGCGCATAGACCCTGCGGCGAACACCGTGGAGCTTGCGCTGTGGGAGGAGCTTTTCAGGACCGAGGTCCGCGCGCGCCGATTCAGCTGGCTCATCGACACGCCGTCCGCGCCCATCCGCGCCAGCGTCCGCGTGCGCCACACAAAGTGGGAAAACCCGCCCTGCACCGCGTATGTCGAGGACGGATATGTGCGTATCGAGTGCGACGAGCCTGTCCGCGCCCCGGCGGCGGGACAGTCGGCGGTGCTGTACGACGGCGACCGTCTCCTCGGCGGCGGGTTCATCGTCTGAGCCGCGCCGTCCTGCGCGAACGTAAAAAGACCTTACCCAAAGGGGTAAGGTCTTTTTGCTGCCGGAATTAGAGGTATCTCTCCAGCTTTTCCTCTATGAGGTTCTTGCGCTCCCCGGCCGTGGCGAGAAAGTCGATAAGCTCGCCCGAGAGGGCGAACATCTCGTCGGAGAAACGGCGGCGCTTTGAGTACACGCCGCGCCTGTAGTTGTCGAGAACGACCTCGTAGCGCTCCATCGCGTGCTTGACCGAGTCGTCCCACGAGTAATAGAGATCGTCCGCGGCTTTTTCGCCGATCCGCCTCATCGCGCCCCGGTCGTCCATTATCCGGGCGAGGCACACCGCGAGCGAGGCGGCGTTCTCGTCGATGAGCAGCGCGTCGACGCCGTCGCTCACGCCCTCCGCGGCGCAGCTGCCGCCGACGAGTACCGTGCCGAGAGAGTAGGCCGCGGCCTCGCGCACGACAAGGCCGTTGGTGTCGAACGTGGAGGGGAAGAGCAGCAGGTCCGCACGGCAGTACCACGCCGAGAGAACGCCGCGGTCGCTTATCCTGCCGGTGAAAATGACCTTGTCGCCGAGCTTCAGCTCCTCGACATACTGCTTCACCTCCGCTTCGTCTCCGCCGCCGCCGATGAACACCATGCGGAAATCGAGCCGCTGAGACCTGAGCGCGGCAAGAGCGTCAAGGATCAATCGGAGACCCTTGTACCACATCAGCCGCCCCACGAACAGAAAGACGGGGACGTTCTCCGGCAGGTCATAGCCCGCGGTAGCCTTGAGTATCTCGTCGTCGGAGACGCGGTGCTTCGGCATGTCGACGCCGTTGGGCATGACGATGTATTCACCCTCGTAGCCGAGGTGGCGGATGTTCTGACCCGCGCCCTCACTGACGACCCACAGCTCGTCGCACGCGCCCACGCTGTCGACCAGCGCCTTGATAGCGCTCGTCTGGAGACCCTTGCTCTTGATGGCGTTGGAGATGTCTATGTCAAATTTTGTGTGGTAGGTCATTATGAGGGGGACGTCCATCGCCTCGCGCAGGGAGCGCGCCAGAGTGTTGGACATCACGGGGCAGTGGCTGTGAAGGAGGCAGATATTGCGCTGCTTCAGCTCAAGAAGAGTGGGAATGTTGAACGGGTTCCCGGCGGTATAGCCGAGACTTTTGCGCAGGTCGATGCTGGGGTAGCGGATAACGGGGTAGCTCCATGCGCTGTCGTCCGCGCCGGGAAACTGCGGCGTGACGACGCTGACGCTGCGCCCGGAGGCGGAGATCACGCGCGCGTAATTCACAACGGCGTTCGCGACGCCGTCTATCACCGGGGGAAAAGAATCATTCAAAAGACAAATTTCACGATCGTCCATTTTTGTTCTCCTTTGTACGGTATGCCCGCCGGCGCCGCCGGCAGGGGAACGGGCAAAAATCACCGATACCATCCTATCATATTTGCCTTCCCAATTCAAGCGGCGGCGGAGAGAATAAAACGTCGGAAGGGACAGTGGGCCGTAAGGGGCGGCGCGTACAGAGCCAAAGCGCGGGAGGAGCAAGCCCCTCCCCTACGAGGAGACGGAGACAAGGAGCTGCGCCGCCATGGCTCCCACACCGGGGGAGCTGTCGGCCGAATGGCTGACTGAGGGGGGGCAGATACCCCCGCCTCATCCACCGCAAGCGGTCCCCCTTCCCATTGAAGGGGCATGAAAAACGGCGCCGTCATAGCTGACGGCGCCGTAATTTTGTTTATCAGTCGGTCACATAGGGCAGAAGAGCGATCTGACGCGCTCTCTTGATAGCCTCGGTGAGCTCGCGCTGGTGCATTGCGCACACGCCCGTGGTGCGGCGGGGCAGGATCTTGCCGCGCTCGGACAGGTAGCGTTTGAGCTTGACGGTGTCCTTATAGTCGATAAAGGCCGCCTTGTCAACACAGAACTGGCAAACTTTTCTGCGCTTGCGGTTCTTGGGGTTGTTCTTATCGAAAGCCATAGCTGTTACCTCCTCATTAGATTAGAACGGCAGCTCGCCCTCGTCCTCGCTCAGCTCGGAAAACGGGCTGGGATTGGAGGCGGCGGCAGCACGGGGGGCCTCATAGCTCCTGCTATAAGAGGCGTTGGAATAACCGCTGTCACCGGACGCGCGGTTATCGCTGTCGCGGCGGCTCTCGCCGAAGTACACATTGTCGGAAACCACTTCCGCCGCAGTGCGGTTGTTGCCCTCACGGTCCTGATACTGACGTATCTGGAGACGGCCGGAGACAACTGCCATGCTGCCTTTGTGGAAGTACTTGCTGACGAACTCGGCGCTCTGACGCCACGCGACGCAGTTGATGAAGTCGGTCTGACGCTCTCCGCCGTCGCGGCCGCTGAAATCGCGGTCGACGGCTACGGTGAAGGACGCTACCGGCACTTGGGACTGAGTATAACGAAGCTCAGGATCCCGGGTCAGACGACCCATGATTACGATGTGATTAAGCATGTGTGCCACTCCTTACTCTGCGCGCAGAGTGATCAGGCGACGCAGGATGCCGTCGGTAATGCCGAGAATACGGTCCAGCTCTGCGGGGAAATCGGGGCTGCTGGAGAACTTCATCAGCACATAGTAGCCCTCGGAAATGTAGTTGATCTCGTAAGCGAGCTTGCGCTTACCCATCTCCTCCATCTCTTCGAGAGTACCATTCGCTTCGACAAGTGCCTTGAACTTCTCAACTACTGCTGCGGTCTGCTCCTCAGTGAAGTTGGGGTTGATGATGTACATTACTTCGTACTTTTCGCTTGCTTTTGCCATGGTTGCACCTCCTTCTGGTCTGATGGCCCCCGCCCTTAGCGGGAGCAAGGATACCTGCTCATACTGACAGGCCTAACTATTATACTTTTTTTCCACGGTTTGTCAAGGCTTTTTGCGGAAAAAGCACCGGGAAAACGCTTTTTCGCGCCGGTAAGAGGCCGAATAAAAAAGAATGGTGAAATCTTGAAAAAACACAGCGGCTCTGATATACTGAAAGTTACAGATTTTTCTGGCGCGCACCGGAGGTTTTGGGATGAAAAGAAAGAAATCGAGAGAAAGCACGGCATCGCGGATCATCATGCTGCTGTTTCTTGCCGCCGCGGTGATATTGGGAATATCGCCCAAGGACGGCTCAAAGGGCAGCGATATTTTCAGCTCAATAATCCCGCGCAGGGTGGAGCTGAGCGCCGGTACATACGACGCGGCGTCGACGGAGCTTGTGGCCGTGCTGCAGAGCGGCGAGACGGCCCTGCTCGACGAGTTCGACGGACTGCGCTTTGCGGATCTTCGCGGCAGCGGCAACTTCGGCGAGATCGCCGCGTGGATGAAGTCTCACCCCGATGTAAAGGTCCTATACGATCTCGAGCTGCCCAACGGCAAGCGCTACGAGAACTCCGCCGTCTCCGTCGATCTGACAGGCACCGCCCACGACGAGCTTGAAAAGACCATGGAGCTGCTGGAATATCTTCCGAACGTCACGAGTATCGAGCTTGGCAACTACGACGGCAGTGAGGGGAGCCTTACGGTGGACGACATGCTCACCCTTTTTGAGAAGTATCCCGAGGCCGCTTTTTCCTACAGCTTCTCCGTCGCGGGGCAGACCGTGGACGCCTCCACCGAGTCGCTTGACCTCAGCGGAGCGAGCCACGACGAGCTGAGCGCGGTCTCGCCGCTCCTTTCACGCGCCGCGGCACTCAAGACGATAGATATGGGCAGCGAGTCGGACGGGCTGAGCTTTGACGATGTGGGTCTTGTGCAGACCGCCTGCCCCGGCGCCGATATCGAGTACCGCTTTGAGCTTTTCGGCAAGGAGTTTTCCACGCTGGACGAGTCGATGGACTTCTGGTATGTGCCGATGAACGATGGTGGGGCGGCCGTGCGCAGGGTGCTGCCGTACATGAAGCGCTGCACCTACGTCGATATGGACTCCTGCGGCATATCCAATGAGGACATGGCCGCGCTGCAGGCTGACTTCCCGGAGATGAAAATAGTCTGGCGCATATGGTTCGCGAAGCGCTACAGCGTGCGCACCGACGTCGAAAAGATACTTGCCTCCAAGCCCTCCGTCGGCGGCACGATATATGACGAGGACGCGAGCCTTCTTCAGTACTGCACCGACGTGCGCTTCCTTGACCTCGGCCACAACGTGGAGATCACCGACATCTCCTTCTGCGCCAAAATGCCGAAGCTCGAGGCCTTTATAATCGCCATGAACAACGTCAGCGACCTCACGCCGCTCGAACACTGCTATAACCTTGAATATCTCGAGATACAGACCACGAACGTCACCGACCTCAGCCCTCTCGCGGACCTGAAGAGCCTGCGCCATCTGAACATCGGCGAGCTGCCGGGGCTTACGGATATCTCGCCCCTGTACGGCCTCACGGAGCTTGAACGCCTGTGGATAACCTCCACGACGCCTATCCCGGCCGACCAGGTGGAGCATATGCGCGAATGCGCGCCGAACTGCGACATAAATACCACCGCCTCCGAGCCTCACGGCGAGAAATGGCGCTACTACAAATACGACCCGGCGATACCCAGATACTGGTGGGTGCCGCGCCACGAGCTGCTGCGCGAGCAGATGGGATACAACGGACAGGACTACTCCTTCTACTGGCTCGACCCCAAGTGTCAGGAGCCGTGTCCGCCCGAGTATGTGGGAATGTACGGAGTCTGAGGGAGCGAACGATGAAAAGCTTTTGGAAAATCATACCGCTCCTTGCACTGCTGTGCCTGCTGCTCGCGGGCTGCGGCACGGCGGCGGAGCCGGAGCCGACGCCCGAACCCACGCCCCAGCCGGTGATATTTGCCCAGGGTGCGGTGCAGTGGGATACCGAGGGGCTTCAGATCGTCCTGCAGCCCGGTGAAACGGAAAAGCTCAACGAGCTTCCCCGGCTGAAAAAGCTGGTCGCCGACGGCAGCGACTGCTGTGAGGAGATCGCGGCATGGGCGGCCGGACACCCGGAGGTCGACGTACATTATACCGTTGCCCTGCCGGGAGGCGTCACCGCCGGGAGCGGCGACACGGAGCTTGACCTCTCCGCGCTCACCGCCGCCCAGCTTCGCAAGGCCGCGGACAGCCTCGGCCTTCTGCCCGGACTTGAGCGCATCATCCTCGGCAGCGAGGAGCGGGAGAACGCGCCTGCGCTCGAGGACGTAAAGCTCCTGCTCTCCGCCGCGCCGGGCGCGGTGTGCGACTACAGCGTGAGCCGCTTTGGGAAAACGATAAACCTCGCCGAGAAGACGCTTGACCTCAACCACATCATCATGGACGACGGCGGCGCGCAGGCGCGCGAGCTGCTGGAGTGCATGAGGGCGTGTACATATCTCGACATGGACTCCTGCCATGTGTCCGATGAGGACATGGCCGCCATCCGGGATGATTTCCCCAATGTCAAGGTGGTGTGGCGCGTGTGGTTCGGCTCGGCATACAGCGTACGCACGGACGTTGAAAAAATACTTGCCTCCCGCCCGACGCTGGGCGGCGAGCTGACGAGCTACAATACGCAGTCGCTCAAATACTGCACGGACGTGAAGTATCTGGACGTGGGCCATAACCCCACGCTCGACAGCATAGATTTCGTCGCGTACATGCCCAAGCTCGAGGTGGCCATCGTCGCGCTGTGCCATTACTCGGACGCCTCGCCCCTCGCCAACTGCAAGAACCTTGAGTATCTTGAGCTTCAGACCACATGGGTCAGCGACCTCAGCCCGCTCTCGGGGCTTACGAACCTGCACCATCTGAATATCGGCTGGCTCTTTGACTGCACGGATATCACGCCGCTGTACGGGCTGACGAATCTTGAGCGGCTGTGGATAGGCGCGCTCACGCCCATTCCGGCCGAGCAGGTGGAGGAGTTCAAGTCCCGCGTTCCCGACTGCGTCGTGGACACCACCGTCAATGACCCCACCGAGGGCGGCTGGCGATACTCCGACATGGTGTATAAGGCGGACTGGGACATGTACATACCCGTCTATCACCCGCGCTATATCCTGCTGCGCGAGCAGTTCGGTTACGACAGGGACGAGTTCTCCTACTACTGGAAGGACCCGAAATACTACGCGGACGGGGGCTGACGGAGCCGAAGGCGTCCGTGAACGCGCGGACGGTGCAGATTTTTCTTGCGTCAACGCCCGTTCAAGGATATAATTACAGCGAAATTGCAGAATAACGGAGGAACAGAAATGTCAGATAACATCCGTCCCGAATCCATGGTGCGCATAACTACCCCAGAGCTTGCGGAGAAGTTCATTGCGGAGCAGATAGAGGCTCTCCGCGCACAGATAGGCGAAAAGAAGGTACTGCTGGCGCTCTCCGGCGGCGTTGACTCCTCTGTGGTCGCGGCGCTGCTGATAAAGGCTGTCGGCAAGCAGCTCGTCTGCGTACACGTTAACCACGGCCTCCTGCGCAAGGGCGAGCCGGAGCAGGTCATCGAGGTGTTCCGCAACCAGATGGACGCGAATCTCATATACGTCGACGCGGTCGACCGTTTTCTTGACAAGCTCGCCGGCGTCACCGACCCGGAGACAAAGCGCAAGATAATCGGCAAGGAGTTCATCGAGGTCTTTGCCGAGGAGGCAAAGAAGCTCAACGGTATCGAGTTTCTTGCACAGGGAACGATTTACCCCGACATTCTCGAGAGCCACGGCGTGAAGGCGCACCACAACGTCGGCGGCCTGCCCGAGGAGCTGGATTTCGAGCTGGTAGAGCCGGTGAAGTTCCTCTATAAGGACGAGGTCCGCGTGGTCGGCAAGGCGCTGGGACTTCCCGACGGCATGGTCTATCGCCAGCCGTTCCCCGGCCCGGGACTCGGCGTCCGCTGTGTGGGCGCGATCACCCGTGACCGCCTCGAGGCAGTCCGCGAGTCCGACGCCATCCTCCGCGAGGAGTTCGCGAAGAACGGCCTTGAGGGCAAGGTGTGGCAGTATTTCACCATCGTCCCCGATTTCAAGTCCACCGGTATCAGCGACGGTAAGCGTACCTACGACTGGCCAGTGGTCATCCGTGCGGTCAACTCCGTCGACGCCACCTCCGCCACCGTGGAGGAGATACCCTACGCGCTTTTGAACCATATCACCCGCCGTATCACCGCCGAGGTCAAGGGCGTCAACCGCGTCCTCTATGACCTCACCCCCAAGCCCTGCGGAACGATCGAGTGGGAATAATACCAGAAAGGCTGAAAAGCCTTGAAAATACTAGACTTTTGCGTTACGGAATTGCCCCGTGACAACAAAATGACAACATTTTAAGATTCTCCAAGAATAAAGAGCTACCTGATCTCAAACGAAGTCAGATAGCTCTTTTTCATAACGAAGCAAGTACACTGCCGATATCCGCATTGATACAGATCGACTGCCGCTCGATCTCCCGCGGGCAGCTCGCCTGCCCCTGATTGATACAGGCATAGACGGCGTTCGGATCTTTGGCCGTCATCTGCCAGAAGGGGTACTTGATTATGACCGGGGTATTGTAGCCGACGCCCAGTTCAAGAAAGAGGAGCTTACCTCCCGCGCGGGTGCGGAGGAAGTTTTCGTACCGCTCCGCCGCCCGGTGCCAGCCCTCATCCTCAACAAAGCTGTCGTCGGCGCGGAGATTCATGGTCATCGGCCTGCCGCAGTGCGGGCAGACGGGCAACAGCTCAGCCGGAACACGCATGTTCTCCTGCCGTTCGACCATTTCACGGATGGCCGCCTCATTGTCAAAGGTCTCCTGACGGCACGGTCCGCTGCACTGGAAAAGGCCGTAGTCACCCTGCGTGTAGAACAGCCGCTTTTTATCAAAGCCCGCCTTCTGAAAGCAATGATCCACATTTGTCGTGATAACGAAATAGTCCTTGTCGGACGCCAGCCTCAAAAGAGTTTCATAGACCGGTTTCGGGGCGTCCATATAGCGGTTGATATAGATATACCGGCTCCAGTACGCCCAAAATTCTTCCCTCGACGGGAAGGGGTAAAAGCCGCCGCTGTACATATCCCGAATGCCGTACTTTGCCGCGAAATCGGAAAAGTATTTTTCAAAGCGCTCGCCGTCGTAGGTAAAGCCCGCCGAGGTGGAAAGCCCTGCTCCGGCGCCGATCACAACGGCGTCACATTCCCGCAGTGCTGCCTCCAGCCGACTGATCTGCTGTGGGTAATCGTTCGTATATTTCTCTGTCCTTATCCTTGAAAACATTGAAGATCACTTTCTTGACACTGGTTTGCTTTTTCGGAAATTATTTGACCATTTCTGCGGCGATCTGCGCCGCCTGCTCATTGGGGAAATGAAATTCTCCCGTGGAAATGCAGCAGAACGCCACGCTCTCCAGACCGTTTTCTGCCGCCAGCTCCAGACAGGAGCGGTAGCAGGAGAAAAGCCTCTCGCGGTCACGCGGTGTCACCCTGCCCTGAATGATCGGGCCGACGGTGTGCAGCACATACCGGCAGGGAAGATCGAACGCCGGGGTGATTTTTGCCCGCCCGGTCGGTTCCGGGTGGCCTTGTTTTTCCATCAGCTCCGCGCAGGCAAGGCGCAGGTCCACGCCCGCAAAGGTGTGAATGGCATTGTCAATGCAGCGGTGATTCGGAATATAGCAGCCGGTCATGCCGGAGTTGGCCGCGTTGACGATGGCGTCACATCTGAGCGTGGTAATGTCGCCCTGCCAGAGATACAGCCCCTGCCGTATGGGTGTCAGGTCCGCGATGTCGGTGACGCCCTTTGCAGCGGTCTCGGCCCGCAGATACTCGTCCTGTACTTTCAAAAACTCTGTATCCGCCCGCTGCGGCGCACGAACGTTCATCAGGCCGCGCAGGAGCGGCCGCTGGCCGTCAGGCTCTGCCGGGATACCGATATCCCGATATTCTTTTTTCTCGCTCAAAAGCGACCGTATCAGAAACAGCCGCCGTTCAGACTGATCCATCCTGCGTTCTCCTTTCCGGCGCTGCCCGGCGTGGGGCAGGCGCTTTTCCTGCCTGCCCGGTAGCCATTACCGTCCAAATGATCGGCAGCAAATGGAAGCTGCTTATCATGCGGAATCTTATGTCCCGCCCGTGGCGGTTCAATGAGCTGAAAAAAGACCTGGAGGGTATCAGCCAGAAGGCGCTGACGGACAGCCTGCGTTCCATGGAAGCCGACGGTATCATCACCCGCACAGTTTATCCCGAAGTCCCGCCGAGGGTGGAATATGCCCTCTCCGAACTGGGCGAGTCTGTGCGCCCGATCATCAAGGCGATGGAGGTCTGGGGTACGGAGTACAAAAATAGAAATTTCTGAGTGTTAAAGGCTCCCGCAGCGGTGAATCGGCAGCGGGCTGCGATACTTTTTTCAACGTGGAGCTATGACTTGTGTTCAACATTACGATTCCGCGGCAGGCGGTATACTGTGCGCGTGCGGAGTTTTCACAAACTGTCTCTTTATTTTTCACGCCGAAAAGGGTATAATTACTGTACACTAATTCAGGAGGGCAAATATATGAAGCAGTATTTTGAGATAGTCGACGTTATGGCCCGCGAGATACTCGATTCGCGCGGCAACCCCACCGTGGAGGTCGAGGTCACGCTGGACGACGGCACGGTCGGCCGCGCGGCGGTCCCATCCGGCGCGTCCACCGGCATGTACGAGGCGTGTGAGCTTCGCGACGGCGACAAGCGGCGCTACGGCGGCAAGGGCGTCACCATGGCTGTGGAGAACGTCAACGGCGAGATAGCCGAGGCCCTGCTCGGACTGAACGTCCTCGACCAGACTTCCATCGACAAAATGCTCATTGACATAGACGGCACGCCCAACAAGACCCGTCTGGGCGCAAACGCCATTCTGGGCGCCTCGCTCGCGTGCGCCAAGGCCGCGGCCGAGGCCACTGGGCAGAGCCTTTATAACTATATCGGCGGCGTGAACGCAAGGACGCTGCCCGTTCCCATGATGAACGTCCTCAACGGCGGCGCTCACGCCACCGGCTCCAACGTGGATATTCAGGAGTTTATGATAATGCCCGTGGGCGCGGAGAGCTTCAAGGAGGCCCTGCGCATGTGCGCCGAGGTGTTCCATGCGCTGAAAAAGGTCGTTCCCGCCTCCGGCGTGGGCGATGAGGGCGGCTATGCGCCGAATCTTGACAGCGACGAGGACGCGCTGCGCGCACTGGTCGCCGCCATCGAGGCCGCGGGCTATGTCCCCGGCGAGGATTTCATGATCGCCATCGACGGCGCGGTGTCCGAGTGGTACTGCGAGGAGGACAAATGCTACCATCTGCCCAAGCGCGGCACCGTGATGACCAGCGAACAGATGGTCGATATGTGGGAGAGCTTCGTCGACAAATACCCCATCATCTCCATCGAGGACGGCATGGGCGAGAACGACTGGTCCGGCTGGCAGCTCATGACCGAGCGCCTCGGCCACCGTATACAGATCGTCGGCGACGACCTCTTCGTCACCAACACCGCGCGCATAAAGAAGGGCATAGAACTCAAGGCCGCGAACGCGGTGCTGATAAAGCTCAACCAGATCGGCACCCTCACCGAGACGCTCGACGCCATCCAGATGGCGCACCGCGCGGGCTGGACCGCCGTTGTGTCCCACCGCTCCGGCGAGACCGAGGACACTACCATCGCGGACGTCTCCGTGGCCGTGAACGCCGGGCAGATAAAGACCGGCGCGCCCTCCCGCACCGACCGCGTGGCAAAGTACAATCAGCTCCTGCGCATTGAAGAGGAGCTTTTCGACGTGGCCGAGTATCCCGGCATGGACGCATTCTTTTCAATAAGATGATATCTCAACAGTAACCGGCCGGCTGAGTGTTCTCAGCCGGCCGGTTACTACTATCTCTTCCCGCTTACCGTATCAAAATCGAAATACCACGCTATGGCGTCGTTTGGCCACTCGTTTTCCCCGTCGGCTATATCCGTGAGTTCATATGCGGGACTGTATTTCGTGTCTGCGACGAATTTTTCCAGAGTTATACTGCGTTCACCGGCTGCCTTCGCTGCGGCGATCTGTGCGAGCCTCTCATTGGATTTCTTGTGGACCACCGCTATATCCAGCACACCGAGGACGAATGAAAACGCAAACAGCACCGTCAGGACGGCGGTCAGTCCCGAAACGAACGAGCGTCTGCGCAGGAAAACCCTTGAGAGCAGCACGGCACTTGCGACTATCGTCCAGCAGGCCGACGCGCACATTGCTCTGTTTGGAAAGTATCTCGCAAAGGTAAAGGCGGCGATCGACCCAAGCCCGCCGAGAAAGGCAATGACTGCAAAAATCACCGGCCTGATATCCCGCTCGCTTTTTGGCTTCGTCAATTCCGCTTCTATCGACACGCCAAGTATCAGCATGAACACGCAGTAAAGTCCGCCGAGACATGTAAGAGTCTGCTGAATGATGTACTCAAAATTCCGCGCAACGGCAGAAACAGAAAATTCTCCGGTCCTTCCGCTGAGCTCGGATGGGGATAACATCATAAATATGTACCCCAGAAATGCGGCTGCCAGAGCTGCCGTAAGGAAACGGGGAATTTTCGCCCCTTGAACGCGGACCCCCGCAAAGAGACACAGCGCCGTAAAAAGCATTGCAAGGGAAATGCTCTCGGAGTACGCACCGGCTGCAAAGGCAAGAACTGCATAAACGATCTTTACCCAGCCCTGTATTTTTAGCCTGTTTCCGGTAAATTCAAGGTAAAACGGAAGCACGAACAGCAGCGAAAACAGCATTGCCCAGCCGTAGTTGAACGCCCCGTCGAGCCAAAGAAAGACCTCGCCGAACTGGGGTACGAAGTACCAGAGCGACAGCACCGAGAAGAGCATTACAAGTATGTTCTTTTTATCGGAGCCTGCATCGGAAAACAGGGAGACAAGAAACACAAAAACCGCCGCGGCAAGCCCGTTTGCCACATTAAACACCGCCTTCGGCAGCATAAGAAAGAGCTGAACAAGACTGTGGGCGACGATCCGACCGTTTACGGCACTTCTGTGTGCTATCATCGACTCAATGATAGCGCCGACAGAGCTGATCCTCCGGCCGTCCGCAAAGCTGAAGCAGTAATTATAATCGTCCGCGATCATCGGCGTTAAAAAGGAAAGCAGCGTCATGATCAAAAACACGGCAAGCATAACGAAAAGCACGGACTTCTTTTCTGTATATATTTTTGTTCTCATGAAATATTTCCTCCCGCCTCCGATCTTTTCAAAAAAATTATACAACAAATGTGACGATTACGCAAGTGCGTATACGCGCTTGCGTAGAATTTTTTACAATCTCCCGTGAGGTGATTGTATGTCAGTAAAGGATGCGGTAGCGGAGCGCTTTGACAGCCTGTGCAAAGAGCGCGGGATCAGGCTCAACGAACTCGCCAATGTGTCGGGAGTCACGCCCTCCACGGTATATAGCATGATGGACAGACGGCGGCGGGATATTTCCGTAATAACCGTAAAAAAGCTCTGCGACGGACTGGAGATGACTCTCGGCGAATTTTTCTCCGCTCCGGTATTTGACGAACTCGAGCAGGAAATAAAATAAACGAAAGAAATGTATAATATCTCCGTTTACAGGTAAAAATAGGCTCGTAATCCTAATTTTGACGGAGGTTATACTATGAGCAACAGAAGCTCCGGCGGAAAGCTGGAGGGATTTTTTACAGGTAAGGGCTTCTACATAGTCCTGTTCCTGTGCGCTGCGGTCATCGGTGTATCCGCATGGATGATGGCTGCCGGGAATGAGACTATGGCAGATAACGCAACGACCAGCGCCGCTGTCACAGACAACAGGCGCGTCGAGACCATTATCGTACCCGCTCTCGACAACGACACGGAGCCGGTAATGGCAGAGGAAAATCCCATCAAGCTTGAGCCGCCCCGCATCAACACCGACGGTATCGCCGAGGCGGAGGCCGTCGACGAGGCAGAGCTTGTCCCTGCGTCGGCCAAGGTCTATGTCTGGCCCGTGGTGGGCGAGATCGAGCGCAGCTGCAATCTTGACACGCTCTCCTATGACGTGACGCTGCACGACTGGCGCACCCACGCGGGCGTTGATATCGCCGCCCCTCTCGGCACTGCGGTCAACGCCGCGCACAGCGGTATCGTGGAGTCCATTTTTGAGGACGACTTCTACGGCACCGTGGTGTGTATCGCCCACGGCGACGGCACCAGCAGCTTTTATGCGAATCTTGCCGCCACTCCCACGGTCACGGTCGGCAGCCGCGTTGAGGCCGGTCAGACCATCGGCTCCGTCGGCGCGACGGCCCTGTGCGAGGTCGGTCAGGGTACCCACCTTCACTATGCCGTGATGATCGACGGCGCATGGGTCGACCCCATGAACTATCTTCCCGCGTAACGTAATAAAGAGAAAAGAAACTCCGCCGGAGCTAATTGCTCCGGCGGAGTTTCCTGATCGCTGCGTTTTGAAAGCATAGAAAAGACGGTCGGTCTGCCACTCATCGGCCGACTGTAGGTGATAGCTTCGCTCCCAAGGGACGCCGTTTTTCTCCCGGCCTCCTCGCAGGGGAGGGGCTTGCTCCTCCCGCACGCTTCCCCGATGGAGAAGCGCCGAACGCTGTGAGCCGATAGGAGGCGGGCGTTCATTCTCCGTGAACGGACGTCATATCTCGATACGCGCGGGGGCGGAGCCGTCATGGGAGAAGAGCATAGCCCGGCATTTCTCGTCGCGCCGCAGGGTCTGAAGAAATTCGAGGGACTTCGCCTGCATGCCGCGGTCAAAGCCGTAGCCGGGGATGACAGAGTCGCGCAGATTCTCTTCGCAGAACGCGACGTCCGAGGCGAGGACAGCGTAGTCGCCCCAATATATGCCGCTGCCGACGGCCTTGAAGCGGTTGGTCGGCTCGCGGCTGACGATGGTGGTGAAAATGCCGTCGGTGTGGCCGGGGGAGTATATGCACAGCACGCTCTCGTCCCCGAAGAGGTCAAAGCCCCGCCCCGTCGGCCCCATCGCGCTCGCGCGGTAGTGTATGCGCTCGAGCCTGCCGGCATAAGGCATCCATGTGTCCCAGACCTGCCGCATTTTGTATACCGCTCTGCAGGAGTAGAAATACTCGAGCTCCGAACAGGCGATACGCCCCGCGCCGCGCGCGAAGTCACGCAGCGCGCAGGTGTGGTCGACGTCCAGATGTGAAAGCAGCACGAGGTCGATATCCTCCGGACGGAGGCCCATCTCCTCCAGCTGCTCCACGGCCGTCTCGTCCTTTCCGATATGCGGCTCGTAAAAGTGAAGCAGCCGCTTCGGCAGCAGCTCCCGGCAGTCCGACGACCAGCCGGTGTCGAGAAGTATGCGCCCGTGCTTCGGATGCTCGATGAGAAAGGCGTTCACGGGCAGCTCGATACGCGGCCGGAAAAGCCCGCCGTCCCTGATATAACGCTCACGCGGCAGAACGTTCATCGTGCCGCAGCGCAGGGTATGTATGACTACGCGGTCGTTCATTTTCTCCGCTCCTTTCGCCGGGGGCCTTACAGCAGCTTAAGCCCCTTTGTCATGAGTATCAAGCCCAGCGCGACGATAAATACCGTGCTGCACTTGAGAATGTACTTATTATATTTCTTCGGGATGAGCGCGCCGAAAAGCCCGAAGGCGAGCATGAACACGCACGTCCCCGCGCCGAAGGCGAGCATGCCCGCAGCGCCGCTTATCCACGAGCCGGAGGACGCCGCGAGCAGCCACATCGACGAGAGCGCGCCGCAGGGCATAAGCCCCGTCAGCAGCCCCACGGCAAACGCCCTGCCCCTGAAGCGGCAGGGCTTCGGAAGCTCAGGACATATCCGCCGCAGGAACGGCACGCCCCACATCTTGAGCCCCATAAGCACGACCAGAAGACCGCAGACGGTGAAGAGCATGCTCTTCATTTCAATGTCGTACCCGAATGCCCGGCCAAGCGCGCCGAAAACCGCGCCCATGAGCGTGTAGCTCAGGAGCCTGCCGCCGTTATAAAGGAGCGCGCCGCCCTGCGAGAGCATTATGCCGCCGCACATCCCGATACAGTGTACGCCGCTCAGCACCCCTATCGTAAAGAGAGCGCCGGGACCCGCCCCGCTCTCCGCCGCCGGGACCCTTACAAGTCCGGTCAGCGCCGGGACGGCAAAGTACAGCACCGCCACCGCGATAACGGCGGCAATGTCCGCGCGCCGTCCGCTCTTTCCGTCGCCCAGCGGGTAGCCCATGGCGGCGAGGGCCTTTTCTATTTCGTCCGGGGATATGAGCTGCGGGTCGTATTCCGCCGTGACACGGCTTTTGCGATAGCTCACGTCACAGCCGGTCACGCCGCGCCGGAGCAGGAGGGCATGTGCTATCTCGTCCTCGCACTGGGGACAGATCATGCCGTCGACCCGGCTTTCAAAGGTTTCAGTTACCATATTTTTTCAACCTCAGGGCGTTGAGAAGTACGCCGTTGGAGCTGAGCGCCATGGCCGCCGCCGCGATGGAGGGATTGATGATCCCCGCCGCCGCGAGCGGGATACATATCACGTTGTACACCAGCGCCCAGATAAGATTCTGCCGCACGTTCCTCATGGTGGCGGCGGAAATGTCAAAAACGGTCTTTACGCCCTCGATACTGCTGCCGACGATCATCACGTCCGCCGCGGAGATGGCGATATCAGTGCCGCAGCCGAGAGCGACGCCGATATCCGCGCAGGCGAGAGCGGGGGAGTCGTTGATCCCGTCGCCGACGAAGCACACGCGCTTCCCCTTTGCCCGGAGCGCCTTGACCGCGTCGGATTTATCCGAGGGTCGCACCTCGCAGAGAATGTTCCGTATGCCGAGCATGCGGGCGACCCTGTCGGCCTTTTCCTTTTTGTCGCCGCTTATCATCCATATCTCCATGCCGCGCCGCTCAAGCTCCCTGACGGTCTCGGCGGCCCCGGCGCGGAGAGTCTCCTCCCCCTCGGTGAGGCCGAGCGTCAGCGTGCCTGTCTTGTCGAACACGACGGTGTCGGTCCTGTATGCCGTTTCGAGCTGCTCTCCGCCGCGAAACAGCACGCCCAGCTCCGCCGCCCGGCCGGAGCCGGTCATGATGGAGGTCGGCGTTGCAAGGCCGAGCGCGCACGGACACGCGATGACCAGCGTCGCGCACACGCAGCTCACCGCCGAGGCCATGTCTCCCGGCGCGATCACAAAGTAGCGCAGGCAGAAAACGCCGGCGGACACCGCGATCACGACGGGGACGAACACCGCGGCGATCTTGTCCGCGAGCCTTGCAATGGGCGCCTTTTCGTTCTGCGCAGCGCTGACTATGTCGATTATCTGCCGGAGCGTGGTCTTTTTGCCGATATCCCGGCAGGAGAGACGCGCGCTGCCGTCGCGGCAGAGAGTGCCGCAGAAGAGCCTGTCGCCGGGACGCTTTGAAATAAGCTCGCTCTCCCCGGTGAGCATGGACTCGTCCACGCGGCACTCGCCGCCTGTCAGCTCGCCGTCGATAGGGACGCGCTCTCCGCTGCGGACGAGGACGACGTCCTCCTCCATCAGCTCGCCTATGTCCACCGTCGTCTCCGCGCCGGAGCGCAGCACGGTCGCCGTCTCGGGCTGGAGCCGGATGAGCTTTCTTATCGCCTCCGACGCCTCGTAGCGCGAGGTGATTTCCATGTACCTGCCGAAGAGTATGAGCGAGAGCAGCACGCCCTCGGAGAGAAAGTAGAGCTTCACGTTCTGCCGCACCGTCAGGGCGGTGTACGCGCTGTGGATGTATATGACCGTCGTGGAGAGCGCCACGAGAAGGTCCATGCCCATCACCCGCCGCCGGAGGGACGACCACGCGCTTCTGTAGAAATACATCCCCGGCCAGAACTGTATGAGCGTCGCGATGACGAGCTGTATTGCCGGACGCATGTTCCAAAAAAGGGGCATCGTCAAAAGGACGCTTATGCAAAGCGTCCTTAAAAGCGTCAGTCTGCCGCCCAGCTCGCTCTCTGCGTCGCCGCAGGAGGGGCAGTCGATACCGATATTATTTTGCTGCATTTTTGAGCCTGAGATATTCCTTGAAGCATACCCACGAGCAGGGCAGGCAGCACACCGGGATGTGGAACAGCAGCACCCAGCTCAGCCAGTCGATGCCCTGATAGAAAACGCCGTTGTAGGTGACGCCCTTTATAAGGTCAAAGTACGAGAAGTTCCATACGCCCCAGTTGCCGGAGAACGAGCCGCACAGGTGGAGGATGAGGAACGACGCGGTCGTGAATACGCCCGCAACGGCGCCGACCAGCGTGGCCGACATTCTGCCGCTCTTCGCAAGGAAGAGAGTGACGACCGGCAGCACATAGACCGTCAGATTCAGCACCCAGAGGGAAATGGGTATCGAGTAGCCCCAGTTGAGCGCCTGGCGGATGTGGTCGCCGTCGTGGATAAGCACAGCGATTATCATAACTATCGCGCAGGTGGTAAGAGTTTTGATGACCTTTGCGTCCAGCTTGGTATCCAGAAGCTTTACCGCTTTCTGCTGAGTTTCGGACATGATGGTTCCTCCCCAAATCTATTTGACCGACGGCCAAAATTGACCAATTGGTAAATATAAACTACCACTCTCCGCCGGCTGTGTCAAGGGTTTTTGTTGACCAAACGGTAAGCGCGTGGTAAACTCGTCCCATGCCTATTATCGTTGACAAGGAAAAGGTGCGCATGGAGATCCTTCTGGCCTTCCAGCGCTGCATAGAGAAGAAGCCCATCGACAAGGTGACTCTCCGCGACATCGCCGCAGAGGCCGGTATGTCACATCCGAAGCTCCTCAACTACTTTGAGAGCAAGGACGAGCTTATCCTCAGCTATGTGAGGTACACGCGGGAGTATATGTCAAGGCACTGTATGGATTGGTTCACCGCTCACAGCAGAAAGGACTATGACTCGAACCTCGCGTACATGAACGCCTTTATGGAGTATGTCGCCGATGCCCCGGAGGGCGAGCTGCGCCCGAACGCGACCACGCAGACCTACGTTCTCGGGCATTACAGCGCCGAGATCGGGAAAATGGTCACGGAGGAGTTTTGCGAGTGGCGCGAGGTGATGGAAAAATGCCTTGCCGCCATCTACGGCGAGGAGGCGGGAGCCGCCGAGGCCGAGGCGATGATGATACTCATCTCCGGGACCTTCATCTGCAACTATAACCGCGCCCTGACCGGGCGCATAAACGGCAATATCATCAGCAGTATCGCAAACCTCGCGAAGTCGTGACGGCGTCCCGCCGGGAGACCGCCGGCAGACGTCCGAGAGGGCGGGAAGAAAAAATGCCGGGGGAGGGGCTTTGCCCCTCCCCCGGCATTGCTGCCTCAGCGCTTATCGCGGAAAAAGTCCCTGAGTACCGCCGCGCATTCTTCGCCGAGGACGCCGGGATACACCCGCGGATGGTGACCGTAATTTTCAAAAAACAGGTCGATGACGCTGCCGCACGAGCCGGTCACGCTGTCGCGCGCGCCGAAGACCACGGTGGGTATGCGCGAATTGATGATGGCTCCCGTACACATGGGACACGGCTCAAGCGTGACATAGATCGAGCAGTCCCCGAGCCGCCAGTCGCCGACCTGCGCGCAGGCGGCGCGAATAGCCTCGACCTCCGCGTGGGCGGTGGCGTCGGCGCGCTCTATGCGCCGGTTGCGGCCCGTGCCGATGACGCGGCCGTCCCCGTCGGCTATGACGCAGCCCACAGGCACCTCGCCCTGCTCCGCCGCCTCGCGCGCAAGGGCGAGGGCGAGAGACATATAGTATTCGTCGTTTTTCATTGGCTCAGCTCCGCGGCAAGATTTCGCCCGCCGGGGCCACCGGCGGAAAAAAGGGCGCGCCGCAAGGCAAAACGCCGCGCAGCGCGCCCGAAGCTATCAGCGGCTCACGCGAGGGCCGCAGTGATGATGGCCATCTGGTAGACCTCCTCCGCGTCGCAGCCGCGGCTCAGGTCGTTGATGGGGGCGTTCAGGCCCTGAAGAATGGGGCCGTAGGCCGCAAAGCCGCCGAGACGCTGGGCGATCTTGTAGCCGATGTTGCCGGACTGGATCTCGGGGAAGATAAAGGTGTTGGCGTAGCCTGCAACGGGGCTGCCGGGGAACTTGAGCTGGCCGACGACGGGGGAGACGGCAGCGTCGAACTGCATTTCGCCGTCAACGGAGATCTCGGGATGGGTCTCCTTGACGATGGCGGTCGCGTCGCGCATCATCTCGGGGCCGGGACCCTTGCCGGAGCCCTTGGTGGAGTAGGAAAGAAGAGCGACCTTCGGGTCCATGCCGAAGACCTTCGCGGTCTTGGCGGTCTCGACGGCGACCTCGGCTACCTGCTGCGCGGCGGTGAGGACGACGTTGCCCTCCTTGTCGAGCTTGTCCTCATAGGAGATGTTGATGGCGCAGTCGCCCATGGCGAGCATTTCGTCCCCGCGCACGAGAATGAAGCAGGAGGAGACGAGGTTCGCGCCCTTCTTGGTCTTGACGATCTGCAGCGCGGGACGGACGGTGTCGGCGGTGGAGTAGGTCGCGCCGCCCAGAAGAGCGTCGGCCTTGCCCATCTTGACGAGCATGGTGCCGAAGTAGTTGCCGTGCGCGAGGTTCTTGCGGCAGTCCTCCTCGGTCATCTTGCCGCGGCGAAGCTCGAACATGGTCTTGACCATCTCCTCCATGCCGTCATAGGTCAGGGGGTCAATGATCTCGAGACCGTCGATGTCAAAGCCGCACTCGGCAGCCTTGCTCCTGACGACGTCGACATTGCCGACGAGAACGGGGGTGAGGAAGCCGTCCTTCTTCAGTCTCGCGGCGGCCTCAAGTATACGGGCGTCGTGACCCTCGGTGAAAACTATCTTGCGGGGGTTGGCTTTAAGTATCTCTACCAGATTTTCAAACATTGTTATTACCTCCGAAAACTTATTTATTTACGGCGTATCTATACTACCACCCCTTTGCGCCATTTTCAAGCGCGCGGAGCCATTTTTCTATTTACAAACGCAATTCGCGCCGCTATAATACTGGATGTTATCACGAAAAACGGAGACAGGCATGGACAGAACATTTCCAGAGACCCTGTCGGCGCTGCGCCGGCAGAAAAACATCAGCCAGCGGCAGGCGGCCGCGGACCTCAACATCAGTCAGGCGCTTCTGAGCCACTACGAAAACGGCGCGCGCGAGCCGGGGCTGGGCTTCGTGTGCAGGGCCTGCGACTATTACGGAGTGACGGCGGACTACCTGCTGTGCCGCTCCGACGAGCAGGGCAGCCAGAGCAGCGCGGACGTCGCAAAAAGATTTTTCGACCAGATGCGCGCGATAGTAGACAGGGCCGAAATGGCGCTGGAAGAGTTTTCGGAGTGAATTTACAATGATCGAACAGAAATATATTCGCAATTTCTCCATCATCGCCCATATCGACCACGGCAAATCCACCCTTTCCGACCGCCTCATCGAGAAATGCGGCGCGGTGGAGCAGCGCATAATGGAGGACCAGATACTCGACAACATGGATCTCGAGCGCGAGCGCGGCATAACCATCAAGGCGCGCGCCGTGGGACTCGATTACCGTGCGGCGGACGGGCATGAATATACTCTCAATCTCATCGACACGCCGGGACACGTCGACTTCAACTACGAGGTCAGCCGCTCTCTCGCCGCGTGCGAGGGCGCGATACTCGTGGTGGACGCCTCGCAGGGCGTGGAGGCGCAGACGCTCTCAAACACCTATCTTGCGCTGGATAATGATCTTGAGATACTGCCGGTGGTGAACAAGATAGATCTGCCCGCCGCCGACCCGCAGCGCGTCAAGGACGAGGTCGAGGAGATAATCGGCATCCCCGCGCAGGACGCGCCGGAGATAAGCGCGAAAATGGGCATAAACATCGACGCGGTGCTTGAGGATATCGTCAGCAATGTCCCGCAGCCGAAGGGCGACCCGGACGCGCCGCTCAAGGCCCTCATCTTCGACAGCCAGTACGACAATTACCGCGGCGTCATCGTTTTCATGCGCCTTATCGACGGCAGCATACGCCGCGACAGCGAGATACTTCTCATGTCCACCGGCGCGAGATACAAGGTGCTGGAGGTCGGCCATCTGCGCCCGATCGGGCTTGAGCCCTGCGCCGAGCTGTGCGCCGGCGACGTCGGCTACTTTACGGCCAGTATAAAAAATGTCTCCGACACCCAGGTGGGCGACACCGTCACCCTTGCCGACAGACCTGCCGCCGAGGCGCTCCCCGGCTACCGCCCGGCCCGGCCCATGGTCTACTGCGGCATTTATACCGAGGACGGCTCGAAATACCCCGACCTGCGCGACGCGCTCGAAAAGCTCAAGCTCAACGACGCCTCCCTCTCCTACGAGCCGGAAAGCTCCGTGGCGCTGGGCTTCGGCTTTCGCTGCGGCTTCCTCGGCATGCTCCATATGGAAATAATCCAGGAGCGGCTCGAGCGGGAGTTCAATCTCGAGCTGGTCACGACATTACCCTCTGTTATATACAAGGTCATAAAGACCGACGGCAGCACCGTCATGGTGGACAATCCCCACAATTACCCGGACGTCCCTTCCATCGCCGAGGCATACGAGCCGTATGTCAAGGTCTCCATCATCACGCCCAACGAGTTCGTGGGCAACATCATGCCGCTCTGTCAGGACAGGCGCGGCGAGTACAAGAACATGGAGTATCTTGACTCGCGTCTGGTCGAGCTGCACTACGAAATGCCCCTCAACGAGATAATCTACGACTTCTTCGACACGCTCAAGGCCCGCACCAAGGGCTATGCCTCCCTTGACTACGAGCTTTCATCCTACCAGCTCAGCGACCTTGTCAAGGTCGACATGCTCTTGAACGGCGACCAGGTCGACGCGCTGAGCTTCATCGCCCACCGCGAGAAGGCCTACGCCCGCGCGCGCAGGCTCTGCGAGAAGCTCAAGGACAACATCCCCCGCCAGCTCTTCGAGGTGCCTATCCAGGCGGCCATCGGCGGGAAGATCATCGCCCGCGAGACCGTCAAGGCCATGCGCAAGGACGTCCTTGCCAAGTGCTACGGCGGCGATATCACGCGTAAGAAGAAGCTGCTCGAGAAGCAGAAGGAGGGCAAAAAGAAAATGCGCCAGCTCGGCACCGTCTCCATCCCGACCGAGGCGTTCCTCGCCGTACTCAAGCTGGACGAGTGATATATCGATATTGATAAAGTACAGGCCCGCGGAGCATGATGAACGCTCCGCGGGCCTGTGCTGCCGCATGTCATGGCAGGGGAGGGCAGGATGCCCGCCCGTCAATCAAACTGCGTGGGGGCGCGGGGGTCGTCGAGCGCGCCGAAGCACATCTCTATCTGCTCCCGTGTGTTTTTCTCGGCGGCAAGGCCCTCGGGCAGCTCGTCCCTGCCGAAAAGTCCTATGCCCGTCGTCTCGATGTTCTCCTCAAATTCGCCGCTCTCATACCGGCAGAGGACAAACATCTTCATCACGCCGTAAACATGCTCCTTCACATTGCGCTTTCGCCAGTCGTGGACGGCGATGAGCCGCTCCGCCCTGACGGTGAAGCCGGTCTCCTCGCGCACCTCCTTCTCCGTGTTGGAGGCGACGGACTGGTCAACGTCGCACCAGCCGCCGGGCAGCGACCACGAGCCGTCGTTTTCGTGGACGAGCAGTAGCCTTCCGTCAATGAACACGGCGGCGCGCGTGTCTATCTTCGGCGTCTGGTAGCCGCTCTCATTGCAGAAGAGGCCCGCTATCCTCTCCGCCGGCATATCCGTCCGGAGGGCGAGCATTTCGGCGGCTATGTCCCTCAGCTCCGCGTAGCGCTCCCGGTCGTATTTGTCCTTCCCGTACCACAGCCCTGCCTGCGCTATGCTCTGTACGCGGACGGCGAGCTCGAGCCAGTTATCGTTCATGCGATCATCCTCCGCAAAATCTTCCGGATACAGCATACCACAAAACATCCGTGGATTTATTAAACAAATCTTAATTATTTTCCCGGTTGGTTTTTAAGCATTGATAAGGTACAATAACAGCCGAGAGGTGAGAGAATGTACAGCATACTTATCTGCGACGATGAGCGGGACATCGTTTCCGCGCTGAAAATATATCTCGAGGCCGAGGGCTACCGCACCGTCTGCGCGTACAGCGGGGCGCAGGCGCTCAAAGCGCTTGAAAATGAGGAGATCCATCTTGTCCTCATGGACATCATGATGCCGGAGATGGACGGCATCAGCGCAATGGCGAAGCTTCGGGAAAAGAGCAACGTCCCCGTCATCCTCCTCACCGCGAAAAGCGAGGACACGGACAAGATACTGGGACTCAACGTCGGCGCGGACGACTATGTGACAAAGCCCTTCAACCCCGTGGAGCTTCTTGCCCGCGTGCGCTCACAGCTGCGGCGCTATATGCTCCTCGGCGGCAGCGCCGCGGCGGAGGAGCTTGTAAACGGCGGCCTTGCCCTCAACGACAAGAGCAAGGAGTTCACCGTCGACGGAGAGCCGATAAGCCTCACCCCCACGGAATTTGAAATACTCCGGCTCCTCATGCGCCACCCCGGCGAGGTGTTCAGACCCGCCGACATCTACCGTCAGGTATGGCGCGACCAGCCCTACGGCGCGGAAAGCACCGTGGCCGTACATATCCGGCATATACGGGAAAAGATCGAGATCGACCCCTCCGACCCGCGGTACGTCAAGGCCGTCTGGGGACAGGGGTACAAGATGGAAAGGGTAAAGAAATGAAAAAGCTCAAGAGCAGCACCGGCGCAAAGCTCGCGGCAGCGGCGCTTCTGTGCGTGCTGGTGCTGGTGTTTATCGCGTCCTTCGCGGACATCGTGTATATTGACCAGTGGGACGCCTACAGCGGCAGCTATGAAAACGCCTATGCCCAGGCGGTGTACGGCACCGCGAGGGACGTGGCGTACAGATATGCCGACACGGTCATCTATGACAGGGGCGTGGTCCCGCCGTCCAATCTCGCCATCACCATCGAGGAAGGGGACGAGGTGATATTTGACAACTACAACGGCGAAAAGGTCGAGTGGACGGAGACCTTCAGCGCATACAAGACCGAGTGGCCGGACCTGACCTCTCCCGGCGACGCCTCCATTGAGGCTGTTGACGCGTCGCCGATACAGCATATGTATAAGGTCACCGCGCGCCTGAAGAGCGAGCTTAAGTACCGGGACAAGATATACAACGTGAAGGTGCTGTTCGGAACTGGCTATTACCTGCGCTATACCGCGATATGGGCGGTGTTCGGCTCCTTCGTGCTGGGCGTGGCGCTGTACGTTTTCCTGCTTTCCGCTGCGGGACACAGGCGTGAGAGCGAGGAGATATGCGGCACCGCCGTCGAGAAGATACCCTATGATATCTTCACGGTACTGATTATAGGCGGTATCACCATATGCGCCGTACTCATCGGCGCAGGCTCCAAGATAAGCGTCCCGATGGTGACGTTCAGCGTGTTCCTGCTGCTGGCCGCGGGGCTTTTCTTCCTCTGGTGGAGCATGAGCACCGCCGTGCGCGCAAAGACCGGCACGATATGGAAAAATACGCTCATATGGAAAATACTCCGATTTGTGCTTGACGTACTCAAAAAGGGCGTGCGCGCGGTCAGGGAGCTTGTACGCGAGCTGCCCCTCACGAGCCGGGGCATACTCATCGCGGCGGCGGTGCTGCTCGCGGACTTCGTGATGTTCCGGCTGAACCGCTACAGCCCCGGAACGCTCACGTTCCTGTGGTTCGTCGAAAAGCTCGTACTGACGGCCGCGGCCGCGTATCTCCTCTGGTGTGCCGTGAAGCTCAGAAATGCCGCCCGCGCCGTGGCGAACGGCGACATGAACGCGAGCGTCGACACCTCGAGGATGATCGGCGAGCTGAAGGCGCACGGCGAGGACATAAACAACATCCGCGGCGGCATGACCAAGGCCGTGGAGGAGCGCATACGGAGCGAGCGCTTCCGCAGCGAGCTTGTTACCAACGTCTCCCACGACATAAAAACGCCCCTTACCTCCATCATAAACTATGTCGACCTGATGGAGAAGGAGCAGCCCGAGAACGAGAAAATGCGCGAGTATCTCGAGGTCATCGACCGCCAGTCCGCGCGGCTCAAGAAGCTCATCGACGACCTTATGGAGGCCTCCAAGGCGTCCACCGGGAACCTCACCGTCAGCCTTGAGCGCTGCGAGCTGGGCGTGCTTATCGACCAGACGGCGGGAGAATATCAGGAGCGCCTCGGTGCAAAGGGCCTTGAGCTCGTCACGAAAAAGCCCGGAGAGCCTGTGACCGTGATGGCCGACGGCCGGCACATGTGGCGCATTTTCGACAACCTTATGAACAATATCCTCAAATACGCCCAAAACGGGACGAGGGTATATCTCACGCTCGACACCGAGGGGAGCGACGCGGTGCTGACCTTCCGCAATATCTCCCGCGCCCGGCTCGAGCTGAGCGGCGAGGAGCTGACGGAGCGCTTCGTGCGCGGCGACACCTCGCGCAACAGCGAGGGCAGCGGACTTGGACTTTCAATCGCGAAGAGCCTCGCGGAGCTTCAGCACGGCACGCTGGACATTTTCGTGGACGGCGACCTTTTCAAGGTGGTGCTGAGACTGCCCACGGTCAGGTGAAAAAATAAATATCGCGCCCCGCGCGGCTCACATCACGAGCTGCGCGGGGCGCTTTCTTATGTATGAGAGGGTGAGGGAAACGCCGTCGGCCGCATATCTGCGGCGCACAGCGGAAAAAGCAGGATACCTCGGGGAGAGCCGTAGGAAGAGCGTGCAATAAAGCTATTCTCGCTCCGTCCCTCCGCAGGAGAATGGAGAATCTTCCGCTCATGCTTCCCCCAGTGGGGGAAGTGGCGAGCGCCGCGAGCCGATAGGGGGTATCGCCTTTCCCTCGGGGGAAGCCCTTTTTGCTCTCTCAGTCCCGCCGCAGGGGAGGGGATCGTTTCTCCCGTGTGCTGTCTGTTCACAGGGGAAACGGCCCGAAATTTCGGAGGACACGCGGACGCTCCGCGCGCTCAGCCGCGGCGCGGCTCACACATACAGCACCAGCGCGATGAGCTCGAGCGGCTCGTCGCCGTTATTTTTCAGGCTGTGGCCCTCGCCGTCGCCGACGAAGCTCATGTCGCCGGGGCCGAGGGTGACGACATTGCCGTTGTCGCTGTACTCGCCGCGGCCGCTGAGAATGTAGTAGCATTCACCGTCGCCGTGATGGATGTGCCAGCCTATCTCACAGCCCTTTTTGAGAAAGACGTGGTTGAAAAGCCGGCCCTTGCCGTACATTTCTTCGGCTCCGTTGAGTATGGGGTGCATTTCGGCCACACCCTCGCCGCCGAAAAGCTGCTTTTCGGAATACGGGCGCTCATCGGCGCGTCTTACGATACTCATGCGCCCGCCTCACATTCCAAGCTCTTCGTCGATGAGGACGATCTCGGTCTCCATGCCCATCATCGGCCCCCACAGCACCAGCAGCGCGTTGCAGATACGGCTCTCCATGCGGCAGTCGTGGCATTTGCCGTCTATGCGGCAGGGGTTGGAGTTTTCAAAGCGGCGGCAGTTCTGCACGGCGGCGACGTTGCGCGCGCGGTAGAGCGCGGAGTCGAAGTCCGGGCATATCTTGTTCGTGCCGGCCACTATGTAGACCTTCTTGTTTCCGTACACCTGACCGGCGAGGCGGTTGCCGCGCCCGTCGATGTTGAGTATCTCGCCGTTTTCGGAGATCGCGTTGGCGGAGCTGAGATAGACATGGGCGGCATTGGCCTTTTCCAGCGTCTCCGCGCCGGGGACCTTCCAGTGCCAGTATACCTCGTTATTTTCGGTGAGACGTTCGTAAATGCCGAGCTGGTCGACGGTTTTGCTCCCGCCGATACCGACGGAGGTGCCGTGTATCGCGCCGCAGAGATAGTCGGCGGCCTCGGCTGACGTGGCGAAGTGGCTGACCTTGAAGCGGCGAAGCTCAAGGCTCTTTATGGTTTTTTCGATATTCATGATCGCACCCCTTTGTATAAAGTATTCCCACCGGGATTATACCTTACAAAGGGGCGCCGGCGCAATGCTTTTTTTATTTCACCGCTCCCGCTCGAGCGCCTCGGCAAGCTCCCGCGCGGAGAGACACAGCGAGCGCGCGAACTCCGCGTCGTCGGCCTTCACGCTTATGCGAAGCGCGGAGGAGCGGCACAGCGGCGAGACGTGCAGTTCAAAGCGCGGGGTGTTCAGGCTCAGACCGTCGGAGTAGTCCGCGCCCATATCCATCAGCGCCTCGCTCATCGCGCCCATGAGCCACGCGCGGTCGGCGCAGAGAAGCTCCGTGCTTTCGCCCTCGCCGTCCTCGCAGTCCTCACCGGGGGGCGGCGCGGGGAGAAAGGTGTCGGGCAGGGTTATTTTGAGCTTGCCCTCGAGCGCGTCGGCACAGCAGCGGTAATAGGAGAGCGGCGTGCCTACGTCGCACCAGTAGCCCTCCATGGGAACGCCGAGCAGCCTTTCGCCGCGATCAAGGAGCAGCGGGAAGAGGTCCTTCGCAAAGTCGAAGGGACGGCTGGACGGCACGAGCGCCATCACGCGCGGCGAGACGACGTATATCCCCGTATTCACAAGGTCGGTCACGACGTGGGGCCAGTCGGGCTTTTCAATGAAGCTGCGGACAAAGCCCTCGCCGTCGGTCACGGCCAGACCGAAGCGCAGAGGCTCGCTGTGGCGGTACAGCGCCAGAGTTACCGCCGCGCCGCGCCTTTTATGCTCACGCATGAGCCGCGAGAGCTCAAAATCGCAGGCGGCATCTCCGCTTATCACCAGAAAATCCTCGTCCCCGTAGAAATCCTCGCAGTTTTTCACCGCGCCCGCGGTGCCGCGCGCCTCCTCCTCCGTCCGGTAGGTGAGGGAGACGCCCAGCGCGCTCCCGTCGCCGAAGCGCCCGGATATGTCCCCGGCGCGGTATTTCACCGCCGCGCAGATATCGGTAAAGCCGTTATCGCGCAGGAGACGTATTATATGCTCCATCAGCGGCGCGCCGCAGAGCGGGACGAGAGGCTTCGGCGCATCGCCGGTAATGCTCTTGAGCCGCGTACCCTCGCCCCCCGCCATAATGACAGCCTTCACAGCTTTTACCTCCTTTTGAAATGACGGGACATGCCCGTCTCCGAGCCGAGGCGAAATAATAAACAGGACATTATCTATTATTCTTCTTGCCGTGAAAATTATCGTTGTAAAGATAATCCGGGTTTGCTATAATATCTTAATAATGCACTAAAATGGGACAGCTGTCCTTGGAGGATAAAGATGAACAAAAATCTGAAGAGGCTTGCCGAGCCGAATGTACGCATGCACCTGTTCTTCATGGTGCTGTTTGCGGCGGCAACGCTGTTTTTCAAGATGTACGAGCTGGCGGCGGCCGAGGGAGCCGTGATACTGCTGCTCGTCATCTACTCGCTCATCGTGAGCCGAAGAAAGCGAAAGCAGCTCGCGGCCTACATCGAGTCGGTGACCTACGACACCGAAACGGCGAAAAACAACACGCTCATGAATTTCCCGCTGCCAATCGCGGTGTTCCGGCTCGAGGACTCGCGCATAGTCTGGGGCAACGAGATGTTCTTTACCATGTGCGGCAGCACCGGGGCGCGCCTTGACGCCCGCGTTGCCGACATGGTGCCGGAGTTCAGCGGCAAATGGCTCATGGAGGGCAAGACCCAGTACCCAGGCATCCTTGAGATCGGCGGGAAGCGCTACCGCGTCCACGGCAACATCGTCCGCTCGGAGAAGAGCGACGAGGACGGCGCCTTCATGGGCATAACCTACTGGATGGACGTGACCGAGTACGACAACATCCGCCGCGAGTACGAAAGCTCCCGCCCCGTCGCGGGCATAATCGTCGCGGACAATCTCGACGAGCTGCTGAAGAACCAGCCCGACCGCATAAAGAACGACCTCACCGAGGCCATCGACGACCAGCTCACTCAGTGGTGTGAGAACTACCACGGCCTTATCCGCCGCTATGAGCGCGACCGCTATATTATCGTGATGGAAAAGCGCTGCGTAGAGAAGCTGAAGGAGGATAAGTTCAGCATTACCGACCAGCTGCACAAGGTCGTCAGCCCCAACGGCGTGAGCGCCTCGATAAGCATAGGCCTCGGGGTGGACGCCTCGGGCTTCGACGAGGCGCTGCAGTTCGCGAACGTCGCGGCGGAGCTTGCGCTCTCACGCGGCGGCGACCAGACGGTCATCAAGAACCGCCTCAACTTCGAGTTCTACGGCGGGCGCGGCTTTGAGATAGAGACCCGCACCAAGGTCAAGTCCCGCGTCATGGCCAGCACCTTCGCCGAACTCATGCGCGACTCCTCAAAGGTCCTTGTCATGGGACACAAATTCGCCGATCTCGACAGCGTCGGCGCGTCGGTCGGCGTATGCTGCCTTGCGAGGAAGCAGAGCGTGAAGGCGAACATTGTCATCGACCTGAAGAAAAACGCCTCCGCGGCGCTGATATCGCGCATATCTGCCGAGCCGGAGTACAAGGACGTGTTCATAAGCCGTCAGGAGGCCATCCTGAGAGCCGACGGAAAAACGCTCCTCGTCGTGGTCGACACCAACCGGCCGGAGCAGGTGGAGGACGCGGATCTGCTCACGGCCTGCAACCGCGTGGCGGTCATCGACCACCACAGAGTCGCCGCGACCTATATCCAGAACGCCGCCATGGGCTATATCGAGCCCTATGCCTCCTCCGTGTGCGAGCTGATCGCGGAGATGATGCAGGAGCAGCTCGACCGGGACGATGTCCTCCGCTGCGAGGCCGAGGCGGTACTCTCCGGCATAGTCCTCGACACGAAGAGCTTCACCATCCGCACCGGCGAGCGCACCTTTGACGCGGCGGCATACCTGCGGCGCATGGGCGCTGACACCACGGACGTGAAAAAGCTCCTGCAGACGGATATGGACGACACCATCTCGCGCTACAAGATCATGCAGAACGCCACGCTCTACCGCAACGTCGCCATCGCGGCACCCGAGGAGCCGCAGGAGCGCGTCGTCGCGGCGCAGGCGGCGGATGAGCTTCTGAACATCTCCGGCGTCGACGCGTCGATAGTCGTGGCCCCCGACGGCCACGGCGGGGCGTTCGCCTCCGCGCGCTCGATAGGAGAGCTGAACATGCAGATAGTAATGGAAAAGCTCGGCGGCGGCGGAAACAGGAGCGCCGCGGCCGCGCAGTTCAAGGATACGGACGTTAAGACCGCGCTGAAAAAGGTCTACGCGGCGATAGACGATTATCTGGGATAAATCTAACGAACAGGAGATACTGAAAATGAAGGTCATATTCACTACCGATGTACGCGGACAGGGCAAGAAGGGTGAGATGAAGGAGGTCTCCGACGGCTACGCGAGAAACTACCTCCTCCCGAGGAATCTCGCCACCGAGGCTACCGCCGACAATCTCAACGCCCTCAAGCTCAAGGAAAAGGCAAAGCAGGCGCAGATGGCCAGGGAAAAGGCCCTTGCCGAGGAGAACGCGAAGAAGCTCGCGGGCGTCCAGGTCACGGTGAGAGCCAAGGCCGGCAGCGGCGGCAAGCTCTTCGGCGCCGTCACCTCGCAGGAGATCAGCGACGCGCTCCGCGAGCAGCACGGTATCGAGATCGAGAAAAACAAGATAGTTCAGGCCGACCCCATCAAGGCCTTCGGCTCCTACACCGTAAAGGCGAAGCTGGGCTACGAGATCAGCGGAAATATCAACGTTCTGGTCATAGAGGACAGGTGAGGTAATGGAAGAGCTGCTGGGCAGAAAGACGCCCCACTCCGCCGCGGCGGAGCAGGCGGTCATCGGTTCCATGCTCATTGACCCCCGGTGCGTGCCGGAGGTGCTGGAAAAGCTTAAGGCGGATGAGTTTTATATAAAGCTCAACCGCGACATCTTCGAGACCGTGAACGCGATGTTCTCCTACGGTCAGACCATCGACCCGGTAACGGTGCTGGACCAGATGAAGGTGCGCGGCGTGTATCAGGATGACAGCGAGAACTATCTCGCCGAACTCATGCGCGTCACTCCCACGGCGGCGAACGTCCTCGAATACGCCGCCATCGTCCGGGACCGGGCGCTGCTGCGCCGTCTGGGCGAGACCGCCGACGAGATAAACAACATGGTCTACGAGGGCTCGGGCGAGGCCGAGACCATGCTCGAGGCCGCCGAGAGGAAGATCTACGCCCTGCGGCAGGGCCGCAACGTGGGCGGGCTTATGCCCGTGTCCACGGTGGTGCAGAACGTCTTTGACGAACTGGCGGAGACCTCGGCCTCCGGGAACAAGATCCCCGGACTTGAGACGAGCCTGCCCGACCTCGACAGAATGATACTCGGTCTCAACAAGAGCGAGCTTATCCTTATCGCCGCCCGCCCCGGCATGGGCAAGACGAGCATAGCGCTCAACATGGCTCTCCACGCGGCGATGAACCTGAGAAAGACCGTGGCGATGTTCTCTCTCGAAATGTCGAGGGAGCAGCTCGTCATGCGCCTTTTGTCGAGAGCGGCGCTCGTTCCGCTCTACAATCTGCTCACCGGGCAGCTCACCGACAAGCAGTGGCAGGATGTGTCCGACGCGGCGCAGACGCTCAGCGCCACCAACATCCGTATCGACGACAACCCCACCCTCACCGTCTCCGACATGAACGCGCAGTGCCGCAGAGTGCCGGGGCTCGACCTCGTGGTGATCGACTACCTGCAGCTCATGCAGTCCGCGGGCAGCGGCCACAGCTGGTCGAACGAGAGCCGCACCCAGGCCGTCAGCGACATCAGCCGCATGCTCAAGATAATGGCCAAGGAGCTGAACGTGCCGGTCATATGCCTCTCGCAGCTGTCGCGTGCCAACGAGTCGCGCCAGGATAAGCGCCCCATGCTCTCCGACCTGCGTGAGTCCGGCGCCATCGAGCAGGACGCGGACGTGGTCATCGGCCTCTACCGCGACGGCTACTACAACAAGGAAAGCGTTAACCCGAATCTCGCCGAGGCCATCATCCTCAAGAACCGCAAGGGCGCGACCGGCACGGTCGAGCTTTCGTGGCTGCCCGAGTACACCACCTTCGGCTCGGTGGAGAAGCTGCACGACGATGAGTACTGAGCTTTGGGAAAAATACGGCATGCTCCCCCGCGGCAGCCGCGTGCTGTGCGCGGTGTCCGGCGGCGCGGATTCGATGTGCCTGCTGCACATGCTGCGGTCGAAGAGCGAGGAGCTGGGGATAGAGGTAGCGGCGGCGCACTACGAACACGGCCTGCGCGGCGAGGAGAGCCTGCGGGACGCGCGCTTTGTGGAGAAATTCTGCAGGGACAATAACATCCTATGCGTCGTTTCTCACGGAAATGTGGCGCAGTACGCCGAAAAAAACGGACTCGGCACGGAGGAGGCCGCGAGGCTCCTGCGCTATGAGTTCCTTGAAAGGACCGCCGACGAGCTTGACTGCGGCCGTATCGCGACCGCCCACAACGCCGACGACAACGCGGAGACCGTGATATTCAACCTCTGCCGCGGCGCGGGGCTTGCGGGGCTGTGCGGCATACCGCCCGTCCGGGGCAGGATAGTCCGGCCGCTCCTTGATATGACGCGCGCCGAGATCGAGCGCTATCTCGACTCAAACGGCGTCCCCCATGTCGAGGACAGCACCAACGCCCTCGACGACTACAGCCGCAACATCATAAGACACCGCGTGACTCCCGTTATGCGCGAGCTGAACCCCCGCTTTGCAGAGGCGGCGCTGCGCACGGCGGAGCTTATGCGGCAGGACGGCGATTTTATCGACGGCGCGGCACGCGGCTTCATCGAAAAAAATTTCGACGGCGAGAGCGTCGGTACGCGCTCTCTCGCGGCGCTCCATCCGGCGCTCGCCGGGCGCGTCTTCCGCATGCTCTGCCCCAAAAGCCTCTCGCAGGCTCATGTTGAGGCCGCGCTGGCGCTCACGCGGGGCAGCGGCCTTGCCTTCCTTGACCTGCCGGGGATAAGGCTCCGGCGAGAGCAGGGGAGGATATATTTCGGCGCGGACGAGCATATTGAAATTAAGGAGCGGGAGCTTATCCCCGGCGAGACGCTGCATATCCCCGAGGCCGGGCTGCTCATCCGCTCCGAAATAATTGAAAAAACTGAAGAAATTAACGGCTTGTTCAAAACTTATCTCTTCAAATCCGACTGCATATGTGGTAATATGTTTGTCACGCCGCGAAGAGACGGAGACAGGATAAGCCCGATCGGCAGAAACTGCACGAAGAGTCTCAAAAGCCTCTTCAACGAGGCCGGCATGACCCAGCGGCAGCGCGACCTCACCCCGGTCATACGGGACGAAAAGGGAGTCGTCGCCGTGTGCGGCCTCGCGGTGGACCGGCGTGTCGCCGCTTCCGTCGGAGACAGGGTCGTCAGGATACAGATCGAAAAAGAATAAACGGGAGAGAAAAAAAGAATAATGGTAGAGGATATAGAGAGAGTTCTTATCTCCGCGGAGGAGATAGAAGCGGCCGTCGCCAAGGCCGGCAGCCAGATCTCGCGCGATTTCGACGGCAAGGACCCCATTTTCGTGGGCGTTCTCAAGGGCTGCTTTATTTTCATGGCCGATCTCATGCGTCATGTGGATATAAACTGCTCGATGGACTTTATGGCCGTTTCCTCGTACAGCGGCACCAGCTCCACCGGCGCGGTCAAGATAAATAAGGACCTCAACGAGAGCATCGAGGGCCGCCACGTCATCATCGTCGAGGATATCCTCGACTCCGGCGTGACGCTCAATTACCTCAAAAATTACCTCATGGGCAGAGGACCCGCGTCCATCGACATCGTTACCCTGATGGACAAGCCCGCCCGCCGCAAGGCCGATGTGTATGCGAGCTACTCCTGCTTCGAGGTGCCGGACGCGTTCGTCGTGGGCTACGGACTCGACTATAACGAGAGATACCGCAACCTGCCCTATATCGGCGTTCTCAAGCCCGAGATATACTCCGGCAAATAACTTCGTAAATGCAATGCTGCGGCATTAAGGATGTGAATAACGTTTGAAACCTAACCGAAACAGGACAAGAGATTTTGGCTTTTACGCGCTTTTGATGGTGATACTCGTCGCGATAATCTTCACCATGACAAGAGACGCCGCCCCCAACAGGGTGGAGAGCTATTCCGAGCTGGTCGGTCTTTTCAAGAATGAAAAGGTGCAGTCCTTCGTCACGGAGGGCAGCGACATCATCCTCAAGGTGCGCACCGGCGACCCGGTGGAGCCTACCGTGGAAAAGACCTACAGCCTGTACAGCTTCGCCGTGTTCTATGAGGACTTCGGCGACCTCATCATGGAGCAGTATGACTCCGGCGTGCTTGAGGAGTTCGATTATACCGAGGGCTTCGTCGTCCCGTGGTGGATGAGCTTCCTGCCGTATCTCCTCATAATGGCCGTCACGATGATACTCTGGTACGTCATGATGAACAGAGCGGGCGGCGGCGCAGGCGGCGTTGCCAAGTTCAGCAAGGCACGCACACGCCTCGGCTCCGACGAGAAGAACAAAAAGACCTTTGCCGACGTCGCGGGCTGCGACGAGGAGAAGGAAGAGCTTGAGGAGGTCGTCGATTTCCTCAAGAACCCCAAGGCGTATACCTCCATGGGCGCGCGCATACCCAAGGGCATACTTCTCGTAGGCCCTCCGGGGACCGGCAAGACCCTCCTTGCCAAGGCCGTCGCCGGCGAGGCGAACGTTCAGTTCCTGTCCATCTCCGGCTCCGACTTTGTGGAGCTGTATGTGGGCGTCGGCGCGGGACGTGTACGCGACCTCTTTGACCAAGCCAAGAAGGTGGCTCCCGCCATCATCTTCATCGACGAGATAGACGCCGTCGGCCGTCAGCGCGGCAGCGGTCTCGGCGGCGGCCACGACGAGCGCGAGCAGACGCTCAACCAGCTGCTCGTCGAGATGGACGGCTTCGGCAGCAACGAGGGCGTCATCGTCATGGCGGCGACCAACCGCGCGGATATCCTTGATAACGCGCTGCTGCGTCCAGGCCGCTTTGACCGTCAGATATATGTCGGCCTGCCCGACATCCGCGGACGCGAGGAGATACTCAAGATCCACGCGAGAGACAAGCAGCTTGCCGAGGACGTCGACCTGAGCAGCATTGCAAAGGGGACTCCCGGCTTCTCCGGCGCCGATCTCGAAAATCTGATGAACGAGGCCGCTCTGCTGGCCGTGCGCCGCAGACACCGCTTCGTCACCATGGAGGACATGGACGAGGCCATACTCAAGGTCCAGATGGGGCCCGAGAAGAAGAGCCGCAAAATGTCCGACAAGGCCCGCCGCCTCACCGCCTACCACGAGGCAGGCCACGCCGTCACCGGCAGATATCTCGAGCATGTCGACCCGGTGCATTATATAACCATCATCCCCCGCGGTCAGGCCGGCGGCTTCACGCTCTTCCGCCCGCAGGAGGATCTCGAGAACTTCAAGTCCAGAGGCGAGATGTTTGAGAGCATAGTCATGGCGCTGGGCGGACGTATCTCCGAAAAGCTGTTCCTTGACGATATATCCACCGGCGCGTCCGGAGACATCCAGCAGGCAAGCTCCATCGCGCGCGACATGGTCATGCGCTACGGCATGAGCGAGAAGCTCGGCCCCATCTCCTACGACAGCTCCGGCCACAGCATATTCATCGGCCGCGACTTCGGCCAGACCAAGAGCTACTCCGAGGAGACCGCCGGACTCATCGACGAGGAGGTCAAGGCCATCTTTGACCGCGCGGCGGCGCAGTGCGAGAAGATACTCACCGACCACGCCGAGCAGGTCAGGGCCATCGCCGAATACCTCCTTGAGAACGAGACCATGGAGGCCGAGGAGTTCAATTACTACTTTGAGCATGGCGAGTTCATGCCCATCTCCGTCAAGGCCGCGAAGGCCGCCGCCGCGGACCCCACCATCGAGCGCCCCGCGAAGAAGATATCCATGACCGACGGCCGCTCCGAGGAGGAAAAGCCGGACGGAAAGACAGGCGAGGAAGCAAACAGCGAAGAAGCTCCCTCCGCCGGGGAAAACAAAACCGAAGAATGACAGAATAAAGCTCCACCCATGGACCGGACGGCCTGTGAGCGGAGCTTTGCCATGCGGACTTTTTGTTTTTGCACCGGACCGTTTTGCCGCTGCCCGTGACGAACGGCCACAAGAGCTTTATGTAAGCGGCAGTTCTTTCCGGCTTTGGCGCAATGACTGCGGCCTCCGCTCGGTCAGATCCATATAGTGCAGGTACAGCATTCCGAACGGGTTTTTGTAGTCCTCGTGCCACGGCTTGTTTTTGCCGCAGAAGTGCAGGACCGCCGTGTTGTGCATTACCCAATTCAGGTCATGCCGGCCGGCGCTGCGAATGAGGTACTTGGAGTAGTTCCGCACATCGTAGTTCCAGAGAACGTCCTCCACCGGAAGAGTCTGATCGCCGTAGAGAATGTTGAAAACGTCCTGGTCTGGCAGGATGAGCTCCCGCTCATGCTCGCTGACACATCCGAAAACGGCCTCGGAGGTGACGAGCTTCCTCGCAGAGTTCAGGTCGATGAGCATGACGCCGGAGTTGAAATATTCATGCTCGGTGTCCAGACGCATGTTGTTGATATCGTTCGCCATTTCGGTAAGCCCCGTGTGAGAAGCCGCCGCAAAGGTCTTTCCGTTCAGGTCCGTTTCCCACAGGGGGCGCAGCGGGTTGATGATGAGCATATCCGGGTCGAGATACAGCACCCGGTCCGTTTCCCTCGGCAGAATCAGCGGGGAGAGCAGCCGGTAGTACATTTCCTTCGGATAACGCCTGCTGGTAGGTGCGTTTTCGAAGAGCGCCGCATCAACGGTGACCGGCTTTAATTCCGCGCCGAAGCCTGAGCAGAAGTCCGCCAGCTCCTCCAGCTTCTCTGCGGGGATGGCGCTGTGGAGCAGATATACCGTCACGTCTGTTTCGTCTGAATTGCTGGCAAAAAAGGAATCCAGCATGACCTTGCAGGGCAGCAGGTAATTTTCATCAAGGGTGAGCAGCAGGTTCATTATTGCCTCCTTGTTCCGGAATGAGATCCAGTACACGTTTTTCTTCGCTTTTCAGGTATTCGATATGACGCTTGAACAGCGAAAGATATAATTTCCGTTCTTCTGCGCTGAAGCACAGGAACGCGTTTTTCTCTATTTCATCCGCTTTGCCGATCGTAGCTGCGGCAAAGGCTTTCCCTTTCTCCGTCAGTATGATCGCCTTGCGGTTTTTTGTGCCGGGAATGACCTGCAGCTCGAGCAGTCCGTCCCTGCGCAGATTGCTGATCGCCGAATGGATGGTCTGCACGGGGAAAAAGAAGTCGCCGCACAGGTCGTTCTGGGTCATCGGCCCCTCGGCATGAGTGATCGCATACAGCACCCAAAAGGCGGTATCCGTCATCCCCAGCTTTGAGGCGAGCCTGCTGTAAACATGTTCGCTTTCCTTATACAGACGGTTGAGTACCTGCAGCTGCTGCTGCAATCGGTCGTCCATGCCGCGCCACCTCCAATGTGTTTCCGAAATAGTAAACACAATATACTCTGGAATCGGAAACTTGTCAAGCTGTTTCTTGGCCGCTTCTGCTTTGATGGGATAAGACGCCGCGAATGATCCGGAAGCGTTAGAAAATAAGACGTAGATGGCGATTTGCCAGATTTTTTGTCTCAATATTATTCTATAAATGCCGATAATTCTTGCTCTCGGAACATTTTCCGCTATATGATCTCACGCGATTCCATACTGCTCCGCGCCGGACCGGTGCAAAAAATGCGTATGGAAAATCGTATCGCAGGCGCGGAAACGAAAAGATTATTTGTAAAAACCGCTTGAGGGGGAGGCGCTTATCTGCTATAATCGTCTTGCCTCGCCGGACGCATTCATATCTGCGAAAACGGCACGGACCGAAGGCGTTTGCCTGCGGAATATCTGACGGCTCAAGACTTCTTAAGGAGATGCAGAGATATATGAAATTAGGTATCGTCGGGCTGCCGAATGTCGGCAAGACCACGCTTTTCAACGCTCTCACCGGCTCAAAGGCCGAGACGGGGAGCTATGCCAACGCCATGGCAAAGCCCAATATCGGCGTCGCAAAGGTGCCGGACGAGCGGCTCGACTGGCTGGCGGACTACTACCACCCCAAGAAATACACCCCCGCCACCATCGAGTTTGTGGACGTGGCCGGTATCGGCAAGGGCAGCGGCAAGGGCAACGAGGCGCTCAACACTATCCGCCAGACGGACGCGCTGGTGCAGGTCGTGCGGTGCTTCGACGACGAGGACATCTTCCTCGAACCCGCCGACGCCGCGCGCGACGCGGAAACGCTCAATCTGGAGCTTATCCTTGCCGACCTCGACATTGTGGAGCGCCGTCTTGAGCGCGCGAAGAAAAACGCCAAGGGCGGGGACAAGAAATACAAGCGTGAGTGCGAGATGTGCGAGGCGCTCATCGAGCATTTGTCCGACGGAAAGCCCGCGCGCGACTTCGAGTTCACTGACGAGGACAAGGACATCCTTCAGGATAACGGCCTCCTGTCAATAAAGCCGGTCATTTATGTCGCGAACCTTGACGAGAACGGCATGAGCGACTACGCGAACGACGGGAATTTCAAGGCGCTCGCCGCCATTGCCGCCGAGCAGGGCGCGGCAGTGCTGCCCGTCGCGGCGAAGTTTGAGGAGGATATTTCCGACATGGACGCCGACGAGGCCGAGATGTTCATGGAGGAGCTGGGACTCACCGAGCGCGGCCTTGCCCGCATAATCAGAACGTCCTATGACCTGCTGGGCTACATCTCGTTCCTCACCGCCGGCGAGGACGACGTCCATGCGTGGACGATAGTCCGCGGAACGAAGGCTCCCAAGGCCGCCGGAAAGGTGCATACCGACATCGAGCGCGGTTTCATCCGCGCGGAGATAGTGGCCTTTGACGACCTGAAGGCATGCGGCAGCATGCAGTCCGCGAAGGAAAAGGGCCTTTTCCGCCTCGAGGGTAAGGACTATGTCATGAAGGACGGAGACATCACGAATTTCCGTTTCAATATATAACATATATGAAATAGCACCATCCCCGGCGGAAGCTTTCCGCCGGGGATGGTGCTATTCGCTTCGTGATCGGGCGCCAAGGGAGATGGGAAAACACCAAAAAAGGGGAGGAGGAAGCCACTCCTTATCGCTGTGGCTTCCCCCAACGGGGGAGGCACGCGGAGAGAGACGGCAAGACGGGAAAGCCCTCCTGCCGGGAGTCCTTCTTATTTCTCGATCTCGATGAGCGAGGTGAGCATGGAGTCCACCAGCGGGAGATATTTTTCATCCACGCGGTGGAGCTTATTCAGAAAGTGATCGTCGCCGGGACGCGGATCGCCGAACAGCACATAGTCGGCCGACAGATCGAGAACATCGCAGATCCTCATCAGCGTTTTTACGGATATTCCCGTCATCCCGCGCTCGACCTCGGCGAGATACAAAACGCTGACGTCCAGTTTCTCTGCAAACTGTTCGCGGGTATAGCCCATGGCCTCCCTCGCGCGTCTTATCCGTGTGTGCAATATCATCACCTCGCGTTATGATTATAACTCACGGACGCGGAGCAGGCAACATATATCCGGAGTGAGGGGCCGCAGCTATGAAAAATATTTGAATATTGGGGCGTTTTCTCATTTTTCGATTGACTTTGTGGGTGCGGCTGTGGTAAACTATCCGCGCAAAAGGGAGTAGCTTGCGCCTTTTGGAGGCGTTGGTGTGTCGTCAACTCAGCCTTATGGCTCGGCGCCCCGGATACGACAGTATTTAGCGAGACTTTTACAGTTTGAAGTGACTGTAAAAGTCTCTTTATTTTTGAAAGGAGTACCTCAAATGAAGTACTACTGCGAGGAAAAAGAAGCCGTACTGAACGAATTCCGGACCACGGAGAACGGCCTCGCTCAGGCTGAGGCCGAAAGACGCATTGCCGAAAACGGCAGGAACAAGCTCAAGGAGGCCGAGAAGGAGAGCCTTGCCAAAAAGTTCCTCAACTCTCTGGCCGACCCGATGATAATCATGCTCATCGCCGCCGCCGCGATACAGGCCGTGGTCACGGTGCTGCAGACGGGCGGGGACTTTGATCTCGGCGACTTTGCCGACGTTCTTGTCATCCTCGTCGTCGTTATCATCAACACGATAATGTCTCTCGTTCAGGAGAGCAAGGCCGAGGCCGCCATGGACGCGCTCATGCAGATGACCGCCGCCACCTCAAAGGTCCTGCGTGACGGCAAGGTCGTCGTCATAAAGAGCGAGGATATCGCCGTCGGCGACGTCGTTGTGTTCGAGGCGGGCGACGCTGTCCCTGCGGACTGCCGCATACTTGAATCCCACAGCCTCAAGGCCGAGGAGGCCGCGCTCACCGGAGAGTCTGTCCCCGTGACCAAGGTCATCGACGTCCTCTACTGCCGCGACAGCGCCGACGTGCCTCTCGGCGACAGAAAGAACATGCTCTACAGCGGCTCCACCATCGTCTACGGCCGCGGCAAGGCGGTCGTCACCTCCGTCGGCATGGACACCGAGATGGGCAAGATCGCCGAGGCGCTCAATCAGGCCGAAAAGGAACAGACCCCGCTGCAGAAGAAGATGGCGGAGCTGAGTCAGTTCCTCACAAAGCTCGTCATCGGCATATGCGTGCTGGTGTTCGCAATGGGTCTCGTGGAGTCACTCGTCCTCTCCGACATGCCGTTTAGCTGGGCGCTGCTGGGCAATACCGCGCTTGACACCTTCATCGCGGCCATCGCTCTGGCTGTCGCCGCCATCCCCGAGGGCCTGCCCGCCGTCGTGACCATCATTCTCTCCATCGGCGTCACCGCGATGAGCAAGCGTCAGGCGCTCATCCGCAAGCTCACCGCCGTTGAAACGCTGGGCTGCACCCAGATAATCTGCTCCGATAAGACCGGCACCCTCACCCAGAACAAGATGACCGTGGTGGAGGAATTTACCACCGACAAAATGCTCCTTGCCCGTGCGATGGATCTCTGCTCCGACGCGAATATCCGTCCCGGCGAGGACACCGCCTCCGGCGAGCCTACCGAGTGCGCGCTGGTAAATTATGCATTTAAGCTGGGGCTTCCCGACTATGAGCTTGAGCGCGAGGAGCCGCGCGTGGGCGAGGCGCCCTTCGACTCCATGCGCAAGATGATGTCCACCGTTCACGCCGTGAACGGCAAATATATCCAGTATACCAAGGGCGCATGCGACGTCATGCTCTCGCGCTGCACCGGTTATCTCATGGACGGCAGGGTCGTCCCCATGACCGACGAGCTTATGGCGCAGATCGGCCGCGCCAACAAGAGCTTTGCCGACAAGGCGCTGCGCGTGCTGTGCGGAGCCTACCGCGAATATGACGAGCTTCCCGCCTCCTTCGAGGCTGAGGAGCTTGAGAAGGATCTTATCTTTATCGGCCTTGTGGGCATGATCGACCCCTGCCGCCCCGAGGTCTACGACGCCATCAAGGAATGCCGCGACGCCGGCATAAGACCCATCATGATCACCGGCGACCACAAGGACACCGCCGTTGCCATCGGCAAGGATCTCGGCATAATCTCCGACGAGAGCGAGGCCATCGTCGGCGCAGAGCTTGATAAGTTCACTGACGAGGAGCTTGTGGACGAGGTCCCCAAGTACTCCGTCTATGCCCGCGTCCAGCCCGAGCATAAGACGAGGATAGTCCGCGCGTGGAAGGCCCGCGGCATGGTCACGGCCATGACCGGCGACGGCGTGAACGACGCGCCCTCCATCAAGGCCTCCGATATCGGTATCGGCATGGGCATTACCGGCACCGACGTCACCAAGGGAGTGGCCGACATGGTCCTCGCGGACGACAACTTCGCCACCATCGTCAACGCCGTCGAGGAAGGCAGAAAGATCTACGACAACGTCTGCAAGGTGCTGCAGTTCCAGCTCTCCACCAACATGAGCGAGGTCATCATCATGTTCTTTGCTTCGCTCTTTAACTTCACCATCCTCACGCCCGTGCATCTTCTGTGGATAAATATGGTCACTGACTCCCTGCCGGGACTCGCGCTGGGCATGGAGAAAGCCGAGGGCGACGTCATGCGCCGCAAGCCGCGCGCGTCCACTGACGGGATCTTCTCGCACGGAGCGGGCGCGGACATGGTATGGCAGGGCGTTTATCTGGCGATAATAGAGCTGGCGGCATACTTCATCGGCTTCCGTCTCGAGCAGGGCTCCTTTGACGGAGTGTTCCGCGGCACCGTCTGTGTCAACGCCATGGCCATGGCGTTCCTGACCGTCAACTTCGCCGAGATGATGTGCGCGGTCAACATGCGCTCGCGCTGGGGTTCTCTGTTCTCAAAGCACATGCTGAAGAATATTAACTGGTGGCTCGTGGGCGCCTTCGCCGTGACGACGCTCCTTACCCTCGCGGCGGTGTACCTCCCCGGTCTCCAGCAGGTGTTCGACATCCAGCCCGGCACCTTCCAGCTCAACGAGCTGCTCATCTCTGCGGGCCTCGCGCTCTCCACCGTTCCCGTGTTCGAGATAGGCAAGGCCATACGCAGAGCCTCCTTCAGAAAGGAAAAGGCAGCGAAGGCGTAATTAAGGAAAAATATTTGACATCGGCACGATCCGGTGATACAATGACCAAAGAGTTAAAGGCAGCGACGGAGAACACGGCTGTAAGGGCGTTTCAGAGAGGGCGGCGTTTGGTGCGAGCCGCCTGGCAAAAGACAGCCGCTGACCGCTCCCGAGCCGGACGGAGGAAATGCCGTCCCGTTTGGCGGACGTTAGATCGCTTTCGAGTTAAAATCCAAGGTGGGACCGTGCGTATTTTCCGCACCCTTGACGTGGACCGTTCCGTTCACGTCAGGGGTGTTTTTTTGATTTTGCCCGCGCTCACCACGCAGGGCGGCCCCAGCAGGATATCTCAGGCGGCGCGTCACTTTTCCGGTAAATACTATTCATATGTGAGGAGAAAAGAAAATGAAAATCATCGACAGCCACGGCGTTGTTTCCGAATGCCCCGCGGAGGAGGAGGAGCTTCACGTCCTCAGACACTCCGCCGCGCACATCATGGCGCAGGCCATCAAGCGTCTCTTCCCCGAGGCGGACTTTGCCTTCGGCCCCGCGACCGAAAAGGGCTTTTATTACGACGTTGACCTCGGCGACAGGAAGCTATCCGACGACGACCTCAGAGCCATCGAGGAGGAAATGCACAAGATCACCAAGGAAAATCTGCCCTTCAAGGCCTTCATCCTGCCCAGAGAGGAAGCCATAAAGCTCATGGAGGAGCGCCGCGAGAAGTACAAGGTGGAGCATATCGGCGACCTCGACGAGGACGCGGAGATCAGCTTTTTCCAGCAGGGCGAGTATATCGACATGTGCGTCGGCCCCCACATCTGCTACACCAAGGCGCTCAAGGCGTTCAAAATCACCCAGCAGAGCGGCGCGTACTGGAAGAACGACCAGAAGAACAAAATGCTCACCCGCATAAACGGTATAGCTTTCCGCAGCCAGAAGGAGCTTGAGGAATACGAAAAGCTCATCGAAGAGGCAAAGAAGCGCGACCACCGCGTGCTGGGCCGCGAGCTGGGGCTGTTCGCCTTCCGCGACGAGGCTCCCGGCTTCCCGTTCTACCTGCCCAAGGGCATGGTGCTGAAAAACACTCTGGTCGATTACTGGCGCGAGGTACACAGAAAGTGGGAGTATGTCGAGATACAGACCCCCCAGATCATGCGCCGCACCCTGTGGGAGACCTCCGGCCACTGGGACCACTACAAGGACAACATGTACACCACCGTTATCGACGGCGAGGATTTCGCCATCAAGCCCATGAACTGCCCCGGCAGCATTCTCGTCTACGACCTTGAGCCGCACTCCTACCGCGAGCTGCCCCTGCGCTACGGAGAGCTGGGCAACGTCCACCGTCACGAGCTTTCCGGCGCCCTCCACGGCATGTTCCGCGTCCGCGCCTTCACTCAGGACGACGCGCACATCCTCCTCGCGAAGGATCAGATCAAGGACGAGGTCGTCCGTATCGCGCAGCTCTTTGACGAGGTCTACTCGCTCTTCGGACTGCCCTACACCATAGAGCTTTCCACCATGCCCGATGACCACATCGGCACGAGAGAGGACTGGGAAAAGGCCGAAAACGCTCTGGCTGAGGCCATCACCAGCATTGGCAAGGAGTATATCGTCAATCCCGGCGACGGCGCGTTCTATGGGCCGAAGCTCGACTTCCATATTGAGGACTCTCTCGGACGCACATGGCAGTGCGGCACCATCCAGCTCGACTACCAGCTCCCCGGCCGCTTCGATCTTGAGTACATCGGCGCGGACGGCGAGGGCCACACCCCCGTCATGATCCACCGCGTGGTGTTCGGCTCGATCGAGCGCTTCATCGGCGTAATCACCGAGCATTTTGCCGGCGCGTTCCCCACATGGCTCTCCCCCGTGCAGGTCAAGGTCATGAGCATTACCGACCGCAGCGCCGAGTACGCAAAGTCCGTTGCCGAGAAGCTTGCGGCCGCCGGCGTGCGCGTCGAGACCGACCTTCGCAACGAGTCCATCAAGTACAAGATCCGCGAGGCTCAGCTCCAGAAGCTGCCCTACATGCTCGTCATCGGCGACAAGGAAGCAGAAAACGGCACCGTCTCCGTGCGCGACCGCACCGGCAAGACCGTCTACGGCGTTCCCATGGACGAGTTCACCGCGAACATCTGCGACGAAATACACAGCCGCAAAATGTAATTTATATAAGTAGCCTTTTCGCGAAGCTCAAAAAAGAATAAATTACACTCACCCTCACAGAATATGTGAGGGTGATTTTTATGAGCAAGGAAAGAAAAAAACTGGTGCTGGCGCTCGCGATAATTTTCGCGCTGAATATTTTCATCATCGCGCTCGCGAGAAACGCGTCGGCAGATCTTTATAAAAAGGGAAGCTCCGGCACGACGGTAACGGAGATACAAAAACGCCTGAAAAGCTGGGGCTACTACTCCGGCGCGGTGGACGGCGTGTTCGGCAGCCAGACGGAAAAGGCGGTAAAGTATTTTCAGCAGCAAAACGGCCTGACCGCGGACGGACAGGTCGGCAACCAGACTCTCGCGGCGCTCGGCATAACGCCGACGGGCGAAAGCGGCGGCAGCGGCGGCGGAGGAGGCTCTTCCTCAAACGACGAATATCTCCTCGCAAGGCTCATTTCCGCCGAGGCGAGGGGAGAGCCGTATACCGGACAGGTCGCGGTCGGCGCCGTGGTACTCAACCGCGTCAACCACCCGTCCTTTCCGAACAGCATTTCCGGCGTCATCTACCAGTCCGACGCCTTCACCTGCATGTACGACGGACAGTTCGACCAGCCCATCGCCGAGAGCGCTTACCGTGCCGCGCGCGACGCGCTCAGCGGCTGGGATCCGAGCGGCGGCGCGGTGTATTACTTCAACCCCGCCACGGCTACGAGCAAGTGGATATGGTCGCGCCCCGCGATAGTCACCATCGGCAAGCACATCTTCTGCTCGTAATTTATGTTGAATCCGGCGGGATAATCGTATATAATGTGTTCTACTGAAAAATCTTGGAGGACAACATGGCGTACTGCAATAAATGTGGAGCGTATATTCCCGACGGACAGAGCAAGTGTCTTGCCTGCGGCTATGACGAGACCGCCGAGGCGGCGGCGGCACAGGCTGCCGCGCAGCAGACCCGGAACGAAGAGACCTATCATTTCAGAAACGACGACGAGATATACAGAGCGCAGCTTGAGGAACACCGCCGCCGCCAGCAGGAGCAGAGCCGCAAGTGGGCCGAGGAGGAGCAGCGCCGCAGGGCCGCCTCAGCGCAGCAGACCCGCGCATCGGACAACATGGGCGGCGAGAGCGCAGCGGGTACGGACTTCAGCCGTGCGGCGGCTCCGTATTCCGCGAGCGCGGACAGGAGCAAGCTCTGGAGCGTGCTTTCCTATGTGAGCGTCCTGTGCCTCGTCCCGCTGCTCACCGGCAGGGGCGGAGATAAGGCCAGGTTCCACGCAAAGCAGGGCGTCAGGCTGGTCGTGTTCGGCGCGCTTGCCGACGTGCTGAGCGCAATGCCCGTTTTCGGCTGGCTCTTCTCCGTGGCGAGGATCATCCTCATGGTGATCGGCATTTCCAACGCCGCCAACGACCGCCAGCAGCCGCTGCCGTACATAGGCAATATAGGCAGCTTCTGAGCTATGTTGTGGCGCTGAAAGCCCTGAAAACACAAGATTTAGTTGTCACAAAAAAGTTCAGAAAAAGTGTCGGAAAAGTGTTGACAAACTACAATTCAAGTGCTATATTATGCAAGCAACCGAGAGGGAGCGGGTATGCCGCTTTCGCCGTCAAAGGTTTTTGAAAAAATTGAAAAAACTTGTTGACAAGCGAAAAACGGTGTGCTAATATTAACAAGCTGTCGCCGATGAGGCGGTAGCGAGAGTGTACCTTGAAAATTGAACAATGTAAGAACAAAGCTTATGCTAA
>CAKTMF010000001.1 GCA_934573855.1 uncultured Oscillospiraceae bacterium | reverse complement strand
TGGGTATTTGATATATCCGTATTTGATTTCTCTTTTTTTGATAAATCAGTTCTTGATATATCTTTATTTAATTGCGTTGGATTTTCCAACGTAGGGGTTTCCAACATAGGTTTTTCCAACGTTGGATTATCCAATGTTGGATTTTCCAATGTAGGTAAATCCAATACAGGTGGCTGCGGCTGCTCGTAAATGATATAGTCTGCGCCCCGCAAGCGTCCTTTCTTGTCGCGTTCGCGGCTGCGGACGATATACCCGGCTTTTTCAAGCTCCCGTACCGCTTCGCGTATCGCGTCGATTTTCTCCCGGTTGATGCGGGACAGCCCCGCAAGGGTATAGTCCCAGTTGTCCGGCAGGGACAGCATTTGCGAAAGCAGCCCCTTTGCTTTCAAGGTCAAGTCCCTGTTGCGTAGATGGTGGTTGCTCATTACGGTATAGCCGCGGTTTCGTTCCACACGGAAAACTGCCATTGTTCATCACTCCTTTGCTGTGGTTTTGTTACGCAGTAGAAGCGCGTTTTTAAGGGAAAAGGTATAAACACCTTACCCCGTCAAAGCTGCGCCCCAAAAGCCGCTTGCCGCAAGGCTTTTTCCTGCTCTACTGCGTAACGTGGGGGCATGAAAAAAGCGGCGTTTCTGTTCTCCCTGTGTGGGAGTGAGAAACGCCGCCTGTGCGCGTATTCTATTGTGCTTCCGCGATATAGTCTTTGATGATTTCGCCAAAATCTGCCGTAAAGGAAAAGATGAAGTATTCCAATACGTCGGGGGCGGCGTCCATCGGCTCGGCTTCCTCGGAAAACGGTAAGCCCATAAGCCCATACAGCATTTTGATGATTTTGAACAGCTTGCCCCGGTCTGCGGGGGTGTTCATGGAAACGAGAACATCGGTAAGGCGGTTGATGGTTTCCATATCGCCGCCTGTCGTCACCCAGACCATTTCTGCGAACGGCTGCGTGATTGCTCCAGCGACAAGGTTGATTTTGTCCTTGCTGATTTCGCCGGACGGGGTTATAATACCCTTGTCTAAAAGTACGTTATTCATGTCGTCCTCCTTTATTTTTGTGGTGCTAAAATGATGCCCGGTCTTACAAAACCACCTTGTACGGAGATACGGCAAGATAAATGATGATATGCGGAAAACCTTGATTTTAAGCCATTTTCTCATGGTGTCTTAAACATTTATGAGGGCTTATAAGAAGATTTTCCGCTATCAAATCAATAAAAAATAGTGCATCCCGATGGGATGCACTATTTTTATTGGAAAATTACTCGTTGATGCCGATAACAACACCGGAGCCGACGGTACGGCCGCCTTCACGGATAGCGAAGCGGAGGCCGTTCTCGATGGCGATGGGGGTGATCAGCTCGACGTCCATGTCGACGTTGTCGCCGGGCATGCACATCTCAACGCCTTCGGGCAGAGAGATGACGCCGGTAACGTCGGTGGTACGGAAGTAGAACTGGGGACGGTAGTTGTTGAAGAACGGGGTGTGACGGCCGCCCTCTTCCTTGGACAGGACGTAGACCTGACCCTTGAACTTGGTGTGGGGGTGGATGGACTTGGGTGCAGCCAGAACCTGACCACGCTCAACAGCCTTCTTGTCGATACCGCGGAGCAGGCAGCCGACGTTGTCGCCAGCCTCTGCGTACTCGAGGGTCTTGTGGAACATCTCGGTACCGGTAACGGTGGTCTCAGTGCTCTCGTCCTTCAGACCAACGATCTCGACCTTGTCGCCGACCTTGACGCGGCCACGCTCAACACGACCGGTAACAACAGTGCCGCGGCCGGAGATGGTGAAGACGTCCTCGATAGGCATAAGGAAGGGCATGTCGGACTTACGGTCGGGAGTGGGGATCCAGCTGTCGACTGCGTCCATGAGCTCCTTGATGCAGGCGTACTCGGGAGCGTTGGGATCGGTGGACTCGGAAACGAGGGCGTTCAGAGCGCTGCCGCGGATGATGGGGGTATCATCGCCAGGGAAGCCGTAGAAGTCGAGCAGCTCGCGAACTTCCATCTCGACGAGCTCAAGCAGCTCTTCGTCGTCGACCTGATCGCACTTGTTCAGGAAAACGAGAACGGAAGGAACGTTGACCTGACGGGCGAGCAGGAGGTGCTCACGGGTCTGAGCCATGGGGCCGTCGGAAGCGGCGATAACGAGGATAGCGCCGTCCATCTGAGCAGCACCGGTGATCATGTTCTTGATATAGTCGGCGTGGCCCGGGCAGTCAACGTGAGCATAGTGACGCTTTGCGGTTCTGTACTCAACGTGTGCGGTGTTAATGGTGATACCGCGTTCTCTCTCCTCGGGAGCCTTGTCGATGGAAGAGTAGTCGGTGTACTCGGCGTTGCCGCTGAGAGCGAGGTACTTGGTGATAGCGGCAGTCAGAGTGGTCTTGCCGTGGTCGATGTGACCGATGGTGCCGATATTAACATGGGGCAGAGATCTGTCAAATGCCTGTTTTGCCATTAGAATATCCTCCTAAAGAATTTTTGTTATTTGAAATCAAAGAAACCCATGTGAGTCTTCACAAGGGACTCCTGCAGGTTTTTGGGCAGCTCAACGAAGTGACTGGGCTCCATACTGTATGTCGCCCTGCCCTGAGTCTTGCTGCGCAGGTCGGTCGCGTAGCCGAACATCGTGGAAAGAGGCACCGAGCATTCGATAATGGCGGCGCCGTTCCTGATGTCGGAACCGTTGATCTGGCCGCGGCGCGAGTTGATATCGCCCATAACGTCGCCCATGTACTCCTCAGGGGTAGTAACAACGACCTTCATTATAGGCTCAAGCAGCGTCGGGCTTGCCTTCTGACACGCTTCCTTGAACGCCATGCTGCCGCAGATCTTGAAGGCCAGCTCGGATGAGTCGACCTCGTGATACGAGCCGTCAAGGAGAGTTGCCTTGACATCGACCACCTGATAGCCGGCGAGGGTACCGGAGAGCATTGCTCCCTGTATGCCCTGATCGACGCAGGGGATAAACTCCTTGGGTATGGCGCCGCCGGTCACCTTATTCACGAACTCATAGCCCTTGCCGGACTCGTTAGGCTCGATCATAAGCTTCACATGAGCGAACTGACCCTTACCGCCGGTCTGACGGACGTAACGGGTATCCACCGTGGCGGACTTCTTCACGGTCTCCTTGTAGGAGACCTGAGGCTTGCCCACATTGGCTTCGACCTTAAACTCCCGCAGGAGGCGGTCCACGATTATTTCAAGATGAAGCTCGCCCATGCCGGCGATTATGGTCTGACCCGTCTCCTCGTCCGTATAGGTCTTGAAGGTGGGGTCTTCCTCCGCCAGCTTTTGGAGAGCGATGGCCATTTTTTCCTGTCCCGCCTTGGTCTTTGGCTCGATGGCCACACGGATGACGGGTTCGGGGAACTCCATGGATTCAAGGATTATCTGATCCTTGTCGTCGCAGAGAGTATCGCCGGTGGTGGTGTTCTTGAGACCCACGGCGGCGACGATATCACCGGTGTAGACCTGGTCGATGTCCTCTCTGTGATTTGCATGCATCTGCAGGATGCGGCCGAGACGTTCATGCTTGCCCTTGGTGGAGTTCATGACGGACTTGCCGGTCTCGATAGAGCCGGAATAGACTCTAAAGAAGCTGAGCTTGCCCACATAAGGGTCTGACATGATCTTGAAGGCAAGAGCGGAGAAGGGGGCGTTGTCGTCCGCCTCTCTGGTCTTGGTCTCGCCGGTCTTGGGATCCGTTCCTTCTATCGCCGGAACATCCAGCGGCGAAGGCATGTAATCCACTATCGCATCCAAAAGCTTCTGTATGCCTTTATTCTTATAAGAAGTGCCGCAGGTCACGGGGACCATTTTCACCGCGCAGGTGGCTCTTCTTATCGCGCTGCGGATCATGTCCGCAGGCACCTCTTCTCCGCCGAGATACAGTTCCATGATCTCGTCGTCAAAGTCGGAAACCGCTTCCAGCAACTTATCGCGATACTCAGCGGCCAAATCAAGCATATCCTCGGGTATCTCCTCGATACGCATATCCTTGCCGAGGTCGTCGCAATAGATACGGGCGTTCATATCCACGAGGTCGATTATACCCTCGAAGCTGTCTTCAGCGCCGATGGGGAGCTGGATGGCGACGGCGTTGCATTTGAGTCTCTCGTGTACCATGTCGAGTACACGGTAGAAATCCGCGCCGGTGATGTCCATCTTGTTGATGTAGATCATTCTCGGCACATGATAATGGTCGGCCTGTCTCCAAACAGTCTCGGACTGAGGCTCAACGCCGCCTTTGGCGCACAGGACAGTAACGCATCCGTCAAGCACTCTGAGCGAACGCTCGACCTCTGCGGTAAAGTCCACATGACCCGGCGTGTCGATGATGTTTATGCGGGTGCCGTTCCAGAAACAGGTGGTGGCGGCGGAGGTGATGGTTATGCCCCTCTCCTGCTCCTGCTCCATCCAGTCCATGGTAGCGGTACCCTCATGGGTCTCACCGAGCTTGTAATTCACGCCGGTGTAGAAAAGAATACGCTCTGTCGTCGTAGTCTTTCCGGCGTCAATGTGAGCCATGATACCGATATTTCTCGTTTTCTCAAGTGAATACTTTCTGGGCATGTAAAACTCCTGAGCGGATTACCATCTGAAATGCGCGAAAGCCTTGTTGGCCTCGGCATTCTTGTGCATATCCTCGCGCTTTCTGACGGATGCGCCGAGGTTGTTGCAAGCATCCATGATCTCGCCTGCAAGGCGTTCCTTCATGGTCTTTTCGCTGCGCTTGCGGGAAAAGCCTACCAGCCAGCGGAGCGCCAGAGTCTGACGACGGGCGGGTCTGACTTCGATAGGGACCTGGTAGGTAGCGCCGCCGACACGGCGAGCCTTGACCTCCAGTGCGGGCATGATGTTGTTCATAGCTTCGGTGAACGCATCAAGGGGTTCCTTACCGGTCTTTTCCTTGATGATGTCAAAAGCGTCATAAACGACCTTCTGAGCAACACCCTTCTTGCCGTCCAGCATAACGCCGTTGATGAGCTTGGTCACCAGGACGCTGTTGTACATAGGATCAGGCAAAATTTCTCTTTTGGGAACATTACCTCTTCTGGGCACGTTGCTTCCCTCCTTCATTAAAAAATGGATTCACAGGTACTCGAACACATTGCAGTGTCCGTTGCGCCCCGAGGTCTATCCACATATTTATAGATAAACGACAGGGCAGATTTGCCGCATCGCGAAATTACTTCTTCTTTGCAGCTTTGGGTCTCTTCGCGCCATACTTGGAGCGGGCCTGCATACGGCCGTTGACGCCCTGTGCATCGAGAGTACCACGGATAATGTGGTAACGAACGCCAGGAAGGTCCTTGACACGGCCGCCGCGGATCATGACCACGGAGTGCTCCTGCAGGTTGTGGCCGATACCGGGGATGTAGGCGGTGACTTCGTAGCCGTTGGTAAGACGGACACGGGCGATCTTACGCAGAGCGGAGTTCGGCTTCTTAGGAGTAGAGGTACGGACTGCGGTGCAGACGCCTCTCTTCTGGGGGGAGCTCAGGTCGGTCTCCTTGTTCTTCAGGGTGTTCAGACCCTTCTGCATTGCGGGGGAAGCGGACTTGTAGGTGACCTTTTCTCTGCCTTTTCTCACCAGCTGGTTAAAAGTGGGCATTGTTTTCCTCCTTTCCTCAGGAAATGAATTGAAATTATTTATAAAAAAGCCTGATATTTCAAGCCTTTTTATCGTATCTCACTGTGGCGTGGCGCAAAAGGGCGCACCTACGCCACACAGATGGGAATTTTAGCATATTACACAAATTTAGTCAAGGATTTTTGTTGAATAAATTTATTAATCTTCTCAGGGTTTTCGACGAAAATCGGAAGCGCCGCTCGGACGCTCCCGATTTGACATTATTCGTTTGCCTTGGGTCAGATAGCGTTGGACTTGCTGACGAGAGCGCTCAGGTCAACATACTCCTCAGGCTCCGCGGCGACCGTTTCGTCGGTCTTTATCTCAAAGTCGCGGTAGCAGTTGAGGCCCGAGCCGGCGGGAATGAGCTTGCCGATGATGACGTTCTCCTTGAGGCCGGCGAGATGGTCGACCTTGCCCTTGATGGCGGCGTCGGTGAGGACCTTGGTGGTCTCCTGGAAGGACGCGGCAGACATCCAGCTCTCGGTGGCAAGAGACGCCTTGGTGATACCCATGAGGAGCTGGGTGTAGGTGACGTGGGTCAGGCCCTCTTCGCCCTCGGCGATACGGCGGTCGATGTCGCGGTTCGCTTCCTTGACGGCGGCGAGGTCGACGGTGGCGCCGGAGAGCAGCTCGCTGCTGCCGGAATCCTCGACTCTGACCTTGCGCATCATCTGGCGGACAATGACCTCGATGTGCTTGTCGTTGATGTCAACGCCCTGCTGACGGTAGACCTTCTGTACCTCGCTGGTGATATAGCTGCGGACGCCCTGCTGGCCGAACTCGTCGTCGTTCACGCCGCGGATACGCAGAACATCGTGGGGATTGAGCGCGCCGGAGGTTATCTGCTGGCCGCGCACGACCTTGTCGCCGTTGTGGACGAGGATACCCGCGGAGTGCGGCACGGTGTAGACGCTGGTAGCGCCCTCGGCCTCGTTGGTGATGGTGAGGGAGTACATAACGCCCTTCTTCGCCTCCTCCAGAGAGACGGTGCCGGAGATCTCGGCGAGGGTGGCCATTTTCTTGGGCTTGCGCGCCTCGAAAAGCTCCTCGACTCGGGGAAGACCCTGAGTGATATCGTCGCCCGCGACGCCGCCGGTATGGAAGGTACGCATGGTGAGCTGAGTACCCGGCTCGCCGATGGACTGTGCGGCAATAACGCCGACCGCCTCGCCGACATTGACGGGCTTGCCGAGAGCAAGGTTTATGCCGTAGCACTTCGCGCAGACGCCCATTGGCGCCTCGCAGGTGAGGACGCTGCGGATGAATACCTTGTTTATTCCGTGGGCCTCGAGGACCTTTGCATCCTCTGGCATGAGCATGTGGTCGGTATCGAAGAGGACCTCGCCGGTCTTCTCGTCGCAGATGGGAGCGGTGGGGAAACGGCCGTGGATGGCGGTGCCGAAGGACTCCACGAGCTGGCCGCGGTCATAGACGGCGGACGCCCAGACGCCCTCGGAGGTGCCGCAGTCGGTCTCGCGGATGATGACCTCCTGGCAGACATCGACCATACGGCGGGTCAGGTAACCGGAGTCTGCGGTACGCAGAGCGGTATCGGCCATGCCCTTACGGGCGCCTCTGGTGGAGATGAAGTACTCCAAAACGCTCAGGCCTTCACGGAAGTTGGACTTGATGGGGATCTCGATGGTCTTACCGGAGGTATTGGCCATCAGACCGCGCATACCGGCCAGCTGACGGATCTGGTTCATGGAGCCGCGGGCGCCGGAGTTTGCCATCATGTAGATGGGGTTGTACTCGTCAAGGCAGTTGGAAAGAGCATCGGTGACGTTCTTGGTGGTCTTTTCCCACTCGGAGACGACGAGACGGTAGCGCTCATCGTCGGTGATAAAGCCGCGCTTGTACTGGCGCTCAATGGCGACGACGTCATGCTCGGTGGCGGCGATAAGCTCGTTCTTCGCGGAGGGAACGGTCATGTCGGCAACGGAGATGGTGATCGCGCCCTTGGTGGAGTATTTGTAGCCCAGAGCCTTTATGCTGTCGAGGACCTCGGCGGAAATGGTGAAGCCGTACTTCTTTATGCAGCGGTCGATGATGTCGCCCAGCTGCTTCTTGCCGACCTGGAAGCCGATCTCATGATCGAAGGCGTGATCGGGGTCGGTGCGGTCAACATAGCCGAGATCCTGAGGGATGGGCTCGTTGTAGATGATACGGCCGACGGTGGTGGTGATGATCTTCTTGACCTCGACGCCGTCGACGGTCTTGGTGACGCGGAGGCGGATAGGCGCGTGCAGGCCGACGTCGCCCTCGTTATAGGCCATGATAGCCTCGTTGGAGTCGCGGTAGCACAGAAGAGACCTGTAGGTGCAGGGGCGGGTCTTTTCTTCCTTCGCCTTGAGGTTCGCGGCGTAGATATCGTCGCCGGGAACGATGGTGCCGGACTCGAAGCCGGTGTCGCCGGGGTCGTCGACGAGGAGGTTCTCGGCGCCCTTCTCCGCGCTGCCGATACGCATCATGGTCAGGTAGTAGGAGCCGAGGATCATGTCCTGAGTGGGGACGGTGACGGGATGTCCGTCCTGAGGACGCAGGAGGTTATTGGAGGAGAGCATGAGTATGCGCGCCTCGGCCTGAGCCTCCGCGGACAGGGGGACATGGATAGCCATCTGGTCGCCGTCGAAGTCGGCGTTGTACGCGGTGCAGACCAGCGGGTGCAGGCGCAGCGCGCGGCCCTCGACGAGGATAGGCTCGAACGCCTGGATGCCCAGACGGTGGAGGGTAGGCGCGCGGTTGAGGAGAACGGGGTGTTCCTTGATGACGTACTCAAGGGCGTCCCACACCTCGGTGCGCTGCTTGTCGACCATCTTCTTGGCGGACTTGATGTTGTTGGCGACTCCGTCCTCGACCAGCTTCTTCATGACGAAGGGGCGGAACAGCTCGATGGCCATTTCCTTGGGAACGCCGCACTGATAGATCTTGAGATCGGGGCCGACGACGATAACGGAACGGCCGGAGTAGTCGACACGCTTGCCCAGCAGGTTCTGACGGAAGCGTCCCTGCTTGCCCTTGAGCATGTCGCTCAGGGACTTGAGCGCGCGGGAGTTCGCGCCGGTGACGGCTCTGCCGCGGCGGCCGTTGTCGATGAGGGCGTCGACCGCTTCCTGAAGCATGCGCTTCTCGTTGCGCACGATGATGTCGGGCGCGTTGAGCTGCTGGAGTCTCTTGAGACGGTTATTTCTGTTGATAACGCGGCGGTACAGGTCGTTGAGGTCGGAGGTGGCAAAGCGGCCGCCGTCGAGCTGTACCATGGGGCGTATCTCGGGAGGGATGACGGGCAGAATGTCGATTATCATCCACTCGGGGCGATTGCCGCTCTGGCGGAAGGCCTCGACGCACTCAAGGCGCTTGACGAGCTTTGCCTTCTTCTGGCCGTTGGCGTTTTTAAGCTCCTCGCGCAGCTCCTCGGCGAGCTTGGTGCAGTCGATCTGGCTGAGCAGCTCCTTGATGGCCTCGGCGCCGATACCGGCCTTGAAATCGTCCTCGTACTTCTCGCGCATGTCGCGGTACTCGCGCTCGCTGAGTATCTGGCACTTTTCGAGCGGGGTGAAGCCGGGGTCGATAACGATATAGTTTGCGAAATACAGGACCTTCTCCAGCATGCGCGGGGTCAGGTCGAGCATGAGTCCCATGCGGCTGGGTATACCCTTGAAGTACCAGATGTGGCTGACGGGCGCGGCCAGCTCGATGTGGCCCATGCGCTCGCGGCGCACCTTGCTCTTCGTGACCTCAACGCCGCAGCGGTCGCAGATCTTGCCCTTGTAGCGGATCTTCTTGTACTTGCCGCAGTGGCATTCCCAGTCCTTGGTGGGTCCGAAAATGCGCTCGCAGAAAAGTCCGTCGCGTTCGGGCTTGAGAGTGCGGTAGTTGATGGTCTCGGGCTTTTTGACCTCGCCGTGAGACCAGCTGAGGATCATCTCAGGGGAGGCAATACCAATCTGAATTGCGTCAAACGGTGTGTAACTCATTATTACATATCCTCCTCATCATCACTGTAATCCGCGCCGCCGAAATCGTCGTCCTCGGGGATGTTCTCGATGGAGAAGCCCTCGGCCTCGATCTCGTCGTCGTCGGCACGGTAGATCTCATCCTTGATATCGGGGATGAAGTCGTCGTCATCGTCGTCCTTGAGTTCTATCTCGTTGCCATCCTTGTCGAGGATATTGACGTTCAGGCACAGGGACTGAAGCTCCTTGACGAGAACCTTGAAGGATTCGGGTACGCCAGGCTCGGGGATGTTGTTGCCCTTGACGATGGCTTCATAGGTCTTGACACGGCCGGTCACGTCGTCGGACTTGACGGTCAGTATCTCCTGCAGGGTATATGCCGCGCCGTACGCCTCCAGCGCCCAGACCTCCATTTCGCCGAAGCGCTGTCCGCCGAACTGTGCCTTGCCGCCAAGAGGCTGCTGTGTAACAAGGCTGTAGGGGCCGGTGGAACGGGCGTGGATCTTGTCGTCGACCAGATGGTGGAGCTTGAGAAAGTAGACCCAGCCGACGGTGACGTCGTTGTCGAACTTCTCGCCGGTGCGGCCGTCGTACATGGCGCTCTTGCCGTCCTCGCGGAGTCCGGCGAGCTTGAGTGTCTCGCGGATGGTGGTCTCGTTCGCGCCGTTAAAGATAGGCGTTGCGACCTTCCAGCCGAGCGCCTGAGCCGCGTAGCCCAGATGTACCTCAAGTATCTGGCCGATATTCATACGGGAGGGAACGCCCAGAGGATTGAGGACGATGTCCAGCGGAGTGCCGTCGGGCAGGTAAGGCATATCCTCACGGGGCAGTATGCGGGAAACGACGCCCTTGTTGCCGTGGCGGCCGGCCATCTTGTCGCCCACGGAAATCTTTCTCTTCTGGGCGATGTAGACGCGGACGACCTCATTGACGCCGGGGTTCATCTCGTCGCCGTTCTCGCGGGTAAAGACCTTGACGTCGACGATGATGCCGCTCTCGCCGTGGGGGACCTTGAGGGAGGTGTCGCGGACCTCGCGCGCCTTTTCGCCGAATATGGCGCGGAGCAGACGCTCCTCGGCGGTGAGATCGGTCTCGCCCTTGGGCGTGACCTTGCCGACGAGAATGTCGCCGGCGGTGACTTCTGCGCCGACCATGATGATGCCGCGCTCGTCAAGATATTTCAGCGCATCGTCACCGACGCCCGGAATATCGCGGGTGATCTCCTCGGGTCCGAGCTTGGTGTCGCGCGCGTCGCACTCGTACTCCTCGACGTGCAGGGAGGTGAATACGTCCTCCATGACAAGGCGCTCGTTGAGAAGGACGGCGTCCTCGTAGTTGTAGCCTTCCCAGTTCATGTAGCCGACAAGGATGTTCTTGCCCAGCGCGATCTCGCCGTGGCTGGTGCTGGGGCCGTCGGCCATGACGTCGCCTTCCTCAACACGCTCGCCGGTGGAGACGATGGGACGCTGGTTTATGCAGGTACCCTGGTTGGAGCGGGCAAACTTGATGAGCTTGTAGGTCTTGCTCTCGCCGGAGTCGTATCTGACGGTGATGTTGTTGGCGTCAACGGCGGTGACGATGCCGCTGCCCTCGGCCAGAATGCACACGCCGGAGTCGACGGCGCACTTGTGTTCGATACCGGTGGCGACGATTGGCGCCTGAGTGACCATGAGGGGAACAGCCTGACGCTGCATGTTCGCGCCCATCAGTGCGCGGTTCGCGTCGTCGTTTTCAAGGAAGGGTATCATTGCGGTGGCGATGGAGACCATCATCTTGGGGCTGACGTCGATATAGTCGACGTCCTCGCGGTTGACGGAGACGGTATCGTTGCGGTGACGGCAGGTGACGCGCTTGTTGAGGAGGCAGCCGTTCTCATCCACAGGCTCGGAGGCCTGCGCCACGACGAACTGGTCCTCCTGATCGGCGGTCATATAGTCCACCTGATCGGTGAGACGGCAGGTACCCTTCTCGACCTTGCGGTAGGGTGCGACAAGGAAGCCGTACTCATTGGCGCGCGCGTAGGACGCCATGTAGTTTATAAGGCCGATGTTGGGGCCTTCGGGAGTCTCTATGGGGCAGAGACGGCCGTAGTGGCTGTAGTGAACGTCGCGGACGTCGAAGCTCGCGCGCTCTCTTGACAGACCGCCGGGGCCGAGCGCGGACATACGGCGCTTGTGCGTCAGCTCTGCCAGAGGGTTGGTCTGGTCCATGAACTGGGACAGCGGGGAGGAGCCGAAGAACTCCTTGATGGCCGCGGTGACGGGGCGGATGTTGATAAGGCTTTGGGGGGTGACGATATCCAGATCCTGAAGCGTCATGCGCTCGCGGATGACGCGCTCCATACGGCTGAAGCCGATACGGAACTGGTTCTGCAGCAGCTCGCCCACGCATCTGACGCGGCGGTTGCCCAGATGGTCGATATCATCGGCCTCGCCTATGCCGTGGGCAAGGCAGTTGAGGTAGTTGACGGAGGCAAAAATATCGTCGGCGACGATGTGCTTGGGGATGAGGACGTCGATGTTCTCGCGCACGGCATTCTTGAGAGCCTCGCCCTCGTACTTCTCGCACAGGCTCTTCATGACGATACCGCGGACGTTTTCCTTAATGCCAAGCTCCTCCAGCTCTTCCTTGGTGAAGGAGGCGTAGCGGCTGATGTTGACCATGCCGTTGGAGAACACGCGCACCTGCTTGCCGTCGGCGACGAGGTAGACGTCGATGACGCCGGCGTCGGCAATGGTCCTCGCGTCGTCGCGGCTGAGTATTTTTCCGGCCTCGAAGAGTATCTCGCCGGTAAAGGGGTCGACGACGGGCCGTGCCAGCTCGAAGCCCGCGATACGGGGGAAGAGGGAGAGCTTCTTATTGAACTTGTAGCGGCCGACGTTGGATATCTCGTAACGGCGGCGGTCGTAGAAGAGGCCGTCGAGCAGGGTCTCGGCGGATTCCACGGTCGGGGGATCGCCCGGGCGGAGCTTGCGGTATATCTCGATAAGGCACTCGTCGCGGCCGGAGGTGGTGTCCTTGTCAAGGGTGGAGACCATGCGCTCGTCCTCGCCGTAGACCTCCTTGAGGCGCTCGTTGGTGACGACGCCCACGGCGGGGTCGCTCACGCAGCTGAGCCAGGTGGCGGGACGGTTCTCGTCGTACTGGCCCATGGCCTTGAGGAACCATGTGATGGGGAGCTTGCGGTTCTTGTCGATACGGACGTAGAAAACGTCGTTCGCGTCGGTCTCGTACTCGAGCCACGCGCCATGATAAGGAATGACGGTGGAGGCGTAGACGTTGATCATGGACTTGTCCGTGGTCTTGTCGAAATACACGCCGGGGGAACGGACGATCTGGGAGACGATGACGCGCTCGGCGCCGTTGATGACGAATGTACCGCCCGGAGTCATCAGGGGGAAGTCGCCCATGAATATCTCCTGCTCCTTGATCTCCTCGGTCTCCTTGTTGCGCAGGCGCACCTTGACCTTGAGCGGGGCCGCGTATGTTGCGTCGCGGGCCTTGCACTCCTCCTCAGAGTACTTCGGCTGCTCGTTCATGGAGTAGTCGATAAAGCTCAGCTCCAGATTGCCCGAATAGTCGGTCACGGAGTCAACGTCCTTGAAGACCTCGCGAAGTCCGGTCTCGAGGAACCACTTGTAAGAGCTTTTCTGGATCTCCAGCAGGTTGGGCATTTCCACGATCTCCTGGGTACGGGCAAAGCTCTTTCTCAGGGTCTTGCCGTAGAGAACATCCTTTGGCATTTGCGCACTCTCCTTATCTTACAGTTGTGAACGCCCGCATGCGTTGTCAAATTGTTTGCACGCGGCGTTGATTTTGCGTTGTCAGGCTGATATAATGTACATAGTGATAGTGGGGTGATATCGCTCCACTCCCCCGCATACATAGCAAGTTATTTTACCATTGCCGTGTATATAAAGTCAAGAACTTTTTTGTTAAATCGTCTGTTTTTCGCGGAGGCTCGCTGCCTTCGCTTTTTTTCATATTACGGACGCGCGGCGTGAAACAGTACGTTCCGTCTCCGCGCCGCCGGGATCGAGGTAATGACATATGGATATATATGTGTCCGCGCTGCTTGCGGCGGAGGCCGTGTTTGCGCTTTTTCTCCTGTATAAGGCCGGTCTGCTCACGAGCGCGCCGCGACTGCTCCTTTCTATTGTGCTGACGGCCGCCGCGTTCGTGCTGCGCGCCGCGCTTTTTGATCACGAGACGCTCGACTACCAGAATTTTCTCACCGTGTGGGTGGATTTTTTCCGCCGTCACGGCGGCTTTCGCGCGCTCAATACCCCCGTCGGCAACTACAATATCCCCTATCTCTATTTTCTGGCGCTGTTTTCGTACTCGGGGATACGGGACCTATATCTCATCAAGCTGCTGAGCGTATTCTTCGACGTGGTGCTGGCCTATGCCGCCATGCAGCTCGTGGGGAAATGCACGCAGAGCGACCGGAAGCGGCTCTTCTGCTTCTTTGCGGTGCTGTTCATGCCCACGGTGGTACTCAACGGCGCGCTCTGGGGGCAGTGCGACAGCACCTACACGGCGCTCGCGGTGCTGGGAATATATCTCGCGCTGGACGACCGGCCGGTGCTTTCAATGATGAGTATCGCGCTCTCCTTCGGCTTCAAGCTTCAGGCAGTGTTCGTCATGCCGGTGTACGCCGTGCTGTGGATGTATGGGAAGTTCAGCTGGAAGCACTTTCTCATTTTCCCGCTGAGCTATGTGCTGCTCGTCCTTCCCGCCGTGCTGCTGGGCCGGCCGTTCCTTGAGACGCTCACGCTGTATTTCAACCAGACCGGGAGCATAGGCAGCGGACTGAACTACAACTCTCCCTCCGTGTTTGCGCTCATCCGCGGCGCTGTGAACGAACAGGCCGCGTCCAAGATCGCCATTCTCGCCGCGTTCATCTACATGTGCGTTGTGCTTTTTGCCGCTCTGCTTCGCTATGACCGCCTGAGTGACCGCAGCATTGTCGCCATGGCGGTGCTGTTTGCCATAGGTATCCCCTTCCTCCTCCCGCACATGCACGACCGATACTTTTTCGCCTCCGACGTGCTGACGCTGGTGATGGGCTGCTGCGTGCCGCTCTGCTTCCCCGCCGCGCTCCTCGCTCAGTTCGCTTCCCTGCTCGGCTACCACGCATATCTGCGGATGAGATATTTTCTCCCGATGAGCTATGGGGCCTGTGCCCTTGTGATATCAATGGTTATAGCCGTTTTCTTCTGGCGCGGGAGTTTGAAACCGAAAAAAATTGAAAAAGCTTATTGACAAATCCTGATTTTCTGCTATAATTCTCCATGCCTTAAATGTGGCGAGCCAAATGATGTGAACGGCTTTAAATGGAGCCGGGACATCGGCTTATGCGAGAGTGCTGGAATAGGTAGACAGGCACGTTTGAGGGGCGTGTGTCAACCGACGTGGGAGTTCAAGTCTCCTCTCTCGCACCAAAACCAAACAGCCCATCCGTTTGGATGGGCTGTTTTTTTGCTCTCTAAAGATGCCGCCCCGGTCCGTGCATAGACGTCGGCGATACTGCCGCTCCCGTAATACAGAGTACAGCTTTCGCCGGAAGTGAGTTTGGACGAGAAGCCAAACATATAGCCCGCGCCGCATGGCTTCGGTTCGCTTTGGAGGATATCGGAGCTGTCCTTCACGGAAGAAGCGGCGTCATGCTCTCGAGACTTATCACGAGTGTCGAGGCATTGTGCAGCAGCGCAGACGTCGCGGGCGGCAGGACACCGGCCACGCCGAGACAGATCAGCAGCAGATTGAAGCCGATTATCCGGCGGTAGTTGCTGTGTATTCGCCGCATGAGCGCGTCGCTCACACGCTTGAGCGTCAGCAGAGAATACAGATCGTTCGCGCCGATCGTTATGTCTGCGACCTCGCGCGCGATCGCCGCGCCGTCGCATATCGCGATACCGGCGTCGGCTTCGGAGAGGGCGGGAGAATCGTTCACGCCGTCGCCCAGCATGATCACCTTACGGCCCGCTTCATGCTCGCGGCGGATGTAATTCGCTTTGTCCTCCGGAAGTACCTCCGAATAGTATTCGTCGATACCGATGGTCTGTGCAACTGAACGGGCCGTGCGCTCGCTGTCTCCCGTCATCATGACGAGCTTGGGTATACCGAGCCTGTGCAGTCCCTCGATGATTTCACCGGCCTCCTCGCGCAGGGGGTCCTTCACGCAGATGACCGCGGAGAGAACGCCGCCGACGCCGAGAAACAGGTGTGAATACTCATCGGGGAGCGTGTTGAACTTCTCCTGCTCACCCTCGGGGATAACACAGCCCTCGTCCTCAAACACGAAGTGGTGGCTGCCGATGACGACCTTCTTGCCGTCTACGCTGCTCGAAACGCCGTGCGCGACGATGTAGTCGACCTTCGTGTGCCGCTCCTCATGGTGCAGCCCGCGTCTCTCGGCCTCGTCGACAACGGCCTTGGCCATCGAGTGCGGATAGTGTTCCTCAAGGCAGGCTGCGAGCCGCAGTACCTCGTCCTCCTGCTCACCGTTGAAGGGAATGACGGACGCGACACGGGGCGCTGCATAGGTGAGCGTGCCGGTCTTGTCGAACACGAAGGTGTCCGCCTGAGATACGGCTTCGAGGAAGCGCCCACCCTTGACCGTCAGGTGATACGCGCTCGCCTCCTTCATTGCCGAGAGTACGGCGATAGGCATGGAGAGCTTCAGCGCGCATGAGAAATCCACCATCAGTACCGCCAGCGCCTTTGTCACATTGCGCGTCACGAGCCATATCAGCCCCGTCGCGCCGAGACTGTACGGCACGAGTCTGTCAGCGAGATTTGAGGCATGGCTTTCCACACCGGACTTGAGCTTCTCGGACTCCTCGATCATCCTGACGATCCGGTCATAGCGCCCGCCGACGCGCCTTTCATTTAACTTTTTGTTAACATCGGGAACAAAGTAAAGCGAGCCTTTTTGAAAACAGGCTCGCTTTACACTTTATTCTATTTCGTCGTCCATGTCGTTGAATTCCGGGCAGTCGAAAAACTCCGACAGCGTGATGTCCAGCGCGTCGCACAGCTTTTTCAGCGTGAACACGCGTGGATTGGACGTAACGCCGCTGACTATGTCATGGACAGTGGACGCCGTTGTCCCGGCCATGCTGCAGAGCCTGCCGACAGTTATCTCCCGCTCCCGGCACAGCTGCATAATGCGCCGCGAAAACACAGTTCCCTCCTCCACTTGTCCACCTCCTCTACGGAATACCGTAGAGCTATTATCTGCGAAGAGGGCGGAAATTACATTCGGAATTCCGTAGACATTTGCAAAAAACTGTGCTAAACTATAGCAAATTCGGAATACCGGAAGAATGGTGTTATATCATGGACGATAGATTTGAGAAGTCATTCGGGGAGTTCATCGAGCGTAAGGAATACGACGAGGCGAGCAGCGCCATGTTCGCGCTGACGCGCAGCGCGTTTCTTGCCGGGTGGAGGGCCGCAGGCGGAGGTGAACCGGGGACCCAGCCGACGTTTGAGATCATAGATTTCAACAGGAAAAAGAAATAGCAGCCAGCGCTCCCATTCATGCGAGAGGCGGCGTCCGCTGGCTCACAACATGAGAAGAGCAGGCTCAGACGAGCCTGCTCTTTTTAGGTATCAGTTGGTTTAGCTGCTGCGGCGCTTTTTGAACGCGACTGCCGCCGCGCCTGCGAGCGCGAGGGAGGCGGTCATGACAGCGAGCCACAGGCCGAGATCGGAGTCGTCGCCGGTCTGGGGCGCGCCCTTGACTACGGTGACGCTTGCCTCGGCGTAAAGCCACGGATCAAGTCTGACGGGATCGTTGTTGTAGGTCACCTCGGTGAGATACGCCGTGTTGGTGACGACCGTGCCGAGGGAAAGACCTCTTTTTATCCTCGCTCTGAGGGTGAGCTCGGCGGACTTGCCGTTTGCGAGCTTGCTTATCACCCACATGCCGGAGTCGGGATCAAAGCCGTTGCCGCTGCTGTGGTAGACGAGATTATTGTCAAGCAGGTCAAGAACCTTGATGTTTTCAAGCTCGATGCCGGTCTTGTTGGTGACGGTGATCTTATAGGTCAGGGTAGAGCCGCAGGTCGAGTAGGTCCTGTTCGCGGTCTTGGTGATGGTCAGGCCGTCCCAGTCAGGGTCGCCCGAGCCGTCCTTCGTGTAGACGTTCGTGGCAACGAACAGGACGGGATTGACGATATCGGTCGCCATCTCGGGAGTGAACTTGAACTCGGTCACGCCAAGAGCGCAGGTGTAGCCGTCAATGTTGTAGTTTGCCTGAGTAAAGCTGAAGGTATACTCCCTGCCGGACTCCAGCGTAGTCTCGCCGCCATCGAGCTGCAGGTAGGGAACGCCGTTGTCCATACCGGGTCTGAGCGTGAGCGGGCCGCCAATGAACGGGGCGGCGGGGTTGGCAGCGGCTCCGGTCAGGGTGTAGTTAAAGCCTATGGGCAGAGAATCAATACCCTTGAAATAGATACGGACGCTCATTTCGGGATAGGTGATGAGGTTCTGCCTGGTATAGGTGAGCCTGATGCGCACTTCGATACCGCCGCCGTCGTCCTGAACGGGTTCCGCCGAGTAGTTGCCAGATACCTCGGCCTGCGCGTCGCAGTTATAGCCGGGGACGTTGAAGCCGGACTGGCTGAACTTCAGGGTATAGGGCTGGCCGAGAACAGCCTTCACGGTGGTGTTGTAGGTGCGGCAGCGAAGGCCGGCGGCAGCTTCCTCGTCGCCGAGAGCGATAGCGCCCTTGAGAAATTCATTGGTATCCGCGCCGGTGAGAGCATAGGCGGCCGGGAGCGGGTCAGCGGGATCAAGCCCGACGAATTCGACAATGACGCGCGCGGGGACCTCGGCCTCCTCGCCCCCGTCGCCGGACTTGATCTCCACGTCGGCGGTGGCGCTGGTCAGAGAATCCTCGCCGTACTCCTGCTGTCCGACAGCGGTGATCTTTGCCGTGTTGGTGACTTTACCGGGTACGGCGTCCTCAGCGACGGCGACATTAACCGTGATGGTGACGGTCCCGCCGTTTCTGATGGAGTCTATCGTCCATGCGGGAGCGTCCGTGGTGCCGGTGAAGGTAACGCCTGCGGGTATGGTGGCGTCAACGTATGTAATGCCGGCCGGGAGCACATCCCTGACGACGACGTGGGTCAGATCGACGCCGGTATTGTTCGCGACGCTGATGGTGTAGGAGAAGTTGTCGCCGGGCTTCACGGCGGATACGCTTGCGGTCTTTGTAATTCCAAGCTTACCGAGGTCAGGCGTCGGAGCGGGAGGCGGGGTCTGTCCGTTATCCCACTGTGCGTAGAGGGTAAGGGTCTTGCCCGCTTCCACGACGGCAGTGTCGCCCTTGGAGTAGGAGGTCCCGCTGCCGTTGGCCGCGGTGTTCCATCCCTTGAATATCAGTTCGCCGTTGGTCATGTTCTCCTTATCCTTGACGGTGAAGGAGCCGGTCTTGCCCTTTTCGACCTGCTTAGCTTCCGCGGCAGGGGGATTCACGCCGCCGTTGGCGTCATAGACGAGCTTGGTCTCGAGCTCCTCAACGGGCAGGGGGACGCCGCCGGTGATTCTGAGAGTTGTACCCACGCCTCCTGATGTATTAAAAGAGACTCCAAATGTGATATTTCCCGTGGCGCCGCTCATGTCCTTATTGGTAATGCGGGCGTTGGTAGTTAGGGTTTCCGTGTAGTTGCCCACTACGAGGTCAACATACAGAGTCCAGCCTGTTTCATTGCTTCCGACGAAGCGCCCGGTCGCGGAGCCAGACGCATTGTCGCTGCCAACATCGCTTCTTTTTACGTATTTTGTAATCTTATACGTAGTCACCGTATGCTCGCCCGTGCTTCCGTTGATAAACGGCGCGCCATAGCTGGAAACGGTCAAATTAATCGGGACGCTGTTATACGCTCTCGATGCACCGACGCTGCTGACGCTCAAGGACTCCTCACTGTCGGGAGAGTCGGGGTCCTGTCCCGGTTCGCCCCCGGTGCCGGTCCCATCCCCATCTTCGTTTACGATCTGCTGGTCCTGCGTGCCGCCGGGTTCCTCGGCAAAGGCTGCGCCCGGCAGCATGCCGGCCACCATGGTGACCATGAGCAGGACAGAGAGCAGAATTTTCCAAGAATTCTTCTTCATATCATACATTCCTTTCATAAGATTTGCGATCAGACGATCGTCGCAGACAGTCTCAGCCAATATATTGTGTATATCACTCCCAGTAATAACATTATACCATAAACCACTGCGAAATCAAGCTAAAAAGTGGAGTCAATTATTGACATTCTGTTGCCATCTATATTATGCTGGGAAAAAGCGCGGAAACGTGCTATAATGGTGCAAAAACATACGGAGGTACACAGGAATGGATGAGGCGCTGATGGGCAAATGCGGATTATACTGCGGCGCGTGTCCGTCGTATCTGCACGGCGGCTGCGGCGGGTGCATCAGGGAGCATGAGACGGGAGACTGCTATTCCCGCGACTGCGCGCTCGAAAGGGGCGTGCGCTTCTGCGGCGAGTGCGGCGAGTTCCCGTGCGAGGTCATACTGACGCGCCCGCGCTGCACGGCGCTGGACAAGGAATGGCTCAGGTGGAAAAAAGCCTCCAAAACAAACAGATAATACATAGTACGGGAGAGATATCATGGAACTGACCGTAAAGCATTTTTCTCAGCTGAGCGCGGAGGAGCTGTTTGAAATATACAAGCTTCGCGTCTCCGTTTTCATCGTCGAGCAGAGGTGTCCCTATCAGGACGTAGACGACGCGGACAGGACCGCGTATCACCTCTGGCTCAAGGATGAGAACGGTATCGCGGCCTACGCGCGGCTGCTGCCCCCCGGGGTCACCTTCCCCACGGCAGCTATCGGGCGCGTCATCGCCGTGAGGCGGCGCTGCGGGCTTGGCACGAGGATAGTGGACGCCGCGATAAACGCCGCGAGGGAAAAGCTCTCCGCGGACGTCATCACTATCGAGGCGCAGGTCTATGCCCGGTCGCTCTACGAAAAGGCCGGGTTCGTACAGACCTCTGAGGAATTTCTGGAGGACGGCATACCGCACGTCCAGATGCAGCTCAGACTGTGAGACACGGCGGAATGGCTCCCCATCAGGGAGCTGTCCGCGAGGCAGACCGAGGGGGAAAGAAAGCCCCGTGTGCGGAACGGGCCAACGCGAGGGAGGAGCAAGCCCCTCCCCTACGAGCAAGGAAAAGAAGCCTTGTTTTGAACCTTTGTTACAGCAAGACCGACGGCTCAGCTTGTCAAAAAAGTTCATTTGAACTTTTTTGACTGCGCTTCTCCTGCCGCACATTTTGAAGTTTTCAAAATGCTGCTTCGCTCAAAAGCCTTGATAAATCAAGTCTTTTGACGGCAGGTTATTGTACTGCGAGGCGGGTCTTGCCCCCTCGCGCTCCCCCGCTGCTCTGTCTCAGTGAGTTGCGGAGTGAGTTTTTTGACAGTCTCGACCGACGGCTCCGGAGTATCCCGGAGCCGTCGGTCTTTTTACAATATCACATTACAATATCACACTCTTACGCCGCCGATATATACGGCCCTTCTCTCAAGCTCACTGCCGCAGACGACGAAGTCGGCGAGCTTGCCCGGCTCTATGGAGCCGACCGTGTCCGCGCAGCCTATCTCCCGCGCCGGGATGATGGTGGCGGCGGCAACGGCGTCCTCCGCCGGTATGCCGAAGCGGACGACGTTCTGCATGCAGGTGTAGAGGTTCGTGGCCGAGCCGGCCAGCGTCCCGTCCGCGAGACGGGCGACGCCGCCGCTCAGGAACACCTGCTGCCCGCCCAGCTCGTACTCACCGTCGGGCATGCCGCAGCAGCGCAGGGAGTCGGATATGATACACACACGCCCGGGGAAAAGCCGGAAAGCCATGCGGATAATGCTGGGGTGTACATGCAGCCCGTCGCAGATAAGCTCCGCGACGACATTCTCCCGCTCAGCACCGGCGCCGATGACGCCGGGCCTGCGGTGGTGTATGGGCGGCATGGCGTTGAAAAGGTGCGTAAGGTGGGTCGCGCCCGCGTCCAGCACACGGCAGGCGTCCTCATAGGCGGCGTCGGTATGGGCGATGGAGACGGTGCAGAGCTTCGAGGCCTGTGCGGCAAATCCAGCCGCGCCGTCAAGCTCCGCCGCCACGTCGACGATACGGACGATACCGCCGCAGTTATCGTACAGGGTCCTGAAACCCTCGTAGTCGGGCAGCTTGAGATAATCCGCGTTCTGCGCGCCCTTTTTCTTCTCCGAGAAATACGGACCCTCCATGTGGACGCCCATGACGCGCGCGCCGGTCTCCGGTCTGTCCGCACGGTAGCGCACGGCGGTGTCAAAAGCTCCCGCAATGACATCGTAGGGCAGGGTCATGGAGGTTGGCGCGAAGGAGGTAACTCCGTTTTTCGCGCTGTATGCCGCCATTTTTTTCAGTCCCTCAAGCTCCCCGTCGGAAAAATCCGCGCCGGAGTTGCCGTGGGTATGAATGTCGACAAGGCCGGGGATGACGCAGGCCCCTCCCAGCTCCACGCCGCTCTCCTCGGGGACGGTGTCCAGTAACTCGGTAAAAATACCGTTCTCGACCCGAAAGCTGCCGTGTACGAAGCGTCTGTCCTTCGTATAAATATAAGCGTTTTTATAAAGCATTCTGACCTCCGCAAAGTTTTTGTGTCTGTTCGGCAATGACGCCGTCTATCCGGCTCTGCATGGACCCGGCGGCGCGGCGGTAAATTCGTCCACGAGCTGCCGGCCGTCGGGTCTTGTGAGCTTTTCGGCCATGGCGCGCCCCTTTAGCGTGAAATCTCATGCCGGTATTATAGCATGCCGCGCGGCAAATGTAAAAGACTTCTTGCAAACGCGGCAAATACGTTATAAAATAATTTTATACAATGTTTGAAAGGAGATCACCATGAGTTCAAAGGTTTATTTCACGAGAGAGATATCGCCCGAGAAGGTGCGCGAGCTATACGCGCTGCTTAACAAGGAGCTTCCCGGCAGGGTCGCCGTCAAGCTGCACTCCGGCGAGGAGGGAAACCAGAATTTTCTGAACGCGGACTTCTGGAGACCCATGATCGAGAGCGTCGGCGGCACAGCCGTTGAGTGCAACACCGCCTACGACGGCGCGCGCAACACGACGAGCAAGCATTACGACCTCATCCGCAGGCGCGGCTGGGACAAGTATTTTGACTTTGAGCTGCTGGACGCCGAAGGGCCTGACATGGTGCTGGACATCCCCGACGGGAAGCAGATAAAGAAGAATTACGTCGGCAAGGGGCTTAAAAGCTACGACTCCATGCTGGTGCTTTCGCACTTCAAGGGCCACCCCATGGGCGGCTTCGGCGGCGCGCTCAAGCAGCTCTCCATCGGCGTCGCCTCCTCCTACGGCAAGGCGTATATCCACGGCTCAGGCGAGACCGATGGGGCCTTCCACGCCGACCACGACAGCTTCCTGCGCTCGATGGCCGACGCCGCCGCCTCCGTCGTGCGGTACTTCAACGGCAACATCGCCTATGTGAACGTAATGAAAAACCTCTCCGTGGACTGCGACTGCTGCGCCGTGGCGGAGGACCCGTGCATGAGGGATATCGGTATCCTCGCCTCCCTCGACCCCGTCGCCATAGATCAGGCGTGCGTCGATCTCGTATACGCCGCCAAGGACGATCCCGGTCAGGCGCACCTCATCGAGCGTATCGAGAGCCGCAACGGTATTCTCACCGTCAAATCCGCCGCCGAGCTTGGTATCGGCAGCAGAGAATACGAGCTTATCGAGGTCTGAGAAGCGTTCAGCGCTCCGCCACTTGCCGTGCGGAGCGCTGTTTTATATCAAAGTTTATGAGTTATGTAAACCACGCCGTCCATATCCTTGCCCAGCAGCTCGCCGCCGCACAGCGTCATATAGCCGTGGGGCGTACCGTTCTTCGGTATCGAGACGGAGCCGGGGTTCAGGTACAGGTGGTCGTCGTGCTGTTCACAGGCAGGGACATGGGTATGGCCGTGGAGGAGTATGCCGCCCCTCGCCAGCGGGGGCAGCGCGCCGCTGTTGTAGACGTGGCCGTGGGTTGCAAAGATGAGGCGCTCCCCCGTGTCGATCATGGCATAGTCCGCCATGATGGGGAAATCAAGCACCATCTGGTCGACCTCCGCGTCGCAGTTGCCGCGCACGGCGAGTATCTTGTCCTTGTAGGCGTTGAGCATGGCGGCGACCTCCTTCGGCGCGTACTCCTGCGGCAGATCGTTCCTCGGCCCGTGGTAGAGGATATCACCCAGAAGCACCAGTTTGTCCGCCCCCTCGCGCTCGAACGCGTCGAGCATGCGGCGGCACCAGTACGCCGAGCCGTGTATGTCAGAGGCTATCATCCATTTCATATACTGTCCTCCCTTGGTAAAGCTTTTTTTCATTATCGCCCGAGCCGGCGCGTCTGTCAAGATGGCGGTAAGTTTGCCGTGGTCTTTGGCAAAAAACAACTGCCGTCGTGGGACGGCAGGTATTTTTTCTTTTTTGAGTTCAGGCCTTCTTGAGCTGGAAGTCGGCCAGACCCGCCTTATGCAGGATGAGCGTCCCCGCGAGGAACGCAAGCTGGGACAGGGTGTTGACGAACTCCGCTATCCAGTTGAATATAGGTTTTTCAAAGTCCTTGCCGGAGAGATAGCCCATCATGAGCAGCCCGACGATGGTGAGGATAAAGAGGACGACCGCGCCCTTTTTCTTCATCTTCGCCGCGACTATCGAGAGGACCACTCCCATCGCGGTGATACCGGAGCACATAAAGGCGACGAATATCATCGTTCCCGAATACACCGCCGGGGCGGCGACGGCCATAAGGCGCTCCTTGCCGTTTTCCTGCTTCGCGGTCATCATGGCGATGAGCGAAACGGCGGCGAGGAAGAAGCCGGTACTCTGCATGGGCATCATCGCGGCGCTGAGCTTGTAGAAATCGCAGATACCCGCGCCGTAGAGGAGCTTCCACGTCGCCTTGAAAAAGCCGGCGATAAACACCATGATGGTGCCGCTGCAAAGGAGGGCGAAGGCGCCCTTGCTCATTTTATTATAGAGGTCGCGCTGAAGGATGATCGCGTTTGCCAGAAAGAGAAATACGGGGATATAGTCCACCAATGCCATTCCAACTGTCATCGCTTCCGCCTCCTCTCGGTTACTTTTTGGTCTTGCCCTTTTCCTGCGCGCGCTTGTCGTTGATGATCTCCATCTCCTTGGCGGTGATCTCGGTCACGCCGTTCTCCTTGGCCCATGCCACACAGCCCTTGAGCGCGGTGGGCAGGAACACGCGGGGAACGTTGAGCATTTTTTCGAGCGCGTCATCGGTGAAGTGGACGTCAGGGTCGGTCCTGTCTGCCGCGTAGCGGACGGAGGAGAGGGTCGCCTTGCGGATGGGGAGTATCTCGGGTACGAGGCGCGGGGTGCGGGCGAACCAGAAGTTCTTGCTGTCGCGGTAGCCGTGGCAGATGAGAACGTTGGGCCAGTTCCTGCCCTTGACGCCGTTTATGATATTGTCGTAGAACTTGGGCTTCATCAGCACCTTGTCTATGCGCAGGATGAAGTGAGAGCCAAACTCGGTGGTGACGCCGTTGAAGTTCCGGTAAGGGGGAGGATACGCGCCGTCGACCAGCTCGCGGCCGATGTCCTCGGTGGCGTTCTCCAGCTCGTCCATCCATGTGCATTCAAAGACCTGATAGGCCTCCTGCACGACCTCGGGGCGCTTGCCGGCCTCGTCGTCCTCGCAGAGGCCCTTTTCGAGCGTGAAGCCGAAGTTCTTCATCTTTTCCTCGGGGGTGTCGCCTGCCCAGCCCTGAGCGACGATCTTCTTGTGATAGCCTCTGCCCTCGGGCATGTAGTTGATGGCGACGTGCTTGCGGCCCTTGAGAAGGTGCTGCGCGGTGTTGGAGGAGCTGCGTGAGAGGAGGATGAGAGCATAGTAGCCTCTCTCGCCGTTCTCGACCTTGCCCCTTGCGATGTAGTAGGGGAAGCAGAGGGAGTAGGCGCCGACAGAGGTGCTTCCGTCCTCAGCGACGGTGGAGACCAACACTGTGGGCATGGGGATGTAGGAGCTGGTCTGGTAGAAGTTGTCAACGATTCTAAGGTCTTTGAAGCTGCTCATAATGTTACCTCTTTCTTAGTTTGTAAACCCAATGGCTTATGCACAGATTTTACAACCTTTTCCATCTCGGTGTCAATCAATCTTTTGACAGACCGCGATTAGTTAATTTCCCCCCGCAAGGCCGGCAAAAATTCAGATGAGGAAGAGGCTGCCCGCGATGAGGAGCTGACCGAGGTAATAGAGGCTCAGATTCGCGATGCGCATGGAGAACTTCGTCTCCGAGCCGAAGGTATTGAATATGAGGACGATATCGGAGGCCGTGAACAGCACTGCTCCGACGGCATAGAGCCAGCGCGCCGCAGAGGGCGCGGCGATGAGATTGCCGATGGCGACCGCCGTCATCAGCACGACCGCGCCGATATAGAACACGCCGAAAATCTTGAAGGCGAGCTTGACCTTCATCGTCTTGAATATGTATGTGAGGATGGCCGCCGCCGCGATCACGCCGATAACGGCGCAGAGCGGAAGATTCACGCTCTGAGGTATCAGCGCCGCGAGGTACAGTATGTGTCCCGCGAGGAACGCCGCAATACCGGCGAGGAAGATCTTCTGCCCCATCTTTTCAAAGACAAAGCGCAGATTGAGCAGCACGTCGCCGACGCCGCCGAGGATGAGTCCGATGAGGACGAGCCTTGCAAAGGCCGTATCCCGCGCCGCGCCGAAGGCTATTACGCCGATGACGATGAAGATCAGCGAGGCCGTACCCTTGAGGCAGACCGCGCCGACGTACTTTTTTCTGTGTTCCACGGCGATGAATGCCGCCTGCACGGCCATACCGAGAACACAAAGCAGAATGATACCTGTCAGCATGATTATTCCTCCATTTATCTTTTTATCAAAATTACTGCCACATCGTTGACGTTCGTCCCGGTCGCGCCGGTGAAGATAAGGGAATCAACGGCCTTGAGCGCGGTATAGGAGTCGTTCCTGCGCAGAACGTCGTATGTATCAAAGCCCAGCGCCCGCAGGGCCGCGAGAGAGCCGCCGTCCGCATAGCCGCCCGCCGCGTCGGTGGGACCGTCCGTGCCGTCGGAGCCGACGGAGAACACCGCCGTATCCTCAAGCCCCGCTATGCCATCGGCCGCCGCGAGCGCAAGCTCCTGATTGCGCCCTCCCCTGCCGCGGCCGGTGATATGCACGACGGTCTCCCCGCCCGCGATAAAGGCGATGGAGCGGCCGGCATTCTGGTGTGACCTCGCGATCGAGGCGAGAAAACGCCCCGCCTCGCGCGCCTCACAGTCGAGACAGTCGGTCAGCACCTGCGGCTCGTAGCCCAGCTCGCGGCACGCGCCGGCCGCCGCGGCGCAAAGCTCGCGCACGCTGCCGGTAATGTGAGTTTCGGTGTTGGAAAGGGTCTTGGGCGTCTCGGTTTTCAGCGCCGCCCACGCCGCGTCGGAGAGATGCAGAGCGTACTTCTCCGCTATCCTCACCGCGTCGGCGCAGGTGCTGGCGTCCGGATAGGCGGGGCCGGAGGCGATCATGTCGAGAGGGTCGCCGATTATGTCCGAAAGAACGACGGTAAATACCCGCGCCGGGGCGCAGTGCCGGGCGAAGCGCCCGCCTTTGACCCCGGACAGCCGCTTGCGCACCGTATTCATCTCAACGATATCCGCGCCGCAGGCAAGGAGCTGCCCCGTGATATCCCGCAGCTCATCCTCCGGGATGACCGGGGCTTCAAAGAGCGCGCTGCCGCCCCCGGAGAGGAGGAACAGCACAGTGTCCTCCGGGGCGAGACCGCGCGTGAGCTCGAGCGCCTCGCGCGTGGCGCTGAAGGTATCCGCGTCGGGGACGGGGTGTCCCGCCTCACGCACGGAAAGGTCTCCTATCGCGCCCTTGGAATAGCCGTGCTTGGTTATGACGATACCGCGGTCTATCCTTGTGCCGAGAACCGAATGTGCAGCGCTTGCCATGGACCACGCGGCCTTGCCGACACTCACAAGTATGAGTCTCCCGTCCGGAAACTCCCTGCCGCCGAGCGCGCGCTTCACCGCCTCATCCGGCAGGACGCGGGCAATGGCTTCCTTCACTATATACAGGCAATCGTCTTTCAGCATTTCCATCGTCCTTATATTTCAGAAATTCGTAATTTTCATGCCTCGCCCTGTACCGGCGAGAATACCAGCTCCGCCACGCGGAAAAGCTCATCCGCAGTGGTCGCTGAGGTCACGGAAAGGTTGTAGTTTATGCCCGGCGCAGCGTCCAGCCACTGAACGAACCCGGCCTCCTCCGAGAGGAAGGCCGCCGCCTCGCGTCCGGCCACGCTGCCGTTCACCGGCTCGCCGAAGCTGTAATAAAGCCCGGAAATATCGAAGGCCGCAAGCTCGCCGGTAGGCTGCGCGCGGTAGCAGTACTTCACGCCGTCGAGGGTGAAAAGCGTCTCTGCCATGTCGTCGATCGAGTGATACGAGATGTCGGACGCTCCCTCCGGCGCTTCAAGCCCGAAGCCTATCGCCGCCGCCTGTTCGGCAGCCGAGGCATAGGTCTTTATGGGGTTTGGAAACCCCGCGTTCCCGTCGTCGGCCGGGGTCTTGCCGCAGCCGCATACAAGGGCGGCGCACAGCGCTAAAGTACTCAGCATGAGTAAGGTTTTTTTCATGGTATTGTCTCCTGTTTTTGTCCGTTATTTGACATATTGGTTTGACAGCGGCGCTTTGATATGGTATAAATAACGGGTAAAGAAGAGAATACGCTGGGATACCGAAGTGGTCATAACGGGGCGGTCTTGAAAACCGTTAGAGTGAAAGCTCACGCGGGTTCGAATCCTGCTCCCAGCGCCAAAAAAGATTATCCATACCGCAAGGTATGGGTATTCTTTTTTGATATCATGAGAGGATTCGAACGGGAGCGGGAGTGAATGACATGCCGGGGGCATGTCAGAGCCGCGACCCGGCCTCCGCCGCAGCGGAGGTCGAATCCTGCTCCCAGCGCCACGTCGTCGCGGACTGCGCAAGTTCGCGTCGACTTTTTTTATGGTAGCATGCTCACACCTCGGTCTCAAGCTCCTCGATCCGGCGTATCAGCTCCGTCTGGCGCTGATAGAACATGAGCTGCTCATTATGGCGGTAATACGCCTCGCTGCCGTAGCGGGCGATGAAGCGCGCCGTGTGGTAATTTACGGTCAGCTCCGTCACGATTATGAGAAGCTCCTGCCCCTCCGGCCAGACCCGTTCCGCGAAGGCGAACATATTTTCGAGCTGTGCGGAGGCTTTTTTCGCGTCTGCCCGCATGCCCGACACCATGGCGTCATAGTCCGCCTTTATCTCCGGGAAGCCGGCTTCGCGGCGCCGGTGTTCGGAGAGGAACCTGATAACGCGCTCATACTCGGTGCGTTTCTCGGGCGAGAGCGTGCCGCGCCGCTCCTCACGGCGCATTTTTTCCTGCTGCTCCGAGAGCTTTTCTTCAAGGGATGCTCCGGTCTTTACCTCCCGCAGCACCTTCAGGAGCGCCGTCACCGCGTCCTCCGTGCGCATTACGGCGCGGATATCGGCCGACACGCGCTCAAGAAGAAGCCCGATGAGGCTGAGCCGCTCGTCAAAGGGCGCCTGCCGCGCCCGGTCGGCTATCTCATCCGGCGCTTCGCCGCCGACGATCAGGCCGATCTTGTAATCGGCACGGTACTTGTTGAAGAGATCGTAGTATACGGCGAAGTCCTCGGCTATCTCGGGCTGCTGGATATACTGCGCGACAAGGAGCTTGTCCACGGGAATGCCGTTTTGCTCATAGAGATATATCATGTCGCTCAGATCCGTCCAGCCGCGGGCGGTGACGAAGCGCTTGCCGTCGACGGTGGTCTCGACTCTGTAGAAATTCTCCTTCTTCGCGTCGAGATAGGTAAGGATTGAGGCATGGACTCCCTTTTTCGCCGCGTATTCCTTCCACGCGGCGTAGTCCGGCTCGATGTCAATGCGCTTGAGCCTGTCCCACGTCACCACGTCGAACTCCCGCGCCGAGCGGTTGTAGCCCACGGGATTTCCCGCCGTCACCACTATCCAGCCGTCGGGTACCCTGTGCCGCCCGAAGGTCTTGTACTGGAGGAATTGGAGCATGGTGGGGGTGAGGGTCTCGGAAACGCAGTTTATCTCGTCAAGGAAAAGTATGCCCTCCCTGACGCCGCCCTCCTCGATCATGTCGTACACGGCGGCGATTATCTCCGACATGGTGTACTCGCTGACGGCGTAGTCCCGTCCGTCGTAGCTTTTGTGGACGATGGCAGGAAGTCCCAGCGCGCTCTGGCGCGTGTGGTGAGTCATGGAATAGCTCACCAGCCCCACGCCCATCTCGTCGGCGATCTGCTTCATCACCGCGGTTTTTCCCACGCCCGGAGGCCCCATGAGGAACACCGGCCGCTGCGACTCGGGAGGGATGATGAAATTGCCGTACTCATCCTTTGTGAAATAGGCTCGCATGGCGTTTTTGACCTGATCCTTTGCCTCCGCGATATTCATAGCTCGAACTCCCCTTCCTGTGTTTCCGCGGCGTTTTTCGCCTGAAGCAGCAATGCCGTCAGCTCCGTCCGGCCGGACAGGAGCGTCTTTTCAAGGCTTTCCCCGATGACCTCGGCCGACAGAAGCGCCCTCCGCGAAATGGTGGTCATGGCCGGGACATTGTTTTCTCTGAGGATATGCTCCATTATGACGCTCTGGTTCGCGCTGATGAAGCGCTCCGCCCGTGCGGAGGTCTGCGCGCCGTGCCGCCCGGGGCAGGAACACCACAAAAGAGTATACAGCAGCTCCGCCGCGCTGTCAGCCCTCTTCGGATATCCCGGCGCTATATAGCCCTCAATGAGCTTATAATTGCTGCCGAAGGCGTCCTCGCCTATGTCGGTATCCTCGCCGAGGACGTCTGCCCGCCGAAGCTCCTCGCAGGAGAAAAAGCCGTACTCGCCGATCGTTCGCACCGTTTTCGGAACGCTCACCGTCTCAAGCCCCGTGTTCTGGAACGCGTACTCTGAGACGGTCTCAAGTCCCTCGGGAAGCTCTATCCCCTTCAGTTCCCCGCAGAAGATGAAAGCCCCGCTGTCAATGCTCCTGACGCTCGAGGGGATGTTAATGTTCCCGAGCTTCGGGCAGTCGGCAAAGGCGGCGGGGCCGATGTTGATAAGCCCCTCCGGAAGCATAACCCGCTCAAGACTCGGACACTCCGCGAAGCACTCGTCCTCCATAAAGCCGACTCCCCGCGGTATGACGGCCTCGACGATATCGTCCCGCTGCGCGAACTGCTGTGAGCGGATATATGTGATGCCGGGGGCAATGGTAAGCACCCCGTCACTGATCCGATAATCGTTTGTCAAGTATCTCATCCTCCGTAAGGCTTATGTGGATCGCCCAGACCGGCAGCTCCGGCTCGGCATAGCCCGAGGTGTGGAGTACGAACGCCGTCTCATACTCCGGCTTTTCCGCCGGGAACTGCCCGTCGCCGTCGGTAAAGTACAAAAGCCCCTGCAGGGCTGTAAGCTCGTGCCTTCTGACAAGCTCGTCCACATAGCGAAAGACCGGCCGGAAGTCCGTCCTCCCCAGCCCCTTTATCTCAAGATTCCTTATATATTCGTCGATATCCTCGCGGCAGGTAATGTGCGCGTCGTCCCTTATGCGGTCGTCGCACTGGATGATGTGGATATTCACCCGGTCAAACAGATCCTCCTGCCGGGAGAGGATGTCGTGTGTATGCTGAATGAATGACTGCACCACCTCGCCCCGGACGCTGCCGGAGGTGTCGATGGCAATGACAAAATCGCGTATACGCCGCTGCTCGGAGTATTCAAGCGGCTCGATGAGCGGGATGTTGCCCAGCAGCTCAAGGCCGTAGGTGTAGTAATTATTGTCGAACTCCTCCTCCGAAAGGCGCATGACCTCTCCGCAGGTCATAAAGCGCCGCAGGAACTCGGAGTAGCTGTGCTTTGCCCTGTTCAGGCTGCGCAGGTTCTGCACCAGCGCGCTGTCGTTGTCGCGGAGCATGGTCTCAAGCTCCGTCTGCATGCGTTTTGAGACGTCCTCCCAGACCTTTTTCAGGTTTATGTTCCTGTCGATCTTTGCCTCGGGGTCGAACTCCCCGTACCAGATACCGTGTCCGTCGCCGCGGAATTTCTCGCGCTCGCTCAGCAGCTCCTCCTCGGAAAGTCCCCTGTCCCCCAGCCACTTATAGATACGCTCCGCAGTCAGCGTGCCGAGCTCCTCCCTGAGGAGCGCGGTCATTGCCCGCTGTTCCCTCTCTCTCGCGGCACGCAGCGCCGGGGAATCGAACTCCGTCAGCGCGTTCTCCACGGCGATGTCACAAGCGAGGTCCCAGCGGAGTCGGTCGATATCCCTGCCGATAAAATTGTGGCGGAACACGCAGTGGAGGATGGAGTGGAAAAGGTCGCGCGTCACGGCCGTCTGTTCGTTTTTATATATTCTGAGGATGTACCACGGGGAATAATAAATGCTCTCGCCGTCGGTGGCGAGGCTCACGTTCTCGTCAGCGATGAACTCCAGACGCGATACCGCCCGGTCAAGGAAGCGGAAATTGACGACGAGCGAATTGCGGGCGAGCGCGAGGATATCCCGCGCAATGCTCCCTGCCCGTTCCTGATCGTTCATTTTCCGCCTCCTCCGCCTGAAAACGGGGCCGTATCACTGCTATACGGCCCCGCGGCTCAATTTTGGAAATTATTAGTAGTACACGCCGGGGACCTCGAGGACCATGTCGGAGGTCGCGAAGGTAGAGCAGGGGTGGATATAACCGTATTCCTTGTCGGCCCAGCGGCGCATTTCGTTCTCGGCGGGGACGAAATAGGTGCCGGAGACGAGCTTCGATCTGCACCAGCCGCACTCGCCGCTGCGGCAGCGGGAGGGTGCCTTTATTCCGGCGCGCTCGATGGCGACCAGGACGGGTTCGTTCGCGCTGCAGGGGATCTTATACTCCTTGTCGCCCTGTCTGACGGTAAGCTCGAAGGTCTTGTCTCTGCACTCGGCGTGGTAGCCCTCGCTCTCCCAGACGGACTTGGTGACATCGATGAGCTTGCGGCGGAAGAGACGCTCGGGCAGACCGAGCTTCGCGATCTCGGGCTTGAGGAACTTGTACATGCCCTCGGGACCGCAGAGAAACACGGAATAGTCCTCCCCCTCGGGAGCGTATTTTTTTATAAGCTCCGCGGTGATGAAGCCGTGTTCGTAGCCCTCGGTCTCCGAGTCGGAGAGGACATGGACGACCTTGAATTTGTCGGTCTTTTTCGCGAGGGCGTCCAGCTCGTCCTTGAAGAGGATGTTGTCGACGTCTCTGGAGCCGAAGAGGAGGACGAGGTCAAAGTCCTCGGTGCCGTCGGCGATGGCCTCAGCCATGGAGAGGAACGGCGTAATGCCGGAGCCGCCCGCGAGACCGATAACGGTGGGGCAGTCGCGCAGGTCCTCGTAGTAGAAGAAGCCCTGCGGGCAGGAGGATACGACCTCGTCGCCGACCTTGAGTCCGGCAAGGAGCTTGTCGGCCGCAAAGCCGCCGGGATTGGAGCGGACGGTGATGGCGTACTTGCCCTCCAGCGCCTTCTTGGGCGAGGAGCAGAGGGAGTAGGAACGGGTCACAAGGCTGCCGTCAAGCTCGAGCTTGAGATTGAGGTACATGCCCGCGCGGAAATAGGGCAGAGCCTTGCCGTCCTTGCTGCGGAGGATATAGGTCTTTGCGTTGGCGGCGCCGCGGTCGATGATCTCGTCGACGATGAGAGATACATAGTCGGGGTGGAGCGCCTTGGCGTTATTGTTGATGGGGAAATCGCCCTTGACTTCTCTGGCGGGAGCGGCCTGAATGGCCTGCTCACGGACCTTCTTCATGTTTTTGAACTTGAGCATGTCAAGCTTGCCGATAAGGCCGATTTTTACTTTGAGATCAGGCATTATGCATTACCTCCTTCTTCTTCGGTCCTGAGGTCCTTGAGCGCGTTGAGAGCCATCAGCTGGCCGCAGATCATTGCGGCGGAATAGCCGTCGCCGCGCGGGCCGGCCGCGCCGATGGGACGCAATCCCTTGATGGGATAGTCGGTGGAGAGCATCTGCATGCGGGCCATCATGCCGTCCCAGTCGGAGGTCTCGTAGCCGTACACGGAGCCTTCCGGCTGTCCGAGATAGCGGGCGAAGGTCCACGGAGAGGCGACTTCCATCTCCTCGATATGGCCGGAGAGGTCGATACCGGTCTTGTCCTTGAGGGACTTGAGCATTTTCTTGGCGAAGCGGGTCTTGAATTTGTAATACTCCTCCTGGGGCAGGTCGTTCCAGTCGACGGGAGAGCCGAAGGTGGTGAAGGAGCAGACGCAGGTACCCTCGGGCGAGAAGGTCGGATTGGTGATATTATAGCACAGGAAGATTGAGTAGTCATTGGTTTTTATGCCGCCGAGGATGTCCTTGTACTCCTGCGCGGAGTCGGCCGTACCCTGAAGGAAGTAGCTGTAGTCGGTGATACCCAGCTCCTCCGCCGTCTTGTCGCAGCAGAAGTAAGCCGTGAACATGCGGCCGCCGAACTTGCCGTTGCGCGCGGCGCTGAGCTTCTTTTCGCGCTCGGGGACGAGCTCCTTGGGCATCATCTTGCCGTAGATGATGTCGGGGTTGATGTTCGCGAGGACGTATCTGCACTCGACGGTACCCATATTCGTCCTGACGCCGCAGAGGCGGTCGCCATCGAAGAGGAACTCCTCGGCGCGGCAGTTGAACCTCACGGCTCCGCCCAGCTCACGGAAGCGCTCGGTGCATGCAGTGGAGAGCTGATGGGAGGTGTGTGCGGGGATATACGCGCCGCGGGAGACGTACTTGTGGACCATGGCGGCGTAATGAATGAATGCGAGGTGTTCCATGTCCACGCCCAGATACGACCAGTAGGTCTGGAGGATGTCCTGCGCCTTCTTGGGCAGCTTAAGCGCGTCAAACACCTTCTGGGTGCTGTATGCGCCGGTGCGGAGCATATCGGGATACTGGCTCTGAAGCACCGCGGTGTCGGGATTGCCCTTGGAGGCGGTTATGTAGGCGATACCGTCAAGAACCTCCTGGAACAGCTCGAAGAGCTTGGTCATGGACTCGCGGGAGCCAGGGACCTCCTTCTCCATCGCGTCGATGAAGTTCTGCACGCCGGAGGGCATGGTGACGTCCAGAGTCTTTCCGTCGCTGCCCTTGGTTATGATACGGAAGCAGTCGGGACACTCAATCCAGTCGAGCTTTACCCCGTAGGCGTCGAGGATGTTGCGGATGTCGCCGGGATTATCCGCGGGACCAAAGTCACACAGCTCGTGGAGGGAGGGTTCGATCTCGAAGCGTCCTCTGCGGAAGCTGGTCGCAGCGCCGCCGGGGAGGTTGTGCTGCTCGATAAGCAGCGTCTTCCTGCCCGCGAGCTGGGCCTGAAGGGCCGCCGACAGACCGGCATTGCCGGCGCCAACGACCACTATGTCATATTTTGCCATTTGTTTCTCCTTTCGGTCACTTTTCTGCGTGGTGGTTGTACCACCATTTGATATTAAAATAACACATCTTGCCGTTCTTTGCAATATCTTTCCTTGATATTTTCAGTTTTTTTTGCTATCATGACTTATATGAGAGGTAGAACCATGAGCCAGAAAAGCAGCAAAGAGAACAATTCAATATCCGACGCCGTCGGAAAGGAGCTTTTGAGCAGGATACTCTCGGGCGAGCTGCGGGCCGGGTCCCACCTTCCCACCGAGAGGGAGATGGCCGAACACTTCGGCGTGTCGCGCGCCTCCGTCCATCAGGCGATCGTGAGGCTGCAGCTGCAGGGCTTCGTGTCCATCGTGCCGCGTCACGGCACGGTCGTGAACGATTTCCGCAAGTACCCGACGCCCCAGTCGCTCGAGGCGCTGATGAGTTCGGATTCGCTGGAGCTTGACCGTTCGCTCTTCGACGATATGATGGACACGCGTCTGTGGCTCGAGGCCGAGTGTGCAAGACGCGCCTGCACGCACATTTTCGACAGCACGCTGAGCGAAATGCAGGATATCGTCGACCGGCTCACGAAGCCGGGGGCGGATCTGACGGATCTCGTATACAGCTTTCACTACAAGCTGACGCAGGCCAGCGGCAACAGCGTTTACGCCATGATATTCCGCGGCTTCGAGCCGGTGCTGCGCAGCATGATACACCACCATTATTCCGTCAGGGCCGAGGATATCAGCTTTACCGCCGCCATGCGGCAGGAGCTTCTCGACCTCATCCGGGCGAAGGACGAAAACGCCGCGGCGGAGTGCGTCTGCGCCATCATCACGCAGGGCATAGACGTTCTGCGCGAGAGATACTGCGCGACTTGACGGCATGACCATGACATAGAAAATACGGAGGCTATGCCTCCGTATTTTTTAATGCGCTGTATGCCGCCTTGGCGAGGTGTCCTCCTGACACGCATGGCGTTTTTGCCGGTTTTATCATTGTTCGCGGTTCAAAGCTCGTGGCGGCCCTTTTTCCTGTGGGAGCCGCGAGAGGCGCGGCGCTCTTCACCCTCGGTGGCAGCCGCTGCGCGGCGGGTCTCCCCCCGTCCGGTCACTGCGCGGTGTGAGCGTTCGCGTTCCTTTTTCATGGGAGGCTCCGTCTCCTCACGCGGTGCGGACTTCTCCTCCCCGCCGTCGGAGAATATCGACCTGAGCAGCTCCGGCAGGAACATCAGCAGGACGATGAACGCGCCGGCGGAAATGGCAACATATGTACCGGGGGGATTCTGGACGTAGCTGGCGATGTAGCCGAGCTTCGGTATGGTGAAGACCGGCTTGCCGATGACGTTTTTATAATGTACGAGTCCGCCGTCCTCGGCCTCGTTCGCGTCGCCCTTGGTGCGGTAGCGCACGACCTCCGGGCCCTCCTCGTCGGGGACGATACCGACTATGCGGTGAGTTGCGACGGTGTTCTCGTCGAGCATAAAGGTTATCGCGTCGCCCACCTCAAGAGTGCGGTAGTCGACCTTTTTGACGTAGATAAGGCTGCCCGTGTGGTAGGTCGGCTCCATCGAGCCGGAAAGCACCGTGAACGGCTGAAGCCCCACGAGACGCACGCCGACGAGCGCTATGGCAAGCACGACCGCCGCGATGACAAGAAGCGTTGTAAAAATGTCCCATATCCTCTTTGCTGCTTTCATGCGCGTCCGTCCGTCTCCCGCTTCAATATTTCGCCCGGACCATTTGAACATATTCCGGGGAAAAATACCGTCGAACCGGCGTGTCTTCTCGATCGGGAGCATATTTATTTTCCCGCCGATGTCGACATCTTCCGATAGTAAATTTTTATAATAATCACATGGTATTTATACCACATAAATGCATGGAAGTCAATTGATTTAGATGAGAAAAAAGACAAAAATTCGGTTTTTTCGGGCAATGGTTTACCATAATGTCTTAACAGTTTTCTGCAAAAAGTAAGCTGATTTCCTGTCGGGTCTCTTTATGCATTTTTACGGATTATTACGGAAAAAAACTGTTTGATTTTTGCAGCTTGCCTATTGAAATTAATGCCCGAAGATGTTATATTTTTTTCAGCAATTTAAATTATCATCCCGTGGAAGTGCGCAGAATCGGATTGAGACTGTGCGCGGAGGGACTCTGGAGAATCTCGTTTGATCGAGTGCCGAAGGTGCAAGGCGTGTACGCCGAATCTCTCAGGCAAAAGGACAGAGCTGGTCAGGGACCGTCTTATATCTGTACCTTTTTCTCCGGGGCTGCCGAACGGCGGCTCCGATTTATTTTGTCCATGAGACGGAGGAAAAGAAAATGGAAGCAAGGCTATATGAGATCGTGTGCAATATCAACACTTACCTTTCAAACTACATACTGCTCGTCCTGCTCATCGGCGTGGGGCTGTGGTACTCGGTAAAGACGCGCTTTGTGCAGGTGCGCTGCTTCGGTGAGGGAATGCGCCGGGTGTTCGGCAGCATAAAGCTGCGCGGCGACAGACACGAGAGCGGCATGAGTTCGTTTCAGGCGCTGGCTACGGCCATTGCCGCACAGGTCGGCACGGGCAACATAGTCGGCGCGTCCGGCGCTATCCTCACGGGCGGTCCCGGCGCGATATTCTGGATGTGGCTCATAGCGTTTCTCGGCATGGCGACCATATATTCCGAGGCCGTCCTCGCCATCGAGACCCGTCAGATCGGCAGCGACGGCAGCATAAAGGGCGGCCCGGTCTACTACATCACGACCGCGTTCAAGGGGCGCTTCGGTAAATTCCTCGCGGCCTTCTTCGCCGTGGCGGTGATGCTGGCGCTGGGCTTCATGGGCTGCATGGTGCAGACGAACTCCATCGGCTCGACCATGCAGAACGCCTTCGGTATCCCCTCGTGGGTCTGCGGCGTCATACTCGTCATCATCTGCGGCGTTATCTTTATCGGCGGCGTGCAGCGTCTCGCCTCAGTCACGGAAAAGCTGGTGCCGGTCATGGCGGCGGTCTTTATCATAGGCGGCCTCGCGGTGCTTATTTACCGGATAAAATATCTCCCTGCGGCGTTCGGCATGATATTCAGATACGCCTTTCAGCCTCAGGCCATCCTCGGCGGCACCTTCGGCGCGGGCATAAAGGCGGCCGTCTCTCAGGGCGCGAAGCGCGGCCTATTTTCCAACGAGGCCGGCATGGGCTCCACCCCCCACGCCCACGCACAGGCGAACGTCTCCTGCCCCCATGAGCAGGGCGTCGTGGCGATGGTCGGCGTATTTATCGACACGTTCGTGGTGCTTACGCTAAACGCGCTCGTCATAATCTCGACGCTGTACACGAGCGACGGCATTCTCTACACCGGCGTGATACCCGACACCATCGGCAAGGCAAACCTCGCCCAGACCGCCTTCGGCACCGTGTTCGGCGAGCGCTTCGGCGCAGGATTCGTGGCGATATGCCTGTTCTTCTTTGCGTTCTCCACGGTGCTGGGCTGGAACCTGTTCGGAAAGATAAACGCGAATTACCTCTTCGGCCGGAAGGATCCTAAGCTCTGCACTCTCATATACTCGCTCATCGCTCTGGCGTTCATCTTTATCGGGACGGTGACCTCCAACGACCTCGTCTGGGAGCTGACAGACATGTTCAACAATCTCATGGTCATACCGAACGCCATCGCGCTCTTCGCGCTGACCGCCATGGTGGTCGCGGACGTGAAGAAAAGAGACAGCAGTCCGCTCGAAAAATGACGTGAAAGTGGGCGCTTCTGACGAAGCGCCCACCTGTTCAGCTTGTCAAAAAAGCTCAAATGAACTTTTTCGACAAGCTTCTCTTGCCGCGCATTTTGAAATATCAAAATGCGGCTTCGCTCAAAAGCCTTGATAGATCAAGTCTTTTGACTGCAGGGTATTGTACCGCGAGGTGGGCCTTTGCCCCCTCGCGCTTCCCCGCTGCTCTGTCACAGTGCATTGCAGGATGAGTATTTTGATAGTCTTAACAGTGGGGCGCTTCTGTCGAAGCGCCCCACTGTTAGTTTATGCCTTTTTTCTTTTCTTTTTTAGGTCTTGCTTACTTGCTGGTCACATATTCGTTCATGGGACGAAGCAGGTACTGGTTATACGGGAACTGGTCGGTGGTAACATAGCCCGCGGGCGCGTCGATGAGCTGAGGGATACGGTTGACGAGCGTCGCGCAGGTCAGCTCGACAGTGGCAGGCTGATTGACTATGCAGGTGGTCTCCGGCTCGCCGCAGAGCGTCCAGACGTTGGTGTCGATCTCCTGCTTGTTGTAGATCTTGCCTATGCACTCGGTCTCGAGGGTTATGCCCTCCTCGGTCTCGGTGGTGACGACGGCGCGCATGCCGGTAGCGTTGCCGGCCTTGACGGTCATGCCGAGAGTCTCGGAGTGCAGATCCTCCTTGTCGATGCAGGGAATACACTTCTGAGTCTGGGACACGACGTGAAGCCCCAGCTTGCTGCACAGCCAGCCGTTCTGATTCCACATATAGGACGGGACATATTCGCCGCTCTCGACGAGCTTCTTCATCTCCTCGGAGGAGGTCTCGTTGTAGGCGCCGATGGTGCGCTCGAACTCCTCGACGCTCAGTCCCGCGCCGTGGCCCTCGGCGAGAGCCATGCCGTAGTCCTCGACGTTGTAGGAGCTGCTGCCCTTGATCTTGGTTATCTTATGAGAGGATCCGCACAGGTTCGTGACCATGGTACCCCAGTAGAGGTCGCAGTAGCCTACGCCGGTGAGCGTGCAGCCGCCCTCCTTCGCCAGCTTATCCAGCTTCGCGGTAAGCTCGGGGGAGGAGTTCCACGGATACAGCGCCTCCTCGCAGGTGGTGATGGCGTTGATACCCAGCTTCGCGCAGACGGTGAATATCTCCTCAAGCTCCGCGACCGTGGAGCGTGTGGCGATAATGCAGACGTCGGGCTTGAGCTCCGCCATGCGCTGCTCTGCCGTCGCAGAGGACTCGACCGCAACGCCGACGAAGGGATAGCCGTTGCCAATAATCTCGGAGACGTCCTTGCCGATGTGGTTCTTATTGCGGCAGAATGCGCCGACAATTTCTCCGCCGTGCTCAAGAACGTACCGCATAAGGTAGCGGCTCATCTTTCCCGCGCCGTACTGAACTACTCTAACTTTTCTTTTCATGATAAAACACCTCCATAACAGTATTGGTTCGGACAGGCTAAATATACTATCTCGTTATTTTTTTGTCAAGAAAATTTTGTCAACGTTTTTAGTTTGTTAATAATATAAACGCGCCCCGGCGGCGGGAGCGGCACATGACCGCTTTCCCTGCGCCGGGACGTATTTTTCGTTATCATTCCTCTGTCCAGAAAAGCTCGTCGAGCGTCTTGTTCAGCGCCCTGCATATCGAGATACAGAGGTTTATCGTGGGGTTATAATCACCCTTTTCGATGGCGTTTATGGTCTGGCGGGAGACGCCGACCGTGTCGGCAAGCGCCTGCTGCGAGATGTCCAGCGCCGCGCGCGCCGCCTTGAGACGCAGATTTTTCATTCGTCCTCCTGCTCCCCTGCGCGGCGGCTGTGTATCGTCTGAGCCGTCATGATGACGGCCCACATGACCGCCACGACTATGCTCAGCACGTTGCCGGTCAGGCGGCCGTCCTCGACAAGGCTGCCGCTGACGAAGTTCATAACGCCGCTGAGAAGGCACACGACTATGATGACCACGCCCAGACGCATGAGCGCCTTTCTGTCCTCATTGAGGCCGAAATACGCGTCGTTGCGGATGGCGGAGACGGCAAACGCCGTTACGCCGACGAGGCAGCCGATGAACATGCCCACCGAATCAAGGCACCAGACGACGCCGAAGGCGCTGACCGCGCTGTAGACCACACAGTACCCGAGAATGGTGAAAAAGCCGGTGCGGTAGGCCCTGCCGCGGGCCACGAGCTGACGCTCGTCATACTTGACGGGACCCTTTTTTATGGCCTTTCTGGCGAACAGCCACCAGAGCAGTACGGCAAACAGCACGCCCGCTACCACACCCGCGATATACGAAATACTCATTTTCATTTCCTCCCTTTTTGTTGTGGCTACACTGTACACCTTATCTTTCATTTTGTCAAGTATATTTTACAAAATATCTGATAAAAATTGCACGGACCTGCCGTGCAATTTGGGGAGGTAATTTTTGTCCGCCAACGGCTCACCTTTTCCGGAGCTGCCAGAAGGCTACCGCCCCGGCGGCGGCGACGTTCAGCGAGTCCACGCCGTGGAGCATTGGGATACGAACGGTATAGTCGCAGTCCGCAATGGTTGCGGCGGCAAGACCGTCCCCCTCCGCGCCGAGGATAACGGCAAGCCTTTCCTCGCGGCTGAGCGCCTCGTCCTCGACGGATACGGAGCGGTCCGTCAGCGCCATGGCCGCGGTCTTAAAGCCGTGGGCGCGCAGGACGTCCATCCCCCTTTGCGGCCAGTCGGCGGGCGTTTCGCCGATATAAGCCCACGGTATCTGGAACACAGTACCCATGCTCACACGCACTGCCCGCCGGTGGAGCGGGTCGCAGCAGCCGGGCGCGAGCAGCACAGCGTCCATGCCCAGCGCCGCGGCGGAGCGGAAGATGGCGCCGACGTTCGTCGGGTCCACCACGCCCTCGAGTACCGCCAGACGGCGGGCGCCGTCAAGCATGGCGGCGGGCTTCCCCGGCACGAGACGCACCGTCTCCGGGCGTTCCATGGCGCACAGGACGCCGCGGCTCAGCTCAAAGCCGGTAATATCCGTGAGTATGGCGTCGTCACCGACATAGACGTCGATATCGCCGCAGCGTCCGATAAGTCCGGCGGCGGAGGCGAGATTTTTTCTGTTCACAAGCAGTGACAGCGGCCTGCACCCGGCGGAGAGGGCATAACCGATCACCTTGAGGCTCTCGGCGATGAATACGCTCTGCCCGCCCTGTTTGACCGACCTGAGCTGGGCGTTGGTAAGCCCGGCATACGGCTCAAGCCCCGGCATGCCGAGACCGCTTATTTCAACCATCCTGCCCATCATAAGCCTCCAAGCTGCCAGAACGCCACGGCGCTCGCGGCGGCGACGTTCAGCGAATCCACGCCGTGGGTCATGGGGATACGGACGGTATAGTCGCAGTCCGCGATCGTTGAGGCGGCAAGACCGTCTCCCTCCGTCCCCAGAATGACCGCAAGGCGTTCCTCGCGGCAGAGCCTTTCGTCGCGCAGGGACACGGAGTCCTCGCGCAGCGCCATAGCCGCGGTGCGAAAGCCCAGCGCCCGGAGCGTATCTATCCCCGGATGGGGCCACGCGCCGCTCTCCCCGCCGAAGAACGTCCACGGCACCTGAAAGACCGTACCCATGCTCACGCGCACCGCGCGGCGATAGAGCGGGTCGGAGCTTGCCGGGGTGAGCAGCACCGCGTCCATGCCCAGCGCCGCGGCGGAGCGGAAGATGGCGCCGACGTTGGTGGGGTTCATCACGTTTTCGAGTATCGCCACGCGGCGCGCGCCGGCGCACAGCTCCTCCACGGTCCTGAGCGGCTTGCGGCGCATGGCGCACAGCACCCCCCGTGTGAGTGGAAAGCCGGTAAGCTCCGTCAGCACGGAGAGCGGCGCGGTAAAGATAGGTATATCTCCTACACGTCGCACTATGTCCGCCGCCTGGGCGTCGATGTGCTTCGGCTCAAGAAGCATGGATACCGGCTCATAGCCCGCATCCAGCGCCCGCTCGACCACCTTGGGGCTTTCGGCGATGAACAGTCCCTCCGAGAGGTCGCGCCGCGAGAGGAGCTGTACCTCGGTCAGTCTCGCGTAGACGTCCAGCTCCGGGGCGGAAAAATCGTTTATTTCAATAATATTCGGCATTTGCGCCTCCGCTCTATGTATTATGTAAACCTTTTCTTTTTGCCGTCCTCAGCTCTCCCGCCGTGAATATCGCGATGGATATCACGAAGAACGCGAGGCTCACGAGCTGGCTCGCGGTGAAGCGCTCCCCGCGGATGAGGCCGCAGAACAGCGCGAAGGTCGGGCAGAGGTACTGGATAAAGCATATCGCGGTCAGCGGGAATTTCACCACGACGTCGGAATACAGCACCATCGGAAGTCCCGTGACTATGCCCGAGCCTACCGCGAACAGCACGTCGCGCGGCCCGAACGCCGCGACCTCTCCCGCACGGAAGAACGCAAGAAACAGCAGCATTACCGGGGAGAGTATCAGCGTCTCCGCGGCTATGCTCAGCAGTCCGTCGATACGGACGCTTTTTTTGATGGAGGAATACACCGTCCACGACGCGGCCACGAGGAGCGGCACGAGCGGGAACTGCCCAAACGCCGCCGTGCTGACGGCGACGCCGGCAAGCGCCACGCCCAACGCGATGAACATGCTCCTCTCGCCCCTCTCGCGGTAGACCGCGATGCCCACCGCAAAGATAAAGAGTGGGCTTATATAATATCCGAGGCTGGTATCCAGCACATGTCCGGCATTCACCACGACGATGAATATCCCCCAGTCGAGCATGAGGAAGAGCGCGGAGACATGCAGCAGCCGCAGAAGCTTCCTGTCGGCAAAAACGGCCCTCAGCTCACGAAGTCTACCCTGCAGCGCCAGAATGGCTGCCGTGAACACCGCCGTCATCAGCGTGCGGCAGGCAAGCACGGTAAAGGAATCCATTCCGTCCCCGAGCGCCCAGTACAGCGACTGGAAGCCCCACAGCACATAGCAGACGAGTATGGTGACTATGTCTTTTTTCCCGATATTTTCCATGATATCACGCTCTCGGCAGCTTCCAGTGATAACGCGCCGCCAACGTTCTGAGTACGAATATGACCACGGCCCCGCACAGCATTGCGCGGCTGCTCCCTATGGGGCGCAGAAGGAGGACCGTAAGCACCGCGCCGATGATCGCCGCCATGCAGTAAAAGTGCTTGACGAGGATATACGGCGTCTGCCCTGCGAGGACGTCCCTCATGACGCCGCCGCCCACGCCCGTCAGGACGCCGACGAACACGAGCAGGAAGCCGTTATCGGAGCCTTCATACGCGACGGCTATACCTATCACCGTAAAGATGCTCAGCCCCAGCGCGTCCATCACCCGCAGTGCAAAGTCGAAACGCGCCTGCTCGCTGCGGATAAGCCGTCTCATCCCCGGCAGGAACACCAGAATGGAGACGGCGACGGCGGTGATGATGTACACCGGCCTGTCAAACGCCTGCGGCGGGGTGTTGCCGAGTATGAGGTCGCGGATTATGCCGCCGCCCACGGCCGTCGTCGCGCCGAGCACGCACACGCCGAGGATGTCCATTTTCTTTTTGATCGCCACGAGCGCACCGGACACGGCAAAGGCCACCGTGCCTATCATCTCGATGACGAACGCGAGGAGATTCATTGTTCTCAGTCCTTTTATCAATAAAGATCACGCCGTGACGCCTTATTTATGCGCCTCGAACCATTTTGTTATCTCGTCGAGCCTTCTTATGCGGTGGAGCGGCTTTCCGCTGCGGGAGAGGTCGTGGTTCTCGCCCTTGAAAAGCACCATCTTCGACTCCACGCCGTGGGAGATGAGGGCGGTGTACATCTGATAGCCCTGGTCTATGGGGCAGCGGTAGTCCTCAAAGGAGTGGATAAAGAGCGTGGGCGTGGTGCAGCGGTCAGCGTATTTGAGCGGGCTGTGCCGCCAGAGCTTCTCCGGGTCGTTCCACGGGTCGGACTGGCACTGGTCACGGGCGAAGTCCACGCCGATGTCGGAAACGCCGTAGAAGGAGAACCAGTTGGATATGGATCTCTGGCTGACGCAGGCCCTGAAGCGGTCGGTGTGGCCGATGATCCAGTTGGTCATGAAGCCGCCGTAGGAGCCGCCGGTCTCAAAGACCTCGCTCTCGTCCATGTCCGGGTAGGTCTCCAGCGCCTTGTCGCAGAACGCCATGAGGTCCTCGTAGTCCACGGTGCCGTATTTGCCGCGTATGTCGGCAAACTCGTTGCGGCCGTCGGAGCCGGTGGGATTGCAGAATATGACGAAGTAGCCGAGGCTCGCCCAATACTGCATTTCATGGTAGAACACGGGACCGTAAACGGTCTTGGGGCCGCCGTGGATGTCGAATATGACGGGGTACTTTCTGCCCTCGGTATAGTCGATGGGCTTGAGGACGAAGCCGTGTACCTCGTGGCCGCCGTTCATGAAGTTGAGCTTCTCCGGCACGGCCACATATCTGCCCGCGAGCGCCTTTTCGTTGAGCTTCGTGATCTGTCTGCCGCGCTCGTCGTATATCTCCTGCGGCTTCATGCCGTAGAGCGCCGCACACCTTATCTTATCTCCGTGCACGTCGAAGCAGTCCACGGAGCCTTCGATGTCGGTGACGGGGCTGATCTCGCCGTCTTCGAGCTTGAAGAGCTTTGCCGAATCGAATATCGTGGAGATAAAGTAGAGGGTATCGCCGGCCATCTTCACGGACCTTCCGCCGCCGTAGCGCACGTCGCTGCCGACGCTCGAGCCGATGGCCTCGCCGTAGGTCTTATAGAGGCTTATGGAGTTATCCACATATGAGAGCTTGTAGAAGTCCGCGTCGGTGTTCAGCCCGTGCTTCTTGTCGCTCGCCATGAGGAGGACGAAGCTGTCGCCGAACCCGAAGTCCATTATGCCGAAGCTCTTGCTGTTCTCCGCCGCCTTTTCGGCGCGCCGGTCGGAGAGCTTCATACGGTAGAGCGCCGTACCCTCGCCGATGTCCAGCGGGAGGAGCGGCTTCTGCTCGCCGCCGAAGAACCACAGCTCGTTTCTTTTCTTGTTGAGCTTCACGCCGCTGACGGCAAAATTCTTCTCCGTGAGCATTGTGACCTTGTTCTTTTTGCTGTCGAGATAATAGAGAGCGGTATACATGCTCTTTGTATTGCCCGCGCCGTTCCACCACCACGGGACCTGATCGACGACCTCGTAGTCCTCGTTGTCCTTGAGATGCTTCAGATACTTCGCGGTGAGCTTGGCGTCGCCCTTATAAAGCTCCTCCCAGCCGGGGACGGTGGAGGCGGCGGCGATATAGTCTCCGTTTTCAAGCGGTATGAGCTTCTCCACGGGCAGCGGGAAGGTGAACGCCTTCACGGCCTCGCCGCCGGAGAGGGAGAGCTTGTAGAACTTTGTCTCGATGGACGGCTCCTTGCTCTCGTCACGGTTGCCGGGGAAGATGACAGTGTCCTCGTCAAGGAACTGGAAGCCGCGCTCCTTGCCGCCGGAGGTGAGCTGCTTTACTCGTTTGCCGCAAAGCTCGTATATGTACGAGCGGTACTTGTTGCCGCCCTTATCCGCCTCGGACAGGGTGAAGCACAGATGTCCGCCCTCGGGCGAAAAGCTCAGCTCCGACACGAACTTGAGGTCGCAGAACTGGTCAAGCGTGATCTTTTTCATGATGTTTTCTCCTTTTTATTTACTGTTCATTCCCTCGGACATATATATCCTGTTGACGCTCTCTCTGCGCCGCACGATGGTGAGCAGGCACACGACTATGACGGCAATGGAGCTTACCGTCATCACCACGCGGCTGTCCATCACGTCGCCCATCCAGCCGACGAGCAGCGACAGCACCGCGCTGAACGCAAGATAGCATATGGATGAAAACGCGTTCATCCGCGCACGCATGGAATCCGGGATGTACTTCTGCACGGCGGCATAGCGCATCGTCCCGCTCTGTATGCCGAGGAAACCGCATATCGTCCTGTTTACAAGCATGAGCGGATACGACAGCCACAAAAGCAGCGCGTCCATGACGTCATAAAAGAGATAGACGAACAGCGCGTAGCCGTATTTTTTCTCCCTCGGCAGCTCCTTTTTGTATATGACCATGCCGCCGATAAAGCGGCCGATCATCTCCACCACTGTGAAAAAGCTGTACATCGCGATGGTAAAGCCCGGCGTCGTTGAGAAAAACGCCACCCAGATCGGCTCATAGCCCGTGGCCATGCCGCTTGCGGTGGATGAGTACCATATCATCGCGCGAAGGCCGTCCTCGCCCTTAAGATAGGCGGCGGTCTCCTTTATATCTCCCCACCACTGGGAGAGGGAGAAGCGCGTACCCTCGCGTATCTCCTCCCTGACCTGCACGCGGCTCTCGATAACGGCGGCGAGGAAGCTCATCCCGCCCTGGATGATGAGTATGTTCGCGACGCCGATAGCCTTGTAGAGTATGGCCGAGAGCGGCGTCATGATCGTCATCATCGCGGGGTAGAGCATGGATGAGACGGAATAGCCCTTTTCCTCCATGCCCTCGGGGATTATCCGGGGATAGAGAGCGTTGAACGACAGCTCGTCAAAGCTCCCCAGCGAGGAGATGACCAGTGAGAATATGAGATAATATATGTAGTTGAACTCGTTCCCCCTGAGCCACAGCCCGGCCAGAACATACACGACCGAGGCGCACAGGTCTCCGCCGACAAGGAACGGTTTTCGCGGCAGCCTGTCCATGACGGGAGAGATGAACATGGGTATGAAAAAGCCGGGTATCAGCCGCAGCGCGACGATGAGCGCCGCGGCAAGGGTAGAGGACGTCTCCTCATAAACGAGGAACGACAGGGCGAATCCGCCCGCAATGTTGCCCAGCGCGCCGAGCGCCGTGGCAACGGTTATTGTTGTAAAATCTCTCGTCCAGAGAGTGGGTCTTTTTTCCGTATTCATAAATTACCTCGCTTTTTATCCTTCCATTCCGAGCGCAGGATACTGTAAACGCACACATCCGTCACGCCCCTGTTGCTCAGCGCCGCCTGACGGAGGGTCCCCTCACAGGTCATGCCGCACTTCCTCATAACATCACCGGAGTGTGGGTTTGCGGGGTCATGCCTCGCCTCGATACGGTTCACGCCCACCTCGCCGAAGAGGAAATCGATGACCGCCGCGAGAGCCTCGCTCGTTATCCCCCTGTGCCACCACCGGCAGCCTATGCAGTAGCCCATGCTCATCATTTCTATCCCCGGCACGGTATGCACCACGCTGATCGTGCCGATAGGCTCGCCCAGCTCTTTGGGGACGATGGCCCACTGATAGAACGCCGGGTCGGAGTAGGAATTTTCCCAGCTCCTGAACACCTGACGTGTCACGCCGGAGTTCTCGTGCGTCGGCCACATGAGAAATTCCGTCACACGGCTGTCGCCGCACCAGTTCCTGTAGCCTGCCTCCGCGTCCGCTTCTCTGACGGGACGGAGCGTCAGTCTCCCGGTCTCGATAATTTTCGTTCCCTTATGCTCCATGTCTCTTCTCCTCTTTTTTCACAGGTCCATGCAGAACTCCAGCGACGTGTAGGTCCTGTCGTTCGGAGCGTCGTAGCTCCCCTTCTGCCTGAACGTAAAGCCCGCGCGCCTGATGAGCCTCTCGGAAGACGCGTTTTCCTCGAAGCAGCACGCCCAGACATGGCGCACCCCTTCTTTTTTCAGCTCGTTTACCACCGCGTTCACCGCCTCGAGCATATAGCCCCGGCCTCTGTATTCCGCCGTGAGGGCAAAGCCCAGCTCGCGGGTGTCGTCTCTCCCGTCCTCGGAGTCACGGTTCACGGCGATATAGCCGATGACGGCGCCGCTCTCCCTTAGCGTGACGGCAAGACGGCTGCCGTGTCCGCTCCAGCGTCTTATCCGCTCCTCGCTCCGACTCACGCTCTCAAATGCGGGCAGCATGCCCACGAGACGCATTGCCTCGGCGTCGCTGAAAAGCTCATGCATCTGCGCAGCGTCCGTCTCACGGAATGGGCGGAGCAGCAGCCGTTCGGTCTCCATATGCTCTGTCCCCTCGTTCTCCGCCGACCCGTTCTCCCGCCGCAGGACCTTTTCAAACAGCGCAAAAAGCGGCAGGCCAAGCTCCTCGTAGCCGAGGCTCTTCTCCGCGATAAGCACGTATCCCGCGCCGCGGTACAGCCTTTCGGCGGGTATGTTCCCCGCCACCGCGTCCAGCCGTATGCTTATGCCGCCGCTCTCGCGGGCGATACGCTCGGCCTCCGCGAGCATGAAGCGCCCCACGCCACGTCCGTAAAAGTCCGGGTGTACGGCGAGGGTATAGATCACAAATATCCCTGAATAATCGTCCGGCGTTTTCCACGGCGCGCCGGCGTAGCCCGCCTCCGGCTCATGGCTGAGCCTGACGGCTCCGGCAAGTCTCCCGCCGGAGAGGCAGACATACTGCGTCCCGGTCATGACGCCCGTCTCCGCGGTCTCGCGGTTGGGGTATATATCCTTTTTCCATTTCGGGTAGTTGATATGCTCCTCAAGGTAGACGCATGAGGCCGCGTACAGCTCCTCTATCGCGTCGATATCCTCAGGCGCCGCTTTTCTGAAGATCATGCCGTTTCCTCATTTCTTTTTCTTTTCCATCAGAACGACCGTCTCGATATGCGAGGTGTACGGGAACATGTCGACCGGCTGTATGCGTCTGACAGCGTAACCATGCGCGGTGAGTACGCCGAGGTCGCGCCTGAGGCTCTCCGGTCCGCAGGAGATGTACACCACGCGTCCCGGTGCGGACTTCACGAGCGAACCGAGGAAATTCATGTCCGCCCCCTGCCGGGGAGGATCCATGAACACCGCGTCCGGCGTCACTCCGTCCGCCGCCATGCGTTCCATGTATTTGCCCGCGTCGTCCGCCGTGAACCAGCAGTTCTTCGCGCCGTTGAGCCTTGCGTTCACGATGGCGTCCCTGACGGCGTCCTTGTTTATCTCGACGCCGATGACCTGCTTTGCGCTCTTCGCGGCGGTGAGGGCAATGGTGCCGATACCGCAGTACGCGTCCAGCACCGTGTCCGCCGGGCGTATGGCGGCAAGCTCCATCGCCTTATTGTAGAGTATCTCCGTCTGCGCCGGGTTCACCTGGCAGAACGAGCGCGGCGAGATACGAAAGCGGCTGCCGCATATCTCGTCCTCGATGTACCCCGCGCCGTATATGACCTTCTCCCTCGTCCCCAGCACCACGGGGCCGAAGCGGTCGTTTATGTTGAGGACTATGCTCGTTATCTCGGGGTGCTTTTCGAGAAGCTCGTTCACAAAGGGCTTTTGCAGCTTGAAGATCGGCGAGACCGCGACAAGCACCACCAGCACCTGACCGGTCCTGAAGCCCCGGCGCACCAGCACATGGCGAAGCCAGCCGCTGCCGCTGCGCTCGTCAAAGACCTGTATTTTGAACGGGCGGAGCATATTGCGGATATCGACGATTATCCTGTCGGCGACGGCGTCCTCGATGAGGCAGTCGTCCACGGGGACGATCTCATGGCTCCCCGGCTGGTAAATGCCGGAGACGACATTGCGCCGCCCGTCAAGTCCGAAGGCCGCGCAGACCTTTGCCCGGTAGCGCAGCGGCTCCTCCATGCCGATGATGTCCTCAACGTGGCCGAACTCGCCCAGAAGGGCGATAAGCTTCCCCTGCTTATGGCGGAGCTGCTCCTCATAGCTCATGTTCCACAGCTGGCAGCCGCCGCATTTTCTGAAATATTTACACGTTTTTTCCTGCTTTTCCATCGCTTTACCTCAAAAAACCTGTTCGTTTCATCATAGCACAAAAAACGCTGTTTGAAAAGCGGTGGATATGTGCTAAAATGTCCCGTGAAACGAGGTATATCTATGGACATTCTGTACTCCGACAGCGACATACTTGTGTGCATAAAGCCCGCGGGCGTACTCTCCACCGACGAGCCGGGAGGCCTGCCCGGACTTGTGCGCGAGGCGCTGCGCGACGATGGCGCGGACGTGCGCACCGTACACCGGCTCGACCGCGTGGTGAGCGGACTCATGGTCCTCGCGCGCAGCGCCTCCGCCGCCTCGGAGCTGAGCCGCCAGATAAGAGAGGGCGGCTTTGACAAGGAATATCTGGCGGTCGTTCACGGCAGCACGGATGACGCGGGCGAAATGCGCGACCTCCTCGCGCGCGATAAGGCTGAGCGCAAGACCTATGTAGCCCCCGCCCCGGCAAAGGGCGTGCAGGAGGCGCGGCTCTCCTACGTCACGCTCGCGCGCTCCGGCGCGATGAGTCTCGTGCGTATCCGGCTGCACACCGGGAGGACCCATCAGATACGCTGCCAGTTCTCCTCCCGCTCCCTCCCGCTGGTCGGCGACAGGAAATACAGCACCATTGACGACGGGTGCGACATCGCGCTCTGGTCGGCGATGATATCCTTTACCCATCCCGGCACAGGTGAGAAAATGCGTTTCTCCGCCGAGCCGCCGACAAAATTCCCTTGGAACATTTTTTAATTGTCTGTAAAATCGTCCATATCCGTATTGCAATTTCATGCAGGCGGCGATATAATTAATTGAAATTTTTGTAGTATCATTTTGGACTGGAAGCGGCTATGAAATACCTTATAATAATCGTTGCGGGATATATGCTCGGTTCGCTGAACATGGCGATATTCACCTCGAAGCTTTTAGGCGGGGATGTGCGCGACCACGGCAGCGGCAACCCCGGAGCCACCAACATGGCCCGCATTTACGGGATGAGATCCGCGATCTTCACGCTGATGGGCGATATGCTCAAGTCCGTCGCGGCGATATGGCTGGGCTACCTGCTCTGCGCCGAGGCGGGCTTTGCCGCGGGCGGTATCTCGTGCATGCTCGGGCATTGCTTTCCCGTTTTTCACGGCTTTCACGGCGGAAAGGGCGTCGCCGTCGGCGGTATAGTCGCCCTGATGATCGACTGGCGCGTGGGGCTGTGTACAGTTGCGGCGTTCCTCATCGTGTCGTTTCTCACGAAAAAGGTCTCCCTCGGGTCATGCTCGGGCGCGGTCGCGATCGTCGCGTCGTCGTGGCTCCTCGGCGTTGGCAGGGCGCGCATGGTGCTGGCCATAGTCAGTGCGCTCATCGTACTCGTGCAGCACCGCAATAACCTAAGACGCGTGATCAAAGGCACCGAGCCGGATTTCAAGGCGGCAAAGCCGGCCCCCAACGAACCCAAGACGAACTAAACGCCCCCAAATATCACAAATATCACAAAAAGGACTTCGGAAAAACCGAAGTCCTTTTTCGTTCAATTACCGGTCACGCCGGTGCTCCCAATTACAGCGGCTGCTTTTTTATCTGCGCCCAGCGGCGGGGGTATTTAGGCAGCGTGTCGTTCACCTTGCGGATGATGACGGCGCTGTGGGTGATATCCGTACCGGGGACGGTGTAGTCGGCCACACGCTCGAGCCTGCCGCCGAGCATGGCGATACCGCGCTTCGCCTCACGCACCTCCTCGCCGCAGTCCGGTCCCTTCATGGCGATGAATGCCCCGCCCTTTTTCACCAGCGGGATACACAGCTCGCACAGGAGGGCGAGCCTTGCCACGGCGCGCGAGGTGACGGTGTCGAACGCGCCCCGGTAGGCCGCGGGGGCCTCCTCGGCCCGCGCGTGGATACACTCCACGTCGTCGAAGCCCAGCCGTTCGCAGGTATTCCTGAGGAAGTTTATGCGCTTATCAAGGCTGTCGAGCAGCGTGAGTTCAAGCTCCGGGCGCGCTATCTTCAGCGCAAGCCCCGGAAAGCCCGCTCCCGTGCCGACGTCTATCACCCTCCCGCCTTCAAACTCAGGCAGGGTCAGCAACGCCGCACTGTCAAGGAAATGCAGGCGCGCGACGTCCGTCTCGCCGCTAATGGCGGTGAGATTCATGACGGCGTTCATCTCCTCGAGATATTCAAAATATATCCTGTAGCGGCTCGCGGCCTCCGCGTCGGGCGTGACGCCCAGCGCCTCGAAGCCGGAGGCCAGCACGTTTTCAAGCTCCATGCTCATGCTCCCTTGATGGTATAGAAGTCGTGGTCGCCGATGGTCGCCACATGCTCAAGCGCCGCGCGGAACCAGCTGTCGTCACCCTTTGCCGGGTTCACGAAAAAGAGGCTGTTCCCGGCGGTGTTCACGCCGTCGAGCGCCATATACGCCGCGATGACCGACAGCTCGTCCGCCTCGTTGAGTACGGCGTTGGAGAGCGTGGTGTCGAACTGCACCCCGCCCTTGGTATCAAAAATGACCTCATGGATGGAGTCGGGGTACTCCTCGTGCGCCACGCGGTTGAGCACCACGTTGCCGACGGCGATACGCCCGGCGAGCGGCTGTCCCGTGGCCTCGGCAAAGATTATGCGCGAGAGCCAGAAAACATCTGCACTGTCGAAATTGAGGGTATAGTACCGCTCCCCGCCGGTGATGACGCCCGCGCCGTCCATGTCGAGATCAAGACGGCTCATATCCTCCGCCGCCGTTATCTTAACATTGAATATGGCCTCCGCCGCTTCGGCCGGGATATAAGGCTCATCCCCGACCATGACGAAGCCGCCGGGAGTGAAGATATAGCGGCCGTTGACCGTCATATACTCGTCCCCGGCCCCTGCGCTCAGTTCCAGCGAATGGGCCTGCACCGTCAGCACACCGTCCGTCATTACGCACAGCGGCTCCATATTCAGCTCACGGCAAAAAAGGCTCAGCGGCAGATACGCCGTTTCGCCGCGCACGAAGCCCCTGTCCCACAAAAGCGAATCGAGATATATCCGTATCTCTGGGTACGGCAGCTCAACATGCGTTTCCGGTTCAGCGTCCTCCGCCGGCGGCGCGGCGGTCTCCTCCGGCGTCTGTACGGAGCCTCCGGAGAGCGGCTCCGACGGGGAGGCGGCGCACCCGGTCACGAGCGCGAGGCAGACGATCAGGCAGATGAGCGCGGCGGACCGCAGAAAGTTTGCGGCCGGATCGCCGTCAGTTCTCTTCCTCATCCTTGATATGCTTGAGCGCCTGAGCGAGCTGGTCGGGGCAGGAGGTGTTCTTGAAGCCGCAGCGTATGCCTTCCATGCGCTTTATGGCCTCGTCGATGTCCATGCCCTTCACCAGCGCGCTTATACCCTGAAGATTGCCGGAGCAGCCCCCGGTGACCTTTACGGAGGAAACGGTGCTGCCGTCGGTCTCGATCTCCATAAGCTGGGAGCAGACGCCCTTGGGCTTGAATGTATATTTCATGATGTTCATTCCTTTCTCTTTCATATAGACGTAATATATCACGCTTTTTTCCCTTTTTCAAGGCAGGACTATTTTGCTCATCCGGGACATAGTTTATGTTGAGGTGATGGCATGAGGACAAAGCTTATCGCGGCGCTTATAATGACGGCGCTGAGCATTTACCTTCTCTCCGGGAGCGCCTACGAGCGTCTGGGGGACAAGACCCGCTCGGAAATAGAGGCGGCGCGGATGAGGAACGTCAGCTACTCCTCCCTGAGTGACAGCGGCCCTGATGAAACGCCCGCTCCTACGCCCGAGACCGAGAGCTGCCTCGCGGAGACCGATGAGGCTCCCGCCGCAGTTGAAGAGGACGATACTCCCCTGCCGCTCTCGGCGCCGGAGGATGAGGACGCGCCCGCCCCCGTCCCCATAGTTATCGACAGCCGCGCCGACGAGGCGCTGGAAACGACCATATCCGGCGGCCTTACCATAAAAAACATGACCGGCTACGAGGTGGACACGGCCTCCGCCGCGCTCGCGGGACCGGGGCTTACCCTCAGCGCCGACGGGCCGCAGGTCCTCATCATCCACACCCACTCGAGCGAGGCCTACACGCCTGCGGGGCTTGACCGCTACGAGGCCAGCGACAGCTTCCGCACCGAGGACACCGAGTACAACATCGTCCGTGTCGGAGACGAGCTGACGGCGCTTTTTCAGGCGGCGGGGCTGAACGTCATCCACGACAGGGGCATATACGACTATCCAAGCTACACCGGCTCGTATAACCGCTCCGGTCTCGCCGTGGAGGAGTATCTGCGCGAGTACCCGACCATCGCTATAGTTCTTGACGTACACAGGGACGCTCTCGGCTCGGGCGACGTAGTATACAAGACCATGGCCGAGGAATCCGGCACCTGCGCCTCGCAGGTCATGCTGCTGGTGGGGACGGACGACAGCGGACTCGCCCACCCGCACTGGCGCAGGAACCTCGCTCTCGCGCTGTACATGCAGAAGGCGGTGAACGACCAGTACCCCACGCTCATGCGGCCCGTGCAGCTGGTGCAGCAGCGCTATAACCAGCACCTGACCACCGGCTCGCTCATCGTGGAGGTCGGCAGCAGCGGCAACACGCTTCAGGAAGCGCTCGCGGCAGCGCGGCTCTTTTCCTCATCCGTTGCCCCCGCGCTCGTGGAGCTTATCGAATAAAAAAATTTTTTATTTTCCCTCTTTACAAATCGGAAAAGCCGTGCTATCATAAAAACAGAAGTGATAATCATTATTGATTTTGGAGCAAGCCAGTGGAACAAAAGCACAACAACAGCAAAAAGCGTCAGGCCATTCTTGATATGCTGCGCGCCACCACCGCCCACCCCAGCGCGGAGACGGTCTACACCACGCTCAAGCCCGATTTTCCGGAGCTGAGCCTCGGGACGGTGTACCGAAACCTCCAGGTCCTCGAAAAGGACGGGCTGGTACGCGTGGTATGCACGGTGGACGGGCAGGCGCGGTACGACGCGCGTGTCGAGCCGCACGTTCACTGCTTCTGTCGGCTCTGCCGGCGCGTGATGGACGTTGACAGCGCAGATATGGAGGAGTTTTTTTCCCGGCTTCGCTACGAACCCGGCTACGAGCCGGAGTGCTTCAGTCTCACCGTGAGCGGTCTCTGCCGCCTCTGCCGCAGCGAATAAGCGTTTCTCCGGTATTACCGGCGAAAATATATAATTGATGAAAGAAATTACATAGGAGGAAATTATTATGAAGAAATGGGTATGCCCCGTATGCGGTTATGTTCACGAGGGTGAGGAACCCCCCGAATTCTGCCCCCAGTGCAAGGTCCCCGGCTCCAAGTTCAAGCTTCAGGCCGAGGATAAGGTCTGGGCCGCCGAGCATGTCGTCGGCGTAGGCAAGCAGTTCGGCGCGGACGTCCCCGCCGACGTTCAGGAAAAGATCATCTCCGGCCTCAGAGCGAATTTTGAGGGCGAGTGCTGCGAGGTCGGCATGTATCTCGCCATGGCGCGCGTCGCCCACCGCGAGGGTTATCCTGAGATCGGCATGTACTGGGAGAAGGCCGGTCTTGAAGAGGCAGAGCATGCTGCGAAGTTCGCGGAGCTGCTGGGCGAGGTCGTCACCGACAGCACCAAAAAGAATCTCGAGATGCGCGTCGACGCCGAGAACGGCGCCACCGCCGGCAAGTTCGAGCTGGCAAAGCTCGCAAAGCAGTATAATCTCGACGCCATCCACGACACCGTCCATGAAATGGCCCGCGACGAGGCAAGACACGGCAAGGCCTTCGAGGGTCTGCTCAAGCGCTACTTCAGCAAGTGATACCTAAAGGAGGATAAAGCACAGTGAAATATGTATGCGACGTCTGCGGCTGGGTCTACGACGAGGAAGAGAGCGGCATAAAGTTCGAGGACCTGCCCGAGGATTTTGAATGCCCCCTCTGCGGCGTGGGCAAGGACCAGTTCTCCCCCGAGGAGTAACGCCTATTTCGTTTACCTTTAAGAGAGACCCGGAAAACCGGGTCTCTCTTTTGCATGCTTGAAATCCGGCGCTCTTATGGTATAATCAAGAAAAGCTCACAGGGAGGTATGGTATGAAGCAAGTATTGGCGGGAGGTTTTCTCTCGCTTGTCGGCAGTATTTGGGCGCTGGCCGTAGTGTTTATCGCCGGGAACGGTCTTGTATCGGGCTGGTCTACGCCTCCGGGACGCTTTCTGACGACGGTATACGAAATGGGGCTGACGGCCTTGTTCGCGGCGGCGGTAACGCTTGTCATTGCCGGCATTATCATCATTGTGATCGGTCTATTCGGAAAAGATAAATGATCGGAGGTACGGCTATGTTCAGACCCATAAGGAAAAAGAAAAACCAGATAAGCGACAAGGCGGCAAAGGAGCTTCTCCGCACGTCCCGGCGCGGCGTTTTTGCCGTGAACGGGGACGACGGCTACCCCTACGCCATTCCCATCAATTTCCTTTATGACGAAGATGCACAGAAGATATACTTCCACGGCTCACGCGCGGGACACAAGGTCGACTCGCTCAGGGCCTGCGACAAGGTATGCTTCACCGTCTACGGCAACGAGACGGTCAGGGATGAGCCGTGGGCGCCTTATATGCAGAGCGTGGTCGTGTTCGGCCGCTGCCGCCTGCTGGAGAGCGGCGAGGAGTCGCTCGCGCTGGTAAAGCGCTTTGCTATGAAGTATTACCCGGATGAGAGCCTTGTCGATATTGAGTTCGCCGAGGGCGGAAAGGCCGTGCAGATGTACGAGATCACCATCGAGCATTACAGCGGCAAGGAGGTCCAGGAGCGATAAGCGTATCCCTCCCCTCGCCCGTATCCCGTGCCACGAATTTTTTACTGACGCAAAGCAGCCGTCGGAGCATTGGCTCCGGCGGCTGCTTTTATCGTTTTATCCGTTTATTCGAGCGTCTCGGCCTTTCCCTTAAGGAGGAAGGCGATGAAGAAGTCTATCGCCAGAAACACGAGATAGCCCAGCACCTGCTGATAGCCCTTGCCGACCCAGCAGCAGTAGCACATGAACAGGCAGCAGATCACGCCCAGCGCAGGCAGGATGAAGCGCTTGACAAAACTTAACTCCCGGCACCTCACCATCAGCGCGATGAACATGGGTATGTACATGGCGTAGAGGTTGATGATGGATATCTCGTCAGGCTCCCACGCGAGCCATGCGCAGCTGTGCAGGCCGCCGAAGAAGTCCGGGCCGTACATCCAGATGACGGTCGTCCACGCGTACCAGAAGCCGCCGAGCATCATGCCGATAACGGCGGATTTGATGGTAAACTTGTTCTGCGAGTCGATATCGCCGTAAAACTCGGGTCTCGGCCCCATCTTGCGGGCGGAGATCGAGTACATGCCGCGGCAGGAACCCATGATAAGTCCGTTCATGACACCGAGGCAGCCTACGGCGATGAACGCATAGACGACGGTGCCGATGACGTTTCCGAAGATGTTGGAGAACGCTATGCGGGGGAGCGCCTCGCCCAGCGGCCATGTGCCGATGATGACGCCGACGTCGCCCACGGAGCTCATTGCAAATATGTACAGGCAGTAGAGGACCGTGCAGAAGAGAGAGCCGAAGATAAGGGCTATGGGGAGGTTGCGCTTGGCGTCCTTGAGCTCGGCATTTATGGAGGTCGCGATTATCCAGCCCTCATAGGCGAAGGCAAAGGCGGAAACGCCCGCGAAAACGCCCTGGAAGGAGCTGGTATAGCCGGCGTCCTTTATGGCCTGGGCGTACTCGGGAGTGTTGACATAGTCAAGGACCGTGGCCGTGGTGCCGTTGGAGAGGCCGACGATGATGCCGACCACCGCCATGAGGATAAGGGGAACGAGCTTGATGACGGTCATGGAGACCTGGAGCTTGCCGGCGAGCTTGGGGCTGAGGGTATTGATACCGTAGCCGATCATGAGGAAGCCTGCTCCGAGGCCGACGACCTCGGAGCTGACGGTGCCGGTCACGAAGAAGTCAAGACCGGGAATCCCGACCAGCTCGCCGAAGAATACGGCGGAGAAGAACGCGAGCATTGCCGCGAGGCACGGGTAATATATCGTGGTCATGAACCAGCCGACATAGTAGGCATAGTTCGGTCCGAGAGCGACCTCGGCGTAGTCGACGACGCCGTTGACCTTCTCGTACTTGGAGCCGAGCTCGGCAAAGACCAGCGAGCAGATAATGCATATCATGCCGACGAGAGCCACCACCAGAACGCCCTGGAGCATGTTTCCCTGAGTCAGCGCGAGTACCTTGCCGCCCTTGATGAAAACGCCGGAGCCGATAACGATGCCGATCACCATTGAGATAGCGGTCGGCAGACCGTATCTCTTTTCCATTTTGTTTTCCATACTCTTTCCCCTAATTTAATTTATTGCGCTAATGAGCTAATAGCAAAATAATAACAGAATAACCCAAAAAGTCAAGACACATCGGCCATTATCCCCTATTTGCACAGTCTCCGCGTTATTTCAGCGCAGGAAACTGTCTAACTCATCAACTCTCTTGAAATAATGGCGGCAGTTTTCGCGCATGAAGCTCTCGATCTCGGGAATGTCGTTCGACCAGCCGACGGCGGCAAAGTCCACACCGCAGCGCGAAGCCATGTCGTAGCCGGGCTTCAGGTCGTCGATCATGAGAAGCTCAGACGGCGCGAGCGCGAACCGGCGCATGATCTCCTCGAGCGGGTAGGCGTTGGGCTTGCGCCGCTCGGGAGGCTCGCCCCAGCCGAACACAGCGTCGATCTCGGGCAGCGAGTTTGCCGCGTAGTCGCGGACGATATTATACTCGAACGAGTGCGACACCACGCAGATGATCCCGCCCTCTGCCTTATGGCGCTCCATTATCTCTTTTATGCCGGGATAGGCCTTCGGGATGTGGTTTTTGACATAGCTCTGCCAGAACTCGACCTCCTCGGCCAGCTCCTCCTCGCTCATGCCGAAGTCCTCGCGGCACATTTCAAGAAAGCCGGGGTGGAAGTTTTTCTTGAAATACTCGTCCAGCGGGCAGTGCATGCCCGGCCTTTTCATGGCAAGAAACGCCTCGAAGGCAGGCTGATGTATGGTCGCGGTGCTGTTCACGACCGTGTCGTCGTGGTCAAATACAAGGCATTTGTATTTCATTCTTATGTATCTCTCTTTTTAGTAATTACGGGCGGTCATCGGCCGCCCGTATGTTTTCGCTTATGCTTTTACCGTGGTCTTTTTAAGACGCGAGGACAGCTTCCTGAGTGCGGAGTAAAATCCGTCTATGGCGATGGAGCTTCCGAGGCTCAGCCCCAGCAGGATGAGCAGCGAGAGAACGGCGTCGGTAGTGCAGTAGACGAGCCGCGTCGCCGCGTAAAAATAGTAGCAGTAGAAGGAGTGGACGAGCCAGATGTTGTTGCAGTGCCTGCCGAGATACGCAAGCGCCTTCTTCACCGCCGGCAGCAGGTCGACGAGCGTCATGCACAGCACGACGAAAAACGGCACTATCAGCACGTCCATGTCGTATGTCACCGCTTCCGTCTGGCGGATGACGAAGACGAGGAAGAGTCCGATGAGGGCGATGAGGGCGCGCCCCGGCTTCGTATACCTCTCGAGCAGCGCGCGCAGGCGCGCGAGGCCGTTATGCTTCGCGAAAACTATACCCATGTAAAAGGGTACGGCGCTGCTGTTGAAGAGGTAGTAAAAAATAAAATTATCTCCCAGTGCGGAGAGCGCGTGTCCGGAGCTTTTCAGCGAGTTTATCACAATGATCAGCACGCCGAGCACCGTGACGGCGGCCGCGTCGACCCAAAAGCTCCTGCTCCTGCCGAGGGCGAGGATGAGGAGATAGCTGGTCACTATCGCGGCGGCATATGCCGTGATGAACCACCACTCGCTGTTATAGGTGAACTCAAGCCCGAGGAAGTTCATCGCGAGGTCACGGAGCGAAAAGTCCGCATAGCGGCTGCACAGCGACGTGTCCGACAGAAAGTCGGACGGCTGGTTCGAGAAGAAGATGAACGCTATCGGTATCATGATAACGAATACCTTCCAGAAATTACGGTACAGGCCCAGCAGCACCTCGTGCAGCTTCGTCCCCCTCTTTATCTGGTGATACAGCCCGTAGCCGCCCAGGAAGAGGAAAACGTACAGTGTGATATGCGCCGCCCAGCCGATTATCTCTATCCAGCGCGGGTCATACAGGCCGAACGGCGCGGTCCATTCAAAGCCCGCCGGGTGACGGTCCATAAATGGCCACAGGTGTCCGACGAGCAGCATGATGACCGCAATGCCCTTCATGGCCTTGGTATCTTCTCGCGTAAAGGTTTTTTCCATGATCTCACTCCAGTGGGATTTTGATTTTGGGTAAGGCGCGCCGCCTCAATAGAAGGTCGCCACCGCCTGCTCCGGCGCGGGACACGGCTCGGAGCTTATATAGATGAGAACGGGACCCTTCTTGGAATAGGCGCGGTGGAACTTGAAGTTTATCTTCGCGGTGAGGATCATCCATGTGTCGTCCTGCACGGTGTCGGCCTTGTCCCACTGGCACACGAGCGCCGCGAACTGGATATCCTCCACGCAGCAGGTCATGACATGACGTCCGACCACGAAGCAGCCGGAGGGGAGCTTTTTGCGCACGAGCGCGCGGCACTTGAAGCGGACGGTCTTGCCCTCGTACTTCTTCGGCTCCTCGGACATGTCGCGGTACCAGAGTGCATAGTCCTCGTCGGCGATCTCCACTATGGGCGCGTCGAGGTCAAAGGGCAGTGGGTCCTCGATATCGTCATACTCCACCTTGCCGCCCACGTACTCGTAGGCGATGTCGCTGCGGCGGGAGGCGCCGCGGACGATCTTGTGGAACTCCATCTTGTCCATGTCGGGCTTGAAGCGGTTGAATACCACCAGCTCACAGCTCTTGAGCTTATCGAAGACGAGCTGACGCATGTTGGCGTTGTAGGTGAGGAAGGTAGCCGCGTCGACGAACAGGAACTCCTGATACACCATCCAGCCCTGGGGCATGGCGCCGTAGAGCGCGTCGAGCAGCCACATGCCGTTATACTCGATCACCACGCGCTGCGCGCGCGTCTCGCGGACGAACCCCGCCAGATTTTCTGCCGTCAGCTCGCTCTGATCCTCTATGACGCGGATAAAAACGCTGTCGTCCGCGAACTGGTCGGGGGCGTATTCCTCCTCGCCCTCCTCGCAGACCAGCAGGAGCGTGCGCTCGCCGTTGCAGAAGCGCTTGTCCTCCAGCGTTTCCTGTATGAACTTGGTCTTGCCTGACTCAAGAAAGCCGGTAAAGAGATATACCGGAATGTCTTTTGCTTCACTCAATGTTAAACAGCTCCTTCAATGCCTGCTCGTTTATCTTGGAACCGATGACGCAGAGGCGTCCGGTCACGGCCGCGGCCCCGCGGCGAATGTCGATCTCGCCGGGAACGTAGTCGAAGTATATCCACTCTCCGTCGGAGGAATCGACAATGCCCTTCGCGCGGAGGATGACGCCGTACTTTGCCTCGTCCTGGAGCTTGTCAAGAATGGCTCTCAGCTCGCCCTCGCCGAACTTGCGGGGAGTCTCCATGCCCCAGCTGGCGAACAGCTCGTCGGCGTGGTGATGGTGATGATGCTCATGGTCATGATCGTGGTCGTGGCAGCCGCAGGTGCAGTTCTCGTCATGCTCGTGATGGTGGTGGTCATGCTCGTCATCGTCATGATGATGCTCATGCTCGTGGTCATGGCAGCACTCGTCCTCATCATCGTCGTGATGGTGATGTTCATGGTCATGGTCGCGGCAGCACTCGTGGCCGTCCTCATCCTCATCATGGTGATGGTGGCCGCAGCAGCACTCGTCATCGTCATCGTCGTGGTGATGGTGGTGATGTTCATGCTCCATATGCTCAAGCTCCGCCTTCAGGCCGTTCTCGTCCATGGCGGCGCGGATCTGCGCTCCGTCGAGCTGCGCCCACGGGGTGGTGATGAGTCCGGCATGGTCGTTGAGGCCCTTGAGCAGCTCAACGGCTGTCATTATCTTCTCCTCGGACGCGGTGTCGGTGCGGCTGAGGACGATGAGGTCGGCGTTCTCGACCTGGTCGTTGAAGAACTCGCCGAAGTTGCGCATGTACATGCGGCACTTGCCGGCGTCGACGACGGTGATCTTCGCGCCGATGACCGCGCCCTCGACGCGGGAGACGGCGGCGGCGACGTCGGAGAGCTTGCCGACGCCGGAGGGTTCGATGATGATACGGTCGGGCGCGTACTCGTCCATGACCTTCTTGAGGGCTTTGGTGAAGTCGCCGACCAGCGTGCAGCAGATACAGCCGGAGTTCATCTCGGTTATCTCAACGCCCGCGTCCCGGAGGAAGCCGCCGTCAATGGCGATCTCGCCGAACTCATTCTCGATGAGAACGAGCTTTTCGCCCTTGTATGCCTCGGCTATCAGCTTGCGGATGAGGGTAGTTTTGCCAGCGCCGAGAAATCCGGAAAAAATGTCTATCTTTGTCATGGTCAAAGCCTCCATGTATAAATAATTATTTCTGAAAGAGTATTATAACACCTTTTTCCGTTTCTTACAAGTGATAAGGCACGTTTTTATGACGACACGCGCCGTACTCACGGAGAGTACGGCGCGTAAATGCGCTTTATGAGGTTTTACGCCGCGTTCCGGCACTCGACCACGACCGAGAAGCTCTCGCCGCCGCGAACGGCGGTAAGCCGCACCGCCTCCGGCCCCGTGCCGCCGTAGACGAGCGTACACGTCCCGTCGCCGTTATCGGTGAGCGTCACGTTATCGCTGCCGGCGACGGTCCAGACTATCCCGCCGGCATCCTGCCCGCTGAGCGCCGCGTAGGTGAAGAAGCGGTATTCTCTCCCGCTCTGCGCGATCATGAACTGCTCCGCGCTGTACCATGTCTCCTTCATTATCGTCAGCGGCGCGTAGTATCTGTAACGGGGCGTGATACGCTCGGCGGCGCTCCACGGCTCAACGCTCCCGAACACCGTGAAGTCGACGGAATCAACGGTCTTTTCTATCTCCGCCGCCCCGGAGCCGCCCTCGAGCTCCATGAAAACATAGGCCGTTTCCGTCTCGTAGAGGACGTAGTCGTAGCGGAGGCGCGGGTACTCCGTCTCGCTGCCGAGTGCTATGGACACCTGCTCGCCGCAGAGGCTTTCGTATGCCCATGCCTCCCCCGCGCCGTCAACGGAGTGCAGCAGCGGGAGGAGCGTCCTCTTGGGGATATAGTATAGCCAGCCGGACCGGAGAGCGCAGGCGAATGCGCCGGTGTCGTATTTGACGGCAGTGACCTCCGCCTCGCCGCCGCGAAGCTCCTCGCAGAAGGGCTTTACGCCCAAAAGCTTCACAAGCTCGTCCGCCGTCGCATTCTCGTATACGAGACTCGGGAACGCGCCGCCGGAGCGAATAGAATTTGCGCCGGTGATACGCTCCGCCTCCGCGGGGCAGCCGCAGAAGAGCGCGTCGGCCTCCCCCGGCACCGCAAGCGCAGGGTATTTTTCCGTCACGGCCCTGAGTATTTCGTTTATTTCCCCGTCGGAGGCCGGGAACGCGCCGAAGTATCTGTACTCGTACATGCCCCTGACAAATTCGCCGGTGTCCTTCGCGTCCTGGGCCTCGGAATATGCACGCTGGAACTGCGCGGAAGCCTTGTATTCATCGGTCTTAAAGAAGTCCCGCACGCTCATCAGCCCCGCCTTGGGCTTTACCGCGTCCGGCTCCGAGGGTGCAGGCACGTCGAACGCCGCGGGGTCGGTCTCGCCGCCGGAGAGCGCCGCGTAGTCGAAGCGGCCGGCAAAGCTCTCCGCGCTCCCGCGGATGTCCTCAAGGTTCCGGCATTCGCCCGCGACGGTGATGATATAGTCCTCCGTGTCGCAGAACACCAGTACGGGTACTGTCCCGGTAAGCTCGTTCCAGCGGTCGAGCGCGATGTTCACCGTTATCCCCGAGTCCGTCTCATACTGCCACTCGTCGTATGCCTCACTGTCACGGACGTAGAGGGCCGAGGGGTCGAGCGCGCCCTTCGCGCCGCGGATAAGGGTGAAGCGCAGCTCCTGTCCGTCCTCGTCAAGACTGCCCTCGGACTTAAAGGAGCCGTCCTCATAGAAATACATTATGCTCCTTCCGGCCTCGCCGCGTATGAAGTCCGTAATGCCGAGAGCCTTGAGCGCCGCGTCGTAGCCGCCGGCGGACGCACAATGCTCGTGCAGGCGGATGCCGAAGCTGTCGCTTAGGGCTGCGAGCTTATCGAGCATGGTCCGGTCGAACGCGCCGTATATCTGCGCATAGCTTTTCTCCGGCTCGCCGAGAGAGTCCACGAAGCGGCCGTCGTTTGAAAAGCTGCGGCCGGCCGTGTATTCCCTGCAAAATTCCTGCCATTCGGCGTGCGCCTCGGCCTCGGGCGTGCCGGAATAGGCGTTCATGGACATCACCGAGCGCTCCTCTCCGTCCCCGAAGCTCACCTGCGTCAGCCGCGAGGACAGCCCGAACCACCCGGCGGCATAGGCCGTTATCCCCAGCAGCGAGACGATCACCGCCGCAATGAGGACCGTCCGCCACGGGGCATGCGTCCTTTTTGTCGACGGTACGTATTTCATTGCCGCGGCGGAGTCCTCGATGAGGCCGTCGCTCACGCCGCCCAGAGCGGTAAGGATGTATTCGTCGTTCAGCATAGCTCTTCCTCCTCAAGATAACGTTTCAGCTTCTTTCTCGTGCGGCTGAGCATGGATTTGACCTTGCTCTCAGAAAAGCCGTACTTCGCGGCGATATCCTTCACCTGCGCCATATAGAAATACCGCGCCATGAATATCCGCCGCTCCTGAGCGCCGACCGTTCCGAGGAAAGCCTCCAGCCTCTCCGACAGCTCGCGAAGCTCGATACGCGTCTCAAGGCTCTCGCCCGAGGATACCGCCTCCGCCAGCTCCTCGAGCGCGAGAGCCGTCTGTCCCCCGCCCCGGCGCAGAGTGTTCTTCCTGCGCAGGGCGGAAATGGCCAGGTTTCTCGTTATCCTTGCGAGGTACGCCGAAAGGCTCGCGGGTCTCGCGTCGGGCATGGAGTTCCACGCGCGCAGATAGGTGTCGTTCACGCACTCGTCGCTGTCCTCGGAGTTTTCCAGTATGTTGTACGCCACGGTCCGGCAGTAGGGACCGTATTTTCTGTCGGTCTCGGCAACGGCTCTTTCGCTCCGCTGCCAGTATAGATCGACAATTCTGCCGTCTTCCATCAGGTGCGCTCCTTTCTTTTGCCTTCATCCTTATAGACGCGATGTGAGTCCTTCGGTCGCAGCTTCATATAAACAAATTCCGTGAAAAAAGTCAAATACCCGCGCCCCGCGCCGCCATGGGCCAAAATATCCGGCGCGTTATTGCAAAATCCGTTCGCTTGAGATATAATCTGATCAGTTCAAAAAGGAGGTTGACAGCCGAAATGAAAGGAATCATCCTTGCCGGAGGCTCCGGCACACGTCTCTATCCGATAACGCGCTCCATTTCCAAGCAGATACTTCCTGTATATGATAAGCCGATGATATACTACCCGCTGTCCGTACTCATGCTATCCGGGATACGCGAGGTGCTTATCATCTCAACGCCGCGCGACATCCACGCCTTCCGCGAGCTGTTCGGCAGCGGGGAGGAGCTGGGCCTTCGCCTTGAATACGCCGTGCAGGAGGAGCCGAAGGGCATTGCGCAGGCGTTCCTCATAGGCGAGGAGTTCATCGGCGGCGACAAGGTCTGTCTCATTCTGGGCGACAATATTTTCTACGGCGGCGGCATCACCCCCGCAGTCAAGAAGGCGGCGAAGCTCGAGCGCGGCGCGGTGATATTCGGCTACGCCGTACCGAATCCCTCCTCCTTCGGCGTGGTGGAGTTCGACGAGAACAGAAACGTCCTCTCCATTGAGGAAAAGCCCGAGGACCCCAAGTCGAACTACGCCGTGCCGGGTCTTTACTTCTATGATAACGACGTGGTCTCCATCGCCAAGAGCATTACCCCCTCTAGGCGCGGCGAGCTTGAGATAACCGCGGTGAACAACGAGTACCTCAGGCGCGGCGAGCTGCGGGTCAGCCTCTTCGGCCGCGGTCTCGCGTGGCTTGACACCGGCACCCACGAGAGCCTTCTGGAGGCGGCGAACTTCGTCTCCATCATCCAGAAGCGTCAGGGCATGTATGTCGCCTGCGTGGAGGAGATCGCCTTCCGCATGGGCTACATAGACAAGGAGCAGCTCATACGGCTCGCGCAGCCGCTGCTCAAGACCGACTACGGCAGATACCTCATAAGAGTCGCGGAGGGTGAAATATGAAAAGGGTTTTAATTACCGGCGGCGCGGGCTTCATCGGCTCGAACTTCATACACTATATTCTCTCAAAGCGCTCCGACGTGGAGACGCTCGTCAATCTCGACCTGCTGACCTACGCGGGGAACCTTGAAAACCTTCTCTCCGTCAGTGACGACAGCCGCTATGTTTTCGTCCACGGCGACATACGCGACAAGGCCCTTGCGGAGGAGCTGTTCAGTCGCTACGAATTTGACACGGTGGTGCATTTTGCCGCGGAGTCACACGTTGACCGCAGTATCGTTGAGCCGGAGATATTCCTCACCACGAACATCGTCGGCAGCCAGACGCTCCTTGACGCCGCGAAGCGCCACTGGAAGCTCGACCCCGGCAACAAGTATTCCCGCGAATATAAGGAGGGCGTCGTCTATCTTCAGGTCTCCACGGATGAGGTCTACGGCGCGCTTGGCAAGACCGGGATGTTCACCGAGACCACCCCTATCGCCCCAAACAGCCCCTACTCCGCCTCGAAGGCGAGCGCGGATCTGGTCGTCAGAGCCTATCACCAGACCTACGGCATGCCGGTGAACATCACCCGCTGCTCCAATAACTACGGCCCCTACCAGTTCCCGGAAAAGCTCATCCCGCTCATGCTCCACAACGCCAAGGGCAACAAGGCGCTCCCCGTCTACGGCGACGGCATGCAGATAAGGGACTGGCTTCATGTCTCCGACCATTGCAGCGCCATCGAGACAGTGCTTGAAAAGGGCGTGCGCGGCGAGGTATACAACATCGGAGGCAACAACGAGCGCGCAAATATCGAGATCGTCAGGCTCATCCTTGACGAGCTCAACAAGCCCGAGAGCCTCATCACCTACGTTCAGGACCGCCCCGGCCACGACCGCCGCTACGCCATCGACAACACCAAGATCACCACACAGCTCGGCTGGGAGCCGAAATATACCTTCCGCGACGGCATGCACGAGACGATCGAATGGTACCTCCGGAACAGCGCGTGGGTCGACCACGTCGTCTCGGGCGACTATCTCGATTATTACAGCAAAATGTACGGCTGAGCCTGTACTTAATACCGCTAAGGTTTCAAAAGATTGAAGCAGGAAAGCGTTTCAAACGCCTTCCTGCTTCGCGTTCTATACTCTATGTGGATTATATCAATCAGCAAGGGCTTACCTTTTATTTAACGACCGTGTGAACCGGAGGCTCAGGTGCGCTCAGATGAAATACGCTCCAATGCACGGTAGTCGATCTTTTGATTTGAATTTACCGGCATCTTTTCCAGCAGCACAATATTCTTAGGTCTGTAATATCCCGGAAGCTCCTTTGCAATTTCTTCTAAAACCGCATTTCTCAGTGCAGCTTTATCTGACTGTCCGCGCGGCGTAATGAAAACTACCGGTATATTGCACTGTTCAGCATCCTCTTGCACGATCACACCGCATTCATTTACTCCCGGTATCTGTCTAATGAGTTCCTCCAGTCGCTGCGGGAACAGTTTATGCGCTATATCCTTGTATTTTACTATGTAAATTCTTTTCAGGCGTCCCGTGATATAGATGAAACCGTCCCTGTCTATTTTAGCAAGATCTCCGGAGTGGACCCATCTGCGTCCATCTGCGGCATACTGCATAACATTATCCGTTTCCTCGGCGTTTGAAAAATATGTCATCATCGCCCCCGGAGAATCGATCATCAATTCACCCTCCTGATCAAAGCCGAGTTCCGCTCCGCTGTCAGGACTGCAAACCTTGACATTGACCAGCGGAAGTGGTATACCGACGCTCTGTTCTCTACAGTTGTTATTGTGGTTCATTGAAACGACAGCGCTGAGTTCCGTCATTCCATATCCGGATAAATATCTGCTTTTTGCACCTTTTCCTCTCAGAATATCATTGAGCTGCCGTTCTTTCTGCGCGGAAATACTTCCTCCTCCCCCGGTCAGGTCAGTTAAAAATGATAGGTCGTTCCATGGATATTTTTCTATCACGCCTGTTATTGCCGGGCCGATCACGAAACGTTCGGGGCGGTGTCGCTTTATCATGCCGATAACTGTCTTTTCTTTGGGGATAAGCACAGGAATCTCTGTCATGCCAGTATAAAGGCACAGATGTTTCATGCAGATTCCGAAGCTAAAAAACGGAGGAAGGATATTCAAAAAAGCTTCCTCCGGTCTGTAATCTTTCCCCGAAACCGAACACTGCACAGCGCAGGAGTTTATGTTACGATTGCTCAAGACAACTCCCTTTGGCGAGCCGGTCGTGCCGCTGGTGTATAGTATTACCGCAGGTGCATTGGTCATATCCTCTGATATTTTTTCAGCTTCTCCATACTTGGAAACGAATTCTTTGAATGTCTGACGCTCGCTTGCCGCTGACCGCTTAAGGCAGCCACTGACGTTCAAAAGCAGCTTCTCAAGCCCAACGGCAGAATTTGCGATAGGCAGTTCAATTACCGGAATGGGGAGAGCGGCATTTGCCAACCCATCCGTCATTCTATCAAGTACAAAAAGCAGTTTTGACCCTGTTTCTGATACGTTTTTACTTATCTCGTCCGGAGTCATGTTTGCCACAAGCAGATTAGCGACCGCACCTATAAGATTCAGGCCATATATCACATATGTCGTCTCTGGCGTGTTCAGCGACAGAATAGATACCACGTCCCCGCGCTTGACTCCGTGGGCCGAGAGAGCACCCGCAGCCATTCTGATGTTTTTGAACATTTCCCCGTAGGAGATACTGTTTCCAAAATATTTCAATGCTGTATTATTTGATCTGCATTTATCGCTGTTATACAGCAAATCAAACATTGTTCCATCCGGCAGCGGGGCGTTGATAGCCTCCGCAGAGTAATATTTCAGCCATGGCTTGTCTAATGACGGGTAGCCGGTCATTTCCTGCTCGCTCATATATTCTGACTCCTTTATCTATCTTTCTCGCTCCGTTCGCTTTCTGACAAAACGGAGAAAACCCACGGAGACAGTATAATATATATATATCAATGCCTTTCGCAAAGTTTCCGCAAAAGAAGCTTAAAAAAGTACCTGATATGATCGAGCCTGTGCGCGGCAAAGGGCTGAGTGCAGACGAACTCGGCAGCATGACGAAGGATTTTCATTATCACATCTGCAAGCTCAGTCGAAACGAGGTATTTATCCTCCTGATGAACTCATTTGCGGAAATATCTCAGGGGCTGTGGCGGCATTGCGCCAGTCAAAGGCGAACATGCCGAGCGAAATGAGGACCGTCGAGATGAGCGATCCGAAAAGGCCGGGGATATAATGCGAGCAGGTCTTTTCAAGCACCTCGCAGTCGGCCATGATGGTGCTGGTCAGGTCGGCGAGGTCGCGCTTGCCGAAGAACGACAGCGGCAGCATGCGCAGCCTCTCCGCGAGGGTCAGGCGGCGCTTTCCGCTCTCTTTATATGTTGTGAAATAGGTATCATTATACTGGAACCATGTGGTGATGAGAATGAGCGCGAAGCAGACGGCGCAGCCGCCCACATAGAACGCCGTTCTTCCGGCCGCTCTGCCGCCCATCAGATCGCTGACGAGATAATAGAGCATACCCGTCGGCAGCATTCTCGAAAAAATTTTTCATTATTTTCAAAGCTTGTTTCACGGATTTGGCAACAGCATTCTTATTAACGCCCTCTTCACCTGCGATTTCTCCAAGACTCTTATTGTCGTAGAAATGCTTAATAACACGCGTCCTTTGTTTTTGAGACAATAGTGCAAGAGCGCGATTAACATTCCTCCTGTCCTCATTCCTAATAATTTCTTCGATTGGGTCATTATTACTTCGAACTTCAGCATGTTTTATCTCGGTTTCGTCATCAAATCCAAATATGCTTTCCGTTCTTTCTTTATGTCTCTGATGTTTGCGATTGTTTCTCCAATAATCATTGATGATTTCTCCTTCTTCCAACGTAAGAAGAATAAAAGGCATGTATTCCGAAATAATCGGTCTGTACTTTTCAGATATTTCTTGCTGGGAAAGTTTTGTAACGATTCCGTAGTGCTCCTCGCCAACAAAGCCGGGGTTCCTTCATTAGAGAACTTCTTCATCTTGATAGCCTGGGCAAGGGACGGTGTTGCATCCGTATATGAGATTTCTTCAAGCAGCGCACTCTGTTCCTCTTTTTTGAGGTAGGACAGTTCAACCGCCGGTCGGAACGCGATACGGCTTTCATCAACAAGCTGGAGCAATTCAGGGATAAGCTCGGTCAAACGGATATAGCGAAAAATAGTGTTTTTACTTTCTCCGACTTCTTCCGCCATCACATCAGATGACTTTACACCCTGCAACTTGTTCCCCAGTGGGGAATAAGTTAAATCTGTGCGTTGTCCCTGTCTATTCATAGCTTCAAGACGCATCTTGTACGAAAATGCTTTTTCACTCGGAAGGATTGTGGACTGCTGCAAGTTCGATTCAGCCATTAAGATAATCGCTTCATCACGGGTCATTTCCCGGACTTCAGCTTTAACGGTATCAAGTCCTGCAAGCTCACAAGCCTTCTTTCTGCGATGCCCGGATACGATTTCGTACCGTCCATCTTCCTTCGGACGAAGTGTGACAGGCGTAATAATCCCGCGCTCTTTAATGCTCTGAACAAGTTGGTCCATATCCTCATCAACTTTCACCTTAAACGGATGGTCGGGGAAATCATCAATTTCCGAAATGGGCACGTCATAAATTCTGGGGAGCTTGTTTTCTTTACGCTCCGCATCATTCATAAAGAGCTCATCGTACCCGGTCAGGCCCAGATCGATTTTTTGCACGCTCTTCATTTTCTGTCACCTCCTTCGTGAGTGTCTCATGAGATTCTTATTGCCATCGACGAGGTCAAGCGCTTCATTGCTGACCATGACCTTGACGAGGCCACCCGTTTTGTTCCCAAGATGGTCAACCAGATCGGACGCCCCTACACCGAGAAGATCGCGGTCATCGGCGCCGGCCCCGCGGGCATGAGCTGCGCATACTATCTTGCAAACAAGGGCTATCCCGTCACCGTGTTCGACAGGAACCCGGTTCCTGGCGGTATGCTGGTGCTGGGCATCCCCTCTTTCCGACTTGAAAAGGACGTTCTCAATGCCGAGATCGATATCCTCCGGGAGATGGGAGTTGAGTTCCGATGCGGCGTTGAAGTCGGCAGGGACGTTACGCTTGACGAGCTGCGCGAGCAGGGCTACAAGGGCTTCTATCTTGCCATCGGCGCACAGAAGGGTGCAAAGCTGGGCATTCCCGGCGAGGAGCTTCCCGGTGTGTTCTCCGGCATCGACTTCCTGCGTGAGGTCAATCTGGGCAACAGGCCCGAGATCGGCAAGAAGGTCGCTGTGATCGGCGGCGGCAACGTGGCAATGGACGTTGCGAGAGCCGCTGTCCGTCTCGGTGCAGATGTGACTGTGGTATACCGCAGAAAGGAGTCCGACATGCCCGCAGACCCCGAGGAGGTCAGAGAAGCAAGAGAAGAGGGCGTCAAGTTCCTGTTCGAGCACAGGCCTCTTGAGATCGTCGGCGACGGTAAGGTCGAGCTTCTTAAGTGCGAGGGCGACGAGTGCAGACTGGATTCCGTCATCGCCGCCATAGGCCAGAGGATTGACCTTGGCGGTCTGGCAGGTCTCTTTGAGCTGGACGAGAAGGGCCGCATAGCTGCCGATCCCGTTACCTGGCAGACCTCCGTTGCGGATGTCTTTGCCGGCGGCGATGTGGTCACCGGACCCAAGTTCGCCATTGACGCCATCGCGGCAGGTAAGGAAGGCTCCATTTCTCTCCACCGTGCCGTACACGAGGGCCAGACTCTTACCATGGGCCGTGACAGAAGAGTTTACCGTGAGCTGGACAAGGAGCACGTCCAGATTGCCCTGGAGGGCTTTGACAACAGCCACCGTCAGGTTCCCGGTTACAACGAGTCCAAGGCAAAGACCTTCTCCGACGCAAGAGTTACCTTTACCGAGGAGCAGGTACGGAAAGAATGCTCACGCTGCCTTGGCTGCGGCGCGGCAAAGGTGGATGAGTATCTGTGCATCGGCTGCGGTCTCTGCACCACAAAGTGCAAGTTCGACGCCATAAAGCTCCGCAAGGTACGCGACTGGCAGGCTGGCACCTTTGAGACTCTGCCCATCCATGCGGTAGGAGACATTATCAAGAAGGTTCCCAAGGTTGTAAAGCGCGTTGTTACGGAGAAAAAGTAATGCATGAGCTTGGCTTGTGCGACGCTTTGCTGAAAAAAGTTGACTCTATCGTAAAAGAAAGCGATCTGGAGGGCGTAAATTCCATCACCCTTCAGATCGGAAGTCTCAGCGGAGTGGTCGCGAAATATATGGAGGACTGCTGGAGCGCCGTGACCGACGGCACAGAGTACGAGGGAAGCGTGATGAAGACTGTGACGCTCAACGGCGAGGCGGCGTGCCTTGACTGTGGCGAGAAGTTTGAAGCTGATCTTGAAAAACTCGTCTGTCCCCAATGCGGAGGCAAAAAGCTTATGCCGGTGTCCGGCAGAGACATCGTGGTACTTGAAATTGAAGGATACTGATACGATTCTCGCATACAAAATCTACATGAAAAATGCCCGCACCGAGACTGGTGCGGGCATAAAACATGTATAAGTTCCGTTTATTATACAGCCGGAACAGCGAGATAAAGATGGGGAAAGAAAAATGACTTCATACGAATTCTGCCGGCTGACTCATAATAATCAAAAATTGTAATAAGAGAACCGTATCATACTGAAAACTGATTAAAAATGTCTATTTTTAATCAGAAATGAGTATCAGAGGTGAAAAATATGGGAGAAATACTGAGAGCGCTCTTTTTCCCTCGGCCTTGTTGTCTGGGGAACGGTTGCGCGGATATTGTCCAGCATGATTCAGCCTCTTGTCAAAGCGTTCACTTGTCTTTGCTGCTGTTGTCGTCCGGGTCTTCCATATCAAGAATTCTCCTGAACTGAGTCTCATAAAGGTCGCGGTAGATTCCGTTGCTGGCCAGAAGCTCCTCATGGGTACCCTGCTCGGCGATGCCGCCGTTGGCGACGACGAGGATCTTGTCAGCCTTGAGTATGGTGGAAAGTCTGTGAGCAATGACGATGCTGGTACGGCCCTGCATGACCTTGTCAAGGGCATCCTGAATGGCATTTTCGGAGATGGAGTCCAGCGCGGAGGTAGCCTCATCCAAGATGAGAACCCTGGGATCCTTCAGCACGACCCGGGCGATGGAGATACGCTGTTTCTCACCGCCGGAGAGCTTCAAGCCCCGGTTGCCCACTTCGGTGTCATAGCCGTCGGGCTGGCTGACGATGAAGTCATGAATATTTGCGATCCTGCAGGCGTTCTCCACCTCCTCGCGAGTGGCGCCGGCCTTGGCGTAGAGCAGGTTATCCATGATAGTGCCGTTAAAGAGGTAGGTCTCCTGAGTGACGAGACCCACGTTGTCGCGCAGGTACTCAAGGTCTATGGTTCGCACGTCATATCTTCCGATATAGACGTGACCGCTGTTGACATCGTAAAGTCTGGGCAGCAGATTGACGACAGTCGATTTGCCGGAGCCCGAGGGACCGACGATAGCATACATCTTTCCGGGCGGTACAGTGAAGGTTATATCGGTGAGAAGCGGCTTGTCCGGGGAATAGGAGAAAGACACATGGTTATATATGACCGGGCTGTCGGCAAAGTTGGGCCTGCGGCCCTTCTCCGGGGAACGTATGGACACGGATTTGTCGAAATAGTCGAAGATACGGGTGAACAGTGCCAGAGAGCGGGTGAACTCCACGCTTATGTTGGTGAGACTGTCCACAGGGCGGTACAGTCTGTTGATGAGAGCCACAACAGCAGTGACAGTACCGACGGACAGACTGGGATCCATTCCCCGAATGATAAACAGACCGCCGAAGAAGTAGATGAGCAGAGGTCCAAGCTCGGTGAACAGACCCATGAAAACCCAGAACCAGGAGCCGCTGCGCCTTTCCTTCAGATTGATCTGAGTAAGGCTCTCGTTTACGGCGACGAACTTATCGTATTCCTCTTTTTCCCTGGTGAAGAGCTTGACAAGAAGAGAACCGGAGACGGACAGTGTCTCATTGATAAGCTGGTTCATCTCGTCTGACTCGCTCTGGCTCTCGCTCATAAGACTCCAGCGCTTTTTCCCCACGGCTTTTGTGGGAAAAATCAGCATGGGAATGACCAGAATGCCGACGATTGCCAGCTTCCAGTTCATGGAGAACAGAGCAACAAGCGTTGTTACCACGGTGGCGATATTGCTGACGATGGAGGCGAGAGTGCTTGATATCACCGTAGATACGCCGGAGATATCCGTGTTCATTCTGGTAATGATATCGCCCTGCTTCTCCGTGGTGAAGAAAGCGTGAGGCATGTGCTGAAGATGGTCATACATCTGGTTTCGCATATCGAACACGATGCGCTGGGATATCTAGGCGTTTATGTAGTCCTCAACAGCACCGATGACACGGGAGACTGTCAGCGTAGCAAAAGCGAGCAGAAGCAGCTGAATGAGCAGAGTCATATTCTTGCCCACAAGGGCTTCATCCACGATGCGCCCGGTGAGTATGGACGGCAGCAGACCGATGACGGAGGATATGATGATCGTGACGAACACCAGCAGAAATTGCGGAATGTAGGGCTTGAGGTAGGAGAAAATGCGCAGAAGCAGTTCCTTCGTGATCTTGGGCATGTTCTGCTTTTCTTCTTCCGTTAGAATGCCGCGCGCACCGACGGGGCCGAGAGAATTCCGAGGCATGGCAGTTTTTCCTTTCTATCTACGAATACATATTAGCTCACACTCAGCATTATATCATCTCTTCATGCAAAGTGAAGTAATACTGCTCACTCCTAATACAAATATCTGATTCAAATTAAAGGGTTTCATTCGAAAAAAGTATACTACCGTTTCTTATATTGATTATTCTGTGTGCATAACAGCGTATCAGGAAAAGCAGCGTGTGGGAATTTTCTTTCGGAGATTCCCGAAATCCGGAATGCCAGACAGATTTTTCCGGTTTTATTGATCGGTGAAAGAACATAAAATAGTAAAAAATAGAGGTGCACAGGATGGAAGAATTTCACTTTGACCGCGCCCTCAGACTTGCCGGCGCGTTTGTTGCCTGCGCCATCGGCTCCGGCTTTGCCACCGGTCAGGAGATCATGCAGTTTTTTACCGTGCAGGGGCTGTTGAGTCTGTCGGGGGCGCTGGTGACGACGGTAATTTTTGCATGGTGCGGCTCGTGCTTTATGAAGCACGGTTATGAACGCGGTCTCACCGCTCCGAATCAGATACTTGAATTCTATTTCGGAAAAACCGCCGGGAAAGCGGCGGCAATTGTCATTCAGCTTTTTCTGTATTCCCTGTATGTGGTTATGATTGCCGGGGCGGGAGCCACACTGTCTGAGTTTTTCGGGGTTCGCTCCGGGCTGGGGCGTGTTCTGATGGCAGCCGCAAGTCTGATCACGGTGCTGCTGGGGCTTTCCAGACTGACGGAGATTCTGAGCAGACTCGGGATAGCCATTATTGCGTTTTCACTGGGCATCGGGATCCTGGGATTTCTTCAGAATCCGGACGGCTTGCGGGATGCAGCGGCGCTGCTGCCGGGGCTGGAGCTTCCGAAAGCACGGGGCGGCTGGTTCTGGACGGCGATACTTTACCCGGGGTTGAATGCGATGCTGGTGATGATCCTGTCATGCTGCCTTGGAGGAAGAGCCTCCGGAAGAAAGGAGGCTATCGTGGGCGGAACGCTGGGCGGGCTGCTTTTCGGCGTGGCAATACTGGTCGTTGACCTGGGACTTATGGTGAACATCACGGCGGTTGGCAACAAGGCGGTGCCGGTGCTGGCTCTGGCGCAGCTCATCCATCCGGTGCTGGCGCTTATTTTTTCGGTCGTAATCTTCTGCGGAATCTATACGACGGCAGTACCCATGCTGTGGGGGGCAGTGCGGCAGTTCGCGGAGGACGGAACTAAAAAATCGGCAATCCTTGCCTGCGCGCTCACGCTGCTGGGGCTTGTTCTCAGCGTGACGGATTTCAGAAAACTGGTGAATATTATCTATCCCATCAGCGGCTATGCCGGTATCGTCGTCATGCTGACGGCTGCTTTCCGGGATGTCCAGCTTCGCCGGGAACAATAATTCCCTGACACTTTTTGCCGAACCTGAGCACCTACTTCAAGTACCCGGAAGAGGTACGTCGGCTCATCTACACAACCAACGCCATAGAGGGCTTCAACCGCCAGCTCCGCAAGGTGACGAAGGCAAAATCCGTCTTCCCTACGGATGACAGCCTGTTCAAGATGCTATATCTGGCAATGATGGACATTACGAAGAAATGGACCGGCAGGCGGCAGGATTGGAGCTGTATCCACGCACAGCTGGCCGTCTATTTTGCTGAACGTATGCCGGATTAACCCCCTGAAAACCAGGCATGTAAAAGGTCAAGATAAACGGAGGCTCACGCCTCCTGCCGCATATTGGGAGTAAAAAATTTGTTGACATTGGACAATAACGTTGATAGAATGAGATGCGCGGCTTCCTTAACTGCAGATTTAAGCAAAGCAAAGTTCTGCATACTTCCACTGCGCCGGCTCCGACGATTACTGGTGTGACGCAGATGCATAGGTTTTTCTGTTTCATCGGAAAATGTGCGTTTTCATCGTTAGGGAGGATTTATATGGATATTGACTATTTGAACCCAAATGTTGTCTATTTCTCTGCAAACGGTGCCATGCCCAATAACACTTCCGGCGGATCGATGTATAAAGTCCTTGCGTTGGGCATTCTGGTGGATACTTCTACGGGGCTGATTCTGGATGCGGATATTAATATGGTTACAGAGCTGAGTGTACGCTTTATCTGCAGTCAGCTTAAGGGCGCAAACATTGATTCAGAGTGGGATATTATTCTGAAACGATTCGACCGCTTACAGATTCCGGCCCAGCGTTCTGTCATTGTTGCGCTGAAGGCAGTTCGGGAAAAATATCAAAAATATATCAATTACAGCAAAAATTCCTGTTGACGTATTGAGAATTTTGTGATATTGTACAATACAAATAAGGGATACGATTAATCCTTAGCTGGTGGCGTCTTGTGAAGAGGGTTGCATAATCAGCTGATAGGTAAGTTGAAATCCGACTTAGATTGTCGCAGCATCTTGCTGCGGTCGATTTAAGTCGGTTTTTATTTATTTACGAAAAGAAAGAAGGACTATCAAATGGCTAAAAACATTAAAACCCTGCGTAGAATTCTTGCATTGATCTTGGTCTTTGTTATGGGCACCAGCATGTGCGCATGCGGTGAGAAGCAGTCCACTCCTGCTCCTACTGTAGCACCCGCTGAGGCAGCACCTACAGAAGCAACTGTAGAATGGCCTGACTTCCTCACTGTTGGCGGCGGCTCCACCGGCGGCGTCTTCTTCAGTGCAGCAGCTGGCATAGCACAGCTGCTGTCCACCAAGACCGGCACCACCGCAACTGCACAGACCACCACCGGCGGCAGTCAGAATATCCAGTTGATTGCCAACGGCGAAATGGAACTGGGTATTGCTGCTGCAGATGCCTGCTATCAGGCATGGAACGGCATTGGCTCTTACGAGAAACCTCTGCAGGAAATGAATGTTATTTGCGCAATCTACGCATCCTACTACCAGCATGTTGTGAGAACCGGCTCCAAGGCACAATCCTTTGAGGAAATGGCCGGAACGACCCAGGTTGTCGGTGGCTCCGGCTCCGGCACTGAAGTTTCCGCCCGCGCGGTTCTGGGCGCATACGGTTATGACTACCTGAACCGCAAGGACCTGAATCCTGAGTTCATAGGCATCTCCGAAGGCGTTGAGAAGATTCAGAACAAGCAGGCTGACGGTATGAACTCCATCACACCCTATCCCTTCGCTTCCTTTGTGGAGCTGACTATGACCGATGATGCACACCTGATTTCCATTAGTGACGAGGCTCTGGACAAGCTGGTCAATGCGGACGGCAGTGTTTACATGAAGGGTGTCATTCCCGCAGGTACCTACAGCAACCAGACTGAGGACATTCAGACTGTCTGTATGCCTACATTCCTGATCTGTGATAAGGACCTAGATGAGGATCTGGTTTACGAAATCACCAAGCTGGTCATTGAGAACAAGGATTACCTGTGCACTCAGCACAGCTGCTTCGAGGCCATGAACGATGACTCCGTTGCTGCCGGTCTGAGCATCCCCATGCATCCCGGTGCTGAGCGTTACTTCAAGGAAGTTGGTATCCTGAAGTAATCGACTGCTTGTTGAATGTGCTCTACACTTTTAAATGTTGTGGGTGGCTGATTGCTTTCAGCCGCCCTAATTTATAAAGGAGAAACTAATGGAAAACAAGAAAAATGTCGAAGCTGTTGCGAAAAACGATGCGGATGCCGCAGAGATTTCTTTGGAAGAGCAGCAGGCTGTTCTCGAGAAATTTGATCAGGAATCCAATATACGAAACGCAACCGGCTTCGTAAGGCATTTCATTAAATGGTATGCCATCGCAATGGCGGCATTCCATATCTACACCTCGTTCTTTGGCCTCTGGGCCACTATTCGCCAGAGGGCCATGCATCTGCTGTTTGTAATGCCCCTGTGCTACCTCATGTATCCAGCCAAAAAGGGCGGCATGAAGAACAATCCCAGCATTCTCGACTGGATTTTTGCAGGATTAAGCTTTGTATGCTGCGGCTATATTGTTTTGAATTACAACGCTATCTTCATGCGCGGCGGCCTGCCAAACCAGATGGATATCATTATGGGCTGCATTTGCGCATTGCTGGTGTTGGAAGCAGTCCGCCGGGTTGTGGGCGTCCAACTGTTGATTATTTCGGTTGTATTCCTCTGCTATGCCTACTTTGGAAGATACATGCCCGGCATTCTCCGCCACAGAGGTGCCTCCATTGCCAGAATGGTTGACCATATGTACATGGCTCCCGAGGGGATTTTCAGTACCGCCCTTGGAACATCTGCAACATTTATAGTCCTATTTGTTATATTTGCTGCTTTCCTGCAGAAGAGCGGCATGGCTGATTTGATTCGGGATTTGTCCATGGCAATTGCTGGAAGCTCTGTCGGCGGTCCTGCCAAGGTTTCCATTGTCACTTCTGCTGCCTTCGGAACAATCAGTGGCTCTGCTGCAGCCAACGTGGTAACGACTGGCGCATTCACGATTCCTCTGATGAAATCCACCGGCTATGAACCGGAGTTTGCCGGCGCCGTGGAGGCTGTCAGCTCTACCGGAGGCCAGTTGATGCCCCCCATTATGGGGTCTGCCGCATTCATTATGGCAGACTATCTGGGCATCCCATATGTAACCATTATTAAGGCCGCAATTATTCCTGTGCTGCTGTATTATCTCAGTATTTATGTCTCCGTTCACTACAGAGCAAAGAAATTGGGCCTGAAGGGAGTTTCGAAAGAAAACCTGCCCAATGCATGGGCAGTGTTCAAAGCAAAAGGTCACTTGCTGATTCCCTTCGTTGTTGTCGTATACCTGCTGGTGAGGCGCTACACTCCTATCTTTGCGGGCTGCGCTGGTATCATATCCTGTATTCTGGCTTCCGCCCTGAAAAAAGAAACCAGAATGAGTCTGCGTGATATTGTAGACTCTCTGGAAAACGGTGCCAAGGGCTGTGTATCCGTTGCTATTTCCTGCGCATCCGTCGGTCTAGTCATAGGCGTTTGTACACTGACCGGTCTGAGCACCATTTTGGGTAACTATATTATGGAGCTCGGCCAGGGCAACCTTCTGCTGACACTGTTTCTGGTTATGTTCCTTGCAATCATCATGGGCATGGGTCTTCCCACTGTGGCTGTGTATATCCTGTTGGCCAGTGTGGCGGTTCCAGTTGTGGCATCTTTGAATGTTCCCATGCTGGCAGCGCACTTCTATGTATTCTATTTCGGACTGATGGCCAATGTCACTCCGCCGGTTGCGATTCCTGCATACGCTGCGGCAGGTCTGGCAGGCTCTTCTCCCAGCAAGACCGGCTGGGTAGCCTTCCGTCTGGCATTGGGCGCATTCCTGATTCCTTATCTGTTTATGTTCAATACATCCATCCTGATGATCGACTCCAGCCTCCTGCAGATTATCTATTCCGCAATTAGCCCCATTATCGGCGTCTATGCTCTGAATCTTGGTCTGGAAGGCTTTAAGGATTTCCCGATACCTGTCTGGCAGAGAGTGCTTCTGATTGTAGGTGCGCTGGCTCTGATTAAACCCGGTTTTGTTACGGACCTCGTCGGTCTTGTGATTGTTGCTTTTGTAATTTTTGATCAGAGAAGGCTCAGTAAGAGAGCTATTGCGTAATAGGAGGAACGCATTATGAAAAACAATGTTCGGACAGATGTTCCCTTTGGTGTAGCCTGGGCAGAGCGATATGCCCTGCTCAGAGGCATCGGAAAGACCGATGCGGAAATCCGCAAACCTCAAATTGCAATTATCAGCGCATGGAGCGATATCAACAATGGCCACATCCACCTCAATGAGCTTTCGAAAGATGTGGAAAAGGGAATCATTGAAGCAGGCGGAACACCTTACCATCTACCTACTCTGGGATTGTGTGATGGCTTGGCTTTTTATGGCTCCCAGTACATTCTGCCCAGCCGTGACCTGATTACCAACGAGGTGGAGACCCAGGTTGAAGGCTACAAAATGGATGGCATGGTTCTTATGGCCAGCTGTGATAAAATTGTTCCAGCTTATGTTATGGCAGCGGCCAGACTGAATATTCCGGCAGTGATTGTGACCGGCGGCTATATGGTTGCCGGAAATCACAAGGGCAAGAAGATTTCTTTTGTGGATGTGGGAAGAGCGGTTGGTCAGGTCCAGTCCGGCAGTATGAGCATGAATGAATGCATGGAGATTCTGGACTGTGCCTGCCCCGGCCCTGGTGCCTGCCCCATGATGGGTACTGCCAATACCATGTGCATCATTGCCGAGGCATTAGGCATGACCATGCCCGGCAACTCCACCACCTGTGCCAGAAGCCCCGAAATGCACGAGATTGCCTATGGCGCAGGCAAAACAATCATGGAGCTGTGGGGAAAGGGCATTACAGCCAGAGATATCCTTACGCAGGACGCCATTGAAAATGCCATTATGGCATGCATGGCCATGGGTGGCTCTACCAATTCTCTGATTCATGTTCCTGCCATGGCTACTGAAGCGGGACTGGATAACTTTGACTGCATCGGATTCTTTGACAAGGCCAGCTATGCAGTGCCCCTGCTTATGGGTGTGGAGCCCAATGGTCCCCATCTTATGGAGGATTTCGACCGTGCAGGCGGTCTGACAGCACTTTTCAAGACCATTGAATCCAAGATACATACCGATGCACTGACAGTTACCGGACAGACTCTTGGTCAGCGTATCTGTGATTCGAAGGTTCTGGATGAGACCGTAATTCATCCGTTGAGCGATCCAATCAGCACGGAAGGTGCACTGGCGGTGCTAAGGGGTAATATTGCAGTGGACGGCGCTATTGTAAAACAGTCTGCAGTTCCTCAGTGCCTGATGAAGTTCAGAGGCCCAGCAGTGGTGTTTGAGGATGTGGATGATGCTATTGCAGGCCTGCGTGCAGGAAAAATCAAGGCCGGCGATGTAGTTGTCATCCGCATGCAGGGTGCCAAGGGCGGCCCTGGTGTTGTGACAACATTCCCTTTCACCTCAGAGCTTGCAGGTACTCCGCTGTATGATAAGGTAGCGCTTGTTACCGACGGTCGGTTCTCCGGCGCAACAGAGGGAGCATCCATTGGCTATGTTTCTCCGGAAGCAGCCTTGATGGGACCGCTGCTAATTGTGGAGGAAGGCGATATTATTTCCTATGACATCGACAAGCGTACAATTCAGCTGGAGCTGAGCGATGAAGAGATTCAGAATCGTCTGGGAAAGGCACAGCTGAACATCAATTATCGCCCGGGATGGCTGGGCATCTATCAGAAAACAGTAGGTTCCATTACCAAGGGCGGCGTATTGTCCGGAAAAAACTAAAATCGAGGCGAATCCGTAATGATAAAAAGACCTTTCAATGACTGCAGGTCGCAAACTGAAAAAGCTGAAGGGTGTGAAAAATACAACACTGGTGATGGGAACGGATTTAAATAAATCTGTTTTGGCTGAAATCGGTGCACAGACGCCCGAGGTACAAGCTGCTACATCCAATACACTGATTATTGCATTGGATACCGACAGGGATGGCATCGAGCCGGAAGTCGAAGCACTGCTGGAAAAGCTTCTGGCAGGAAACGGTGAAAAAAACGCAGACGAGGATTCCAGAGAATATAAGTCCGTGGATGCGGACTTTGATGCTGAGAAGGATGCCAATCTGGTAATCATTTCCGTTTCCTGTGAGTTTGCTGGTGAGGAGGCCCGCAAAGCATTGATGCACGATGCCAATGTATATTTCTTCAGTACCAATATTCCCATGCGCGATGAAATTGAGCTGAAGCAGATTGCCCGGGAGAAGGGCCTGAACCGCTCCGTTTTGTACGGACAGCATAAAAAGCCCCCTAATGGGTTTCGATCTGAAATCCTTCCGCTATTTTTCTACTGTACTTTCTTCATTGCAAAGGTTTTTCCGTCGTCGCTGACAAGTGGCAGTGTATCGTTATTGGCGGAATAAGTATAAGTGCTGTCGGTGGCTGAATCGTTTTCTAAGTCAATGGAGAGTTTTTCGCCTTGCAGCAACTCTTCTGGTATGTTCTACCCGTGATATGGTTGGGCGCTCTGTTGTTTCCGGCGTAGCGGGCATCTTTTTAATTGCAAAGGGCGGTAACGGTTTGAACCGTACCGCCCTTCGGTGTTTTCACGATTGCTGATTATTCAGCTCTTTTTCTTTTGTACCGAAAACGGCAGTTCCGACAAGCGCTCCACTGCTGACGAACAGAAGTGCTGCCCAAAGGAGCATATTGCTGTTATCGCCGGTTTTCGGAACAGTGGGATCGGCAGGTGTAACAGAGTTCTTCGTCCACTTTGCGAAAACCGAGGTATCTGCATTAATGGCAGAGTTGAAGTCGAACTTCGTGGAGAAGGCTGCATCTGCATACCAACCACCAAAGGTGTAGCCGCTTGCGGTAGGATCAGCGGGCTTGGTCGCCTTTTCGCCTTCCTTAATAGTCTGAACTGCAACCTGATCGCTGTGACCGTTCATATTGAAGGATACGGTGTACTTTACAAGAACAACAGCAGGTTGTGCCGCTTTACCGTAAAGTTCGCAGAAGCACTACCGTCATTGGAAACAACTTCGATAGAATGAGTACCAACACCCACAGTTTCCAAATAGGCAGGGGCAAGCGTGACCTTGGTGGAGCCGGAAACAGCGGTGTAGTTCTCCGCTGCAATAACTGTTCCGTCCACCTTAACACTTTCAAACTTATCAAACGGTGCATCGGAGACGATAGAGATTCCTGCCGAAGTGCCCCTTGTCCATTCGCTATTTGCGCCAGAAATGATGCTGTAGGTTACAGGGGGAAGAACGGGAAGCTCCTGCGTTTCTTTGTTACCGCAAACGGAGCAGGTGCGCTCCTTGGTGCCGGGTTCAGTCTCGGTGGGTTCCTTGGTCGTTGCCCATTCAATGTAGTTATGATTTTCAGTTTCCACGTGAGCAGCATCGTTAGAGCAAACGCGCTGATGCTGCGTGTCGCTGACAGAAGTCCATGCGCCGAAACTGTGCCCTAGCGGATCGCCTACAGCAACAATTTGGGTATAATCTACTGCGCCACAACTGTCACACTGCACATAATATGTGGCGCTTTCATTACAGGTGGCAGCTTTATTCAATACCAAATTGCCATAATTATGAGTTTCTTCGTCGAACTTTTCATTGCAGATAGAGCATATTTTCCAATGCGTGCTTCCATCATGCAGATAATCCGATGAGGAAACGCAGCTATGCGGTATTTTAGGAATAATCTCCTGTGCTGTCAACACCTTGTGGCAATCTTCGCAGTGTGACCCTTGTGTAAGTCCGGACGAAGTTTCTGTCGGCTCAACTCTTTGATCGATCATAACGTGTTCGTGATGATTGCTTGTGTGGTGTGAATCTGTAACGGTTCGGGTACGATGGTAACCGCACTCTGTACACAAATATGTCTCGGTACCGTCTTTTATGCAGGTCGAATTATCATCCGAAATATAATCACCGGCGGTATGCGCGCCTTCGTTAAGTATTCTGCCGCATTCCACACACTGCTGCCAATGCTTATCCACAGTCATCCTGTATTCGCCGCCCGAACACTTGTGACAGATAATAGTGAATTCCGTATCTCCCTCCTCGGGAAAAGCATTCAACGCCCAGGTGTTCACATCTCCCGAATCCATTTTCTTCGCAGATTTACATACATATTCCGGAGGAAGCGTAAAAAACACAGCGCCTCCGACTTCTGTATAATATACGCCGTCTTTTTCAACATCACAGTCTGTGATCACCGCTTGCCCGTCGTCTCCGATGAAGACGATCTTATACATAACAACGGTCTCGTCGCTGATGAGCCCGTCGTTGGAGGTGCAAGTAATAACAGCGCTTTCAGATGACTTTGTGATCACTCCGCCGCTCTTATTTTCACCGCAAATCAGAGTGGCATTATTGCTGACCGTGATACTGCCCGAATTTTTCTCAACAGTAACGGTCGCGTTGTTTATTTTAATATCTCCAGTGTTATTTTTTACCGTGACCGTTCCGCTGTTGATTTCGACCCTGCTCTCGTTATAATCGATTGTACCCTTAGCGGGAATCGTTTTGCCGTCGGAAACTTTTGCTTCAAACTTAACGGTTCCGTAGTCATAGTTGTTACCGATCCAACCGTCGTGCATAATTACAGTACCGTAATTATTATTGACCGTTCCGTAATTTTCAGATATGGTTCCGGCGTTGTCCTGAACTATTCCGTAGTTTCTGTCGACCACATTGCCCATTCCGATGAAAAGAACCTCTCCGCCCTTGTCATTCACACTCAATGAGCCGGTATTTTCGATAAAATGTATTGTTCCGTAATTGGTTCCTACGTGTCCTGCTTCAAGATTGTTAATGTAACCGTGGTTTTCAAAAACGGTTCCGTCTGAATAAGTAATATGTCCCTTGTTGTCTTTTATGGTTCCACCGCTATTAAGCGTGTTGACTGTCCCTGAATTCTCGTCCATCGTATCCGAAGGAACGCCTAAAGCGGGGAAAAACTCAAGAGAGTACCCCTCCGGGTTATTATCAGCAGCATATGCTGTAATCGGAAGCGTGGTAATCAGCAGCGCAGCAATGAGCAGTGTCCCCAATATTGATCTGACTATTGAATTCGTTTTAATCGTAGTTAGCATAAAAAATGTTTCCTCTTTTTTCAAGGCATCTGCTTTTTCTCTGTTGTATGGCACGTATCGACAATGAGGTCTGAGTATAAACATTTTATTATAGAATAACATAACAAGCGAAAAAAACAAGATACTTGCATCATATCTGCCCGAGATTTCTATGTTTTGTTTCAATTTATGCAGTACAAACAAGTCTTTACCGGCTTCCTTTCCCATACACATTTTCTTTGATTAACGCTATCTTTCCTTTCAACGTTACGTTTTATTTTTTTACTCGAAAATCCAAAATTAGGTTATCACCATATGTAGGAAACAACCCACGAAAAAAAGAATGTGCAAATTTCTCAGGCGTAGCAAAGCCCCACTCGGAATCAAGATTTTATCTTGGCTCTGGGTGGGGCTTTTTTGAGTTTCATGGGCTATAACCATATATCCTCTTCCAGTGCTTTGCGGAGTTTATCAATCGCTCCACGGTAGATGCGGTCGGCGGAGGACGGCACGACGCCACGTTTCCCTGCAGGGTCTATGAATGCCGTTTCTTCAAACTCGCGCTTTAACGTTTTGCCGTTTACGATTTCGATATATTGGGTACTCCAACAGTTTTCACAGAATCCAAGGTGTTCTGCAGCGATGGTACGTTCCTGGTATTCGAGGTTGTCAAACGCTTCGCATAGGATTTTCAATCGCCATTCATGATAGAACATCCTGGCAGTTCGGTGGTGGTATCAACAGTCATGTCCTCCGCTCTGTCTTTGCTGTCCTCATCCGCGTACTGACGATAGAAATCCGTAAACATCATATTGCGAATGCCGCCGGTGATCATCTGCTTTGTGTTTTTGTAACTGCGCCCGATTGCGCCATGTGGCCGGTACACAATGGGGCAATAAAAAATATATGAAAATGAAGCACTTGGAAGCGGCGGAAGACATCGGCTCCCTGGCTGACTGACCTCATTCACATAGAGTCCGCAAAGTAAAGGTATGTCATTCCTACACCATTGACATCGGTCACTGGTGTAGGAATCCGTTTTCTCCCATCAGCTGGTAAAAAAGAAGACGGTTTACCACGTCGCTTTGCTCCTCGCAAAGACATGATTTACCATGGAACAAAAGAACCATATTATGGATACAATGCACCAGAGATTTTTCTTTGGTGCATTTCTCTGTCTTTGGTGCTGCAAAATGAATTAATCTGACGGAGAGAGGGGCAAAGCTCCGAACGGATTCAGATTAATTCGACCCCCGCGAGCTTGCGCTGCATCTGATTTGGATAACCCCATCCGAGCACAGACATATTGTTACTACGATACAGATAATGCTTCATTTGAAGCTGTAAGTCATCAAAAGAGTAGAATTTGAGATAGTTATAAAACCGCTCCTGATCGTTGCGGTGACTTCTTTCCACTTTGCGATTGTCCCATGGAGTCCGAGGTGGAATGGTTGACACTCGCGATATTGTCTGGTATCCAAGATTCAAAATCTAGAAAGTACTCTCTAAGAAAATGGTTAAAGATGTAGCTCAAGAAAATACTACCGTAGACGAATAAGGGAATTCTTTCATGCTATTATATAGCCGAAGGGAAAACAGAAGAATCAGCACAAGTTTCTGTTGGCTAACAATATCTTTTTGTCAACAGGATGGGTATTCTCACATAATCTGGCTCACAAATGCTGCAAAGCTGCTGGTATTCGCTCTAAAGCAAGAAAATGTAAGTACCGTTCACCGGGAGAAGAAAGCATTAAGTTTGAGAACATTGTAAAGGGCTGTTGGAATGCCAAAGCACCGTTACAGATAGTCGTTTCAGATATGACTGTCTTGAAAAACCACGGGAAACAGTGGGAATGGACATTGCTGCTGGATACATTTAACAATGAAATAATATCTCATTGTGTGTCTCCCATTCCCGGTGACAACAAACCATACTACAAATGTCTGGATGCACTGAAGCAGCTTGCAGGCAAAAAAGAGGAGCAGAAGCCCCAGGTTGTCTTCCACACCGACCAGGGAGCCGTCTACTCCTCAAGGGCATTTTGCCACGCCCATGAACATTATAACATACTTCGTTCCATGTCGCGAGGGGGAACTCCAACAGATAATCCAAAAATTGAAGCATTAAACGGTTGGATCAAGGAAGAACTATACTTAGACTTTGGATTGGCTGAAGCAGACAACGTTCCGGATCTGCTTAACCGCTATGTCCATTTCTTCAATTATGAGCGTCCAGCTGCCGCCTTGGGCTACAAAAGCCCAGTTCAGTACAAGACCGAACTGGGCTTCCTGTAATTATGCTTTTTTAGTGTCTACTTTTACTTGACAAGTGCACAAAAGACCCTATCAGCAGCGGATTTTTGATCATGTTGAGAATAAGATGCTTTTTGTCTGAACCTCTGTCTTTGCGGGATTCAAGCAGGATCACACCCAGAAAATTGAAGCAGACAGACGCTACTCCAATCATTACCGCGACAGCAGAGAGGTCTGCGTTCCCCTCCAGTGACGTGACGATGGACAAGCCGACAATAACAAAATTGGTTCTGAACATTCCGTGTATGACCGCGCTCTGCTTGGCTCGGTCGAGTATCGTGATTTTGGTGAACAGGATGCTCAGGCCGAACATCGCAAAGATCGCAAACACGGTAAAGAGCAGAAGACTGCCGTTCAGTGCCGTTGACAGGTCGGAGAAATAGATGTTGCTGAACAGCATAACGGGCATAAATATTTTGAATATCAGCGAATTGATCGTAAGTACATCCTCATGCTGGATGATATTGACCTTTCTCGCGATAAAGCCCAGCGCAAGGATGAGGAAGGTCGGGAGCACGGCCCGGGCACAGATCACAATGTTGCTGTTCATTGTATTTTATGTCAGGGCGGCGGCCAGCAATCCGAGCGGGTCAGCCCCTGAGAGGCAGAGACTGCCGAGCACAACTGTCGCTATAAAGCAGTAGATCACACAGGGGATAAGGTTTGTCCGGATGATCCTTCCCTCGTTGCCGAAGGTACCCGTTGTCGCGCAGGCAGCCACGACATTGTTGACGCAGATCATGTTTCCAGCCGCACCGCCGATGGACTGGAGCGCCACGATCAGAACGGGGCTCTGCTTCACCAGTACCGCCGTTTGGAACTGCAGACCGGCAAAGAGCGTGTTGGAAACCGTGTTTGAGCCGGACATGAACGCGCCGAGCACGCCGATGATAGGAGCGATCACTACATAGGCACTTCTGAATATCTTTGCCAGCGCCTCCGCCATGACAAAGAGCATGGATTTGTCGGTGAGCAGGGCATTCATACCCGTGTTTCTGTAGATATAGACCATGGAAACACCGAAAAACAGCGCGATCGCCGCACCAAGCGTCTGGTTGAAGGTATCTACAAAGGCCTCCTTCACCTTGGCAAGCGGCATTTTATGGATCATAAAGGTGACAAGCGAGATGAGGATGAACGGCATGATGCCCGGGCACCAGCCCCAGTTCCATGTCCACGTTATCCCTTCAACATTCATCATTTTCTGAATGGAAACCTTGAAAGCGTTGCCAGTGAAAAATGTCTTCAGGCCGAACCAGTTAAGTCTGGAGGCCACAAGAATAACAGCGATGAGGACATACGGCGTCCATGCGAGAACGGCGCTCATCCCGTTGTCCTTATCCGGCTTGACCTCCTTGGTGGAGAGCCATTTTGCATCCCAGTTGTCCTTAGGCTCGAAATCCCATACCTCCTTCGGACAGAGGAAACCGGTCTTTGCTGCTATGACAACGACAATGAGGGTGCAGACAGCGCCCAGCAGCGAGGGGAACTCCGCACCGAGGAAGATCGCCAGCGGGAGATAAAAGGCATCGAACACAACGGCAGTAAAAAGTGAGAAGGGCAACACGGCGAGGGCATCTCTGCCGCTTCTGTTCTTGCCGAACATTTTACACATGACGAATACGCCGACAAAAATAAAGAACAGGCATACCACCGACTGACCGATCGCCGTATATTTGTACAGCTCCATGGAATATATATTGGCATTCACGCCAAGCTCCTCCGCGGCCTGCTTCGTCATGGCGGCGGCTGTGGCGGTCGGCGTACCGACAGCGCCAAAGGTCACCGGCACGCTGTTGAAGATGAGCGCCACGATAGCGGCACAGAGTGGCGGGAAGCCAAGCGAGATCAGAAGCGGTGCGGCAAGCGCCGCCGGAGTTCCGAAGCCGGAGGCACCCTCGATGAAGGCTCCGAACACGAACCCGACAATGATTACCTGAATGCGCCGATCCGGATTTACATTGTTAAATACTCTCTGGATGGCCGTAACAGCACCGGAATGCTTCAAAGTATTCATAATAAGAATAGCGCCGAGGATGATGAACAGAGTGCCGATTGCCTCAAGGAAGCCATCCAGCGCCCATGCAAAGGACGTGACCACATTCTGTTTCCAGTACAGTGTAGCGACCAGCAGCGCAATCACCCATCCCAACGGCAGCGCTTTTTTCGCTGACCAGTTAAAGACCAGCATTAAGATAATGACCAGTAAAATAGGTATTGATGCGATTAAAGCCATCATACATTTGTTCCTCCAAAGGAAATCAGCGCCTCATAAAAAGGCGCCGCAGCATTCGCGGACACATCGTGATGTGCCCCTACTATCGTGTGTCAACCAAAACTTTACGTACAAAGCAACGGTTTGTCATTGCGAACCGGTACAGATACCGGTTCGCAATCCGTTCTTTTTATAATGCGTGTTTTTATTACATACAACCCATTACCATCGGGAAGGTATTCTCCTGATGCCCGTAAATCTCCGATTTGGTCAGCTTACCGTTGTTAGCCTTGAAGAACTGGCCTATGCTGATATTTGCAAAGTTGCAGGCGAGGTACATCGGAGCGCCGACAGGAGGCGTGACGCAACCGATCGTCAGAGCCAGAACTGCGAGAACACCGAACTGGATGCCGCTAACACCGAGAGCCACGGCAGCAGGATAGAGGACGGGGATGACCATGATGAGGTTCGTGGTAACGGAGAAGAACATACCCAGCATGATGAACAGGACGCAGCACATGAGGTTGAACGCGGTCGGGGTTAGATTCATGTCTGTGATGAGCTTGACCATGAGAACAGGAACCTTCGACATGCTCAGAGCCCAGCTGAAGGCAAGGCCGCATGCGAGCAGGAACATGACCATTGACACGGTGTAGACGGTATCCTTGAGGATGTTCTTGATTCCCTGAAAGTCGATCTCTTTGTAAACAAACATACCGATGATCAGTGCATAGAGAGCGGCGACGCAGCCGGCCTCAGTTGCGGTGAAGAGACCGGAGAGGGAACCGCCGATGATGATGATGGGAGCCAAGAGGATCAGTGCGCTCTGCTTTGTTGCTTCCCAGAGGCGGGACCAAGAAAAACTATCATGCATCGGATAATTTCTGGCTTTGGAAATAAAGTATGTCGGTATCATCATGAGTACACCCATGATAATGCCGGGGATCGCACCGGCGATCAGGAGGGTCGCAATGGGGACTTCGGCGGCTGCACCGTAGACGATCATGGTGGTGCTGGGAGGAATGATCGGGCCGACACAGGATGAGGAAGCGGTGACTGCTGCGGAGAAGTCGGGGTCGTAGCCTTCGTCAATCTGCATTTTGATAAGAACACGGCCTATACCGGCAACGTCCGCATTTGCGGAGCCGGACATACCGGCGAAGATCATGCTGGCCACGATGTTGGCCTGCGCAAGACCGCCGCGGAAGTGGCCGACGAGAGCACTGGCAAACTTGACCAGTCGCCTTGTGGCACCGGACTCATTCAGGATGGAGCCGGCAAGAATAAACATCGGGATCGCCAGCAGCTCAAAGGAGTCGGGACCGCGGACAAAACGCTGCACCATGACCATGTTCGGGATGTTGGGGAACAGCATTACATAGAGCAGAGATGCCGCACCAAGGCTGTATGCAATTGGAACACCGATGATGATAAGAAGAAGTAATACGCTTACAGCGATTATGCTTTCCATGTTTCAGCCTCCTCCGGTGTCAGTTTTATTATCTGAACGACTTTATCAATCGCAACTATCATGGAATAGAAGCCGCCCAAAATAGCGGGTAAAATAAATACAAATCTGCAGTGACTTGATGGAGAAACAGTATTATTCCCTCCAAACAATACCGGAATCTCTTTTCTCAATTATCATTGCATTATCTACTCTCTTAATATAGTTATTAAATTTTTCCTCAGACAGCTCCGGATAATCCGATCTGAAAAAACCACCTCTGCTTTCCTTGCGGGAGAGAGCGGAGAGAAGCTGCATTTTGGCGGCGCAAAGCTTGTTTTTCAGGCTGAATAGTGCTTCGGCGGCGTTTATATCAGCAACCTTCACGGCGGAGAGCTGATTGCACAAAACATCTAACTCCTTCAAGGCACTTTCAAGGTCTGCATCGTTCTTGAAAAGCCCCAGCGCCTTGCCGACAAGGGTGGACAGGCGTTCACTCACCGTGTTTATCATATCATGCTTATCCTCACCGAAGTAAGCCGCACGGCAGAGAACATCTTTTTCCAGAACGCTGTCGAAGCTGTCTGCAAACTGCGCGTTTTTTGCGTAGTCCGAGGCAGATGTTCCGGCGATCGCGCCGAAGGAAACTGTCTCCGCACCGGCGCAGCCGCCGATCCTGTTTGCACCGTGGAGGCCGCCTATGACCTCACCGGCAGCAAAGAGACCTTGTACGTCGCAGCTTGTGTCAGGACGGATGGCGATACCGCCGAGGGTGGTGTGGGCAACGGGAGCGACCTCAACGGCTTCCCTTGTGAGGTCAACGCCGCCGGCCTTGAGAGGATCATAGAAAACATTGTGCTCTACAACAACGACCTTTTCGGGCAGCACCGTTGCGTCGAACAGTACGCCGCCGTGCTCAGAGCGGACACCGGAGGCGATCTCCTTGGCGATGGCCTTGGAAAGAGTGTCCTTCTGGAGCTTGGACAGGCTCAGACCGTGTTTTTCGATGAGGTCTTCGCCGGCCGCATTCGTGAGTTTGGCACCGAGCCGGAGCATGGTGGTGCAGACAACATCTCCGAGTACGGTATCCGGATAGATCGCGCAGCAGGGTTCATACTGCTGGAACTCCATATCCACAAGCTCCGCACCGGCGCGGTAGGCCATGGCATAGCCGTCACCGGCGATGCCTTTGGGATAGGTGGAGATGGGGTAGATATCGGAGCAGCCGCCCGTTGCCAGCACTACAGCCTTTGCCTTTACTGCGACAAAGCGGCCTTCCTTCCTGTCGATCCCGATTGCGCCGACGACCGTTTTGTCATCTACGAGCAGATCAAGGACTGTAAAATCATCTAGAAACTCCACGCCGTTTTCAACGCAGTCCGCATAGAGCAGATCCATGAGTCTTGTGCCGGTGAGTGCTTCCTGATGTACAATTCTGGGGACGCTGCTGCCGAGGGGTGACTGAAGATGGTATTCACCGTTTTTCGAGTCGAACACGAAGCCCATTTTTTCAAATTCGGTGACCTGTTTTCTGGATTCATGCACGAGGGTGTCGATGAGCTGCTCGTTGTTGATGCCGCAGCCGCTCCGTTTCAGATCCTCTGCAAAGAGCTCATAGCTGTCTGAGGGCGATACCGGCGCACAAAAGCCCATAATCTCTCTGGATGCCGACCGCTTTCCCTTCATGGCAACGATCACGCGGGAGCTATTGTGAACTGCCTCTCTTGCCGCTCTCAGTCCGGCCATACCGGCACCTACGACAAACACATCTGCTGACCTGACCATTATTTTTTCCATACGTTAACTCCTTGATATGATTTGATAAGACTGCCTTGCCACTACAAGCTCCTCGTTGGTGGCAACACAGTGTACCTTGACAGATGAAGTCGGCGCGGATATCAGATACTTGTCAGCATTTCCTTCATTGTGTGTCGGATCAAGTTTCACTCCTATTACAGAGAGAGCCTCACATACCTTTTTCCTTATCAGCGCGGAGTTTTCTCCTATTCCGCCGGTGAAGACCAGATGATCCAACCCGCCCAATTCGATATAAAATGACCCTACAAACTTGATGATCCCCGAACAGAAAACGTCGATCGCAAGCTGTGCTCTTTCGTTGCCCTCGTTTGCCGCCTTTTCAATATCCCGCAGGTCGTTGCTCACGCCGGAGATGCCCAGCAGTCCGCCGTGCTTTGTCAGACCCGCCATGACTTCCTCCTCGGTCAGCCCGAAGCGCTCCATAAGCGGAAAAACATACGGGTCGCAGTCGCCCGTCCGGTTCGCGTGGATCAGTCCCGTCTGCAACGAGAAGCCGAAAGAGGTATCTACGCTTTTCCCGTTCTCTATGGCACAGATTGAGCCACTGCCGCCCAAATGGCATGAGATGAGCCTTCCCGTGCCGCCCTCACGCGTTGCGATCTCCTGAGAGACAAATGTGTGGGATGCGCCGTGGTAGCCGAGGCGCTGAAAGCCGTATTTCTCGTACCACTCATACGGAACGCCGTACAGCTTTCTTGCAAGCGGTATCGTTCTGTGAAAGTTCGTTTCAAAGACACCAACTCTTCTTGCCTGCGGCATCAGCTTTTCAATAAGCTTTATGACTTCTATATACGGTCTGTTGTGTGCGGGGGCAACAACGGTGTATTCCCGCATGGCATCCATCACCGGCTCTGTCAGCTCATGGACACCATAGTATCCCTTTGCCAGAACGGTTTTGAAGCCTACACATTCTATTTCGGCGTTGTTCGTCAGCACACCGTATTCCCCGCCCAGAAGATAGCGCAGGAAATAGTTGATGCCGTCTGAATAGCCCGCGATAGTTATGTCTTTCAGGTCGATGCTGTTGTTATCGGAGAGCCTCGTGTAGTGAAAAATACCCTTGTTTTCGCTGCCGATCCGTTCGATCCTCGCAACGGCAAGCGTATTTTCCTCAGGCATATCAAAAAGCCTGAATTTCAGCGATGTGCTCCCTGCATTACAAACAAGAAGTTTCATTCCAGTGTCCCTCATTTATGAAGTAAAGTTAAAACTGTAAACGTACAATGCAAAATCCTGTCATTGCGAACCAGTGCTCACACTGGTGTGGCAATCCGTCCTTGCTTTACGTTCTGCATAAAGAAAACGGTTTGCCACGCCGCTGTGCTCCTCACAAAGACACGGTTTAACAATTTCGGAGCAATGTTAAAACCGTTTCCAGTGCAAATGAGATACCGACGATATGGTCGAAGCCGGAGGAACTGCCAAGCTCGGAGAGCTCAAGCACAGTGTCTGTCTCACCTTTGCGGCAGAGACCGTCCACGGCGTTTGCCACGATATCCGCGATGCTGCCGTCCAATGCCGGCAACAGGATGCTCCAGCCCCATGTATTTGTTTTCGCGTCGGTCAGCGAAGCTCTGAGCCCGTCAATGATCCAGCCCGTCTTCTCGCCCGCATCCAAAAGCCGGATCGCAGAGAGAAAGCCAGACAAAAAATCGTCCCCCGACGGAGTAAGGCCTATACCGCAGCCCTGAAACCTTGCGAGCGCGGCAACGAAGCCGCTTCTGTCCCGTGTTTTGAGTGTCCGTCTGAGCTCATAAAACTGCCCCCGGTAGAAAACACTGGCAAAGTTCTCCTGCCACGAAATGCTCTTATCGTTTTTCCCGAGGAAGGCGTTGGCAAGACTGTTGTGCGCAGCGGAGCGGTTCAGAAAATCTCTGATGAGCCCCAGCCTTTCGGAAAGCTCGCCCGCCGAGAGTACGATCCGCGCTCTCTCGCCGTAGTCAGAGCGTATCACGGCTCGGGAAAAGTTAATGATGATTCCGTTATTGATAATCAGCTCGCGGTTTTCAAAGAAAACAGGCGCATTTTGTTCTGCCTTCCCGCGGACACACTCAAGATCGGCCGCTGTCAGAAGCACTGAAAGCGGCGACCCCGCACGTTTACTAAGAAGAGTAAGAGAAAGGGGAGAATAAAAAATAGAGATAGCTTTTGAGAAAATTCCGTTTATTTTGCCCTCCCCGTTTGAGACTAGTTCGATTGCCATTGAACTAGTCTCAAGCGCGAATATTTTTCTCAACAATTATTATCCCTCGTATTTATCAAGGAAGGCATTCATTGCGGCAATGTAATGCTCAATAGGAAATCTTGCTGCACCGGCGCCGATCTGGCCGCCTTGCTTGGAGATGATACCACCGTGCATAATCGGGGTGATGCCGGTCTTAATGACCTTTCGAACATCGATTCCAATTCCGGGACCGGAGAAATCAAGGAGAGGTAACGGGTAGCTGTTGTTGACACCGTAGCAGATGAGCTTCATTTCCTCAGACTGCGCGATGGCCTCGCGGTAGCCGCCGTCGCGGAGCTGGAGCACAATCGGTGCTGCCGCCGCCGCAAAGCCGCCGGTACCGACGACCTCGCTCACCGTGCTGTCGCCTACGTATGCGTTGGCATCGTCAGGACCCCACTCCGAGGAGAAGTAAGAGCCTACAAAGTACGGCGCGGGAGTCAGATACCACTCCTGACCGAGACCGCCGACCTTGATACCCGTATTCACTCCGTTCTGGACACTGTTGGTCACGATGGTGGAATACTCTATGTTCATTGCGCATCTGGCCTCTGCCATGGAAGCGGCCAGGCATACGGGGTGGAACCAGCGCTCAGTCGCCGTGAACTGCTCTATGCAGCCGGTGATGATGTCGGCGTCCACGCCGGAGTGCAGAAGCTTGGGAACGATGTCATTAACAAGCAGAAGTCCGCCTGCCGTCTGGCGGGTGTGCATATCGTCACCCATTTGGAGGCCCTTGGCAATGATGTTCTTAACATTGATGCCGCCGCCTTCTTCCAGCGCCTTCGTGACGGCGGGTGCAAAGACTGTCTCTATGTACTGGAGGTTCTTTTCGACTTCCTCGTTGTACACGCCCCAGACACCCAGACCTACACGGCCCTCAAAGGGAATGCAGTAGCCCTCGTTTCCGGTCTTGAGGTCGCGGCACACGTTGATAACCATGTGTGGAGTGATGATGCCTATACCGGCACCGACGCAGAAGTGGTCATTGGCGGACTCTATGAGGATCTCGCCGCGCTCGATCATGGCCTGTGCTTCTTCTCTCGTCTTGGCAAGCTTCTCGTGCAGAACGCCGCCGATGATGCCGTTTCTGTGGGCGGGGATCATATCCTCCCATGCGATCGGGGGGCCGGAGTGAAGGATCATATTCGGTGTGACGCCCGGGACAACGTCGATCACTCTCTTGATGCCGACGAAATACGGCTCTGCATCCAGCATTGCGGAAACCGCCTTCTGGTTTGCGGCCTCGATCTTCTCAAGCAGTCCGCTTTTCTCGGCTTTTCTGAGGCGCTTGACTATTTTAGCGTCTACGGGCGGCTTCCAGTTGATCTGGGTGACCGGAATGCCCTGCTCCGTCATTCCGTCGCCAAACCCCTTTACACCTATGTTGACTACATTCAGATCGCCAATAATTTTCATTTTATTTCCCTCCTGCAACGACTAAACCGGCAAACAGAGCTGCCTTGCAGTTGCTCAGCAAAACATTTACGCCGATATTTTCCAGACGTCTTGTTTGGTTCTCCAGTCCCTGAGGGTCGATATCTGTTCCGCAGATGGAAGCGACCATGCAGATGTGACGATTTTCGGCTTTTGCCTTTTCCTTGATCGTCCGGAGCGTTTCTTCGATCGTTCCGACAGGGTCGGGGTGAACTGCTGAGGTTCCGAGGATGAGGTCAAAGAGGATCACGCCCACGTCCTTGTCCTCACTCTCCTGGATCAGTCTGTCGTTCAGAATCGAGGGGTCCATGACGGGATGGGGCTTGCCCTTGGTAAATTCCTCGTCGCCCATGTCAACGAGTGTATTTTCAAGGCTAAAGTTGCTGTTTTCCAGAAGGTCTACCTTGCCGAAGCTGATATTAGAGTGCATATTCGGTACGAAGTCCTGCAGCAGCGTGACCGCTTCTTCGCTGTGCGTACCGCCGCAGAAGACACCGCGGAGATACTTCTTCTCGCCGTTGAAAAGCTCTCTCTCCTCGGCCGCAAGAGGCATGAGCTCGCTCTTGTACTTCTCAACGCAGTTCTCAATGACGGGAGTCTTTCCGTCGTCGAGATCGACAGCCATGCGGGCGGCCTCCTCCAGCGTCAGTGCAAAGTACGCACCCGAGGCTCTCACCTCGTCGGCGTTGCCGCCAAGGAAGAAGATAACAACGGGCTTTTTGCTCTTTTTGACCTCGGCGTAGATCTTGGAGGCGGTTTTCGGATGAGGCGGCTTAGAAACGAGAACGATCACCTTGGTTTCCTCGTCTTCCTCCAGCAGGCTCAGACCGTGCAGCATGGTGCTGCCGCCGACCTGCTCCGAAAGGTCTCTGCCGCCTGTACCGATCGCTTGAGAAATGCCGTGGCCGAACTGGTGAGCCAGCACAGCAACCTCCTGCAGACCGCTTCCGGATGCGGCGACGATGCCGATGCTGCCCTTGCGCACCTTGCTCATTAGACCGATGGAAACATTGTCAATAACGGACGTACCCGCACCGGGGCCGATAACGAGCAGATTTTTCTCGCGGCCAAGCTTCTTCATCTCAAGCTCATCCTCAAGCGGCACATTGTCGCTGAAAATGAATACGTGCATACCGTTTTCAAGAGCGTTGAGAGCCTCTGCCGCGGCGTACTCGCCGGGGAGAGAAATGATGGCCAGATTCGGCTTTTCTCCGGATTCCAGCAGAGCATCCAGAGAGGGGAAGGTCTTCTCCTGTGCTTCGCCCTTGGGAGGATTGTTCTTCTTGTCTACGATCTCCTTGACAAAATCCTTGATAGCCTCTGCCTCAACGGACTCGTCGGCATCAACCGCAATGATGAGATCGTTGCCGCCGGTCTTTTCTGTCTCCTCGTTTAATGCACCAAAGTCCTTGAGCACTGTTTTATTCATATCAGTACCCATCACCGCAACCGCTTTACGTACTCCCTCGATCCCGTTGACCTGCTTTGATACAGACATAAGGAACGTGGAGTCCATATAAGTACCGCTCATAATAATTGTTTTGATCACATTCTATTCCTCCTCGAAAGAAAAAAATAAAAAAACCTTCCCAACATGAATTGAAGCATTTCGTTTCATGTAGAGAAGGTGGATGACTTACTGTATATGATTTTGATGGAGAAAGCGATCGGCCTTTCCAAAAATCACTTAATAAAGTTCCAGTCTCGGAATATTTACTTCTTTTGTCAGTATGATATCACAAAAATATTTTTTTGTCAAGCGACCGAAGCACTGTTCGGAAGATTTGTATGGGTAAACAAAATTGGCATTCGGTTTTTACATGCTATGTTAAAAATCTGTCATTCATCGTTCGTGGCGATCCATTTTTTATAAATGTCGTAGACCTGTTTGAACGCCACAATGATGGATTTCTGGGTCGTCGAATGGTATCTGTTCAGTCCGACAAGAATGGCCTCATAGTCATTCAGAATGTTTCTGCCGCAAAGCTGTGTGCAGACAAAATTTTTACCGACGGGGCTGATCATGGTCACATTGCAGTCAATGATATCTCCGGTGGTAATGTCGATCAGAAGTCCCACCGCCATCTTTTTGAAATACTGGCCGCTGACGCTCTGCTGGTTGACGTTGCTCTCTCCGACAAAATAGTGAAACCGATCATTTTTCAGGTCATAACCAAGTTTTTTGCTGTCGAAGCCTTCATTTGAATACTCTAATTCTTCATTTTTTAACATATCAACATCCCCCGATCATCTAATACAAAGAAATAATACTGTTTCCTGATTAAAAGCGTCCATTTTAATCAGGTTTCAGTATAATGATCAATCCGGTCACGAGAAGAGCAGGTTTCAGTTCTCCCCGCACGCTATTATACCTCATTTGCTCTGATATGTCTATAGATTTCAGTATAAATCGGGACGGCACACTTTCGCGGAAAGGGATTGACAGATCTTGGGGTAACGAAGCCGAGAACCTGTTATTCATCTCGTCACAAACAGAAAACAACCATACAAATGAAAACTGTGTCATTGCGAACCTGTCAGACTGGTGAGGCATCGCACCCGCACAGACCGCCGCAACATTCACGGGTGCGTTGCAAAATGAGTAATTTTGCGACGCGCTCATTCTTTATGTTCCTAAGTCTCCGGAATCGCACCGGATGTTCAAAAGGAATGACGAATTTGGGTAACAACAACCAAGCCCCGGCGAAAACCGGCGCCAAATGTTGAAAACTATTGCTTATTCTGAACAGTCAAGCACTCTTGCAAGCGGACATATGTGTCTGCAATCTGCCGTTTTCCTGCTTCATCCACCGCTTTTTCAGATTGAAGCCCAGAGCAAGGAAGAAAAGCTCCGTCCGTACATTGGCTTTTCCCGTCGTCATAAACCTGCGGAATCCAAAATCTGTCTTGAGTAAAGCGAAGGTTCCTTCAGCCTGTATGGATCAGCATAGCCTCAAGTAAATGCCTTCGTCGGTGGTCACGTTTGCTTCTGAAATCGCCCGGTACTGTTCAAACTGTTTTCTGACCCGAAGCTCCTTCGCCAGCCCGTCTTTCGCCTTGCAGCATTGCGCCCGGCAGGGACAGCCCGTACAGCTTTCACAGCGGTAATGGCTCGTCACGATCCCGTCTTTTTCGCTTTCCCGGTACAGCTTCAGCTTTCTGCCCTGTGCGCAGACATAATAATCTCCCTCGGCGTTGTATCTCGTGTTCTCCGCCCGGCCGATCTGTCGCTTGAACTTTGCTGTGTGCTTCACTTCGTGGTTCTGCGGTTTGATGTAGCTCCCCATGCCGTGGCGTTCCAGATACAGATAGTTTTCCATGATACAGCGCTTCTACAATGAACTGCTTCACCCCCGAAAGCCCAATGCGAGATTTCACGATCTTCGTCACACATATGCGGTCGCATCGATCAAGTGCGGCGACGATATCAAAACCGTACAGGAAAACCTCGGTCATGCAACAGCGGCGTTTACTCTGGATTTTTACGGTCATGCAACAGCGGCGTTTACTCTGGACGTTTACGGGCATGTTACGGCGCAGATGAAACGTGACAGTGCAAACCGCATGGAAGCGTTCATATCCAGTGTTTCACGCTGATTTTCAGAGTAAAAAATTTTCTCTTAAGTAAGAAAACGAGTGCCGGAAAGTGCTGATTTAGCTTGGTTTGTACCGCCTCATTTTAAGCTGTTAAGGCTAAAAATAAGTAAGAAAACGATTTTCAGGAAAATCGAAGCAACTTTCGACCGCCAAAAGTTATCAAAAACGCCCAAAAACAAGAAAAAGCCACACTTTTCAGTGTGGCTTGTATGGTGGACGATACAAGACTCGAAAGTCAGATTTCTGATTTCGTTTACCGGAAAACAGCAGAAATATCGGAAATAAGTATACTTTGCCGAATACAGTACCGGTATCTTTTGTACTTTTCGGGTAACTAACGGAATCCCCGTAAGGGAAACAAATAAGGGAAACTTATAAAACAAGGTATATCACTTTTTTCCTAAAAAAACAATGTACCTTACCTTGCAGGTGTGTTATGGCTCTTCTATACAAGTAACGTACTTGAAGATCTGATATTCAATTTTCAAGGAACAGTGAAGAGTTTTCTTCCGCTTCGGGAAAGGACCCTTCACTTATTCCCAGTGGGAGGGGCATTTTATCAAGGTGTTTTTGAAAAAAAATAAAAATTTTTTTGAAAACAAAAAAGCCGCCTGCTCACAAATGAACAGACGGCAAAAAAGGTCATATATAGTAAAAGGAAATAAAAAAAGCAGGCATACCACTTTCCAGTAATATGCCTGCTGGTTGTGTTAGATAAAGACTTCGACAGTCATGTTATCCCATTGGTTTTTCCGCAGGTACTGACCGACTGACTTTCTATACGCTTCAGCTTGGTCGAAACCAATCTGGAATTGATCGTATAGATTAGTCCTCCCCACTTTTGATAGCTGCCTGAGCGGCTGCAAGACGTGCGATGGGAACGCGGAAGGGGCTGCAGGACACATAGTCCAGACCGACCTTGTGGAAGAACTCCACGGAGGAGGGGTCGCCGCCGTGTTCGCCGCAGACGCCGAGGTGCAGCTCGGGACGGGTAGCGCGGCCGAGCTTGACAGCCATGTCGACGAGCTTGCCGACACCGATCTGGTCAACTCTTGCAAACGGATCGGACTCGTAGATCTTGTTGTCGTAGTAGGCGCCGAGGAACTTGCCGGCGTCGTCACGGCTGAAGCCGAAGGTCATCTGAGTCAGGTCGTTGGTGCCGAAGGAGAAGAACTCGGCTTCCTTCGCGATCTCGTCGGCGGTAAGAGCCGCTCTGGGGATCTCGATCATGGTGCCGACCATGTACTTCATGTCGGAGCCGGCTGCTGCGATGACTTCGTCAGCGGTCTTGACAACGTAGTTCTTGACGAACTTGAGTTCCTTGACCTCGCCGACCAGCGGGATCATGATCTCGGGGACGATATTCCACTCTGGATGGCGTGCGTTGACTGCGAGAGCGGCCTTGATAACGGCACGGGTCTGCATTTCGGCGATCTCGGGGTAGGTGACGTCCAGACGGCAGCCGCGGTGACCCATCATGGGGTTGAACTCATGCAGGCTGCTGATGAGGTTCTTGATGTCGGCGACGGACTTGCCCTGTGCGTCGGCAAGAGCCTTGATGTCGGCCTCTTCGGTGGGAACGAACTCGTGGAGAGGGGGATCCAGGAAACGGATGGTGACGGGGCAGCCTTCCATTGCCTCGTAGATACCCTCGAAGTCAGCCTGCTGCATGGGCTCGAGCTTTGCAAGAGCCGCAACACGCTCTTCCACGGTGTCGGAGCAGATCATTTCGCGGAACGCGGCGATACGGTCGCTGTTGAAGAACATATGCTCGGTACGGGTCAGGCCAATGCCCTCTGCGCCAAGCTCGCGTGCCTTCTGCGCGTCCTTGGGGGTGTCGGCGTTGGTGCGGACGCCCAGACGGCGATACTTGTCGGCCCATGCCATGATACGGCCGAACTCGCCGGCGATGGTGGCGTCGACAGTGGGGATGATGCCGTCGTAGATCTTACCGGTGGAGCCGTCGATGGAGATGAAGTCGCCCTCGTGGAAGACCTTTCCGCCAAGCTCGAACTTCTTGTTCTTCTCGTCCATCTTGATCTCGCCGCAGCCGGAGACGCAGCAGGAACCCATGCCGCGCGCGACAACGGCAGCGTGGCTGGTCATGCCGCCGCGAACGGTCAGGATACCCTGCGCGGCCTTCATGCCCTCGATGTCCTCGGGAGAGGTCTCGAGACGGACAAGGATGACCTTCTTCTTGTTCTTCTTCCATTCCTTCGCGTCCTCAGCGGTGAAGACGATCTGGCCGCAGGCTGCGCCGGGAGAGGCGCCGAGGCCCTTGCCCATGGGGGTAGCCGCCTTGAGGGCTGCGGTGTCGAACTGGGGGTGGAGGAGAGTGTCAAGGTTGCGCGGGTCGATCATGAGGACTGCTTCCTTCTCGGTGATCATGCCCTCGTCAACGAGGTCGCACGCGATCTTGAGAGCGGCCTGCGCGGTGCGCTTGCCGTTGCGGCACTGGAGCATGTAGAGCTTGCCGTTCTCGACGGTGAACTCCATGTCCTGCATGTCGCGGTAGTGGTTCTCAAGGATGGAGCAGACCTTGACGAACTGCTCGTATGCCTCGGGGAACTGCTGCTCCATCTGAGCGATGGGCATAGGAGTGCGGACGCCGGCGACAACGTCTTCGCCCTGAGCGTTGACAAGGAACTCGCCCATCAGCTTCTTCTCGCCGGTGGCGGGGTCACGGGTGAACGCGACGCCGGTGCCGGAGTTGTTGTTCAGGTTGCCGAATACCATGGGCATGACGGAAACGGCGGTACCCCAGGAGTAGGGGATGTCGTTGTCACGACGGTAGACATTGGCGCGGGGGTTGTCCCAGGAACGGAAAACGGCCTTGACGGCTTCCTTGAGCTGGACGACGGGGTCGGAGGGGAAGTCCTCGCCGAGCTGTGCTTTGTACTCGGCCTTGAACTGCTCGGAGAGCTTCTTGAGGTCGGCGGCGGTGAGGTCGACGTCGTACTCGATGCCCTTTTCTTCCTTCATCTTGTCGATGAGCTGCTCAAAGTACTTCTTGCCGACTTCCATGACGACGTCGGAGAACATCTGGATGAAGCGGCGGTAGGAGTCGTAAACAAAGCGCTCGAACTTGGGATCGGGGTTGCCCGCGATCATGGCGGCAACGACCTCGTCGTTCAGACCGAGGTTCAGGATGGTATCCATCATGCCGGGCATGGAGGCACGCGCACCGGAGCGGACGGAGACGAGCAGAGGATTGTTGAGGTCGCCGAACTTCTTGCCGTTGATCTTCTCGATCTTCTCGACGTACTCCATAATCTCGGCCATGATCTCGTCGTTGATCTGGCGGCCGTCTTCATAGTACTTGGTGCAGGCTTCGGTGGTGACGGTGAAGCCCTGGGGAACGGGGAGCCCGATATTGGTCATTTCTGCAAGGTTTGCACCCTTACCGCCAAGCAGCTCGCGCATTTTGGCGTTGCCTTCGGAAAACAGATACACATACTTTTTGCTCATTTGTTTTTCGATCCTTTCTATCATAAATAATGTAAGACTAAGAATAACATTTTGGCTCTCAGCCATCGTTTAGAATATCACATTTTTGTGAAAATAATCAATGCACTTTACTCACAAATCCGACATGTCAATACTGTTCAATTCATCCGAAATTTTTGCAAATCCACCAATATCCAGCATTTCTCCCCTTATTCTCGGATCAAAGCCGCAATTTTTCAGCGCATTTTCCGCCTGCTCCTTGGTAAATTCGCCAAGCTGTGAGGATATCGCGTTGACGAGCGTCTTGCGCCGCTGGTTGAACGCAGCGCGTATCACGCGGAACATCAGCCTCTCGTCGCGCACCTCGGCGGGTCTCTCCGCACGGCGCGTGAGTCTTATGACGCTGGAGGTGACCTTCGGCTGGGGGATGAAGCACGAGGGCGGCACGTCGAAAAGCAGCTCCGTATCCATGTACCAGCGGACAAAAATTCCGAAGGCTCCGTACTCCGCCGTACCCGGCTCCGCGCAGATACGCCGCGCCACCTCGCGCTGGATCATCACCGTTATGGTCTCGAAGCACCCCGCCTCGATAAACGCGGTCAAGAGCGGACTTGTGACGTTATAGGGGAGATTTGCGCATATCCGGGGCGTGAGTCCGTCGAAATGCTCCGCCGCGAGCGCCCTGAGATTCTGCCGCAGAACGTCGCCGAATATGATCTCCACGTTGTCATAGTCCCTGAGCGTCTCGGCAAGAACGCCGCGGAGCGACTTATCCAGCTCCACGGAGACGACCTTTTTCGCCCTCTGCGCGAGCTGCTCCGTGAGGCAGCCTATCCCCGGCCCGACCTCGAGAACGCCGGTGCCTTCGTCAAGACAGGCGGCGTCGGCTATCTGCCGCGGCACCCACGAGGCGGTGAGGAAGTTCTGCCCCATGGACTTTGAAAAGCGAAAGCCGTGGCGGGAGAGAAGCTCCCTTATCTCGTTTATGTCAGTCAGCTCCATTGCTTTCCTCGCCGGCGGGAGCGTCCTTGGCCGCGTTCTCCGTCCCTGCCTCCGGGGCCTTATCCGGCATGGGGACGAACTTTGGTATCCTTTTCTCTCTCACTATGCCGAGACGCTGGTCGCGCGCCCTGCGGAAGCGGAGCCACTGCCCCACACTGCACAGCAGCGCGAGGAACAGCAGCAGGAAGCCCGTGAACGACAGCAGTCTCATCGAAAACACGATATATATGACTATACCCGAAAGCACCGTATAGAATACGGCCATGACAAGATAGAATTTCTCGTTTCTGTTCATCTGCGCTTCCTCACTTTTTCAGTATCTTTTCAAAGGCCTGACGCGCCGGGTCGTGTCCGGGTTCGGAATCGACGGTCACGTTGCCGCGGTACCGGTAGCCGCACTCGCGAAGGAGCGTCTGCATGGGCTTATTCTTTCTGTGCGTGTCGGCGCGTATGCAGCGCCTCTCAAGGGCCGCCGCCTGCTGCTCCACGCACTTCATCAGATAGCGCGACATCCCCGTGCCGCGGTATTTTGCCGCAACGGCCGCGCGGTGTACGACGCAGTATGTCATGCCCTCCGTCCACTTTCCGTCGGTGATGGACGCGTAGCACTCCTCCTCGCGGAGCGAGAGGGTAAAGAGCCCGGCCACTTCGCCGCCGTGCAGCACGACGAAGCATTCGCCGCGCCGTATATCCGTCAGGAAGTCCTCCCTTGACGGATAGCTGCCCTGCCACTGGTCGATGTGAAAGCGGCGCAGACCGCGCCGCGCATCCCCGACGATACGCTCGATATCCGGCATATCCTCCTCGGCCGCCGCGCGGTAAGAGAGCGGCTCTGTGAGCTTCACGCGCTTTGCGTCCTTGCGTATCTCCTCAAGTATTTTAAGGTCGTTTTTATCCTCTATCTTGAGCTTTTCAAACATATCCGGGCGTTTTTCCATGGTGCGCTCGAACTGCTTGCGCCGCCGCCACGCCTCGATACGGCTGTGGTCGCCGTTGAGAAGCACCTCCGGCACCTCTCTCCCCTGCCAGACCTCGGGCCGGGTGTACTGGGGATACTCCAAAAGACCGTCCCAGTGGCTCTCGCCGGTATAGCACTCCTCGTCCGCGAGTACCCCCGGCACCAGACGGCACACCGAGTCGGCCACGGCCATCGCCGCGATCTCTCCCCCGGTGAGGACAAAGTCCCCGAGGGATATCTCCTCGTCCACACACTCCTCGATGAAGCGCTCGTCTATGCCCTCGTAGTGGCCGCAGACCAGCACAAGGTGGTCATAGTCGCGCCTGAGGCGCTTTGCCGTCTCCTGCGTATAGGGCCGCCCCTGCGGGGTCATGTAGATGACCCTGCTGCGGCGCCCCTGTGCGGTTGACATAATATCGTCAAGGCAGGATTTGAGCGGCTGTGCCATCATCACGCAGCCCCAGCCCCCGCCATAGGGATAGTCGTCCACCTGATTCTGCCTGTTCTCGGTATAATCGCGGATCTGTACACAATTTATCTCGATCAGGCCTTTTTTCGCGGCTCTCCCGATGATACTCTCATGCAGGACGGCATTCACGGTATCCGGGAAGAGCGTCATTATATCTATTCTCATTGCCTTTACATTCCCTCTATCAGATGAACGGTTATGATACCGTTGTCGGCGTCGGTTGACATAATAAATTCAGGCACAGCGGGGATGAGATGCTCCGTCTCGCCCTTTACGACATAGATATTTGAAGCGGGAGTCTCCATTATCTCGGTGAGCTTACCCACCTCGTTCCCCTGCTCGTCGACCACCGACGCGCCGACGATGTCCGAGAGGAAGTAGCCGCCGCGCGGGAGAGCCGCGTCGCCGCGGTCGATATACACCGTGCGTCCCTTGAGCCGCATGGCCTCGTTCACGTCCTCCGCGCCCTCGAGCTTTGCGATGATAAAGTCCTTGTGGGTGCGCGCGGAGAGGATCTTGACCTCTCTGCCGTCGATGAAGAGACGCTTGAAGGTCTTGAAATACCGGGGACTGTCCAGCCAGACCTCTATCTTCACCTCTCCGGCAATGCCGTGGGTGTTGGTGATACGCCCGGCCTCGATGAACCGCTTCTTTTCCATGCTGTGCCTCCGTATGATATCTTACAGTATATTTTACCATATTCCGCGTGTATTAACAAGAAAAAAGTATTATTCCGGGCTGACCCTGACGCTGATGTGCCTGAGCTGCGGGAAGCGTCTTTCGGCCTCGCGGTGTACGCGCTCGGCAATGGCCCCGCTCTCGGCGAGGGTGAGGCCTGCGTCGGCCTTTATTTCGATCTCGGCGTATGCTCCGCTGCCGAATTCCCGCGTTTTCAGGCTCTGTACGGACAGCACTCCCGGCTGTGACCGGGCGCACTCGCACAGCGCCGCCCTCATCTCCGCCGCGCAGGCATGGTCGACCATTTTTCTGACCGCCCCGGCAAAAATACCGCAGGCCGTTTTCAGTATGAGGCAGCATATCATCAGGCTCGCGGCCGCGTCCAGCCACGCCGCGCCGAGCCTTGCCCCCGCTATTCCGGCGAGCGCCCCCAGCGATGAGAGCGCGTCGCTCCGGTGGTGCCACGCTGACGCCATCAGCGCCTCGGAACCAAGCTTCACGGCATAAAAACGCGTGCGGCGGAAAAGCGCCTCCTTGCACAAAATGCACAGCGCCGCGACGGCGAGCGCGGCATATCCCGGCGGCTGGGTCTGAGCATACGCGCCCTCCCACAGCGTCCGCGCCGCTCCGCCGCCCATGGTGAGTCCCGTCATGGCGAGTATCGCCGCAAGCACTATCGCCGCCGCGGACTCGAACCTGTCGTGGCCGTAGGGATGTTCCTCGTCGGGCGCCTTCGCACCCATCCTGACGCCAAGCATAAGCACTATATCGCTCAGCACGTCCGCCGCCGAGTGTACGGAATCCGACAGCAGCGCGCCCGAGTGCGCGGCAAGCCCGGCGGCGAGCTTTATCACGGCGAGGCCGAGGTTCGCGCCGAGGCTAACCAGCGGCAGCCGCATGGCGTTCTTTTTATAATCAATGTCCATAAATGACCTCCGGATCTACGCAGTAGCACGGACGCAGCCGGTCCGTGCTATTACATACTATTCACTGCGCGGAGGCTTTGTCGACGCTCCTCTAAGCGGAGGGCGCGCTGAAGAGCCGGCGGAGCGCATTTTATCTGCAGTCCGCCGGCTCTTTTCCGGTGTCGCTATTCGTTTATGATACGCCGTGCCGGCTCAGCCCCAGAGGCGGCGGGAGATGTCCTTTGCGAGGCTCTCGACCGCTCCGGGCGCGTAGGGCAGGGGCAGCCCCGCAGCCGTGAGCGTCTCGGCGTACGTTCTGCTGCCGCCGGAGGCGCACAGCGCGTGGTAGCGCGCCCAGCCGTCCGCAGGGTCGGCGTCATAGGCGGCGCTGAGCTGCTCGGCACAGACGATGGACAGCGCGTAGCTGATAACATAGCTCGGGAACATGTACAGCGGCATATTGGTGAAGAGGTCGCAGCCTGCCAGCACCTCACGCCGCCATTTTTCGTTGTTCATGGAGCGGCCGAAGGACTTGTCTATGCGGTCGTACTCCGCCGCCCACTCCTCGACGGAGGCGTCCGGGTGTTCATACAGCCATGTCTCAAAGCTATGGATGGAGCAGAAGGCGCACAGCTCCTTGATGAAGTCATAGCTGTGTTCCACAAGATACTGCTGCGCGTGATCGCCGAAGAAGTCCCGCGCGTAGCGGCGGCTCAGCAGTTCCATGGTCTTGGAGTGGACCTCCGCGAGGTCGGGGCTGAGGCCGGCATAGTCCGACAGCGGCTGGGCGCGGAGGGAGAGATAGCCCTGCAGCCCGTGTCCCAGCTCATGAGTATACACGGTGACGTCAGCGGCGGTACCGTCGCAGTTGGCAAAGATAAACGGCATGCGGTACGGCTCGCCCAGCATATCGCAAAAGCCCATACCGGCTATCTTATTGACGGAACCCTCCACGTCAAGCAGCCCGTGGCGGACCATCTCGTCGAAAAACTCGCCCGCCTCGGGACTGAGCGAATGATACATGCGCCGTGCGGCGCGGGGCAGTTCCTCCGACGGGACCGGCACGGCGTTCCCCTCCGGGAAAACGAGCGCGCGGTCATACGGCATAAGCACGTCCACTCCGAGGCGCTGACGCTGCTCCTCCTGCATGCGCAGGTAGATCGGGGCAATATGCTCCCGCACCTGACGGCAGAACTCGTCCAGCTCCTCCCGGCCGTAGCCGATACGCTGCTGGGCAAAGTCGCCGTAGGCGGCAAAGCTGTCAAAGCCGTTGGCGCGCGCCAGCTCGTTGCGTGCGCGGATCAGCTCGCGCAGGAGCTTCTCCATCGTCTCCGCGTTTTTCAGCACCGTTTTCTGCTGTGCCTCATAGGCGGCGCGGCGGCGCTCCCTGTCAAGGCTCGACATGGCGGCGCGAAGCTGTCCGCCGCTGAGCATCTCGCCCTGCACCTCGTACTTTGCGGAGGCGGCGAGCTGCTGATACTGCGCGGAAAGCTGGGATATCCGAGACTGTAGCTCCTTTCCTCCGGTGTAGAGACGCCGGTCAAGCTCCAGAAGGCGGCGCAGCTGCGGGCCGAACGCCTCGTCTACAGCCGCGGCGTAGGGGCTTTCCGCGATGGCGGCGGCAAGAGACTGCCCATCCAGCATTTCGAGCCGGGGCAGGGTCTCCTGATACTCCTTCTGATAAAACTCGTCAGTTACGTCGTGGAAGGCGCGGATGGTCGCGATACTCTGGCATAGGCCGACCTCCTGCCGGAGGGCGTCCCTCTCCCGCACGACCTGCAGCAGCTCCTCCGCGGAGGCGACATTCTTCGCCCGCCGGGTAAGCTCGTCATAGCGTGCCTGAAGGGCCGCGGCGTCCGGGCGGACATAGGGGATATCAGAAAATTTCCAGTCTTCGTTCATTATATGTCTCCTTTGCTGTATAAAGCGGCATGGCCGCGTCCGGGTGTGACTGCCGCGCGTTTTTCATTTCGGCGCGCTTTCGCGCCTGAGCAGCTTCATGACACGCTGCCTATTGTATCTCTGCATTATCACGAACATCGTGTCACACGCGGCGGCAAGGACGGAGGTGATGATAAATACCGGGTAATCGCCGAACCACGCGCCCGCCGCGATGGGCAGAAAGCTCAGCACGCCGATGGTCTCGTGGACAAGCTCCGCCTGACACATGGCCTGCGCGATCTCGCCCCATGTGTGCAGCCGTGGGTCGAAGAGCGAGGGGTCGTAGGTAGGCATACCGCGCTTCCACTTTTTTACCTGAAGCTTTTCGTACAGCGCCATTTCGCGCGCGCCGACCCTGTACCGGCGCTTTTCAATATCCGCCTTGTTTTTCATGAGCAGGGCGTACACGCCGCCCACCAGCAGCCGCATCAAGAAATGATACGCGAACGTCCCGAACGTTATGGCGAGTGAGAGGAACAGCTTGAAGCCGGTCCCCATGTACAAAAGGGATAAAACAGCCGTCCCCGCCGTGAACAAAACGGCGGCCAGCTTTATTTTCTTTGCCATGCTCGCTCTCCTCATAATCATTTACTGCCGTACATTGTATGTTCGGTGGATTTGTTTGTCAATCAAAAAACGTCCGGTCGCTCTGACCGGACGTTCTTCGATATTTTGTTTTAAGCCTTGAGAGCCTCGGCGGTGGCGACTGCCACGGCGACGGTAGCGCCGACCATGGGGTTGTTGCCCATGCCTAGGAAGCCCATCATCTCAACGTGTGCGGGGACGGAGGAGGAGCCTGCGAACTGAGCGTCGGAGTGCATACGGCCCATGGTGTCGGTCATGCCGTAGGAAGCGGGGCCTGCGGCCATGTTGTCCGGATGGAGAGTACGGCCGGTGCCGCCGCCGGACGCCACGGAGAAGTACTTCTTGCCCTGCTCGATGCATTCCTTCTTGTAGGTGCCTGCAACGGGGTGCTGGAAGCGGGTGGGGTTGGTGGAGTTGCCGGTGATGGAGACGTCGACGCCCTCATGGTGCATGATGGCAACGCCCTCGCGGACATCGTCGCAGCCGTAGCAGCGGACGTCTGCACGCTCGCCCTCGGAGTAGCGGATCTCGCGGACGATCTTCAGCTCGCCGGTATAGTAATCGAACTGGGTCTGGACATAGGTAAAGCCGTTTATACGGGAGATGATCTGAGCGGCGTCCTTGCCGAGACCGTTGAGGATGACGCGCAGAGGCTCCTTGCGGGCCTTGTTGGCGTTCTTGACGATACCGATGGCGCCCTCTGCGGCGGCAAAGGACTCATGGCCGGCGAGGAAGGCGAAGCACTTGGTGTCGTCGTTGAGGAGCATTGCGGCCAAATTGCCGTGGCCGATACCGACCTTGCGGTCGTCTGCGACGGAGCCGTCAAGGCAGAAGCTCTGGAGGCCGATACCGATCATCTTTGCGGCCTCTGCGGCGGTCTTTACGCCGGACTTGATGGCGATGGCCGCGCCGACACAGTATGCCCAGCGGACGTTCTCAAAGCAGATGGGCTGGATATTCTGGGCGATCTCGTAGGGATCGAAGCCCTTTGCCTTGCAGATCTCTCTGCACTCTTCGACAGAGCCGATGCCGTACTGTGCGAGGACACCGTTTATCTTGTCGATTCTTCTCTCGTAGCTTTCAAATAATGCCATTCTTGTGTCCTCCTTCTCTTATTCGTGGCGCGGGTCTATGTATTTTGCCGCGTTGTCCCACTGGCCGTAGTGGCCGGTGGCCTTCTTGACGGCCTCGTTCGCGTCCATGCCGGACTTGATGTTCTCCATCATGGGGCCGATCTTGACGAACTCGTAGCCGACGATCTCGCTGTCAGCATTGAGAGCGAGCTTGGTGATGTAGCCCTCGGTGAGCTGGAGGTAGCGGGGACCTTTTGCGCTGGTGGCGAAGGTGGTGCCGACCTGGCCGGTCAGGCCCTTGCCGAGGTCTTCAAGGGAAGCGCCGATGGCGAGGCCGCCCTCGGAGAAAGCGGACTGGCTGCGGCCGTATACGATCTGGAGGAACAGCTCGCGCATGGCGGTGTTGATAGCGTCGCACACGAGGTCGGTGTTGAGCGCCTCGAGAATGGTCTTGCCGATGAGGATCTCGGAGGCCATTGCCGCGGAATGGGTCATGCCGGAGCAGCCGATGGTCTCGACCAGTGCTTCCTCGATGATGCCGTTTTTGATGTTAAGGGTCAGCTTGCAGGCGCCCTGCTGGGGTGCGCACCAGCCGATACCGTGGGTAAAGCCGGAGATGTCGGAAATTTCCTTGGCCTGGACCCACTTGCCCTCTTCGGGTATGGGTGCGGGACCGTGGTATGCGCCCTTGGCGACGGGACACATATTCTTGACTTCGCTTGTGTAGATCATAGCAATTTCCCTTCTTATTTTTTTCAGCGGACGGGCGGCTCAGCGCCGCCCTCCACATTATTTGATCAGGCATTTGCCGGTCATTTCGGCAGGCTGCTCAAGCTCCATGAGCTTCAGGATGGTGGGCGCGATATCCGCGAGGCGGCCGTCCATAAGCTCGATACCGCTCCTGCACACCGCGAAAGGCACGGGGTTGGTGGTGTGGGCGGTGTTGACCTTGCCGTTCTCGTCGAACATGCAGTCGGCGTTGCCGTGGTCGGCGGTGACGACGAGAGTGGTGTCCTCGTGCTTTGCGACCTCGGCCATGATACGGCCCATGCAGGCGTCAACGGTCTCGACCGCGGTGACGGCCGCCGCCATAACGCCGGTGTGGCCGACCATGTCGCAGTTTGCAAAGTTGCAGACGATGAGGTCGTACTTGTCGGAGGCGATGGCCTCGACGCACTTGTCCGCGACCTTTTCGGCGCTCATCTGCGGGATGAGGTCATAGGTGGGGAACTCCTTGGGGGATGGGACGAGGCATCTGTCCTCGCCCTCGGCCTGCTTTTCGACGCCGCCGTTGAAGAAGAAGGTCACATGGGCGTACTTCTCGGTCTCCGCAACGCGGAACTGCTTGAGTCCGTGAGCGCTGACGTAGTCGCCGAGAGTGTTCTCGATGACCTCGGGCGGGTAGGCGATGGGCAGAGGCAGGGTCTCGTCGTACTGCGCGGTGCAGACATAGGAGAGAGGGCATACGGTCTTTTTGCGCGCGAAGCCGTCAAAGTCGGGGAGGGTGAGCGCCCATGTCATTTCTCTCGCCCTGTCGGGACGGAAGTTCATGAAGATGACGCTGTCGCCCTTGTTGATGACGCCCTCGGGGCAGATGACGGTGGGCTTTACGAACTCGTCGGTGACGTCCTCGGCGTAGCTCGCCTCGACCGCCCTGACGGCGTCGTCGGCACGCACGCCCTCGCCGCAGACGATGGCGTTATAGCCGGCCTCGACACGGTCCCAGCGCTTGTCACGGTCCATGCCCCAGAAGCGTCCCTGAAGAGTGGCGATCTTCGCGTTGCCGAGCTGTGCGCACTTGTCCTGAAGCTTCTGAACGAAGCCCGCGCCGCTCTTGGGCGCGACGTCGCGTCCGTCGAGGAAGCAGTGGACGTAGACCTTCTCCACGCCGCGCTGCTTTGCCATATCGAGGATGGCGAAGATATGGTCGATATGGCTGTGTACGCCGCCGCTGGAGAGGAGGCCCATGATGTGCAGGGCCTTGCCGGAGGCCTTCGCGTCCTCCATGGCCTTGATGTACGCGGCGTTTTCAAAGAACTTGCCGTTTTTTATCTCCTGAGACATCTTGGGGAGGATCTGGAACACCACGCGGCCCGCGCCGATATTGGTGTGGCCGACCTCGGAGTTGCCCATCTGTCCCTCGGGCAGTCCCACGTCCAGCCCGGAGGCGGAGAGGGTGCTGCACGGATTTTCGGAGAAGAGACGGTCAAGGTTGGGTTTTTTTGCCTGCGCGATGGCGTTGCCCGCGGTGGGAGCCGCGAGGCCGTAGCCGTCGAGTATTATGAGAACTGCTTTTTTGCTCATGATAGCGCCTTCTTACTGTTCCTGATCGGTGGCCTTGACTATCGCGGAGAAGTCCACGGGCTTGAGGGAGGCTCCGCCGATAAGGCCGCCGTCGATGTCGGGCTGTGCGAGAAGCTCGAATGCGTTCTTTGCGTTCATGCTGCCGCCGTAGAGGATGGAGACGGCACGGGCGGGACGGGCGCCGTAGATCTTGCGGATGACGGCACGGATACCCTCGCAGACCTCCTGAGCCTGCTGAGCGGTAGCGGTCTTGCCGGTGCCGATGGCCCAGATAGGCTCATAGGCGATGACGCAGCGGCGAAGCTGGGTCGCGTCGATACCGCTGAGAGCTGCCTTGACCTGATAGGCGACATATTCCATGGTCAGATCCATCTCGCGCTGCTCAAGGCTCTCGCCCACGCAGATGATGGGGCTGATACCCTTTTCGAGGAGGGCCTTTGCCTTCTCGTTGACGAGCTTGTCGCTCTCGCCGTGGTACTGGCGGCGCTCGGAGTGGCCGACTATGCAGTACTTCGCGCCGACGTCGGCGAGCTGGCTCGCGGAGATCTCGCCGGTATATGCGCCCTTTTCGTACTTGGAAACATCCTGACCGCCGGCGGCGACCTTAAGCTCCTTGCCGGCCTTGACCATGGCGGGGATCATCACTGCGGGAGTGCAGAGGACGACGTCGCAGGTCTTGGTCTTGGCCATGTTCTCCTTGAGTTCTTCCATGAAGGGCTTGACGGAGGAGGCGAGCATATTCATCTTCCAGTTGCCGGCGATAATGGTTCTGCGGTATTTTCTGTTCATTTCTGTATCTCCAATTCTTAATAGTAATAGCGGATCACTTGTCGAGCAGGCATGCCACGCCGGGAAGCTCCTTGCCCTCAAGGAACTCGAGGGAAGCGCCGCCGCCGGTGGAAATATGGGTGATCTTGTCGGCGTAGCCCAGCTTCTCCACTGCCGCCGCGCTGTCGCCGCCGCCGACGATGGTGATCGCGCCGGACTCTGCGAGCGCCTTGGCCATGGCCTTGGTGCCGACCGCGAACTTATCGAACTCGAAAACGCCCATGGGGCCGTTCCACACGATGGTGCCGGCGCCCTTGACGGCCTCGGAGAAAAGCTCGATGGTCTTGGGGCCGATGTCCATGCCCATCATGTCGGCAGGGATGTCGCCCTCGACGAGGACAGGCTCCGCGTCCGCGGAGAACTCGGCCGCGCAGATATTGTCGACGGGCAGAAGGAACTTGACGCCCTTTGCCTTGGCCTTTGCGATCATTTCCTTGGCGTAGTCGATACGGTCGGCCTCGAGGAGGGAGTTGCCGACCTCATAGCCCTGAGCCTTCTTGAAGGTGTATGCCATGCCGCCGCCGATGATGATGGTGTCGGCCTTCTCAAGGAGGTTGTTGATGACGTTGATCTTATCGGAGACCTTCGCGCCGCCGAGGACCGCGACGAAGGGGCGCTTGGGGTCGTTGAGAGCCTTGCCCATGACGGACAGCTCCTTGTCGACCAGAAGTCCGGAGTATGCGGGGAGGTATTCCGCGACGCCGGCGGTGGTGGCGTGCGCTCTGTGGACGGTGCCGAACGCGTCGGAGACGAAGATGTCGGCCATGTCGGCAAGAGCCTTTGCGAAGGCGGGGTCGTTCTTGGTCTCGCCCTTTGCGAAGCGGGTGTTCTCAAGGAGCAGGATCTCTCCGGGCTTGAGTGCGGCGGCCTTGGCCTTTGCGTCCTCGCCGATGGTATCGGAGGCGAAAATGACCTCCTGGCCCAGCAGCTCGCTCAGGTGCTTCGCAACGGGAGCCAGAGTCAGCTTTGCAAGAGACTTCTTCCACTCCTCTTCGGTGATGGAGGCGGGGTCCTTGCCCTTCTCGGCCTGCTTCTTCACATAGGAATCAAAGGTGGCCGCGGGCTTGCCGAGGTGGGAGCAGGCAATGACTGCCGCGCCCTGCTCGAGCAGGTACTTGATGGTGGGGAGGGCGGCGACGATTCGCTTATCGCTGGTGATCTCACCGGTCTTCTTGTCCTGGGGGACGTTGAAGTCGCAGCGGAGCAGGACTTTCTTGCCCTTGACGTCAGCGTCGTAAACGGTCTTCTTGCTGTAATTCATGTTTATCCTCCTGTTAATGTTATTTGTACTTTTCATCCGACATCGAGCCGGTCCCCAGCAGGCCGGGAAAGCCCTGCTGACGGAGCGCCTCATATGCCAGTATGGCGACGGAGTTTGAAAGATTCAGGCTCCGGGCTTGACTTATCATGGGTATGCGTATACATCTCTCGCGGTACTTTTCCCGCAGCCACTGCGGCAGTCCCGCGGTCTCCTTGCCGAAGATGAGGGTCACGTTCTCCCCGCTCATGTCCGCCTCGCTGTAGGCGCGCGGAGCCTTAGTGGTGGCGAGGAATATGCCGCTGTCTCCATTTTTTGCAAAGAACTCGTCAATATTCTCATAGACGCTGATATCGACCAGATACCAGTAGTCGAGACCGCAGCGCTTTACCGCCCTGTCCGAGATGTCGAAGCCCAGCGGCTTTATGAGATGGAGGCGCGCGCCGGTGGCGGCGCAAGTACGGGCGATGGCGCCGGTGTTGTGCGGTATCTCAGGCTCGACCAAAACGATATCCAGCATTGCGTCCGCCTCCGCTCGACACGAAATAATTAACCCCTCATGGACTTCAAAAACATTTTAGCACAAAAAAAACAAAAATCATGCACTTTTTTACGCTTTTTGCGTTTTCTTGCATATTGACCAAATATGAGCTATAATATGTCCCGCAGGACGGCCTTTTCTTGTCATTTTGACGATTGTGTTTTTCTTGGCAATGTTCTGCGGGGAGGTTTATTTTTTATGGAGTACATGTGCAGCGACTGTCCGCGCAAATGCGGCGTTCTCCGGCGCGCCGACGCGCCCTCCGGCATATGCCGCAGTCCCGCTCTCCCGTCGGTCTCGCGCGCCGCGCCGCACTTCGGCGAGGAGCCGTGCATAAGCGGTACCCGCGGCTCGGGAACGATATTTTTCACGGGCTGCAATCTCCGGTGCGTGTTCTGTCAGAACCACGAGATAAGCCACGGCGAGGGCGGAAAGCGCGTCGGCGTGCAGGAGCTGCGGGACATCATGCTCCGTCTCCGTGATCAGGGCGTCCATAACATAAATCTCGTCACCCCCACGCACTTCTCGCGCGTTATACGCGAGGCGCTCGACGGACTTGAGCTGGGCATTCCCGTGGTGTGGAACAGCTCCGGGTACGAGAGCGTCGAAACGCTCAGGAGCCTCGAGGGACTCGTGCAGATATACATGCCGGACTTCAAGTACGCGAAGTCCTCCCCCGCCGCGAAATACTCCGCCGCCGGGGACTACCCCGCCGCCGCTGCCGCCGCCATACGGGAAATGTACCGGCAGACGGGACCGTACGTTCTCGACAGCGAGGGGATCATGCGCTCTGGCGTTCTCATCCGTCATCTCATCCTGCCTGGGCAGGAGCTCAACGCAATGGACGTCATAGACTTCGTCGCCGAGAGCTTCCCGGAGGACAGCGTGCTTTTCTCCCTAATGTGCCAGTACACGCCCATGCCGGGGCTGGAGGACTTCCCGGAGCTTCTCGGCCGCGTCGGGGCGGAGACGAACGAGCTGCTCTGCGGCTATATGCGCAAGTGCGGCATAGTCTCCGGCTACTGGCAGGAGCCTGAGTCGGCGACGGACGAGATGATACCGGACTTCGACCTGACCGGCGTGGGGCGGGACTGAGCCGTCCCCCTTTTCCGTCCGCCGGGGCAAATACCCTTGACACTGCGCGGGATCTGAGTGATAATCAATTCAAACAAGCGGACACAAAAATACAAAAGGAGAGCGCACTATGGATTACAATGAGATACTCGCCGCAGCCAGAACGTGCATAGGCCCGTACTGCAAGGCCTGCCCCGTGTGCAACGGGCGCGCCTGCGGCAACACCGTCCCCGGCCCCGGCTGCAAATACCCCGGACTTACCGCGACGCGCAACTATGACAAGTGGCAGGAGATATTTGTCAATATGGACACCCTCTGCCCCAACTTTGCCGACCCCGACGTCTCGTTCGAGCTGTTCGGCCGCAAATTCTCCGCGCCCATTTTCGCCGCGCCTCTCGGCGGACTCAAGCTCCACTACGGCGACAAGTACAGCGACCAGGAGTATAACAGCATACTCATAAAGGCCGCGGCCGACTACGGCATTATGGCCCTCACCGGCGACGGCGTGGACCCCGAAGTCATGATAAGCTCCGTTCAGGACATGAAGGCCATCGGCGGCATAGGCTGCCCGACCATCAAGCCGTGGAACAAGGAGGCTGTTTTCGCGAAGCTCGACATCCTCAATGAAAACGGTATCTTCGCCGCCGCGATGGACGTCGACGGCGCGGGTCTCCCCTTCCTCAAAAAGTATAACCCCAACGCCGGCAGCAAGAGCGTGGACGAGATGAAGGAGATCGTCGGCTACGCGAAAATGCCGTTCATCATCAAGGGTATCATGACTCCCGTCGGCGCGCTCAAGGCAGCCGAGGCCGGAGCGGACGCGATCGTTGTCTCCAACCACGGCGGACGCGTGCAGGGCGGCGTTCCCTCCACCGCGGAGGTGCTTCCCTCCATAGTTGAGGCCGTCAAGGGCAAGCTCACAATAATCGTCGACGGCGGCATACGCTCCGGCGTTGACGTGTTCCGCGCGCTGGCGCTGGGCGCGGATGCGGTGCTTATCGGCCGTCCCGTACTCACCGCCATTTACGGCGGCGGCGCGGAGGGCTTTAATGTCTATATGAACAAGATCGTCGGCGAGCTCAAGTCCACCATGACCATGTGCGGCGCGGCGTCCCTTGCCGATATCACCGCGGACAAGCTCTGGCAGGGAAAGTAAAAGAGCGGCTTCCCGGCAAAAAGTAAACGACATACAAAACAGCCTCTGTATACAAAGTACAGAGGCTGTAGTTTTTTGTCTTTCTTTAATTATGTAAACTTTTTTATGTTTACTTTCCTTTCTTCTTCAGCAGGAATATCGGGACGAACACAAGCAGCAGCACCGCCGCTGCGGCAAGATATATGCCGGGAGTCGGAACAGTCTTTACCTGCCCCAGCTCGATATAGGTGCTGTCGCTGCCCTTGATGACGGCGGCGCCTATAGCGGGGCCGATCACCATGGGCAGCATGACCGCGAAGATCATGCGTATGCCCTGAAAATGGCCGACCTTGCCCTCCGGCGTCCAATCGCGGATGTTCGCGCCCAGCGCCGCCGAGACCATCATATAGCCGCCCATCATCACGGTACCCGCGGCCATCACCCCCGCCTGCGAGCGCACGAAGTACATCCCGGCGAGTCCCGCAAGCATTATCGCCACCGCCGGGACGGCAAAGCGCAGCTTGCCCAGACGGTCGATATAGCGCCCGGAGACCACGCTCACCGCAGAGGCGAGGATCAGCACCACGCCGAGGACTATGGCGTAGTCGGTTATGCCGAGATAGTTCTGGATATAGATGATGAGGTACGGGAAGAACACCTGCACCGCCACGGAAAATACGCAGAACGCCGCGAAGGAGAGGTACAGCTCGGGGTTCTCCCTCACGACCGAGGGGCGCAGACCGTAGAGGAGGTTTTTGAAATAGCTGTCCTTTCTCGGCTCAAGCCCCGGCTCGTCCTTGACAAGCACGAGCGACACCAGCCCCACCCCGGTGACGGCGAAGCCGAAGATGTTGAAGAACTCCTTCCATCTTCCCTGCTGAGTCAGGCCGTCGAAAAGGCCGAAGATGATGAGCATGGAGATGAGCGGAAGTATCGCCAGCACGCTCTCCGCCTTGCCGCGGTTGGTGCTGTCGGTGACGTCGGTGACGTAGGCGTTGAACGCGCCGTCGTTCGCGGTGCTGCCGAAGAAGGTCATCACGCAGTCGAGAACGACGACCATCGTCGCCGCAGCGGCCGCGGCGTTCGCCGCCGGGAATAGCCTTGCGGCGTTCTCCTTGGTTATATATCCGAAGGCGGCCGTAGAAAGTCCCCAGAGCATATATCCGGCGCAGATGAACACCTTGCGCTTGCCCACCCTGTCGGAGAGCGCGCCCATGAGGAGCGTCGTCACCGTGGCCGCGACCGCGGACCACGCCACCATCCGCGCGATATAGTCGGGGTCTGTCGAGATGGTATTGTATAGGAAGACGTTAAAGTACATGTTCTCTATCGTCCACGCGAACTGACCGAACAGTCCGACCAGTATGAGCGTCAGCCATTTGCGCGCGCCCAGCTTGGTTCCCGTCATTTTCAGCACCTCTTATTTGATGTTTTCGTCTATGACGTTTAGGATTATGTTAACCATCGTCTCCATGCGTTCCGCCGTGATATGCTCATAGGGGCCGTGGAAGGAGTAGCCGCCGGTACCCAAATTGGGGCAAAGCAGGCCGCGCCGGGAGAGCTGCGCGCCGTCGGTGCCGCCGCGGATGGGGATGATGGCAGGCTCCAGTCCCTCGCGCCTGATGGCGCGCTTGGCAAGCTCGACTATCTCCGGTCTTGTCATGACGTACTCCGCCATGTTGCTGTACTGCTCGCGTATCGTAAGCTCCGCCGTGCCGTCGCCGTACCTCTCGTTTATGACCTTCACGGCGTGGCGCATGAGGGCCTTGCGGCACTCGAAGGCGGCCTTGTCATGGTCGCGGATGATGTAGCTGAGGGACGCCTTCTCAACGCTGCCGCTCATGTCGGTCAGATGGTAGAAGCCCTCGTAATCCTCGGTCTTTGAGGGGACGTCCCCGGCGGGCAGGAGAGAATTGAACTCCATGGCGACGAGGCTCGCGTTTATCATCATGTCCTTGGCGCTGCCCGGATGGATGTTGAAGCCGTTGAAGTCGACCCTTGCCCCGGCGGCGTTGAAGGTCTCGTAATTCAGCTCCTCCACCTCTCCGCCGTCGAGCGTGAAGGCAAAGTCCGCGCCGGTGCGTCCGATGTCGAGGAGCGACGCGCCGTGGCCGACCTCCTCGTCGGGAGTGAAGCAGACGGCTATCCTGCCGTGGGGGAGCATGCCGTTAATGAGACGCTCGCAGGCGGTGACGATCTCCGCGATACCGGCCTTGTCGTCCGCGCCCAGCACGGTCGTGCCGTCGGTGGTGATGAGGGTCTGGCCCTTGAGCGAGGGCAGGTGAGGATACTTCTCCACACTCAGGACCCTGCCGCTCTCGCCGAGGACAACGTCGCCGCCGTCATAGTTTTCGATCACCTGGGGCTTCACGTTCTCGCCGCTGAAGTCCGGGATGGTGTCGAGATGGGCGATGAAGGCGATGCAGGGTCTGTCCTCAAGCCCGAGCGTGGCGGGCAGCTCACCGTAAACATAGGCGTGGTCGTCCATATAGACGTTCGATACGCCGATCTTTTCAAGCTCCTCAACAAGGTAGCGGGAGAGGTCGAACTGCCTCTCGGTGGTGGGGGTCGCGTCGACGTCCTCGGCGCTCGCGGTGTGGATCTTTACATAGTTGATAAGTCTCTCGTAGGCTTTCATAGTTCCCTCCTATTATGTTAACTATATTATGTTATCTATTTGTATATTTCGGCGTAGACGAACAGCCGTCCCTTTCGCGACGTGCCGCCCGTGCCGGTGACTGTCCCCTTCCCCGCTCCGCGCAGGGAAACGACGTCTCCGGGCTTCACCGCGAGGTCAGGCTTTTCTGACACGGAATAGTTGACGCTCACATTGCCGTAGGCGATCTGCTTGGCCGCCTCGGTACGCGAAAGGTCAAACATGCCGCCGACCACCGCGTCGAGCCGCATGCTCATCACCGAGAAGCTGACGTTCTTCACCTGCCGCACAGGCTCCGGCACCTCCGAAAGCTCTACTGCCACGGCCTTCACTCCGCATCGGCCGACCTTGTCGATGGTCACGAGATGGCGCTCGACGCCGGGAAGGCAGAAGATATACGCCTCGTCCCCGTCGACGCGGATGTCGCCGACCCACTCGCGTCCTACGCCCATGCCCAGCACCGCGCCCATGTAGTCCCGGTGGCCGGGCGTGCCGAAATAGGCGGTGACGCGTATGGCCCTTATATACTCTGAGACGTCGAAGCTCTCCGGATCCATCCACTCCGGCAGAAAGAACGCCGCCGTGCGCTTGCACCCCTCCTGTCCGCCGGAGAAGATCACCTCACAGCCGCCGCGCTTCGCCCAGCTCTCGAGCTGATAGCGCTCCGCGGGAGTGAGGAAGTTTGTCTGGGTGAGACGGCCGCTCCTCCGGCAGCGCGCCGAGAGATCCTCGGCTCTTTTTATCAGTTCACTGTTTTCCATCTTTCAATTTCACCGTGTGCGCGCCTTCGTTGGTTTTCTTCAGTACGCTGTCTATCTGGCTCAGCACCCATTCCACCTCGCCGTGAAACTCCCCGGAGGAGGTGCGCAGGACCCCGGAGCGCAGGGCGGACAGGCGGATGAGGTTGTCGCTTGTGACTACGCGGACGGAGTAGTTTTTGCCTATCTCGTTGGCGATACGCTCGATGTAGGCATCGCCCGTCTCCCCGTCCCCGGTGTAGGCCACATGGATGTTGTGGTAGTCCGTTCTGCTCCCGGGGTTTCCCGGCGTGCGGTAGGCATCGAACACCACAACAAGTTCGGCTCTCGTATAGCCGCAGTAATTTGAGAGCATATCCATGAGCCGCCCGCGGGCAAGCTCCATGTTGTACTTCGCAAGCTCCTTCAGCTCGTCCCACGAAAAGATGACGTTGTAGCCGTCGACTATCAGGTACTCCTTCTTATTAGAAATAAGTTCCGCCGCGGCGGGGGCCTCGTTCCTCACGGCGGCGCTGTAGCTGCGGCGGCGGATGGGGCCGAACTCCCGCTCCATAATGCTCTCAAGCTCCCGCTCGTCGATGTCGAGAGTGTGCCGGCGCGGCGTGGGAGTCTCTGCGGGCCTCTCCGGTCTGAGGCAGCTTTCAAGGTGCATATACTCCGGCACCTTGTCCCACTTCACGGTAAAGCCCGCGCCGTGTGCGCAGAACACCGAGTCCGGGCTGTTGTCAACGTCCGCCTCCGGGTCGTAGCCGGTCTCGTCTATCACCGCCTGCGCGTTATGGCAGGGCCTGTATCCCTCGACCCGGCAGCCGAAGCGCCCCCTGCCGCGGGTATAGGCAGTCACCTCGCTCATATAGCCGTTCATGGCGGAGACTGGGGCGCTCCCCTCGATACGCATGAAGCCGTTCACATCCGCCGGAGAAGAAAATGTGCCGTTCATGGCGCGCACGTCGCTTATCGCGCGGCCTATCTGCTCCGGTGGGACCTCGAGGAAGAAGCTGTAATACGGCTCGAGAAGCACGCTCTCGGCCCGCATAAGCCCCTGACGCACCGCGCGGTAGGTCGCCTGGCGGAAATCGCCTTCCTCGGTGTGCTTGAGGTGCGCCCTGCCCGAGGCAAGGGTTATCTTTACATCCGTCACCGGCGAGCCGGTGAGTACGCCCATGTGGCGCTTTTCCTGCAGGTGTGTGAGGATAAGACGCTGCCAGTTTCGGTCAAGCTCATCCTCGGGGCATACGGTGTCGATGACCACGCCGCTCCCCCGCGGCAGCGGCTCCAGAATAAGATGTACCTCGGCATAGTGACGCAGAGGCTCGTAGTGGCCCACGCCCTCTGCCTTATTTTTAATTGTCTCACGGTACATTATGCGCCCCGCGCCAAGGTCGATATCCGTGTCAAAGCGCTCCTTGACAAGGCTTTTGAATATCTCGCCCTGGACCTTGCCCATCATCTGCACGCTTATCTCGCGGCTGCGCTCGTTCCACAGAACATGGAGCTGAGGGTCCTCCTCCTGAAGCTGACGGAGCTTCGGGAGCATGACGCGCGGGTCCGCGCCGTCTGGCAGGATGACGCGGCAGCTCACCACCGGCTCCATCACCGGCGAGGCGGAAGCCGGCTCCGCGCCCAGCCCCTGTCCGGGGTAGGTGCCGGACAGACCCAGCAGCGCGCAGGTCTGTCCCGCCGTGACCGTCTCCGCGGTCTCGTATTTCATACCGGAATATATACGTATCTGACTGACCTTTTCCGTAAGCTCGGCGCCGTTTTCGTCCCTGTAGCGGAGCGTTCCGCGTACCTTCAGCGCGCCGCCGGTCAGTCTCACGCAGGTAAGGCGGTTCCCCTGCGGGTCACGCGATATTTTATATACCTTTGCGCCGAACTCCTCACCGCATGCGGGCGAGGGGACGAGCGTGTCGAGCGCATGAAGCAGCTCCTCCACTCCGTCGGTCCTGAGTCCGGAGCCGAAAAAGCACGGGAACAGCTCGCGCCGCCTGATAAGCTCAGACACCGTCCCGCCGCTCACCCGGCCGCTCTCAAGATATTCCTCCATGGCGCTCTCGGAACACATGGCGAGATCCTCGCCGAAGTCCGCGCCCCTGTGGGTGAAGTCGACGCAGCCCTCGCCGAAGCGCGCACGCAGCTCCTCCATGAGCGTCTCCCCGTCGCATACCGGCAGATCCATCTTGGATACAAACACGAAAACGGGCAGGGCGTATCGCTTCAAAAGCTCCCACAGCGTCTCCGTGTGCGCCTGAACGCCGTCAGTGCCGCTGATGACCAGCACGGCGCAGTCGAGGACCTGCAGCGTCCTCTCCGTCTCGGCGGAGAAGTCCGCGTGTCCGGGAGTGTCAAGGAGGGTCACGGTGCTTTTTTCAAGCTCCATGACCGCCTGCTTTGAGAAGATGGTTATCCCCCTCGCGCGCTCAAGCTCGTGGTTATCGAGAAAGCTGTCCCGGTGGTCGACCCGGCCGAGCTTTTTTATCCGCCCGGAGAGATAGAGCATGGCCTCGGAGAGCGTGGTCTTTCCCGCGTCGACATGGGCGAGCAGCCCGACGCTGATATGGCGCTTATCCTTACCGTCCAAAGTCCGGCCCCCTCCCGTGTACTTAACGGTGATATTATAGCACGGCCGCGCCCTTTCGTCGATATGTTTGCGCCAAATCCGCCGTAAAATCGTCTCTGCCGTCCAAAAGCGCCCTGAAATGTCCATATTAAACAAAATCAATAAAATTATAAATTGCGTTTATGTAATGATTGACAACGCCTGGAAGAATGTTTATAATAAAGTTTACAAATCCGATATATTCTATCGGAATATTACGAACGGAGGAAATGAAATGAAAAAGTATCTGGCTCTGCTTCTGGCTCTGGTCATGGTCCTGTCCCTGACCGCCTGCGGCAAGACCGAGGCTCCCGCAGCCGATCCCGCCCCCGCGGCCGACCCGGCTCCCGCCGAGGAACCCGCTCCCGCCGAGTTCAACTACCCTTCCTACTTTGAGGGCATGGACGACCTCATCGCCGCGGCTCAGGCCGAGGGCGAGCTGACCGTCTACGGCTCCTGCGAGGAGGAGTATCTGGCCGCCGCGTGCGAACACTTTGAAGAAGTGTTCGGCATCAAGGTGAATTACCAGCGTCTCTCCACCGGCGAGGTCCAGGCAAAGATCGAAGAAGAGAAGGGCAATCCCTCTGCCGACGTCTGGTTCGGCGGCACGACCGACCCCTACAACGTTCTCGCAAAGGAAGACCTGCTTGAGGTCTATGACGCGGTGAACGCCTCCCACCTTCTCAGCGACATGTACAAGGATCCCGAGGGCAAGTGGTACGGCATTTACAAGGGCATTCTGGGCTTCATGGTCAACTCCGACGAGCTTGCACGTCTGAATCTCGAAGCTCCCGCCGACTGGGCCGACCTGCTCAAGCCCGAGTACCAGGGTCTCATCTGGCTCTCCAACTACAACACCGCCGGCACCGCGAAGCTGGTCATCAACACCATGATCCAGAAGTACGGTCACGACGAGGGTATCCAGTACCTCGTAGACCTTGACAAGAACATCGAAGTCTACACCAAGTCCGGCTCCGGCCCGTCCAAGAACGTCGGCACCGGCGAGTGCGTCATCGGTATCGGCTTCCTGCACGATGGCATCACCCAGATCGTCGACAACGGCTACACCAACGTCGAGCTGGTCATCCCCTCCAGCGGCACCTCCTTTGAGGTCGGCGCGACCGCCATGTTCAAGGGCGCTGCCCACACCAACGCCGCAAAGCTGTGGATCGAGTACGCTCTCTCTCCCGAGTGCGTGAACCTCGCCGCCAATAACGGCTCCTACCAGTTCCTCGTCATTGACAACGCGACTCAGCCCGAGGTCGCCATGCAGTTCGGTCTGGATCCCGACAACGTCATGGACTATGACTTCGAGGATGCCAAGAACAACATCGGCACCTACATCGAAGAGGTCATGGCCGCTCTGAACGCAGGCGGCGCCGACACCGGTGCAGACCGCTTCAAGACCGAGTAATTTTTTCCTTTTCAAGGCGGCGGCTCCTGCCGCCGCCTTACTCCTTATTTGTGATCGGCAAAACAGATAGATCGGCTGTCATCACGGACCGGCTTTCAGGATGATGGGTACGCAGGTCCGCAATGACAGCCGTTCTGTTCGTCCTCTATACTTAAAATGTCAGGAGGGAGTCCGCCTATGGCAACTACCCAGAGCGCGGCATTGGATCGGAAAAAGCTCCTTGGCGATCCCATTCTCGTTACCACCATCGTCGTGCTGATAACATTCCTCACGCTTTTCATTCTCTACCCCTTGGCTATTCTTCTTGTCGACAGCTTTGTCGGCGACGGCAGGCTGAGCTTTGACGTGTTCCGGCGCATTTTCGCCATCCCCTCTTTTACCCGCGCCATAACAAACACGCTGAAGGTCGGCTTTCTGGTCGGTATACTCTCCACTCTGGTCGGGCTGCTGTTCGCGTATGTGGAGGTCTATGTGCGCATGGGCAAGTTCGTCGGCGGCCTTTTCAAGGTCGTCTCCATGCTGCCCGTGGTCTCGCCCCCCTTTGTGCTGAGCCTTTCGATGATAATGCTCTTCGGCAAGGCGGGCATAATCACCCGCTTCCTGCTGAAGATATACGACAACAGCGTATACGGCTTCTGGGGCATAACCGTCGTGCAGACGCTCACGTTCTTCCCGGTATGCTATATGATGCTCAAGGGACTTCTCAAGAACATCGACCCGTCTCTTGAGGAGGCCGCGCGCGACATGGGCGCCTCCCGCTGGAAAGTCTTTACCAGCGTGACGCTGCCGCTGCTGCTGCCGGGTCTCGGCAACGCGTTTCTCGTCACGTTCATCGAGTCCATCGCGGACTTCGCGAACCCCATGATAATCGGCGGCTCCTACGACACCCTCGCGACCACCATTTATCTCCAGATCACCGGCGCGTATGACAAGGCCGGCGCCGCCGCCATGGCCGTGGTGCTGCTGTGCATAACGCTCGCGATGTTCGCCGTGCAGAAATACTATCTCGAGCGCAAGACCGCGGCCACCCTCACCGGCAAGGCCTCCCGCGGCCGTATGCTCATCACCGACCGCAGCGTCAAGGTGCCGCTCACCGTGCTGTGCGCCATGGTCGCGATGTTCGTTATCATGATGTACATCTGCGTCCCCGTGGGCGCGTGCTTCCCCACATGGGGCTTTAAGTTCTTCCCGCTCACCGGCAAGTGGTTCAAGCTCGTTTTCAGCCGCTACCACGGTTTTCAAGCCTTCCGCGATTCCTTTGTGCTCAGCCTTATATCCGCGCCCATCACGGCGCTGCTGAGCATGATAATCTCCTATTTGGTCGTCAAACGCAAGTTCAGGGCCAAGGGCTTTATCGAGGCCGTATCCATGCTCGCCATGGCCGTCCCCGGCACCGTTCTCGGCGTCGGCTACATACGCGGCTTCTCCGGCGGTCTGTTCCACACCGGCTTCATGCAGGGGCTGTACGGCACGGGACTTATACTCATCATCGTGTTCGTGGTGCGCTCGCTGCCCACCGGCACGCGCAGCGGTATCTCCGCCCTCAGGCAGATAGACAAGTCCATCGAGGAGTCCGCCTACGACATGGGCGCGAACAGCTTCCGCGTGTTCATGACGGTGACGCTGCCGCTTATCAAGGACTCCTTCCTCAGCGGCCTTGTCACGGCCTTTGTCCGCAGCATTACCGCGATCTCTGCCATTATCCTGCTGGTGACGCCGCAGTTCCTGCTCATCACCGTGCAGATCAACGAGTTTGCCGAAAAGGGTTCGTTCAGTCTCGCCTGTGCTTTCGCGACGATACTTATCGCCATCACCTACGGCAGCGTGCTGCTGATGGATCTCGTGACAAAATACTTCGGCACCAGCAGAAAAATCAAGGAGGGCAAGTAAGCCATGGAAAAAACGAAAAAAGGCGTGCGTCTCGAGCATATTTCCAAGATATATCAGGATCCGAAGACCGGCAGGGACTTCTACGCGGTCAAGGATAACTGTCTGACCATCGAGCCCGGAGAATTTGTCACCCTGCTCGGCCCCTCCGGCTGCGGCAAGACCACCACACTGCGCATGATCGCGGGCTTTGAAAGCCCCGACGAGGGCGAGATCTACCTCGGCGGCGAGCCGATAAACGCTCTCACCCCCAACAAGCGCGACACCGCCATGGTGTTCCAGAGCTACGCCCTGCTCCCCCACTACAATGTGTTCGACAACGTGGCCTACGGTCTCAAGCTCCGCCACGTCCCCAAGGAGGAGATACGCGAGCGCGTCATGAAGATACTCGAGCTCGTGGAGCTTTCCGGTATGGAGGGCCGCATGACCAACCAGCTCTCCGGCGGACAGCAGCAGCGTGTGGCGCTCGCCCGCGCACTGGTCATCGAGCCGGGCGTGCTGCTCTTTGACGAGCCGCTCTCCAACCTGGACGCGAAGCTCAGGGTCTCCATGCGTACCGAGATACGCCGTATCCAGCAGGAGGTCGGCATTACCGCCGTCTATGTCACCCACGACCAGAGCGAGGCGATGGCCCTCTCCGACAGGATAATCATCATGCGCTCCGGCGTTGTGGAGCAGGTCGGCTCCCCGCAGGAGATATACTACCACCCGGTGAACGAGTTCGTCGCGGACTTCATCGGCGAGGCAAACTTCCTCAAGGGCAGGCTCGAAGCTCTCGAAGGCGGCAGCGCCCGTATCCGCGTGGCGAACGACGTCTGCCATGCTGCCGCAGTACCCGGCATGGAGGTCGGCAAGGAATACACCATCGTTCTCCGTCCCGAGGCCGCGGCCCTTGCGGAGGAGGGCGGTCTCCCCTGCGAGGTCATCCTCTCCTGCTTCATGGGCAGCTACCAGAATTACCACGTCCGTGTGGGCGATACCGTAGTAAAGCTCACCGATCCCAATCCCAAGAACAAGCGCGTCTATAAGGTCGGCGACATGTGCCGCCTCGTCTTTGACCCCGAGAGCGTACATATCCTCTAAGACGCAGGATAAGCCCCCGGAGGGAGCTTCGCTTCGCTCCCGCCGGGGGCTTGCTTTTATGCTCCGGCTGTGTTACCATTAGCTGACAGGAGCAAGAGAACCGTCTTTAAGCCGGCTGACAGTCAGCCGGTCCTTCAAGAGGAGGGCTTTTGATATCGCGCCAGCGCGGCGCCGTATGAAAGGCTCTTCTTTTTTGCACATCACCGTCAGACAGCGAGGTAACAGACATGAAAGATATCAAACTGAAAAACTGTATAACGGCGCTTTTATCGGCCGCCGTTCAGGCCTTCGGCATGTACAACATCCATGCCGTCGCCGGGATCACGGAGGGCGGCGTGCTGGGCGCGACGCTGCTTTTGGATCACTGGTTCGGCCTCTCCCCGGCCATCTCCGGCGCGGTATTCAACACTCTGTGCTACGCACTCGGATGGAGGACGCTCGGGAGGAGCTTCATCATATACTCTCTGGTGGCTACGGGCGGCTTCTCCGCGGCCTACGCGGTGTGCGAGCTGTTCCCGCCGATATATCCGGATATCGCGCTCTATCCCCTTGCCGCCTCTATACTCGGCGCGCTCTTCATCGGCATCGGTGCGGGCTTCTGCGTCCGCGCGGGCGGAGCGACGAGCGGGGACGACGCCCTCGCCATGAGTCTTTCGCGCCTCACCGGCGCGCGCATTCAGTGGATATACCTGACAAGCGACATGACAGTGCTGCTCCTCTCGCTGAGCTACATCCCGTTCAGGAAGATATTCTATTCTCTGCTGACCGTCATACTGTCCGGCCAGATCATCGGATGGGTACAGCGCATAGGCACAAAGAGATCGTGAGCCGCAAAGCTTTTCGCGCCCCGGCCTTTCTAAAAGGCCGGGGCGCGAGTCTGCTTTCATTTCAAATTCAAAAGAGCGGACGCCTGAGGATAATGCAGCAGGCAAGCACGCAGAGCGGCTGGTGGAGCAGATATACCCACAGCGTCCTGCGTCCGACGTACGAAAGCACCGGTATATTTATCCTTGCCGCGCCGTGCAGCTCACGGCAGCGCTCGAACACCCGGCCGAGGTGATAGCCAGTGAGGTACAGCAGCAGCCACGGCAGTATCGGGAAAAAGTCCCCTGACTGAAAGCCGCGGAACGGAAAGCCCAGCGGCGTGAGCAGCCTCACTTCGTACAGCGCCGACGGCAGGTCGATACTGAGCAGAGCGCGAAAGCCTATGTAGCCCTCGTTTATGTGCAGCGTAAGCAGAAACAGCGCGAACGACAGCACAAGCCCCGGCACCGGCGGGAGCCTGCGAGCCGGCTTTTCGAGAAGATACATCAGCAGCACCGCGCAGCCGAGGAAGTTGAGTATGCCGAAGCGCACCGTCTGCTCCGGCATGAAAAGGCGCGTGACGACGGTTATGCCAAGGCCCAGAAGGTTCAGCACGACGCCGCGCCGGAGGTTTTTCTTCCTCCCCCACGGCCAGACGAAGCCGGAGATGAGTATGAAGCTCCAGCATATGGTCTGCTGCCAGAAATGCACCGCCGGGCCGGCGTACCACCTCGGTTCGCCGCCGTACACCACAAAAAAGTCGTAAAAGAAATGGTAGAGTACCATGCTGATAACGGTGGCTCCGCGTATCCCGTCGATGAGATGATATCGTTTGTCGTTCTCTGTCATGGCGCGCTCCTTTTTCGTATCGGCTGGAAATATTTTACCATCAAACATGCCGATTTACAACACGAATCACGTCATCTGGCGCACAAACCATGCGAAATTGCCACTGCGGCGTTTTTCGGTTGTAATCATTGTAAAAAAATATTTATTTTTTGAAACTATGGCTATCAATTTTGTCAGAGATGTGTTATAATTCATTGTCCGTATAGCTTTCTTTACTCTGACTGGGAGGATAACATATTATGAAGAAAATTCTCGTTCTTGAGGACGAAGCCAACATCCGCAGCTTTGTCGTCATCAACCTGCGCCGCAGCGGCTTTGAGCCTATTGAGGCGGAAAACGGCATGATGGCGCTTGAAAAGCTCAAGGTAAATCCCGACATCTGCCTTGCGCTGCTGGACGTTATGCTGCCGGACATAGACGGCTTCGAGGTCTGCCGCCGTATCCGCGCCACCGGCTCCAAGATGGGGATAATCATGCTCACCGCCAAGAGTCAGGAGATAGACAAGGTCACGGGTCTCATGACCGGCGCGGACGACTATGTTACGAAGCCCTTCTCCCCCGCCGAGCTTACCGCCCGCGTCGACGCGCTCATCCGCCGTCTCGGCATAGACGAGGAGGAAAAGACCGCCGCGGAGCTTGTCAGCGGCCCCTTCGTCCTTAACACGCGCAACCGCACCCTTGAAAAGGACGGCCAGCGCCTGAAGCTCACCCAGATAGAATACCTGCTCATGAAGCTCTTTATGGAAAATCCCGGCAAGGCCATGTCCCGCGAGGATATCCTCACCTCCGTCTGGGGCGGGGAGTTCAGCGGCGAGCTCAAGACCGTCGACGTCAATATCCGCCGTCTGCGTATAAAGATCGAGAGCGACCCCACAGAGCCCGAGTACCTCACCACGGTATGGGGCTACGGCTACAAGTGGGGATACTGATCCGGCACAAAGATTTTTTAGGAAGTAAGGATAAATGCTGAAAAACCTCAGAATGCAGCTTCTCGTGTCGGGTCTGGCCGCGCTGTGCGTGCTTCTGGCGGCGGTGTGGTCCATAACGCGCGGGCATGTGATCTGGGCGGTGGTGATGATCGTCGTCATCTGCCTGTACATCATCGGGCTGAATTTATGGTTCTCGCGCTATGTAGCCGACCCGATAAACGAGCTTACCGCCGCGGCGGAGCGCATAGCCTCCGGGAGCTACGGCACGCAGATAGAAAAGAGATCCGACAACGAGATAGGCAGTCTCACCGACGAGATAAACGACATGTCCGTCAAGGTCGCCGTGGCCGAGAAGTCGAGAACGGACTTCATCTCTCAGGTCTCGCACGAGCTTCGCACCCCGCTCACCGCCATCACCGGCTGGGCGGAGACCATCGCCTATGACCCCGCGGTCCAGGGCGACTCTCTCCGGGGCATACACATCATCTCCAAGGAGGCCGAGCGCCTCACCGGAATGGTAAAGGAGCTTCTTGAATTTACGCGTATACAGGACGGCCGCTTCAACCTCCGTATCGAGCTTATCGACATCGCGGCGGAGCTTGAGGACGCGCTTTTCACCTACGGCGAGCTTATGCGGCAGGCCGGCATGGAGATAAACTACACCGCGCCCGACGCGGAGATACCCCTTATCCCCGGCGACCCCGAGCGGCTCAAGCAGGTGTTCCTCAATCTGCTCGACAACGCCCTCAATCACGGCGGAGACGGAAAGAAGATCGACGTTTCCCTCTCCTCCGACAGCTCATACGTCCATATCGTCATCCGGGACTACGGTCACGGCATACCCAAGGCGGAGCTTCCCCATGTCAAGGAGAAGTTCTACAAGGGCAGCTCCAAGAACCGCGGCACCGGTATCGGTCTTGCCGTGTGCGACGAGATAGTCACCCGCCACGGCGGACAGCTCAACATAGAAAATGCCGAGGAGTGCGGCTGCCGGGTCACGGTGCTGCTGCCGCTCACCTCGAAGCAGGGAGAAAACAATGCCAGAAAACAGATCCTCTGATTTCCGCACCTCCATAGGCGGTCAGGCGCTTATCGAGGGCATACTCATGCGCGGTCCGAAGAAGCAGGCCATCGTCTGCCGCACGGTGGACGGTCTTGTCGAAAAGGTCGACGAGCTCAGGCTCATAAAGGACAGATACCCCATACTCGGCGTGCCGTTCATACGCGGCTGCGTCACGTTCCTCGACTCCATGGTCAAGGGCATGCAGGCGCTGACCTACTCGGCGGACCTCATCCCCGTCGAGGAGCAGGGCGAACCGGACAAGCTCGACAAATGGATCGAATCGCACTTTTCCGAGGAAAAGGCGAAGAAGCTCATCATCGGCGCGGCCGTCGTGCTGGGCGTGCTGCTGTCGCTGTTCCTGTTCATTTTCCTGCCCGCGTTCGTCGTGGGACTTTTCAAGGGGCTTTCCGGACATTACTTTGTCCGCAACATCTCCGAGGGCGTCGTGAGGATAATCATACTGCTCTGCTACATGAAGCTCTGTACGCTCTCGCCCGACGTAAAGCGCCTTTTCCGCTATCACGGTGCGGAGCATAAGACCATCTTCTGCTACGAACACGGCAAGGAGCTGACCGTCGACAACGTCCGCCCCGAGTCGCGCTTTCACCCCCGCTGCGGCACCAGCTTTCTGCTGGTCGTCGTGGTCGTGAGCATACTTGTAAACTCCGTTGTCCGCGCGGACAACACCTTTGTGCGCATGGGCTGTCATCTGCTCCTGCTGCCGATAGTGGTCGGTATCAGCTACGAGATAAACCGCTGGTGCGGCAAGCATGACAACGCGCTCTCCGCCGCGCTGTCCGCGCCCGGGAAGTGGCTGCAGCGCATTACGACGAGCGAGCCTGACGACGGCATGATCGAGTGCGCCATCCGCGCCCTCCAGCTGGTCATACCCGAGGAGAGCGGCTCCGACGTCTGGGGAAGCTGAGGTGGCGGCTCCTTGAAAACATACAACGACATTTATTTTTCCGCCCGCACGGCGCTGCGGCGCTGCGGGATAGAGGCGTACAATCTTGAGGCGCGGCTCATCGTCGCCCACGCCGCCGGGAAAAGCTCTGCCGAGCTTATGCGCGATCTGCACCTTTACACCACCTCCGAGGTGGAGAGCAAGGTGCGCGAGTACATCGAGCGGCGTATCGCGGGTGAACCCGTGGCGTACATAACCGGCTCGTGGGAGTTTTACGGTCTGCCGATGATAGTCACCCCGGACGTGCTTATCCCCCGCATGGACACCGAGGTGCTGGTGAACACCGCAAAGGAGCTGCTCACCGGCTACAAGATGGACGCGAAGGTGCTGGACCTCTGCTGCGGCAGCGGCTGCATAACCTGCGCGGTGGGTCACGAAATGCCCGCGACAAAGCTTGTCGCCGTCGACATCAGCCCCAGCGCCCTTGAGATATGCCGTAAGAACATCGCGCTCAACCGGCTCTCGGCCCGCGCGATATGCATGCAGGCAGACGCTCTCAGCTCACCGCCCATGAGCATAGGCCAGTTCGATATGATAATTTCCAACCCTCCCTATATCGCAACCGCCGAGATCGACACGCTCGACAGCTCCGTGAAGGATCACGAGCCGCTCTGGGCTTTGGACGGCGGCGAGGACGGACTGAGATTTTATAAATCCATCATCAAGCACTGGAGGACCACGCTTCGCCCCTACGGCATGCTGCTCTTTGAGGTCGGCGAGGGGCAGGCCGGGGCAGTTTCCGAAATGCTTCAGGCTGCGTCCTTCCGCTCCGTTTTCACACGCAAGGATACATTGGGCGTCGACCGCGTCGTGGTCGGGATCATATAAAAATAAGGAGATAACAACATGGCAGAGAAGAAAAAGGCCGTGGCGGCGGCTCCCGCCGTGAGCGACAAGAAAAAAGCGCTCGAGACCGCCATCGCGAAAATAGAAAAGGACTACGGCAAGGGTACCATCATGCGTCTCGGCGACGACATCGCGGAAAATGTCGAGGCCCTGTCCACCGGCTCTCTCTCGCTGGATATGGCGCTTGGCATAGGCGGCGTCCCCAGAGGCAGGATAGTTGAGATCTACGGACCCGAGTCCTGCGGTAAAACTACGCTGGCGCTCCATGTGGTCGCCTCCGCGCAGAAGAAGGGCGGCGACGCGGCGTATATCGACGTTGAGCATGCGCTCGAGCCTGCCTACGCCAAGGCTCTCGGCGTCGACATCAACAGTCTGCTCATCTCTCAGCCCGATACCGGCGAGCAGGCGCTGGACATTGCGGAGTCGCTCGTGCGCTCCGGCGCGGTGGACGTCGTCGTCATCGACTCCGTCGCGGCGCTCATCCCCCGTGTTGAGCTCGAGGGCGAGGTCGGCGACACCGTGGTCGGCGCTCTCGCGAGACTCATGTCTCAGGCCATGCGCAGACTGGCCGGCGCGATATCCAAGAACAACTGCACCGTCATCTTCATCAACCAGCTGCGTCAGAAGATCGGCGTCGTCTACGGCAACCCCGAGACCACGCCCGGCGGTCTCGCGCTCAAGTACTATGCCTCCGTGCGTATCGACATGCGCCGTATCGAGACTCTCAAGGTCAACGGCGAGCTGGTCGGCAACCGCACCCGCGCAAAGGTCGTGAAGAACAAGGTCGCGCCCCCCTTCCGTGAGGCGGAGTTCGATATAATGTACGGCGAGGGCATCTCCCGTGTCGGCGAGATAGTCGATCTGGGCGTAAAGCTCGACGTCATCGACAAGGCCGGCGCGTGGTACACCTGCAACGGCCAGCGTATCCAGGGCCGCGACGGCGTGAAGGAATACCTCGCCAACAACGAGGAGGTCCGCGAGCGTATCGCTCAGGAGATCTACGACAACGCATGGAAGCTCTCTCCCAGAGGCCGCAAGGAGGCCGAGAGCGCCGCGGCAAAGGCCGTCAACGTCTCCGCGGACGACTTTGACGAGGGCTGATAGCATTCGATGCTCATAAAAGCGCTGAAACAGACCTCCCCGGGGCGGATAACGGTATGCCTTGAGGACGGGAGCGAGATACGGTCGAGCCTCAACGTGGTGACGGACCTCCGCCTCTTCTCCGGTAAGGAGCTTGACGAGGAGGATATCCGCGCCCTGCGCAGTGCCTCCGGCAGATCCATCGCCCGCGACAGGGCGCTTGAGATGATATCCCGGCGGCTAATGTCCAGGAAGGAGCTGCACGACAAGCTCGTCCAGAAGGGCGAGAGTGCGGAAAACGCCGACTACTGCGTGAGCTGGCTGAGCGAGAACGGCTTCCTCAGCGACGAGAGCTACGCCGCCGCCGTCGCGCGCCACTATGCCTCCAAGGGCTACGGCGCGGGGCGCGTCCGCACGGAGCTTTCACGGCGCGGCGTCCCGCGTGAGCTTTGGGACGAGGCTCTCGGCGCAATGCCCGAGACGGACGGAAAGCTCGACCGGCTCATATCCGCGAAGCTCAAGGACCCCGGCGACCGCGAGCAGGTCAGAAAGCTCGGCAATTCACTTTACCGCCGCGGCTACTCATGGGAGGAGATACGCTCCGCCCTTGCGAGATACAGCGCGGAGACCGATGAGGAATACTGATCATATGATACATACTTTTGCGATGATATCTCTCGGCTGTGCCAAAAATCTGGTCAACAGCGAGCAGATGTTATATCTTTTGAGCGAGGCAGGCTACGAGCTTGTACCCGACCCCGAGGGGGCCGAGCTTGCCATCGTCAACACCTGCGGATTTATCGACGCGGCAAAGAGCGAGGCCATCGACAACATTCTTGAAATGGCTGAGCTGAAAAAGGCCGGGAAGCTCAAGGCGCTCATCGTCACGGGCTGTCTCGCCGAGCGTTATAAGGACTCCATCCTTCAGGAGCTGCCGGAGATCGACGCAATACTCGGCGTGGGCAGCTTCGCCGACATAGTCGCCGCGGCCGACGCCGTGCTGAACGGGGCGGATTTCTCCCGCTTCGGCGACCGGAACGCCCCCATCGAGGAGATACCCCGCGTCGTATCCACCGGCCCCTCGTGGGCCTACCTCCGCATTGCCGAGGGCTGCAACAATTTCTGCGCCTTCTGCGCCATCCCGTACATCCGCGGCCGCTATCGCTCGAGGAGCATGGAAAACGTCGTGGCAGAGGCGGAGGAGCTTGCGCAGCACGGCGTAAAGGAGCTTATCGTCATCGCGCAGGACATCACCCGCTACGGCACCGACCTCTACGGCAAGCGCTCCCTCGCGGAGCTGTGCCGCAGGCTTGCCGCCATCGAGGGCATTGAGTGGATACGTCTCCACTACCTCTACCCCGATCAGTTCGACGACGAGCTTATCGAGGAGATCGCCGAAAACGACAAGATCGTCAAGTATCTTGACATCCCCATCCAGCACATCAACGACAATATACTCAAATCCATGAACCGCCGCGGCACCGGCGAGGAGATACGCGAGCTTTTCGGCAGGCTCAAGGAGCGTATCCCCGGTCTGGTGCTTCGTACAAGTCTCATCTCCGGACTTCCCGGCGAGGGTGAGGCGGAGTTTGAGGAGCTGTGCGAGTTCCTGAAGGAGGCGCGCATACAGCGCGTGGGCGTATTCCCCTTCTCACCCGAGGAAGGTACTCCCGCCGCGAAAATGCCCCACGTCGACTACGAGGAGGCTCAGCGCCGGGCGGACCTCATCATGGAGCTTCAGGCCCCCATCATGGACGAGTTCTGCGAGAGCTTTATCGGAAAAACCATCAGGGTCCTCTGCGAATACTACGACGAGGAGGAGCAGTGCTTCGTCGGCCGCTCCTACGCGGATTCGCCGGACATAGACGGTCAGGTGTACTTCTCGGGCATGTGCCGGGAGGGCGAAATGGCCGACGTCCTCATCACCGGGACCGAGGACGGAATACTTTTCGGAGAGCAGGTATAAAGATATGCTTAAAACTACCGCAAACAAGATCACCACGGCGCGAGTCGTCATGGTACCCATATTTCTCATCCTTGCCTACAGCGGTCTGCGCTACGCCGCGCTCGCGGTATACATCATCGCGTGCGCGTCCGACGCGGTGGACGGCTATATCGCCCGTCACTACGATCAGGTCTCTGACTTCGGCAAGTTCATGGACCCTCTGGCCGACAAAATGCTCGTGCTGGCGGCCATGTGCTACTTTATAGAAAACGGTCAGATGCCCGGCTGGGCCGTGGCGATAGTCCTCTTCCGCGAGTTCGCGGTCTCCGGCCTGCGCCTTATCGCGGCGGAGCAGGGCTATGTCATCGCCGCCGCGTGGTCCGGCAAGCTCAAGACCGGCTGCACGATGGTGGGACTTATCCTTATGCTTCTCATCGGCCGGCACGAGACGGTCGACACCGTCGTCACCTGCGTGATAGTCGCCACCACGGTGTTCTCCGGCGTGCATTACTTCATCGTGAATAAAGACCTGTTCAAAAGCTGAAAAGGAGAGCTGAAAATGAAGCTTTATAATTCCGCCACGCGTACCCGCGAGGAGTTCGTACCCAACCATCCCGACATAGTGAAGATGTACACCTGCGGCCCCACCGTGTATCACTTTGCACATATAGGCAACCTCCGCTCCTACATCATGGAGGATGTGCTTGAAAAGTACCTGCGCTACCTCGGCTACAACGTCAAGCGCGTCATGAACATCACCGATGTGGGCCACCTGACCTCCGACGCTGACGAGGGCGAGGACAAAATGCTCAAGGGCGCAAAGCGCGAGCACAAGTCCGTCATGGAGATCGCAAAGTTCTACACCGACGCGTTCTTTGCCGACTGCGCGAAGCTCAACATCAAGACCCCCGACGTCGTCGAACCCGCGACCAACTGCATTGACGACTACATCCGCATCATCTCCAAGCTCATGGACACCGGCTACGCCTACTTTGCCGGCGGCAATGTGTACTTTGACACCTCCAAGCTTGAGAAATACTACGTTTTCAACGACTTCAACGCCGAGGATCTCGACGTCGGCGTCCGCGAGGGCGTTGAGGAGGACACCAACAAGCGCAACAAGAACGACTTCGTTCTCTGGTTCACCAAGTCCAAATTCGAGGATCAGGCCCTGAAATGGGACTCCCCGTGGGGCGTCGGCTATCCGGGCTGGCATATCGAATGCTCCGGCATTTCCATGAAGCACCTCGGCGAGGATCTCGACATCCACTGTGGCGGCATTGACAACGCCTTCCCCCACCACACCAACGAAATCGCCCAGTCCGAGGCTTATCTCGGCCACAAATGGTGCAATTATTGGATGCATGTCCTCCACCTGAACACCACCGGCGGCAAGATGTCCAAGTCCAAGGGTGAGTTCCTCACCGTCTCCCTGCTGGAGGAAAAGGGCTACGATCCGCTGGCATACCGCCTCTTCTGCCTGCAAAGCCACTACCGCAAGGCGCTCGTGTTCAGCTGGGAGAACCTTGATAACGCGCAGGTGACGTACAACAAGCTCATCGCCAAGATAGCCGCGCTCAAGGACGAGGGCGAGTATGACGAGGCGGCGGCCGAGGCGCTCAAGGAAAAATTCCGTGCGGCGCTCGACAACGACCTCAACACCTCTCTTGCCGTCACCGCGCTGTACGACGTGCTGAAGGCAAAGACCAATGACCACACGAAGCTCGCCGTTCTGGCCGACTTTGACCGCGTTTTGAGTCTTGACCTCATCTCCAAGGGCGAGGCGAAGCGTGAGGAGCTGAAGAAGGAGGCCGTCACCGCGGGTCAGTTCACCATCGTCTCCGAGTCCGGCGAGAGCGATGCCGAGGTCGAGGCGAAGATACAGGCCCGTCAGGACGCGAAGAAGGCGAAGAACTTCGTCGAGGCCGACCGTATCCGCGACGAGCTGAAGGCCGCCGGCATCGAGGTCACCGACATTTCCCACGGCGCTAAGTGGAAAAGAGTATGATCGACCGCAAAAACCGCCTGTTTCATTGCGAAACAGGCGGTTTTGATATATTCAGCTGTAATTTTACCAGCCCAATGCAGCCTTGACCTTATCGAAAAATTCGACGATGGAGGTCACGACCTTTTTGACCTTGACGGTGAAATCCACCACCTTGGTCTTTGCGTCGGAGACCTTCTGCAGCGTCTGCTGCACCTCCTCAACGCGCTGCTTGAGTCCGTCCCCGTCAAGCTTTTCAAGCGAACGGCACAGGTCGATGAGCTGCTGTATCTGCTTGTCGGTAAGAGAGACCTTGTACTGCGCCGCGATGGCGACTATCTGACTGCGTATCTCCTCGTCGCTCATGTTCTTCGTCTCGTTGAGCATGAGCTTGAGTTCGTTGACGATGGAGGTGGAGTCCATGTTTCCTATCTCCTCGGCAAGCTCGCCCGTGATGGTCAGCTCCTGCGTGCTGACGAGCTTGGCGATATCATCGAGCTTCTTGCCCGTAAGCTCCTCATAGGCCTTATAAATACCGGTAAGCGCCGCGGTACCGCTCACCTCGAAGGGCGCGGCGACGATTATGTCCGCGTCGGTGATGCCGGCGGTCGCAAGCGCCGCGATATACATCTCCGGCGTACACCATGTGATGTTGCCGGTACTGATATTCATGCCGGAGCCCGCCTCGGTCAGCTTGAGATACACGCAGGATATCGAGCGCGTGCCTATCATGGAGTCGTCGACGTAGCCCTCGAGATACTGCCGCTCCTCGGCGTTCGTCACCTTTATCTCGCGGACGCTGCCGCGCGTCACGCCGAACACGGAATAGACGCTCTCCACCTGATCGTCATTAAGATCCGCGCCGATCACCGCGCAGGAATCGTAGGAGTCAGCAAACGCGGCTGCGCCCAGCGAAGCAAGCAGCAGCACCGCGAGCAGAAAAGAAATGACCTTCTTCATATATATCATCCTTTCGGTCGTTTTTTGCTTTTTGCGGGACGCTCTCCCGCCTGTCACGGTAGATGATAGCACGGCCGCGCCATAAAATAAAGTGATTTTTGTAAATCTTAATATGTTACATTTTTCTAAAAAGCATTTTCTTGACTGCGAAATGTGAAAAGTGTATAATCTGACTATCCGTTGCAAGGAGGAAAATTTATGAAAGTCATAGTTGCTGAAAACTATTCCGAGCAGAGCCGGCTGGCTGCCGACGTCATCGAAAAGATAGTCCGCGAGAAGCCCGACTGCTGCCTCGGTCTTGCCACCGGCTCCAGCCCCGTCGGGATGTATCAGGAGCTTGCCCGCCGCTGCCGCGAGGAGGGGTTGGATTTCTCCCGCGTCTGCTCCGTCAATCTTGACGAGTACATAGGCCTTGAGCCGACCCACGACCAGAGCTATCGTTATTTCATGGACAGCAACCTTTTCGACCATATCAACATTGACAAGAAGAACACCTATGTCGCCAAGGGTACCGGCGACGTTGAGGCGAATATCCGTGAGTTCAACGAAGTCCTCGCAAAGAGCGACGTGGACGTGCAGGTCCTCGGCGTCGGCCCCGACGGCCACCTTGGTTTTAACGAGCCGGGCGATTTCCTCGTGGACGAGGCGCACAAGGAGGTCCTTGATGAAAGCACCATCGACGCGAACGCCCGCTTCTTCGCGAACCGCGACGAGGTCCCCCGCTACGCCGTCACCATGGGCATGGGCGGTATAATGCGCGCGAAGCGCCTTCTGCTCATCATCAGCGGCAACAAGGTCGACGCCGCGCGTCAGCTCCTCATCGAGGACAGGATAACCACCCGCTGCCCCGCGACCTTCATGAAGCTCCACAGAGACGCCACCGTCATCCTCACAAAAGAGCTGGCCGACAAGATCGGCTACAGAGGCTGATATTACAGGCTGAAAAAGACACCGTTTTCCGCAAGGGTGCGGGAGACGGTGTCTTTTTTATTCATTAAAATCGTCTTGCGTAGCCGCATTTGCGGCACAACTCCTCGACCGCACGCCGCTTTGAAAAGCCCTCTCGCATACTCACGGCGCGCCCGTCCGAGAGAATGTCGTCAAGCTCCTCCTCAAAGAGATCCCCAAGCGCTATATCCCCGTCATGGTCAAGGCAGCACGGCACGACCGTCCCGTCGCACAGCACGCCTATCTGGTCGCGAAGTCCGTAGCAGAAGCAGCTCTCGCCCAGCTCCTCCACGCCGAGATCGGGCCAGTCAAATTTTTCGCCGGGTTCGAGGAATACCCTGTCGGCAAGGGCAAGGCTCTGCCTGCTCTGCCGCCACGGTTCGGGGAACACCGCCGAAATAAGCCTGCGTATCTCGCCGTTCAGTGAGTCCAGCCCGCCCTCGTTCCAGAGCCTGAGGACGCATATTTTCCCGCGTTCCCCCGCCCGGCGGGCAAATTCCGCGCATGAGGAGATATAGCCGGCAAGCTCGCCGCCGCGGTTAGCCTCAAAGGACTGGAGCGAGATGTTTATTTTATGCACGGCCGGCGAAGCAAGCAACGTCTCCCCGGCTCTTTCAAGAAGAGTCCCGTTCGTCGTTATGATCACCTTGAAGCCCTGCTCCCCAGCTATTTCAAGCAGTTTACATAATTCAGGGTGGAGCAGCGGTTCACCCATGAGATGAAAGTACAGATATTCTGTGTGACCGCGGAGTTTGCCGGTCAGGCACCGAAACTCGTCGGTTGACATAAATCTTTTATGTCGCTTCGTTCCCGGGCAGAACGAGCAGGAAAGATTGCACACATTCGTTATTTCAAGATAGACCTTTTTCAGCATTACGTTCTCCGTGTTATGGATCAAGGCGAGGATATTTGTCCTCGCCTTGCTGTATCAATCCACTTTGACTATATTTCTGACCGTTTCCGGCGGTATTTTCACCACTTGCCTGTCATATGTGATGAGTCCGTTAAGCTCATCCTCCACATCCGAGACCTGCGTGTATATCGCCGCGGCAAGTCCCTGCTCATACGCAGGCGCTATCTGCTGCGAGTAAAGCTCCTTGAGCGCCGCCCTCAGCTTGTCCGCGTTGCCCAGCCTCTTATAGCCGAAATCGCGGTCATTGAAGCTGTGGCCGGGAACAAGACAGTTATAACCGCCAAACTCGGTGAGTATCACGGCCCTGCCCCTGCGGTCAGGCTTAAAGACGTAGGGTCTGAAATAAACGTGAAGGCTCTTCGTTTCGCCGATCCCCTGATCGTGCCAGCCGGAAGCGTGGTCTACGGTGCGGCTCGTGTCGATCTCGTGTATCACGCCGACTGCCCGCGCCGCGTCGAACTGTCCCCAGCCCTCGTTGAACGGCACCCACATGGCGATACATGGGCAATTATACAGGTGCTGTACCATCGCGCGCAGCTCCGTCATGAACTCGCCGCGTCCGGCTTTGCTTTCGCGGCCGAAGAGGAGGTAGGCGCTGTCCTTGAGGTGGATATCCGTCACCAGCGGCGCGGAGACGACGACCGGGTCATAGCGTCCGCCGCCGCAGGGCATATCCTGCCACACGAGCATGCCGAGCCTGTCGCAGTGATAATACCAGCGCAGCGGCTCGACCTTGATGTGCTTGCGCAGGACGTTGAAGCCCATGGCCTTGGCGGTCTCGATATCGAATATCATGGCCTCGTCCGTCGGGGCGGTGTACAGTCCGTCCGGCCAGTAGCCCTGATCGAGCAATCCGTTGTGGAAGTACGGCCTGCCGTTGAGGAAAAGGCGGGGCTTCCCGCTCCTGTCCTTCTCGACCGAGAACTTGCGCATGGCAAAATAGCTCTCCACGCTGTCCTCACCGCAGCTGACGGTGAAGTCGTAGAGCTTCGGGTTCTCGGGACTCCACGGCTCGAAATCCGGCACGGGGATACGCGCGGGAAGCCGGTACTCCCCGCCGCCGAAATGTGCGTATGCCGCCTCGTTTCCAACAGCTTCCGCACTGATATCCACACAGCCGCTGTCGAAATCGGGCGAAATGTGCAGATTTTTGACGTAATTTTCGGGTACGGCCTCTATCCACACGCTCTGCCAGATGCCGCTCTGGGGAGTGTACCAGATACCGCCGCGCGCCGACTTCTGCTTCCCGCGGGTATGGTAGCCGTGGTCGCTCTCGTCCGTCACACGGACAACGATCTCCATGCGGCCGTCCCTGACCGCCCGGGTCACGTCCCCTTCAAAGGGCAGATAGCCGCCGACATGCTCCATGACCTTCAGGCCGTTTACCCAGACGTCCGCCGTCTGGTCCACGGCGCCGAAGTGAAGCAGCACATGTCTCTCCGCGAAGCACTCCGGCAGGGATATCTCCCTGCGGTACCACAGGAACTCGCCCTTATGCAGCGTGCGCCCCACGCCGGAAAGCTCCGTCTCCGGCGAGAACGGCACGGTGATGGTCCCGTCGTATTCGGCCGGGAAGCTGCCGCCGGCGCTGATGGCATATTCCCACGGTCCGTTCAGGCTGAGCCAGTTCCCGCGCACCATCTGGGGCCGGGGATATTCCGGGAGCGGCGCAAGACGGTCAACGCTGTCTGTCCACGGTGTTTTCATATTTTCCGCCTCGGCTCAGAACATGCCGGGGAAGCCGGGAATACCGCCCTGAAGCTTCGCCATGGACTGGCTGGTCTTGTCGTCGGCCGCCTTGAGTGCGCCGTTGACCGCGGCAAGGATGAGATCCTGAAGCATTTCGACGTCCTCGGGGTCCACGACCTCGGGGTCGATGGTAATGGACTCGAACTGTCTCGTGCCTGCGACCACGGCCTTGACCGCGCCGCCGCCCGCCGTAAACTCGAACTTGGAAGACTCAAGCTCCTCCTGCATTTTCAGGAAATCCTGCTGCATTTTCTGAGCCTGCTTCATCATGTTCATTTGGTTCCCGCCGGGAAATCCACCGCGAAATCCGCCTTTTGCCATAGTTTTATTCCTCCAAATGTCTATATAAATTTTACTTCCTTGAACTGCTTGAGGTCGTCGAGACTGCGCACACCGCCGTCAGTGCGGCGAAGCTCCGAGACGAGGACCCTTATCTCCCGTCCGGCAATGCCGCTTGCCGCCTCGGCTATCTTCTGGATGATCGGCTGGCGGCTGAGCCGCCCGTACACGAAGCCCGGCTCCGCCTCAAGGCGGAGAACATCACCCTCGAAGTGCGCCCAAACCTTTCTCTCGTCAGCCATCAGGAGCCGGCTGTCCGGCGGCAGTGACGGCGCGGCGGCGTTCAGGACGTCGGTCCAGCTCACGCTCTCTGTCCTTGAAGTCTCCGCCCCGGCAGGTCCGTGCGTCTCATCGTCCGTCTCATCGTCCGGCAGGCCGGCAGGTTCGTCCGCCTGCGGCTCCGCGTTATACTCGCCGCCGTCCGGTGCGGAGTATCTGGTCTCCGCGTCCTCCGCCGGCGCAGGCCCGTCCTCATCCGGGACTCCTTCGTCCGGCACTTCGTCCGCCGCGCGGACATACCGCGCCGGGACGCCGGTCTTCATCTGCTCCTCAAGACGCGAGACTCTTGCCTTGAGCGCCGGGACGCTGTCCCCCGCCGTATCGTCGCAGAGGGACACAAGGCACAGCTCGGCCGCAGTCTTGGGGTTTTTGACGTCCTTGAGCGCCGCCATGTGCGTCTGAAGCGTACTCATGGCCGAGAGCAGCTCCTCCGTGGTCATGCGCGCGGCAAAGTCCCTGAGCGCAGCGGCGTCATAGCCGCCGGAGATAAGCTCGAGCGCGGCCTTTGGCGCGGCATGTATCATTAGTATATCGCGCAGGAGCGCGCTAAGCTCCGTCAGCAGCGAGGCGGGATCCTTCCCATCCATCCACATGCCGTTGAAGAGCTTGAGGACCCCCGCCATGTCATGCGCGAGGATACCGTCGAGCAGCTGTGCGACTCTGCGGTTCCCGGCAAGCCCCATCGCGGAGTACACCGCTTCGGTATCTATCCTGTCAGCCGCGGAACACTGGTCAAGAAGACTCAGCGCGTCGCGCACACCGCCGTCGGCAAGCCGCGCGATAAGCTCTGCCGCGTCGCGGGTCATGTCAAAATGCTCCTGCCGGGCCACATATTGAAGATGGTCCGCGAGGGTCGCGCTGTCAATGCGCTTGAAGCTGTGGCGCTGGCAGCGGGAAAGTATGGTCGCGGGGACCTTCTGCAGCTCGGTAGTCGCGAGGATGAACATCAAATGCTCCGGCGGCTCCTCCAAAATTTTCAGCAGCGCGTTGAACGCCGGGGTCGAGAGCATGTGGACCTCGTCGATGATGTAGACGCGTTTCCTGACGGACGCGGGGGAAAACACCGCCTCGTCCCGCAGCGCGCGGACGTTGTCGACGCCGTTGTTGGAGGCCGCGTCCAGCTCCACCACGTCCAGCACGGAGCCGTCCATTATCCCGCGGCAGGCGGCACACTCGCCGCAGGGGTTGCCGTCCACGGGATGTTCACAGTTCACCGCCCGCGCGAGGATACGCGCGCAGGTTGTCTTGCCGGTGCCTCTGGTGCCGATGAAAATATAGGCGTGAGAGAGCCGCCCGGTCCTGACCTGGTTTTTCAGGGTCTCGGTTATATGCTTCTGACCGATGACCTGATCGAAGGTCTGCGGGCGCCATTTGCGGTACAGAGCCTGATACATCTGCGGCACCTCCTATAAAAAAATCGTGGCCCATGACAAGACTGCACACCCTGATCCGAATAGTGCGCTATGCCCGTTACGCCGGCAGCCGGCTCAGACCCGGCAGCCTCACGGCACACGAAAAGCACCGCTTAATGCTGCTCGGTTCCCCGCCTGACATGGTTCACAGGTTTCCGTTGCGCGAGACCGAATCTTCAACGCTGCTTACCGGGGTCAGACGACACAGAACATATCCTCGTCCGGGAATTCGTCCCTGCTATAGCGGATTGCAGGTCACAGGGCACCGCTGGCTCCCCGACTAGTGCAGCCTTGTCAAAAGCCACGACGTTACTATACTACATATTTTTTATTTTATCAATATTTTTTCTTTACAAAACGAAAATTTGTGTTATAATGATTGAGCTGTGTATGGGGGCGTAGCTCAGTTGGGAGAGCGTACGGTTCGCATCCGTAAGGTCAAGGGTTCGAATCCCTCCGTCTCCACCATAAGTCCACCGTGATTTTGATAGAATTACGGTGGGCTTTTTCTTGCATAGAATATTTCTATATGATACACTATCAACAGCCCAAGATTTGGAGGTGGAGATATGACTGCTGCAAGCTTGACCGCAATAATAATCAACTTTGCACTTATGATACTCTGTGGTTTCATAAGTGCCCGACAGTTTGCTGAAAAAGGATTCCTGTTAAATAATTCATACCTGTTTGCTTCTAAGGAGGAGCGCGCAGATATGAACAAAAAGCCCTATTACAGGCAATCTGCCGTCGTGTTTTGTTTACTTAGTGCAGTGTTCTGCGTGGGTGGTTTATCTGTGGTGTTCCAGATTGAAAAATTGCTGCTTCTTGAAATTCCCGTGGTTGTAGGAACCGTAATATATGCAGCTGCCTCGTCAGTAAAAATTGAGAAAATAACCAAGAGATAGTTCCCAAGGGGTGATGATCGGCAGGGTAACGGAATATAAACAACTCTGTCTCTTTGAGCAGTTTATGAGAATCTCGTTCTTATCCACTTCGCCGCAAGCCTTTCGCTCCCGGCGATTTTTTCGTTTTCCATCAAACGAATACCGAATACGCATGGCAGGCATCGTAAGCGATGCCTGCCTTTATCATTCGGCCTTGACAAACTCGCAGGAGTCGGGTATCATGCAAGATGATAATTAAAATATTTTAACTAAAATGTTTTAAGCAAGTTTTGTATTAAAGAAAGGGGCTGCCTGCAATGGATATCTTTACAAAATGCGAGAATTTCACTTTAGCCAGAGATTACCGGGAGAAGGGCATATACCCGTATTTCCACGCGCTTGAATCCAGACAGGACGTTGAGGTCGTCATGGAGGGCAAGCGGCGCATAATGCTCGGCTCGAACAACTACCTCGGACTGACCACACAGCCAGAGGTCGTGGAGGCCGGGATACACGCATTTGAAAAATACGGTACGGGCTGCTCCGGCTCGCGTTTCCTGAACGGCACTCTGGAAATGCACCTCGAGCTTGAGGCCGAGCTGGCGGAGTTCGTACACAAGGACGGCGCGGTCACTTTTTCCACCGGCTTCCAGTCGAATCTCGGCATAATCAGCGCGATCGTCGGCAGGAACGACTATGTCATATGCGACCGCGAGAACCACGCAAGCATATACGACGGCTGCAAGCTCTCCTACGGAAAAATGCTGCGCTATAAGCATGCGGATATGGCCGATCTCGAAGCGCAGCTCCAGCGCGTGCCGGAGCAGAGCGGCATACTGATCGTGACGGACGGTGTGTTCTCCATGGGCGGCGACATTGCAAAGCTTCCCGAGATCGTCGCTCTTGCCAAAAAGTACGGCGCGCGGGTGATGGTGGACGACGCGCACGGGCTTGGCGTTATCGGGCAGGGCGGCCGCGGCACCGCGAGCTATTTCGGTCTTGACGATGAGGTCGATATAATAATGGGGACCTTTTCAAAATCCCTTGCGAGTCTCGGCGGATATATGGCCGCCAGCGAGACCGTGTGCGACTATGTGCGCCACAATTCAAGGCCTTTCATTTTCTCCGCCTCCATCCCGCCGAGTGCCTGCGCGGTCGCCTTGGCGGCGCTGCGCTGGCTGAAGGCACATCCCGAGCTGCCTGAGCGGCTGCTGAGTCTATCGGGCTACGCGAGGGCGGGGCTTAAAAAGCGCGGTCTGAGTATCCGAGAATCTCTCACGCCCATCATACCGATATATACATATCAGGCGGAAAACACGCTCATAAAATCAAAGGAGCTGTACGACGCCGGCGTATATGTGAACCCCGTGCTTCCCCCGGCAACGGAGCCGACTGAGTGCCTGCTGCGGACGAGCTATATGGCGACGCACACCGAAGCGCTGCTTGACGAGGCGATGGATATAATAAGGGAGGTCCTTTGCGATGGAAAATAAAATAGCAGTCGTCACGGGCGGAAGCGGCGGAATAGGGCGCTGCACCGCCGCGGCGCTCAGAGACGCCGGCTGCACGGTGTATGAGCTCTCACGCCGTGATGTCGTGGCGGAAGGGATCGTACACATTACAGCCGATGTGACGGACGAGAGCCAGGTAAGGGCGGCCGTAGAAAGCATCATCGCCCGGGAGGGCCGGATAGACATTTTGGTAAACAATGCGGGCTTCGGCATATCCGGCGCCGCAGAGCTGACCGACAGCCGCGATTCTCACGCGCAGCTGGAGCTGAACCTTTTCGGAATGGACAATGTCACGCGCGCGGTGCTGCCGTTCATGCGAAGGCAGGGCGGCGGGAGGATAGTGTGCATGAGCTCCATCGCCGGGATCATCCCAATCCCCTTTCAGCTGTGGTATTCTGTGAGCAAGTCGGCGGTGATCTCATACGTCCTTGCCCTGCAGAACGAGGTGCGGCCGTTCAACATAAGGGTCTGCGCTATCATGCCGGGCGATATAGCCTCCGGCTTTACCGACGCGCGCCGCAAGTCCGCTGCGGGCGACGACGTATACGCCGGACGCATAGCGCGCTCAGTCGCCGTGATGGAGCATGACGAGCGCACAGGCATGACTCCGGAATACGCGGGAAAATTCGTGGCGAAATACGCGCTTAAGCGGAACAGCCGGCCGCTTGTCGCGATGGGACTGTCCTATAAGGGCGCGGCGCTGATCGCGAAGCTGCTGCCGCGGCGCTTTTCAAACTGGATAGTTGGAAAAATATACGCGAAGTGACGCGTTGCCGGCTCTGCCTGCCGTGCCGCAATGTCCGCCGTGACCATACCGGGGTCACGGCGGACATTGCGGCAGGGCAACTCAACGCCGGCAAAGGACAGGCATCGGAGGGTGACGCGATGAGCAAATACGACGCGCTCTGGGCATACATACGCGACGGCGGCGAGGAGCAGCTGACGCTGAGCTTCGGCGATATAGGCCGTATCGCGGAGGTCCCGCTCGACCACTCCTTCCTGACATACAAGCGTGAACTGGCCGCGTTCGGCTACGAGGTCGGGAAAATATCAATGAAGGCGCAAACCGTCACCTTCAAAAGGATCGAAGAAAAATGAGCATGCGCAGGTCGATATTGATTTTTGCGGCGCTGCTGTGTATCTCCGTGGCGGCGCTGCTCTCCGGCTGCCACACCGGCATGCCGCCATATACTGCTCGAAAAAGGGGTCAACGATATGCCGCTGAAAAACCGCTTTCGTGAAGACGTATTCCCGTTCATATCCGCGCTCATTTTTGGTCTTGCGGCGCATATGTACATGCTGACCAACAAGCTCCCTGTCGACGACGACATCTGCTTCTTTTTCAGCAAGGGCGTTACTGTGCGCTCCGGCAGATACACTCTCGAGCTGCTGCGTCTTTTAATGCCGGACGTGTCCATGCCCTGGATATACGGTTTGATGGCTCTGCTTTTTATTTCCGTGGCCGTATGTCTGACGGTCAGGCTCTTCTCAGTCAAAAGCAGTATTCTTAAGCTCATGATAGCCGGTCTTTTCATAACGTTCCCTGCGGAGACCGGGACTATTTCCTACATGTTCACCTGCGCGCCGTACGCGTTGGCGCTTCTGATGGCGATCGGGTCGGTATATATTTTTCGCGAATACGGGTGTAAGCTGCGCTGGTTCATCTGTATATTGCTGCTTGTACTCTCCTGCGGGATATATCAGGGCTATTTTGCCTTTGCCGCAAGCTTCTGTGTGCTTCTGCTGATAAAAGACCTGATCTCCGGCGAAAAAAAGCCCTCCGCTGTTTTCAAAGATGCAGTAGTAATGCTCTCTTTGCTTCTCGTTTCAGCCGGCATTTACGGCCTGAGCGTTGTGCTTGTCGGGAAGCTTTCCGCTGTTCCCGTGCTGGACGTCGTAAATAAGGAACAGGGGCTGCTGACGCGCATCGGCGTGGCCTACTCTGCGTATATGCACACTTTTTTCAGCGGATACTTTGCCTATGTCAATACGCCGTTTTCACGCGTCCTTCATATGCTTCTTGCCGCGCTGACAGCCGCAGGGCTTATCTCATTTGCCGTACGCTGCCGTGATATGCGCCGCGTCGGCCTGCTTGCGCTCTGCGTCGTTCTTCTGCCGCTGGCTTCATACTGCCTTTATTTGTTAGCAGACAACAGCTATATCCACTCTCTTGCGCTGTATCCGTTTGCCTCTGTATACATTCTTTTTGCGATAGTGATAGAAAATTGTCTCAAGGATAGGCGAAAAGTGTGGAGGAATGTCGCTGCCGCCGCTATGGCCCTCATAATTTTCACAAATATTTATTTTGCAAATTCCTTTTATCTGAGGAGCCAGCTCCAATACGAAAACCGCAAGGCGTTTTACACCACTATGCTCACCAGAGTAATGCAGACCGAGGGCTTCAGCGCCGGCAGTAAGCTTGCTATCATCGGGAACGTGAGCTCTCTTGAGTACGATCACGACGGGAGCTTCGATTTTTCGAGCTTTCAGCTGCCCGGCAGCAACATCACGAGTCTCACCCACGCTGAAGATATCATCAGCATTTATCTCGGCTGCGATATCCCGTTTGCCGACGAGAAGGAATGCGCCGCACTTGCCGAAACCGAAGAAGTCAGGGACATGCCGTGTTACCCGTACTACGGCTCGGTAAGATCGGTCGGGCAATATATCATAGTAAAATTTGAATAGTGTTATCTCTGCTAAAAAAAAGCGGAAGCACACATAGACTCTGTGTGCTTCCGCTTTTTCTTTTTTCAGCCCTTGACTGCGCCGCTGGTCATGCCGCTGATTATCTGCTCCTGGAAGATGACGTAGCCGAGTATTGACGGCACGATGGAGATGACTATAGCGGCGTACATTGAAACGTAGTCCGTTGAAAACTGGTTGGTAAAATACCTGATACCGACCTGGATGGTCCTGAGCTTATCGGAGGACACGATGAGGTTCGCAAACACGAACTCGTTCCAGCAGGTCAGAAATTCAAAGGTCGCCGCAGTGACTATGCCCGTTCTCGCAAGGGGCAGAACGACATGGAAGAACCTGCCGAAAAAGCCGCAGCCGTCGATATACGCCGCCTCCTCGATCTCAAGGGGGATGGAGTCCATAAGCCCGCGGATTATGACCGTGGACATGGGTATGCCGATGGCGGTGTAGAGCAGGATCATGCCGCCGTAGGTATTGTACAGGCCCAGCTTGTTGATGATGACGAAGTACGGCACCATCAGCGCGTTGAGCGGCACGAGTATGCCGACGGTGAATAGCAGGAAAAGGTTTTCGCGGCCCTTGAAGCGGAACCTCGAAATGCAGTAGCCCGCCATGCTGGCGACCACGGCGTTGACGACCGTGGCGCAGACGCCGACGATAACAGAGTTGAGCATCATCCGCCCGAGGCCCGCGACGGTGAGCGCGTTTATATAGTTCTGTATCTGCCAGACCTCCGGCAGCGCGAAGGCCGGGCCGGTGAGAAACTCAAAATTCGTCTTGAACGAGGCGAGTATCAGCCAGATCAGCGGAAAGAGCGTATACGCCGCGAAGAAGATTATCAGGAACCAGCGGAGGATATCAATGAGCGTCTGCTTGAGAGTGCGGGTCTTTATCTTTGACTCCATCAGTTCGCCGCCCCCTTTCTGCGTTCGTTGAAGAGCTTGCGTATACAGACGATAAAGAGCGCGCCGATGATGATGAGTATCACGGCGGAGGCCGCTGCCATGCCGTAATTGGAGTCCTGAAGCTTTTTATAGAGATAGAGGACTATGGTGGAGGTGCGGTTCGCGGGGCCGCCGTTCGTGAGCATATAGACCTGCTCGAACTGCCGCAGTCCCATGACGGAGGCCAGAGTGACGCAGGTGAGGAGCGAGGAATTTTTGATCAGCGGGATGGTTATATGTATCGCCTGCTGGAGGTCCGTCGCGCCGTCGATGGTCGCGGCCTCGTAATATGTATCGTCAATGGTCGTGATGTCCGCCATCATGATCACCATGTAGTAGCCGATGTAAAACACCCAGTATATGAGACACGCCGGGAACGCGGTCTTTATCCCGCCCAGCCAGTCGCAGGCAAGGCTGCCCATGCCGAGCGACGTGAGCATGTTGTTCAATAGACCGGTCTCCGCGTTATATACCGCGCGCCACAGCGTGGCCAGCGCGATACCCGAAATGACCTGCGGGAAGAAATAGACCGTGCGGAAGAATTTCCAGCCCTTGGGCTTGCGGGAGAGGATTATCGCCATGAGCATGGCGAGAGGCACCTGAATGCACGCCGCAACGGCCGCCCAGATGACATTGTTCGTAATGGACCTTACGAACGCCTTGTCCTTAAAAAGCTTGGTGAAGTTCGATATTCCCCGGAAAACCGGTTCGGATATGCCGTCCCACTTCAGGAAGCTCACCACGCACACATATATGACCGGCAGCACGAAGAAAAGCACCACCAGAAATACCGCGGGCGCGAGAAAAGCGACCAGAGGCCCCTTGTCTTTGTTTGTAAGTTTCAAGCGCTTACCTCCTCGCGGGGAAAATAATAATGAAAACAAGGGCGCGGTGTATTTTGCCGCGCCCTATGAAGGTTTAGTGGAGTTTACTCCGCGTTGTCGATAGCGGTCTGGAGCTGGTCGACAAAGCCCTGAGCGTCGATCTCACCGAGAGCGAGAGCGGAGACTGCCGCGGGGAACTCGGTGGAGAAAGCGGTGGGGAAGGTGCCGTTGACATGCAGGGTGGTGAAGGTCGCGTCGCTCGCGATCTTGGCGAACTTCTGCGCGATGACGGTGGTGTCGGGGGACGCCTCGTACTTCACGAAGAACATTGCGCCGGAGTCAAGGGACCACTCGGAAATGCGCTGAGGGTCGGAGATGTACTTGATGAACTTGATTACTGCGGCTTCCTTGGCGGGGTCGCTCTGCTTTGCGCAGGCGAGAGCGCCCTGGATAGCTGTGACAACGCCGCCTTCGCCCTTGCCGCCCTCAAAGACGGGGTTCGCGGCAACGTCGCAGACGTCGGCGAGGAGAACGCCGTCAACAGCGTTGTCCTCTTTGTAGAGGTTCTTTATCCACCAGGGGCCGTTGAGGTAAACGGCGGTGGAGCGGTCGATGAAGTGGCCGTTGACGTCGCCCGCGCCCGCGGAGACCGCGCCGTCAAAGGTGTAGCTGTACATTTCCTTGAGTATCTCGGCAGCCTGAACGAAAGCGGGGTCGGAGAGGCCGTTCTCGAAGGCTTCCTTGCCGCCGATGGCCTGAACGATCAGAGAGTACCAGAGCATGGAGGACCAGCCGTTTTCGCCGGCCATCTGGCCCATTGCGTTGTAGCCCTTGGACTTGATGGTCTTGAACATATCGAGCATTTCTGCATAGGTGGAGGGGAAGGTCTCGTAGCCGCACTCGGCAAGGATCTCAGTGTTGTACACGAGGGGGAATATCGCGGACTCGAAGGGGAGGATGCAGGTCTGGCCGTCGATGGTGTAGGGATCTGCAAAGCCCTCGGTGAAGTCCTCGCCCCAGCCGTCGGCGAGGTAGGGCGCGAAGTCCATGAACTTGCCGGAGGCGGTGTAGGCCTGAACGTCGTAGGTACCGTCAAGAATGCAGACGTCGGGGACATCGCCGGTGGTCACGAGGGTACGGATCTTGTCACGGTATGCCTGATAGTCGGTCTGCTCCTCGACGACGACCTTGATGGAGCCGGCGTTCTCGGCATTGAAGTCCTCGACCATCTTCGCCATGTAGTTCGCCTTGGAGTCGGTGCCGACCCAAATGCTGGGGAAGTTGATGACGATCTCTTCTGCGGGAGCCTCGGCAGGCTGCTCAGCCGGAGCCTCGGCGGGGGTCTCCGCGGGAGTCTCGGCGGGCTTTGCGCCGCATGCGCACAGAGACAGGACCATGAGCAGTGCGAGAGTGAGTGCAATGAACTTTTTCATTTCCATTCTCCTTTTTGATTTGCTTTTAATTAACGTTGTTAATTAATTCCTTGTAAAAAACGGCCGTGACGGCCCATACATGAATTATATATGACCGGCCCGTCTTTTGTAAAGTCTTTTATTATTGGCAGAATGTAAGATTTATCCTATGATTTTTTGTTGAATTGTCACAAGCGGCGTTACTGTTTTAACAGACGCGCAATGATTAAAAGAGGAAATCAATCATGTCGAAAGTGCGAATTTCCCGGAAATCTCCCTGAAAAGCTCCGCGTACATCGACTCCGCGCGGTAAAATACCGGCGGCTCTCCCATGGGCGCGCCGACGGTGTGGCTGCCGCGCTCGAACGTCTCCCCGCTCCAGAGATGTACCCACTCCCCTGCCGGGAGCCAGACCCTGCGCGTGAGCGCTCCCTGCTCCACCACGGGACACACGACCATATCGCCGCCGAGCATGTAGCTGTACAGCTCACGTCTGTACGCCTCGGCGCACTCCGGCTCCGCCATGAAGAGCGGGCGCATGACGGGCATGCCCTCCTTGGCATTCTCGCGGACGCACTCGCGCAGATACGGCAGGAGCGCCGTGTGCATGCGCGTCAGACGCGCCGCGTCCCGTATCATCTCGTCGTCGGAGTATATCTGTATGTTGGAGTCCGGGCGGTTGCCCTCGTGGGTGCGCATTACGGGAGTGAAGCAGGCAAATTCGAGCCAGCGGAGCATAAGCTCCCTGTCTCTTTTCAGGTGGAAGAGCGTGGTATAGCCCCCCGCGTCGCAGGTATGGAGGCCGTACCCGCTCATGCCGAGAGAGAGCGCCGCGGTGATGACCGAGGGGAGGCCGTCGTCCTCAGACCAGTCCACGCACTGATCGCCCGCCCAGACGAGCGTTGCGTATTTCTGGCTGCCGGCGGCGCCCGCGCGCATGAAGAACACACATTCGCCCAGAAGCCCCGCCTCCTCCACGGCCTCGCGGTTGCACCTCGCCCACAGCTCGGGCCATCTGTTGTGGGCGGTCAGGCCGCTCTCGCCGTCGGCGCACACCGCGTCGGCGGGCAGATATTCGCCAAAATCCGCCATCCAGCCCCGGAAGCCGAGGCCTATGAGATTGGTCTTTATGACGTTTTTGTACCACTCAAACGCGGCGTCTGAGGTGAGGTCGACCACGCCGCAGTCGTACTCGCCGAAGTCAAAGAGATAATCCGAGCCGTCGGGTCGCTTGACGAAGTAGCCATGCTCCTTCGCCTCCGCGAACAGCACTCCGCCCTCGACAAGATAGGGATTGATGTACCCCATCCAGCGGCACGCCTCGTCGGCGGCTATCACACCGTCCAGTCCGGGATACATCTCGCGGTTCCAGCGCCAGTCCCATTGCAGGCGCTTGCCGAAGGAGGTGACGCGTTTCCCCTCCCAGTCCTGTATCCAGACGGCTGAAATGTCCATGCCGCCCGAGACGCACCTGTCGCGCAGCTCGAGCGCGCGCCGCGTGCCGCCCTGAACCCCGAGCCACAGCCCCTTCATCGCCCACTCGGGAAGAGTCGGCTGGCGGCCGAGAAGCCCGGTGAGCTTACGGAGAAGCTCACTGTAATCCCTCCCGTCGCCGAGGACAAGGGAGAAGGCGCTGCTCCACAGCGTCAGCTCGTGATAGTCCTCCTCGCGGAAGTCGAGCTCGGAATACTCGTAATTCCGGAGATGGGCAAAGTAGCCCCTCGACGACACAAAGGTCGGCTGAGGGAAAAAAGTGGTGTGGTAGTCCCCTCCCCCGCCGTCGGAGCAGTCGGCAAGGCGCGTGACCTCCGTGAGCTTGTTGCGTCCGACGCCCTGCTCGCGCGTCCAGATGGGAAAGAGCCGTCCCCTCAGGTCGAGCGCGGAGAACTGCTCCCCGCCACCCGTGACATGCTCCCCCGGCTCCGCCTCAAGGCGTATCCACAGCCGCGAGAAGCCGTCCGCGGCCGCGCCCGTGAGGTGCAGCAGGCCGCCGCGCTCAGACACGTCCACGGTATATTTTTCTGTGCCGCCGGGTATGGCGAATATGAGCTTTTCTCCGTCAAAAGCCTCAAATCGCAGGGGGAGCCGCCTCTCAAGACGGTCCTCAACGGTGAAATTTCCCCGGTACATGGTTATTCTTTCTCTGCCGCTGCCGAGAAAGAGCGCGGGATGCGCGTTGCTGTGGCGCAGGATGAGCTTTCCGCCCGCGCGCAGCTCAACGCCGTTTTCGGTCTGTCTTATTTCAAACATAGCGTGACCCTCTCATTCGTTATACCATTTATCCTCGTTGTTGTCCTCGGAGTTCTTCGCGGCCTCGCGCAGCGCGCCCTCGGCGCTGTAGGACATGATGAGGCAGCAAAGCCCCGGCATGAGCGGGATGAGCAGCGGGATGAGCCAGCCCGCCAGCACGAACGCTCCCAGCTCCAGCGTCATCAGCGCGGTCCTGCCGAAATGTCTGAGCATTAGGAAGCACGCGCATTTGAACGTCCCCTTCACCGTGTTTTCAAAGCGGGAGATGAACGGGAACATCCACACCGAGAGGAACGCCGCCGGCAGCAGCATTATCCGGCTCAGGTACCTCTGCACCGGCCCGAGCGCGTCGCCCATGCGGTCCGCGGCATAGACGTTCGCCGCGCCGAGGAGGACGTACGCGAGGATGATGAGCCATTCGGCGAGGGATATCCTGAAATTCGCGCGAAACGCCCCAAAAAAGGTCGAGGCTACATGGCCGCGCTCGTGCCGGACGGATTTGACTGTGGTGTAGTACAGCGCGGCGGAGGCCGGGCCGACGGTGATAACAGGTATGGAGCAGAGGCACCACAGCAGCCCCGCAAATATCACGTCGATAGCGGCTGAGAGCGCGCTGCCGACGGCGGTATCTTCAAATTGCTTTCGCATTGCGTTTATCCTCGCTCAGACCGTTCGTCCGGTCTCAGTATCTGTATATCTCGAAGCCCAGCATGCGCGCGAGGCACTCGAGTTCCCCGGCGTGTCTGCCCTTCATGACGACAAAATGCGGCTCGAAGCCGTCGAGAACGCTCTCCTCCACGACCTCGCGGCTGGGAGTCTCCGTGCGGACGACGACGGAGGTCCCCGTGAACTGCTTGGGCTTGTCGAGAGCCTCGCCCTCGAGTATGAAGAAGCGGAAGCTCCCGTCAGGCTCGCGGCCCACGCGGAACACCGTCGCCTCTTTGAACGCCTCGCAGCCGAAGTCCATTGCGGGGCCGATCTTTCTGTTGGGATGTACGCCGACCTGCGCGCCGGTGTCGCGCCGCGCGAGGGAGCAGGCCGCCGCTCCGCAGTGCCAGAAGGTTATGCTGCTCTCGCCCTCGTCGAGCGACACGGGGTCGCCGAAGAACACCGGCGAGCCGGAGAGGCGCATGCCTATCCACATCGAGAGCGCGCCGTAGATGTCCGCCTCGCAGGCGGCGGCAACGCCGTCGTCATTGAGCATGGAGAGCACCGCGCACACGGGCGTGCCGAAGGCCGTGAAGAAATCCGGCCAGCAGCGCGACGCGAGCGCCCCGATACCGTTTTTCTGCACATAGTCGGAATATGACTTATATAGGCGGGCATAGTCGAGCCTGTTCTTCTCCGGAGTATTTTCAAGGCCGCACATGGCGCAGCGTGATCTCTCGAGATACTCCGCGCACTCCTCGTCGGTATAGCCCTTGGCCGCGTCGATAAGCTCGCGCGCCTCGATCGCCTGAAGCTCCGCGCCGAAGGCGTTCATAAGCTCGCCGTCGAGCGCCCTGCCGAAGCCGAAGCCCTGCGGAGTGTGGCCGACGGCCGCTACGCGGAGCGAGCGCATGTCATGCTTGAGCCGCGCCGCCGAGAGGAACTCGCCGAGCGCCTTCGCGCTGCGCTCCTCGCCGGGCGCGCCGAAAAGATATTCAAAGCTCCTGTCGTCAAAGGCGCGCAGGGTATTGGCCGCGGAGTACGCGCCGGTGAGCGAATTGAGGCGGAGCCGCCCGCCGTCGATGACCGGCTCCCTGAGCGTCCAGAGAAGCAGCGGGCAGTCGAAGCGGCGAAGCACCTCGGACATGTAGGCCGCGTTCGCGAAGGTGAGATTCTGGAAGATCACCGCGTCCGGCTCCGCGCCGTCAAGGTATTCTCTCAGCTCGTCCATGGTCAGGAGCATTTTCTCCGGGACCGTCACATCGGGGCAAAGGCCGCGCAGGAGCGCTGCGGAAGCGTCGAACTGCGCCTGCGCGCTCTCAAGGTGGAAGGTCGGCACACCGACCGGAACATATACCGCAGAAAACTTTTTCATTTCATAAACCTCGCATGAAATAATTAATTAACGCCTTTAATAATCATAAGTGTCCCGCCCCAAAAAGTCAATCCCTCAGAATGTAGATTGCGGTCATTATTTTTTGTACAGAATACATATTGACAAAGAATATGCGGTGGATTATCATGCATTTGATTAAGCCTTTTAATCAAATAAGGAGGAATGTTCACTTGAATTACGATCTGAAAGAAATCCGCAAGGATATCCGCTGCGATATCATGACCTGTATCGGGCATCTCGGCGTGGGCCACATCGGCGGCTGCCTCTCCGTGGTCGAGCTGCTGGCCGTCCTTTACTTCAAGGAAATGAATATCGACCCCGAGCAGCCCAAAATGCCCGGACGCGACAGATTCGTCTGCTCCAAGGGCCACGCCGGCCCCGCCGTGTACGCCGCTCTCGCGAATCGCGGCTACTTCGACAAGGAGCTGCTCCTCACCCTCAATCAGGGCGGCACCAACCTGCCCAGCCACTGCGACATGAACCGCACCACCGGTATCGACATGACCACCGGCTCCCTCGGTCAGGGCTTCAGCTGCGCCGTCGGCGTGGCTCTCGGCTCCAAGCTCGACGACGACGGCGCGACCGTTTACGCCCTCATCGGCGACGGCGAGTCTCAGGAGGGTCAGATCTGGGAGGCCGCGATGTTTGCCTCCGCAAAGAAGCTTGACAATCTCATCGGCTTCACCGATTACAATAAGCTCCAGATAGACGGCTCCGTCGAGGAGGTCAACTCCATCGCTCCCCTTGCCGACAAGTGGGCGGCCTTCGGCTGGAACGTCATCGACGTGAAGGACGGCAACGATGTCGCCCAGGTAGAGGCCGCCGTCGCCGCCGCAAAGGCGAACCGCGGCTCCGGCAAGCCCACCATGGTCCTGCTCAACACCGTAAAGGGCTGCGGCGTGTCCTTTGTCGAGGCAATGGGCGCTTCCTGCCACAACGCAAACATCAGCTGGGATGACGCACAGCGCGCCATCGCCGAGATAAGAGGAGAGTGATACTATGGAAATGAGAGCTGTTTACGCCGAATGTCTGGCAAAGATGATGGAAGAGGACAGGCACGTCTGCGTCCTCGACGCCGACCTTTCAAAGGCAAGCGGCACAAGAAACCTTTATGAGCGCTTCCCCAAGCAGATGTTCGACTGCGGCGTCGCCGAGCAGAACATGGCCTCCATCGCCGCGGGTCTTGCGAGCTACGGCTTCAAGCCCTATATCGAGAGCTTCACTCCCTTCGCCACCCGCCGTATCTGCGACCAGATCGCCATCTCCATCGTCTACGCGAAGAGCAATGTCAAGGTCGTCGGCACCGATCCCGGCATCTCCGCCGAGCTCAACGGCGGCACCCACATGAGCATGGAGGATATCGGCGTCCTGCGCTCCATCCCCGGCATAGTCATTTTCGAGCCGGTCGACGAGGTGCAGCTGCGCGCGGCAATGCCCGTCATCAACGACTACGACGGCTGCGTGTACATCCGCCTCTTCCGCAAGAGCCAGCCCGTCATCTTCGGCGAGGACTATAAGTTCGACCTCTTCAAGGCCGACACCATCCGCGAGGGCAGCGACGTGACCATTTTCGTCTCCGGCCTTATGACCGCCGACACTATCGAGGCCGCAAAGCGTCTCGGGGCCGAGGGCATCAGCGCCGAGGTCATCAACGTCCACACCATCAAGCCCATCGACCGCGAGACCGTCGTCGCCTCCGCGAGCAAGACCGGCGCGGTCCTCACCGTTGAGAACCACAACGTTATCGGCGGCCTTCACTCCGCCGTCACTGAGGCTCTCGCCAAGGAGAAGATCCCCGTGTGCGCCGTCGGCGTTCAGGATCGCTTCGGCGAGGTCGGCAAGATGCCGTACCTGCGCGAGGTGCTGGGTCTCACCGTCGAGAACATCGTCGCGGGCGCAAAGGAAGCCATATCCCTCAAGTAACAGGTAAATAAAGGAGAACGAATATGAAGATAGCTATCGGAAGCGACAAATCCGGCTTCGCCGTAAAAGAAGCCATAAAAGCGTTCCTCACCGAGCAGGGCGCGGATTTTGCAGACCTTGGCACTACCGATCTTGAGCATGTTCATCCCTATTACGAAGTCGCCGGAACGGTCGCCCCCCTCGTGCAGAGCGGGGAATATGACCGCGCCATACTCATCTGCGGCACCGGAGCCGGCATGAACGTCGTCTCCAACAAGTTCAAGGGCGTCTACGCCGTCGCCTGCGAGGGCGTATACTCCGCGAAGATGGCGCGTGCCATCAACAACGCGAACATCCTCTGCATGGGCGGCTGGATAGTCGGCCCCGAGATGGCCATCGAGATGGTCAAGGCGTTCCTCACCACCGAGTGGTGCCAGGACCTTGAGGACTGGCGCAAGGAGAACATGAAGAAGTTCAGCGTTCAGGTCAAGGCCATCGAGGATAACATCTATGGTAAATGAGTTCATTTACTCCCAGCCCGTAAAGATATATTTCGGCGCGGGCGCTTTTGAAAAGCTGGGAGACGTGCTTGAGAGCCTCTCCGTTTCCCGCTGCGTCCTCGTCTGCGGCCGGCATTTCGCCCCGAAGGCGCAGGAGCTTGCGGAAAAGGACGGCCGTATCTGCGCGATCTTCTCCGGTGTGGAGCAGAATCCTCAGCTCTCCGGCGTTGAGGAGACGGTGCGTCTCGCGCGCGCTCATAACGCCGACGCCGTGATCGGTATCGGCGGCGGCAGCTCCATCGACACCGCGAAATTCGCCGCGGCCGCCGCGCTCGGCGACGGCGAGGCCCTTGACTATTACCGCGGAAAGCCCTTCCCCGAAAAGCGCCTCACCATAATCGCCGTCCCCACCACCGCCGGTACCGGCAGCGAGGTGACTCAGGTCTCCGTCGTCAGCCACGGCACGGAGAAAAAGACCATCAATAACCCCGTGTTCATGCCCACCGCGGCTATCGTGGACCCGGTGCTTTCCTCCACCGTCCCGCCGCGCACCACCATGAACACCGGGCTTGACGCTCTCGCCCACGCGCTCGAGGGCTACTGGAGCCGCAATCACCAGCCCATTTCCGACCTCATGGCCATTGAGGCCGTGCGCCTCATCCTCGCGAATCTCGAGAAGGCGTACACGGACGGCGGCGATATGGACGCGCGCAGCGCGATGTCCCTTGCCTCGCTCCTCGGCGGGCTGTCCTTTGCCCTGCCCAAGACCGCGGCCAGCCACGCATGCAGCTACCCGCTCTCCGAGGACTACCATCTCCCGCACGGCGAGGCCTGCGCCTTCACGCTCGACAGTCTCGTGCGGATAAACGCCGACGAGCGTCTCGAATACCTCTGCCGCGCCGTCGGCCTCGAGAACACTGCGGCCCTCGCGGACAGGATCGCGCAGCTCAAGGCTCTCGGCGGTCTGCGCTGCCGTCTGAGCGAGCTGGGCGAGGTCGACATAGACAAGCTCGCCGCCGACTGCGCCGCGCACCCGCTCATGAACAACAACCCCGTCCGAATGGACGCCGCCGCCGTCAAGGCCATGTTTGAAGCGCTGAGATGAAGGGCGGAGTCAGAGCCGGTCTTATGATTGGCGCAATGGTGGTATCGTGGTCGGCGTACTACGCGCTCTCGAAGGTCATGGTCGGCGCGACGGGTTCCGCCCTGCTGGCCGGTTTCCTGCTGCGCCTGTTCGCGTTCGTGTTCCTGACCGTGCAGCTCGCGGCGGAGGGTATCCTCCCGGAGCTTCTGCGTCAGGGCAGGGCCACGCTCATCCTCATTCTGATAGGAACGGTCGGTTTTCTTCTCGACCTCTTTGCAAATCTGGGCTATGCCGGAGGCTCTCTGAGTACCGGCACAGCCCTTTTGAAAACCGACGTGCTGATGGTCAATTTTGCGACCGTCTTGATCTATAAGAAAAAGCTGTATCCCTCCGACTGGGCGGGGACGCTCGTAATGCTTGCCGGGGTGCTGCTGGTGCTGGGCGTGGATATTCACGAAATGAGCCTCCACGTCACCGACCTCTTTTTCATCCTCAGTGCGCTGTGCGTCACCGTAAACGCCTTCCTTATCAAGGCGGCGCAGGAAAAATACCGTGTCGGGGCCGATATCATCGCCTACTATAACAACTTCGTCGTGCTGGCGCTCTTCTGTGCCGGCGCTCTCGCCGCGGGCGACTTCCGCGCCTCCTCCTTCGGCACTGTGCCGGGCTTCTGGTGGCTTGCCGCGCTGGGAGGACTTGCGCAGACGGGGCTGTACTTTTTCTATTACCGCAACCTGAAAAAATACGAGGTATGGGTCGTGAAGCTCTACCTTCTGCTCATGCCTGTCGTGAGCTGCTTTATCGGCGTAGCATTTCTTGACGAGGTGCTTACCGTGAAAAAGCTCGCCGGCATTGCCGTCGTCCTTGGCGGCGCTGCCGTAATACTGCTCAGAGGCCGTATCAACCGCGAGGACGCCGCCGGGCGTCCCGCCCATGGAGGATAAGTAGAAATGCTTCGAGAAGGCGACAACATGATGGGCGTCAAGCGCGTCAACCGCAGCGCCGCGCTCCACATCCTGCACGAGCAGGGCGGCATGTCCCGCAAGCATCTCTCCGAGACCATACGTCTCACCCCAGCCGCCATCACGAAGATAGTCGGGGAGCTTATCGAGGAGGGTATCGTCAAGGACGGCCGCCTCCTCCCCGGCGGCGGCGCAGGGCGGCGCGAGGTGATGGTGGAGCTGGACGAGAGATCCCGCTGCGCTCTCGGGCTGCTCATAAACCTGCGGCAGGCCATAGTCTCCGCCGTATGGCTCGACGGGAGCGTTATCTTCTCCGAGGAGATAGAGCTCATCCCCGCCGCGCCCGCCGAGGCCACGGTGAAAATGCTCTGCGAGCGGCTCATGGCCCTCACAGAAGAGCATATCCGTGAAAAGGAGCGTATCCTCGGCGTCGGCATCGCGATAAGGGGCATCACGTCCTTTGACGGGCGCGTCGTCCTCAACAGCTTCGGCGCTCTCAACTGCTCCGATTACCCGCTGGCCCAGCGCGTCGAGGAATACACCGGCTACAGCGCCGTGATGTCGAACAACGTGCGCGCGCTCTTTGCCGCGCAGATGTTTCTCTCGAAGGAGCGCGAGCTCCACTCCCAGTTCTTTCTGAGGTGCGAGTACGGTATCGGCGCCTCTCTCTCGATAAACGACCGGATATGGCTGGGCGGCACGAATCAATGCTCTGAGATCGGCCACATTCCCGTCATCCGGCGCGGGGGCAAGCCATGCTCCTGCGGGAAGAGCGGCTGTCTCGAGACCATCGCCTCCCCCGCCGCGATAAGAGAGGACGCCATATGCATACTCTCTCCCGACAAGACCCCCGTGCTGTGGAAAACGAGCCTTGTGCGCGGGCGCGACGCGCTGACCGTGGAGGACGTCCTCGAGGCCGCGAGCTGCGGCGATTCCGGCGCCGCCGAGATAGTCGACCGCGCGGTATCCGCGCTCTCCGCCGCGCTCAAGTCGGTCATCTATATCATCGACCCGGCAAAGATAGTCCTTTACGGGCGTATGTTTGAAAACGATTTTTACCTCACCCGGCTCCTCGCCGAGCTTCAGGAGGGCGTGGACGCGGGCCATCACATAACCACCGAGAAGAGCGCCTACAATCAGCTTCTTGAGGACAGGGCGGCCGGGCTGCTCGTGATAGAGGATTTCATTGACAACGGAGGCATGCAGTAATGGATACAGTCGAAAGGCTCAGAGAGCTTAACCCCGGACTTGAGATCTACAGCGTATTTGACAGCCGCTTCAGGCCCTACGGCCGGGTGCTGCCCGCCGTGGAGGACGCGGAGTTTCGCCGCGCCTTTGCCGCGCAGCCCATACCGGAGCAGGGAAACCGCTACGCCGCCTCCGTACCCGAGCTTGAGGAAACGGCGTTCATCCGCGGCCTTCGCCGCAGTGTATTCGGCGAAATGGATATCGAGGCAGGCTACTGCAACGGGCGCGGTCATATGCTCAACGCTCTCGAATATCACAAATGCAGTGAGGTCAATTTTTCCACCACCGGCCTCGTGCTGCTGCTGGCGCTGCCGGGCTGCATGGACGGCGGGCGGCTCGATTCCTCGTCCGTCTGCGGCTTCTACCTGCCGCCGGACACGGTCGTGGAGATATTCCCGCTGGTGCTGCATTTCGCCCCCTGCCGTGTGAGCGACGACGGCTTCAACTGCCTCGTGGTGCTGGAAAGGGGCGTCAACTCCCCTGCGGGGCATGTCGACCCCTCCGCCCCCGGTGAGGAAAAGCTTTTCTGGATGAGGGGCAAATGGCTGACCTGCCACCCCGATTCCCCGCAGGCGCGCAAGGGTGCTTTCGCCGGTATCTCCGGCACGAATATAGACCTGAAAATATGAACACGTAAAGGCTCCGACGTTTTGAAAGCGGCGGAGCCTTTACGCTCCCTCAGCCAATAGGTAAATCAGCGGGTCCGCGCCGTATAAATGCATAACGGGTACCCGGAATACGCCAGACGCCTGCCTATTAAAAGAAAAACTTGACGCGAATGGGCAATTCTGATATTCTATTATGTGTTTTCTTTTACCATTTAACGCGTGTATGCGAGTCCGGAGGTGTGTTCATACGTTAACCAATGCCAGTCTGCCTACCAAAAAACGTATCCTGCAGGTCTGCGTCAAGCTCTTTTTGGAAAAGGGCTACAAGAAAACGACAATGGCGGAGATCATTGAAAAGGCCGGCGTCTCCAGCAGCAGCTTTCAGAATATTTTCCGCGCCAAGGACGGTGTGCTGACGGAGCTGGTGAAGTTCATGTTCTCCAACCAGTTTGCCGCCGCGAGAGCCATTTCGAGCGAGCCTCTGCCGCCGGTGTGTGTCTACGCGGCCGAGACCGCCATACAGCTCACGCTCACGGAGCTGAACGAAAATCTCAGAGAGATATACATCGAGGCATATTCTCAGGACGAGGCCTCGAGCTATATCTTCCGCGAGACGGCAAGGGAGCTTTACGGCATATTCGGCCCCTATCTCCCCGAGCTGGACGAGGATGATTTTTTCACGCTCGACATTGGCTCCGCGGGACTCATGCGCGGGTACATGGCATACCACTGTACCGACGAGTTCACGCTTGAGAAGAAGCTCCGCAGCTTCCTATCGCTGAGCCTCCGGGCGTACAATGTCCCGGCGGACGAGATGGCGCGGGCCCTCGCTTTTGTGGAGAGTCTGGATATCCGCCGTGTCGCCGACGAGGTCATGCACGGGCTTTTCCGTGAGCTTGCCATGCACTTTGATTTCTCCGTTCAGGAGCTTATGGAAAACACGGAGACAAAAACGGAATAATACGGCAAACGGCTTTACCGTTGGCATTGAAGCTACCCGGAGCGTCACGGCTCCGGGTAGCTTCCCGTTTCTGCGCGCCGCGATTTGACCTAAGCTTTACAAAACCCCGGTAACGCTTTTGATGTTCCTCCGTTATCATGTCAGACGTAGCCAAAAAGAAAATGAATGGAGGAAATCACCATGAAGAAAAATCTTACCAGAGCGGCTGCGATAATTCTTGTTCTCGTACTCACCGTGCTTACCGGCTGCGGCAAGAGCGGAAGCGAGAGCGTCGCAACGGACGGCTCGACCTCGATGGAAAAGGTGATCGGAACGCTCGCGGAAGCGTTCAACGAAAAAGAAGGCATTACAGTTACCTATAACCCCACCGGCTCCGGCTCCGGCATTCAGGCCGTGCTTGAAGGGCGCTGCGACATCGGTCTTTCCAGCCGCGCGCTGAAGGACTCCGAAAAGGAGTCGCTCACCGGCACTGTCGTCGCCCTTGACGGTATCGCCATGATAGTGAACCCCGAAAACCCCGTCTCCGACCTGAGCGTCGCCGAGATCGCGGATATCTACACCGGCAAGATCACCAACTGGTCCGAGCTTGGCGGCAAGAGCGCCCCAATAGTCCTGATCGGCCGCGAGGCAGGCTCCGGTACGCGCGACGGCTTCGAGTCCATCACCGGGACCTCGGACGCGTGCCTCTACCGTCAGGAGCTGACCTCCACCGGCGACGTCATCACCACCGTCGCGCAGAACCCCGACGCCATCGGCTACGCCTCCCTCGCCTCCCTAAAGGGCAGCGTCAAGGCGCTGAGCGTGGACGGCGTCGCCCCCTCCGAGGCGAGCGTAAAGGACGGCAGCTATGTCATCCAGCGTCCCTTCGTCCTCGTGACAAAGACCGACAAGGCTCTCTCCTCCGCCGCGCAGAAGTTCTTTGACTTCGCACTGAGCGCGGAAGCCGCAGAGTACATCATCACCGCCGGCGCGGTCCCGGCAAACGGCTGATAAACGGCCGGTATGAATAAGAACAAAGCTATGGAAGCCGCCGTTCACGGCGTCTTCCTGCTGTTGGGTCTGGTCACGGTCGGCTGCGTGCTGCTGATAACCCTGTATCTGATAATCTCCGGCGTACCGGCGATAGCTGAGATAGGACTCATCCCATTTCTCTTCGGAAAGACATGGGCGTCAACGGCGGCGGAGCCGAAGTTCGGTATCCTGCCCTTCATACTCACGAGCATATACGGCACCTGCGGCGCGATACTGATAGGTATCCCCGTGGGCTTTCTTACCGCCGTGTTTCTCTCCAAGATGGCCCCGCCCCGCATGCGCACGGTGATGGAGAGCGCGGTGAGTCTCCTCGCCGGGATACCGTCCGTCGTCTACGGGCTGGTCGGCATGCTCGTACTCGTCCCGGCGATACGCAGGATATTCCATGTGCCTGACGGGGCGAGCCTGCTCGCCGCGATGGCGGTGCTGGCGGTCATGATACTGCCGTCCATCATCAAGGTCTCGACGGACGCGCTCGACTCAGTCCCCAAGGAATATGAGGACGCGTCTCTCGCCCTCGGCGCGACGCCGGCGGAAACGTGGTTTCGCGTCAGCGCGCCCGCCGCGGGGAGCGGAGTCGCCGCGGCCGTGGTGCTGGGCGTCGGCCGCGCGGTCGGCGAGGCGATGGCGGTAATGATGGTCTCGGGCAACGCGCCGAACATGCCATCGCTCTTTGAGAGCGTCCGCTTCCTCACGACGGCGGTCGCGAGCGAGATGTCATATTCCTCCGGTCTCCAGCGTCAGGCGCTCTTTTCGATAGCGCTGGTGCTGTATGTGTTCATCATGCTCATCAACGCCGTTCTCAACCATTTCTTCAAGAGGAAAAAATAAATGCTGACAGAAAAACTTCCGCTGTCCCGGCGCATATACATCGTCCTGACGAGCGCGGCGACGCTTATTTCCGCCGCGCTCACCGCCGTGACGGTGGTATCCATCATCGTATTCGTGCTGTACAAGGGGCTGCCCTTCGTCACATGGGAGCTTCTCTCCACAAAGCCCAGCTATGTCGCCGGCACCATCGGCATTCTGCCGGATATATGCAACACCGTGCAGATACTTCTCGCGTCCCTCGCGGTCGTCCTGCCGCTCGGCGTCGGCGCGGCCGTATATCTCACGGAGTACGCGCGAAACCGCAAGGTCGTCGCGGCCATCGAATACGCGGCGGAGACTCTCTCGGGCATTCCGTCGATCATATACGGGCTTGTGGGCATGCTGTTCTTCTGCGAGTTTCTGGGCATGCGCACATCCCTGCTGTCCGGCGCGCTGACGCTCGTCATCATGAATCTGCCGACCGTACTGCGCACGACTCAGGAGAGCCTGCGGACAGTGCCGCAGAGCTACCGTGAGGGCGCGTTCGCTCTCGGCGCGGGGAGATGGCGCGTGGTGCGCACCGTGGTGCTTCCGGGCTGTGTCGGCGGCATCGTTACGGGCTGCATACTCTCGGCCGGGCGTATCCTCGGCGAGTCGGCGGCGCTTCTGTTCACGGCGGGCTTTGCCCACTCCATGAACAAGTTCCTGATCGGCCTGACCTCCCCCGGCTCGACGCTGACGGTCGCCCTCTACACCTACGCCAAGGAGCAGGGGGAGTTCGACGTCGCGTTCGCCATTGCGGCGATACTTTTGATACTCGCGCTGCTCATCAACCTCGCGGCAGCGTTCACCGGAAAACAGATACAGAAACGGAGTCAGAAATGAAAAATGTTAACCCCTGCGGCCTTAAACGGGCGGCTCTGATAAACGATCTCTCCTGCTTCGGCAAATGCTCGCTGGGCGTATCCATGCCCATACTCTCCGCATACGGCGCAGAGGCGGTGCCGCTGCCGACGGCGGTGCTGTCGACTCACACGGGCGGCTTCTGCGGTTACGTCGTCCAGGATATGACGGAAAATATGCGCAAATTCTCCAAGCACTGGAAGAAGATCGGCGTGCGCTTTGACTGCATTTCCACGGGCTACTGCTGCTCGGAGGAGCAGATACGCCTCGCGTGCGAATTTGTGCGCTGCTTCGCCGACGACGGCACTCTCGTCGTGGTCGACCCCGTGCTTGGCGACAACGGGAAGCTCTACGGCGGCTTTACCGACGCGCACATCGGCGCCATGCGTGAGCTGTGCGCACTCGCCGACTGGATAACGCCCAACCGCACCGAGGCCGCGCTGCTCGCGGGGCTGCCGTTTTCAAGCTCCGACGAGGCTCTGCTGGACGCGCAGAGCGCGGAAAATACCGTCGTCACCAGCATTCGCTCCGGGGATAAAATAGGCTATCTTGCCCGCCTCGGCGGCAGCGTCCACCGTATAGATAAGGACTATGTCGATCTGTCCCTGCACGGCGCGGGCGACGTTTTCACGAGCGCGCTGTGCGGAGAGCTGCTCTCCGGCCGGGACGCTCCGGAGGCGCTCGACCGGGCTGCGGACTTCTGCGACAGGGCCATTCACGAGACCGCCACGCGTCAGCCGGGACACTGGTACGGCCTTGCCTTTGAGCCTGTTTTGAAAGGATGGCGCATATGAGCGATATTTTGACCGTAAAGGACCTCTCGCTCTGGTATGGGCAGATGCAGGCGCTCAAGTCCGTCAGCATGGACATCCCCGAAAAGAGCGTCACCGCGCTCATCGGCCCCTCCGGCTGCGGCAAATCCACCTTTCTCAAGACTCTTGACCGCATGAACGACCTTGTGCCGAACGTCCGCATCGAGGGCGAGGTGTGCTACAACGGGCAGGACATATATGCGCCCGACGTGGACGTGAACGCCCTGCGGCGCGAGGTGGGCATGGTCTTTCAGAAGCCGAATCCCTTCCCCATGAGCATTTATGACAACGTCGCTTACGGCCCGAGGACGCACGGCATACGGAGCCGCTCGGAGCTGGACGGTATCGTGGAGCAGTCGCTCAGGAGCGCCGCCATTTGGGACGAGGTCAAGGACCGGCTCAGGAAAAGCGCGCTCAGCCTCTCCGGCGGGCAGCAGCAGAGACTGTGTATCGCGCGCTCTCTCGCCGTGCAGCCGAGGGTCCTGCTGATGGACGAGCCGACGAGCGCTCTCGACCCCATCTCGACCTCAAAGATAGAGGAGCTGGCCACCGCGCTGAAGGAAAGCTACACCATCATCATCGTCACGCACAACATGCAGCAGGCGCTGCGCATTTCGGATAAGACCGCATTTTTCCTGCTCGGCGAGCTGATAGAGTACGGCGACACGCAGAAGCTGTTCTACCAGCCCGACAAGAAATGCACCGAGGACTATATCACGGGGAGGTTCGGATGATGAGGAGCAAATTTGATTCTCAGCTCAACGAGCTGAACGAAAAGCTCACGGAAATGGGCGAGACCTGCGAAGAGGCCATCGGTCTGGTCGCGCAGTCGCTCGAGGAACAGTGCGTCGAGCGCGTCGCCCCGGTCAACAAGCTGGAAGAAAAGACGAACGAGCAGGAGCGGCTCATCGAAACACTCTGCCTGAAGCTCCTCCTCCAGCAGCAGCCGGTGGCGCGGGACCTGCGGCAGATATCCTCGGCGCTCAAGATGATAACAGATATGGAGCGTATCGGCGATCAGGCGTCGGACATTGCGGAGATAATCCCGTTCTTCCTCGCCCACAACACCTTTGACTGCACTACCGTGTGCCGTATGGCGCGTCAGGCCAGCTCCATGGTCGTAAAAAGCGTCGAGGCCTTCGTCACGAAGGACGTGCAGCTCGCGCAGTCCGTCGCGAAGATGGACGATCAGGTCGACGCGGACTTTTCCTCCACGAAGCAGGCGCTCATAGCAGCCGTCGCGAGAGAGCCTCAGCAGGGTGAGGTAGCGCTGGACCTGCTGATGATAGCGAAATATCTCGAGCGTATCGGCGACCACGCCGTAAATCTGTCGGAGTGGGTGGAGTTTGCCGCGACCGGCGTGCATAAAAACTCATGAAAACGTCAAAAGGCGGGAGGCCTCAGGCCTCCCGCCGCTTTTATATGCTTTTATATGAGCTGCTGCTCGTTTATCATCAGCTTGAAGGAAAGTCCGAGCTTTTCCGCCGCCTTGCGGCACAGGAGCATACGCTGCATGAATATCTCAAAATAGTCCATTACCGAGCCGTAATGCGTGTCGACGGAGAGCTTGAGCTTTATGAGGGTGTGCGCCTCGTTTATCTTGAGTTCCGACTTCGTGACCGAGTAGTTCACGCGGTCATGTATGTCAAAGGACGCCGCGTCCTGATTGCGCACACGGTTGCGGCGCACGTCGCTCTTATCGGCGAGGATGAGCGCCGCCGCGAGCGCGCTGACCGGTACGCCCGTACCCTCGTCGTGGTTGCCGATGGCCGAGATGATCTGACCGATCTCGTCCGGCGGGAACTTCAGATGGTCAAGTATCCTGAAGGCCATCACCGCGCCCGACTGGCTGTGGTCGATACGGTTCACAAGATTCCCGATATCGTGCAGGTAGCCCGCGATCTTCGCAAGCTCCACGGTACGCTCGGGATAGCCCAGCGTTTCGAGGATGTAGCCCGCCTTCTCGGCGACTATCGTCACATGTGCAAAGCTGTGCTCCGTATAGCCCAGCGCCGCGAGAGACAGGTCCGCCTGACGGATGTAGCTGTTTATCTCTTCATTGTTCTTTATTTCCTGAAATGTCACTTATTTTCCTCCTTTGGAATGTTCGGCAGGGTCACGGTAAAGCACGTTCCCTTGCCAAGCTCGCTCGTTACCTTTATAGTTCCGTGATGTATCATCACGGCGTGCTTGACTATCGAAAGGCCAAGCCCCGTGCCGCCGACCTCCTTGCTGCGGCTCTTGTCCACACGGTAGAAGCGCTCGAAAATGCGGTCGAGACTGTCCTCCGGGATCCCGATTCCGGTATCAACGACCGTCAGAACAGTGTCGACGCCGCCATGCTCCACGCTCACTTTCACCGACCCGCCGCTGCGGTTATACTTGATGGCGTTGTCGCAGAGGTCGTAAACGATACTGTACAAAAGCTGCGCCACCGCTCTCATCGGGGCCGTCTCGCCGGTCACGCTGACGGTGACTCCCGCCGCGCCGGCCGCCGCGTCAAGGCTGTCCGCGGCGTTCTTTGCTATCTGCACGAGGTCGCAGTCCTCGAATTTAAGCTCGCTCCCGCCGTTATCGAGGCGGGTGAGGTCGATTATATCCTCCACGAGCCTCGTCATGCGCAGGGCCTCGCTGCGTATCCGGCCGGCAAAGGGACGCACATCCTCCGCCTTGACCAGTCCGTTTTCCAGCAGCTCCGCGTAGCCCGATATGGCATGGAGCGGAGTTTTCAGCTCATGCGAGACGTTGGCGGTAAATTCCTGACGGATAAGTCCGGTCTTTTCTATCTGGGCGTGATCCCGGCGCAGCTGCTCCTGCTGGGCCGCGATATGGCGCAGAAGCGGCTCGATCTCCTCGTAATTTTCCCGGCCGTAATACTGCTCGGGTGACTTGAGGTCGATGTCGTTTATGGGCTGGATGATCTTTTTTGTGAGGCTCGACGCGAGGATCAGCGACAGCGCGAGCGCCAGCAGTACGACCAGACACAGCGGCTGCGCGTAGCCGAGCAGCAGCGACCACACCGCCATATGCGCGACGGACAGGCGTATGACGCTGCCGTCAGGGAGGCGCTTTGCGGCGTAGAACTGCTTTTCCGCGAGCGTGGGAGAATAGCGCTCCGCCTCGCCGTAGCCGTTTTGCAGGGCGTCCCTGACCTCCTGCCGCTCGAGATGGTTCTCCATGGCGGCGGTATCCGCCTCGTTATCGTAGAGGACCTCTCCGTCCGCGCCGATCCACGTTATGCGGTAGACAGGGCTGTCCAGCTTTTCGAAATATGCGTGTCCCGCGAGCGCAGCGCCCTGCGCGGCAAGCTCCGTCTCGTTTTTGAGCTGCACTCGCTGCAGCGCCGAGAAATAGCTGTACGATATGCCCATTATCACCGTCAGCGAGGCGAGAAACACGGCGGCCGCGGCAAACCAGATGGATCTGAATATCTTATGGCTCATGTCCGTCCTCCATTTTGTATCCCACGCCGCGGACCGTGCGGATAAGGCCGCCCTCCTCGGCAAGCTTCGTGCGAAGCGTCCCTATATGGACGTCGACCGTCCGCGTCTCACCGAGAAACTCCATGCCCCATATGCTCGAGAGGAGCATTTCCCGCGTAAAGACGGTACCCTGATTTTCCATAAAAAGCTTCAGAAGCTCGTATTCCTTGAGCGTGAGGGCCGCGCTTCTGCCGTTCACGGTGACGGTGTGACGGCTCTCGTCCAGCGCGATACCTCCGCAGCTGAGTATCCGGGTCTGCGGCGGAGAGGCGCGCCTGAGCACCGCCTTTATGCGCGAGATCATCTCCATCATGCCGAACGGCTTTACAAGATAGTCGTCCGCGCCGCCGTCAAGTCCGATGACCTTGTCATACTCGCTGCCGCGGGCCGTGGCCATGATGACGGGGATATGCGCGGTAGCCGGGTGCGAACGGAGCTTTTTAAGTATGGTGAGCCCGTCCTCTCCGGGCAGCATGACGTCAAGGACGACAAGCTCCGGCGTCCTGTCCTTCATGGCCTTCCAGAAGCCCTCGCCGCTTTCAAACCCGGCAGCCTCAAAGCCGGACGCCCTCATAGCGTACACCATCAGCTCACGGATGGAATTTTCGTCTTCCACGCAGTATATCAAGAGAATCCCTCCTCCCGCGCTTTTGAACAGTATAGCTTTTCAACGTAAATCATTCAATTGAAATTCTGTAAAATTAACGTAAAATCGGAAAAGAGGCCCAGAATATGGGCCTCTTGATATTTTTGCCGGTCATTCCGCGGCCGTCTGCCCGGAAAGGCGATGGTCCCGGAAGATATATATCGCGGTCTTCCCGTCCGCCGTGCCGAGCGCCGAGGTAAAGGGCGCGGCCAGCGCAAGAGCCTCCGCGTTCCCCGGCGTCTTTACAAGCACGCTGAGCGCCGGGGCGTAGCGCGCGGTGACGGCCGAGAGCATGGGCGGAACGGTCTCGTCCCGGCAGACGCAGACGATCGTCTGCACCTCGTCGAGCATGAGCTGCGCCGAAAGGGCATAGGCGCAGCCGCCGCTGTACTTCCCGGAGTTCGCGCCGATAAAGGCCAGCAGCTCCACGCTCTCCTTGAGCCACCTCTCCTCGCCGGTGAGCGCCCAGAGCCGGGTGAAGAGCATGGCCGCGGCGCTGTTTCCCGAGGGTACGGCGCCGTCGAATATCTCGATCGGGCGCAGCACAAGTCTTTCGCTCTCATCCGCGGTGTGGTAAAAGCCTCCGCCCTCGCGGCGAAAATGCAGCAATATACGCTCGGCCAGAGCCTTAGCCCTGACGATATGCGCCGCATCCCTGTCAGCGCCGTACAGCTCTAAAAGGCCCAGCGCAAAGAACGCGTGGTCGTCGAGCCGACCGTCATATCGCAGCTCGCCCTCGCAGAGTCTCGCCATGGGGAGCGTGCCGGCGCAGAGCCTGTCGTCCATGAACCGCGCGAGGGCCTTTGCCTCGGCAAGATAACGTCTGTCGCCGAAGGCGAAGGCCGCGCGTGAGAGCGCCATGAGCAGCATGCCGTTCCACGCGGTGAGTATCTTGCGGTCGGTGTGCAGCTCCATGCGCCCCGCACGGTAGATACGGAGCCTCTCACGAAAATCGTCGTAGCCCTCGGGCAGGAAGCTCCAGCGGTTATTGAGCAGCAGATTCGGAATGCTCTTTCCGTGGAAATTGCCCTCGTCGGTGATGTCGTAGCACTCGCAGAAGTGCCGACCGTCGTCCTCGCCCAGCACGGCGCGTATCTCGCCGGGCGTGAAGAGATAATACGCGCCCTCTTTTCCGCCGCTGTCGGCGTCCTGCGCGCTGAAGAAGCCGCCGTCGTCGCACTTGAGCTCTCTCAGGCAGTAGTCAAGACAGCTCTCCGCGACCGTGCGGTAAAGCGCCATATGCCCGTCCTGCCATGCCTCGGTATACGCGAGCGCAAGAAGCGCGTTATCGTACAGCGTTTTTTCAAAATGCGGCGCGAGCCATTCCCTGTCCGTGGAATAGCGCGCAAAGCCCCCGCCGATGTGGTCATAGATACCGCCCCGGTACATCTGCCGCAGGGTATGCTCGGCCATTTCCCGGGAATATCTGTCGCCGCGCAGGGCGGAATATTCCATAAGGAAGATGAGATCGTGCGGCGAGGGGAACTTCACGGCCGTGCCGAAGCCGCCGTACTCGCTGTCATAGGAGGCGGCGAGCTGTGAGGCGGCCCTCTGCGGAAGGCTCACGTCGACATCCGTGCCGGTGTGGAGCGCGGAGCTGTTGACATAGCCGGTGATCTCCTCCGCCGCGCGCAGGAGCGTTTCGCGCTCGCTTCGCCACTTTTTCGCCATCGCCTCGAGGAGGAGCAGCAGCCCCGCCTGTCCGCCCGACGGCCCCTTCGGGATATAGGTGCCGACGAAAAACGGCTTGCCCTCCGGGGTCGTCAGCACCGTGAGGGGCCAGCCGCCGCTGCCGTTCACCGCCGTGCAGAAGAGCATATATACGGCGTCGATATCGCTGCGCTCCTCGCGGTCGACCTTTACGGGTACATAGCTTTTGTTGAGTATCGCGGCGACGTCCGCGCTCTGAAACGACTCTCGCGCCATAAGATGACAGTAGTGACAGGTGGAGTAGCCAATGCTGAGAAATACCGGCTTATCCTCGCGCCGCGCCTTTTCAAAGGCCTCGGCGCCCCACGGGTACCAATCCACCGGGTCGAGCGCGTGCTGACGCAGATACGGCGATTTCTCGTTAACAAGATGATTGCTCATTTATGCCTCCGGCTAAAAGCTTTTTCGTACCATCAGTTGACAAGGACACACACACGGTTTTGACGGGCGGAAATGTGTCCAAGCGGCTTCAAAGCCCTTGCCGAGACACCAAGTATCGGCTGCGTGCTTTTCATTGCCTGAACGCATTTCCGCTCCGGCGAAACTGCTTTGCACCTGACGACTTTGGATTTCCGAGTGATTTTTGCTTTTTGAGCCGCAGATGTGTCCTTACCCATCAAGGCGAAAAGAACAAAAAGCGCCGGAAAGACTTGCCGTCAGGCGTGTGTGCTCTTGTCAACTGATGGTATATTCTTTCCTGTGTATTATAACCTCATCCGGCGTTTCTTTCAATAAGCAAGCGCACGGGTGAAAAGCAATACACTCCGGCTCGAAAAAACATAACGACTTGGCGATTTTTTATTGTTTACATCAACACATTTATGTGCTAAACTCTTTATGTCCCAATAATTAAAAAAGGAGGACCTCAGTATGGTAGAATTTGCAAAAGGTATGGAAAATCTTAAAGCCTCAGATATCCGTGAGATACTTAAAGTTACTGCTATGCCGGAGATCATTTCGTTTGCGGGCGGACTTCCCGCGCCGGAGCTGTTTCCCGTCGAAAAGATAAAGGAAGCCACCGACATAGTTCTGGAAGAGGCGGGCAGGCAGGCTCTGCAGTACGGCATTACCGAAGGCTATCCCAAGCTCAGAGAGCAGATCGCCGAACGCCTCTATGCAAATAACGGCATAAAGACCAGTGTTGAGAACATTACCCTCGTCGCCGGAAGTCAGCAGGGTCTTGACTTTATAGGCAAGATGTTTATTGATCCGGGCGATGTCGTGCTTATGGAGAGTCCCTCCTATCTCGGCGCGATAAACGCCTTCCAGCCCTATTCCCCCACCTATGCCGAGGTCCCCACCGACGACAACGGCCTCATCATGGAGGAGCTGGAAAAGATACTCGCCACCACCGACAGAGTAAAGCTCATATACGTCATCCCCGACTTCCAGAACCCCAGCGGCCGTACATGGCCCCTCGAGCGCCGCAAGAAGTTCATGGAGATCATCACCCGCTACGAGATCCCCGTCATCGAGGATAACCCCTACGGTGAGCTGCGCTACAGCGGCGACTTCCTCCCCTCGCTCAAGTCGATGGACACCAAGGGTCTGGTGCTGTACCTCGGCACCTTCTCCAAGATACTCGCCCCCGGCTACCGTATCGGCTGGATATGCGCGCACGAGAGATACCTTGAGAAGCTCAATCTCATCGCGCAGGCCGCCGTCCTCCAGACCGCGACCATCAGCCCCATGATAATCTCCAAGTACATGGAGCTCAACGACCTCGACGCCCACGTCGCGGAGATACGCGCCGTATACAAGCACCGCTGCGACGTGATGATCGGCGCGATGAAGGAATACTTCCCGCCCGAGGCGAAGTTCACCATCCCCGACGGCGGACTTTTCACATGGGTGGAGCTTCCCGACTACATCGACACGAAGAAGATGGCGGCGGAGGCTATCGAGCAGAAGGTCGCCTACGTTCCCGGCGCGGGCTTCTTCCCCAACGGCGGCAACGACCACTGCATGCGTCTGAACTACTCCTGCATGCCCGACGAGCGTATAGTCGAGGGTATCAAGAGACTTGCTCAGGTCATTAAAAACAATCTCAGATAAGGGCTTCAAAATGCCGGAAATGCATAGCATTTCCGGCATTTTTCTTTTTACGGTCCCGTATTTTCCGTCAGCAGCTCCTCTATATCCACGATCTTCAGTCCGGCGGCGAGCCTGTCCCCGGCGGCGCATACGGCGAGACAGTGACCGGGAAGCTCCCCGCTCTCCCAGAAGGCATAGCTTCGCCCATCCGCGGAGCGGATAACTCCCGTCTCATCGGCAGCGGCGACGGAAAAAGCGTCCGTTTCCGCTCTCATGCCGAGACCGGTCGCCTTCATAAAGCTCTCCTTGAGCGTCCAGCAGCGGAAGAAAAGCCCGAGACGCGTCTCATCCGGCTCCGCAAGGATGCGCTCACGCTCATCGGGCGCAAAGCGGCGGGTGACGTCCATGCCGATGGGGCGGAGCCTTTCGACGTCGCAGCCAAGCTCCGCGTCGGACACGGCGCAGACCGCCCAATCTCCCGAATGAGAAATGCTGAAGTGCTTCCCGCCGTTTTTCAGATACGGCTTTCCGTATTCTCCAAAGGCGATCTCCGGAGCCTCCGTGACCCCGGCTTCCGTGAGCGCGCGGCACAGCAGCAGTCCCGCTCCCAGAGCGAGGCGTTTATCCCCCTCGCCGAGAAGCCTGTCCGCCTTGGCGCGGCGGGCGGGAGACGAGGCCGCGTAGGCGCGCGCGTACAGCTCCCCGTCCGAAAGTACACTCACGTTCACGGCGTACACCGACGCTCTCACGGCGCGGAGCTTTGAATTGAGCTTTTTGTATACGCGCTCGACGAACCACGGCTCGCTGCACGCTTCAAGCGCCTCGGAAAGGCCGAACCACTTTACTCCGCTGTTTTCACCCTCGCGGACGCGCAGCGTCTCATGCACGTCGGCCTCCAAAAGATATGTAACGTTCATGTGCAGGTGCGAGGGGACGTACTCTCCCCGCCTTTCATGCCCGTCGACCGTAAGCACCTCGAGCGAAAAAATGTCCCGGCTCACGGGGCGGACGGTCTCGACGCCGGTCTCCTCGCGGCACTCGCGCAGAGCGACGGCAAGGAGATCCTCGTCCCCGTCCGCGTGTCCGCCGGTCCACGACCATGAATCGTAGATGTTGTGGTAGACCATCAGCACCCGCTCGCGCGAGGAGTCCACCACCCACGCGGAGGCGGTCATGTGAGCGACAAGATTCGTCCGCAGGAACGCGTCGGCGTTATTCGCGATAAAGTCCAGTATGACTGCCTTATCCCGCTGCTCCTGCTCACAGCAGGGGCGGTAATTTTCTATATCTTCCCTTATGCCCATGTCCTACTCCGCAACGCTGTATACATCCCGGCGCAGTCTCATGAAGGTCGGAAGGCAGCGGCGCACCTCACCGACCCTGTCCAGGTCGATATCGGCATACACGAACCCTTCCTTTTCACCGCAGGAGGCGATCACGTCCCCATAGGGGTCTACCACTGCGGAGTGGCCCCAGCATTCGTAGTCGAAGCCCTCGTATCTCGCGGCGGCCGCGCCGACCATGAACAGCTCGTTATCCACCGCGCGGCTCCTCAGCGCCAGCTCCCAGTGCTTCGGCCCGGTGAACATATTGAACTGCGCGGGGAGGATGATAAGCTCCGCTCCCCGCACCGCCATCGCCCGAAACAGCTCCGGGAAGCGCACGTCATAGCACACCGCCGCGCCCATGCGCCCGTATTCCGTGTCGAACACCGTCACCTCGCTGCCGGGGGTAAAGGTCGCCGACTCGCGAAAGCGCAAGCCCGGCACGTCCACGTCAAAGAGATGTACCTTCCTGTGCTTTGCGATGACTGCGCCCGTCCTGTCGAACACGAAGCAGGTGTTGTAGGTCCTGCCGTCCTCATTCTCGGGGATGGACCCGCCGACAAGGACTATGCCGCACTCGCGCGCCCAGCCCGACATGGCGGCGACATAGCCGGCGTGATCGCGGTGGGCGTACTTTTTGAAAAATTCCTTTGAGTAGGGGCAGTTGAACATCTCCGGCAGGCAGACCACCTGCGCGCCGTTCTCCGCCGCGCCGCGCACCATGCGCCCGGCCTTGGCCATGGTTTCCTCCGGGGAAAGCTCCGTCCTTATCTGGCACACCGCCAGCTTGAATTTTCTCTCGTTCATAGCCTGTCAAGATAGCCGAGGATATCGAAATCCTCGGTCTTTTCGTCCTTTCTGAGATATAGCGGGTGGTGGGGGTGTCCCTTTGCGGAGCATTTCCCGGCCTTGAGCCAGTGCGCGCCGTAGCGCTCCCCCAGCTCCACCATGTCGCGCAGACAGCGGGGCAGATACTCCCGCTTTTCTATTATCGTCCCCCACGCGGCCCATACCGCAGGCGACACGCCGCCAGATGAGACCGTGGAGAGTATGTACTCAAAGGCCGCCATGTTCTCCTCGTGCAGCCGCAGGTTCAGCTCCCTGTCCATATCGTCCGGCCGGGTGGCGCGCTGGGCATAGACGTTGAACATTATCCAGCTGTCAAAGCCGTTCCCCCCGGCTATCCGCGAGACGGACTTGAGCGTGTTGTCAAGGTCGTCCGGCGCGGCGGTGGAGGGATTTATGCCTATGCAGATGAGCGGGTCTCTGCCGCGCGTACCGAGGATATATCGGTACTCAGTATAAAAATCCGGCACATAGAGCCACTTTTTGGTGTCATAGCCGCCGCTCCTGCCGGAAAGCTCCATCGCCTCGCGGAAGGAAAGCAGCTCCACCGTCTGGCTCGCGCCGCTGGGAATATGCATGATGATCTCTCCTCTCCGTCCCGCGCATCACAGCCCAAAAAGATACACTATCAGCGGTATCGTCGCCATTGAGAGCGCCGTGTTTGCAAGGGTATTTTTTGAGACGTACACCGCGTCCCGCCCGTAATTGAGCGCGAGCGCGGTAATGATGATGCCGGTGGGGCTTGCCGCGATGACGGTGCAGACCGCGATGACGAGCGCACTGTCGGTAAGGCAGCGGACGATCAGCCACACCGCCGCCGGGGCGGCGAGCAGCTTCACCGCCGCGATAAGATATGTATCCCGTCCCTTGAAGGCGTCGGCAAGGCTTATGCTGCCGAGAGACGCGCCCACCACCATCATGGAGAGCGGCACGGTGGCCGACGAGAGGCAGCTGAGAAGCTCACGCGCGGGTCTCGGCACGTCAACGCGAAGAACGAACAGGATGAGCGCAGCAATGGTCGCAAGGAGCGGTACGCTCAGCATTTCGCGCGGCTCGAACCGGAACTTGCCCTCTCCGGACTTTATGCGCCAGACGCAGTAGGTATACAGGAGGATATTGAACGGCAGACAGCTGAGCGAAACATACAGCACAGCCTCCGCGCCGTACAGCTCCTGAAGCACCGGCAGCGCGATGAACATGTTGTTCGGCACTGTCATTACCGCCATGGCAAGCCCCTCGTGGTCCCTGTCCTGACGGAGGAGCTTTGAGGCGGCTATGCCGACGGCGTACATGGTGACGAACGCAGCGCTCACCACGGCCATCATTCCCGCAAGCTCTCCGCCGTCCACCGCGGGAACGTTCGAGATCGCGGAGTTGACGATGGTCGCGGTCATAAAGACGTTCACGGTGAGCCAGCTCGCGCCCTTGGCAAAGTCGGTCCCGACCTTCTTTGTGCGCGCGGCGGCGTAGCCGATGACCATCACCGTGAAGAATACCGCCATTTTAATGAGCAGTCCGCTCAGTTCCATGTCCGCACCCCCGTTAAATATGCAGTATAAGCTTTGCGGCGTAAATATAGATAAGCAGACTCACCGCGTCCGTCAGCGTGGAGATGAGCGGGTTTGCCATGACCGCAGGGTCGACGCCGACCTTCTCGGCCGCGATGGGGAGAATGCTCCCGACGACCTTCGCGAACATTACTATGAAGACGATGGAGACGCTGACGGTCGCCGCCACGGCCACGGTCACGCTGTCGTTATGGAGGATAAGCCCGTCCAGCAGCAGCATTTTCACAAAGTTCACTGCCGCGAGCGTAATGCCGCAGATGAGCGCCACGCGCCATTCCTTCCATATGACCTTGAGCGCGTCGCCCGTCTCGATATCGCCGAGAGAGAGGCTTCGTATGACGGCGGTGCTTGCCTGAGCGCCGCTGTTGCCGCCGGTACCCATGAGCATGGGTATAAATGCCACCAGCCCCGCCTGCACCGCCAGCATATCCTCGAAGTGCGTGAGTATCATGCTGGTAAAGGTCGCGGAGAGCATAAGGAACATCAGCCACGGGATACGGTTTTTCCACATCTCAAGGGTGGAGGTGCGGGAATACGGCTTATCGGACGGCGTCATACCGGCCATCAGTTCGAAGTCCTCGGTGGTCTCCTGCTCCATGACGTCGATGATGTCGTCGACGGTGACGATACCCACGAGGCGGTTCTCCATATCCACCACGGGCAGGGCCATAAGGTCGTAGTCGGAGAACTTTTCCGAGACGCTCTCCTGGTCCTCGGTGGTGGTGGCGAATATGACGTTTCGGTCCATGAGGTCCTCGATGACCGTCTCGTCGTCGGCAAGGAGGAGGTCCTTGACGGTGACTATGCCCTCGAGCTTGCGGTCGGCGGAGATGACGAAGCAGACGTAGATCGTCTCCTTGTCCTCGCCAATACGGCGAATGCGGGCAAAGGATTCTCGGACGTTCATGTATTTTTTCAGATCGACATACTCGGCGGTCATTATCGTGCCGGCCGAGTTCTCGGGATAACGGAGGTACTGGTTTATCAGCGCCCTCGTCTCGGGCGTGGCGGCGCGCATGACGCGCTTTACGACGTTGGCGGGCAGCTCCTCCATCATGTCGACCGCGTCGTCGACGTACAGCTCCTCGACTATCCCGGAAAGCTCGGAGTCTGTGATGGAGTTGATTATGCGTTCCTGATCGGGAGCGTCGAGATTGGCGAATACCTCCGCCGCCGTTTCCTTGGACAGCAATCGGAACACCATGGGCATGCGGTTATCGTCGATCTCGGTCAGAAATTCCGCCGCGTCGAACTCGTTCATGTCCTCCATAACGCGCCTGAGCTGCTTCATGTCTCGGTTTTCGAGCAGCTCCCACAGCGTATCGGTGCGCTTGTCGTGCAGGGTATCGTAATCCATTACCTTGCTCTGTTCCAATTCATCCATTGGACTCACCTCCCGTAAGTTTCAGCGGGCGCGGGACACGCCCGTCAGCTGTCAAACGCCCAGATATTCTTTCTGTTCTTCGCTCAGCGCGTCGATCTCAACGCCCATTGCCCTGAGCTTGCGGTATGCCACGGCCTCGTCCAGCTCGCGCGGAACGGGGATGACGCCGGGGCTGAGCCTGCCGCGGTTCTTCGCGAGATACTCGCAGCTGAGCGCCTGGATGGCAAAGCTCATATCCATTATCTCGGCAGGGTGTCCGTCCGCGGCGGCAAGGTTCACGAGCCGTCCCTCGGCAATGGTGAACACCGTCCTGCCGTTGGGCAGCTCATAGCCCTGTATATTGTGTCTCGCGTCAAAGCGGCGCAGCGCCATATCGCAAAGTCCGGCCATGTCGACCTCCACGTCGAAATGCCCGGCGTTGGTGAGTATCGCGCCATCCTTCATTTTAAGAAAATGCTCCTTTGTGATAACGCCGCTGCAGCCGGTCACGGTGACGAAAATGTCTCCCAGCGCGGCGGCCTCGTTCATGGGCATGACATCAAAGCCGTCCATCACGGCCTCGAGCGCCCTGACGGGGTCGGTCTCGGTGACGATGACCTTGGCGCCCATGCCCTTGGCGCGCATAGAGACGCCCTTGCCGCACCAGCCGTAGCCGGAGACGACCACGCGCTTGCCGGCGATGATGAGGTTGGTGGTGCGCATTATGCCGTCCCAGACGGACTGACCGGTGCCGTAGCGGTTATCGAACATATGCTTGCAGTCGGCCTCGTTGACCATCACCATGGGGAACCGCAGCTCCCCCGCCCGGTCCATGATACGCAGGCGGTGTATGCCCGTGGTAGTCTCCTCGCAGCCGCCGATAACGCCGGGGATGAGGCCGGTATAGCGCGTGTGCATGAGGTGTACCATGTCCCCGCCGTCGTCAACGATGAGGTTGGGACCGATCTCAAGCGCGGAGCAGAGGCACTGCTCATATTCCTCCATATCGCAGCCGTGCCGCCCGAACACCTGCATGCCGCCGCTCGCGAGCGCCGCCGCAACGTCGTCCTGGGTGGAGAGCGGGTTCGAGCCGGTGACGTACATCTCCGCGCCGCCCATCTCCATCACGCGGCAAAGATACGCGGTCTTTGCCTCAAGGTGGACGGAGAGCGCGACACGCAGTCCCTCGAAGGGTCTCGTGCGCCTGAACTCCTCGCCGATGGCGCGCAGCACTGGCATATTGCGCTCTACCCAGCTTATTTTCAATTCTCCCGCGGGGGCAAGGGATATATCTCTTATAAGACTCATGTCGACCTCCGGTTTTCCCGAGTATTTTTCTTTATTCAGCCGTATCATTTTATCACGCGGCGGCGCCGATGGCAAGCACAAACACCCCTCCTATGGTTTTATCCCGCCATTTCCCCCTCCAATAAATTATTATTTTACAGCGCGGTATGACGGTCTCCGCAGATTTCCATAATTATAATTATCTTACCTTATGTAAACAAACGGAGGACTCAGCATGGAGTTTGGAGGAAACTGGAGGCCGGTGAGCGCCAACGGAGCCGGCATTGAGGGGCTTGACAGGCGTTTTGTTATCACCTTCCGCTGCGCCGGGTATATGGCGCTGGGGCTGACCATGGCCTGTTCACGGGTTCTGGAGGGAGGAGCGCCCTTCGGCATGGCTATGGTAGCCTGTTCGGGTCCCGGACTCAACGGCGTTTTTGCTCTCGCGGGCGCCGCGCTGGGTTATCTCATCAGCGGCGGCGTGGAATGGGGCATACGCTATATTGCGGCGGCGGTGCTGGTGTACACGACGGCCTTTGTGTTTCAGGAGCTGGATATCTACCGGCAGAGCTTCTTCATGCCCCTTGCCGCGGGGCTTGTGATGGCGCTGACCGGCTTTCTCGGCAGCTTTTCCGTCACGGTGGGATCGGTGCCGCTGGCGGCGGAGCTGTCGATAGAGACGGCGCTCGCCTTCGGCGGGACATATTTCTTCAAGGAGGCGCTCTCCCATGAGCGGCGTGACACGGAGGCTGCGGAGCTGAAGCACAGCGTCTCCGTCATAATAACCGCCGCGTGCGCGCTTATGGCCTTTGCAAGGCTCGTGCTGTTCAGCACCGTCTCCATCGGCCGCTTTCTCGCGCTGCTCATCGTGATGACCTGCGCGATGAAGGGCGGCATGCTCACCGGAGCCGCTGCGGGTACAGTCCTCGGTCTTGCGATGGATATAACCAGTGTCGGCGCGCCGTTCTACACCATGGCGTACTCCTTCTCCGGGCTTCTCTCCGGCGTGTTCGGAAAGCACGGGCGGGTCATCTTCGTGCTGTCGTTCATACTCTCCGGGGCGCTCGCTGTGGTGTGCGCATGGAACACGGAGGTATACATAAGCGCGCTCTTTGAGACCTTCTGCGCCTCGGTAATCTTTATGGTGCTGCCGGCCAAGCTCCTCAACCGGGCGGGCCTCATGCTTCAGTATATGGAGCGCGGTGCGGGCGAGTCGGGGCTGCGGCGCTTCACGGCGCAGAGAGTGAAAAATCTCAGCGAAGCCTACGCCCAGCTCTTCGAGACCGTAAAGCGCGGCGTGGAGGCTCCCTACAACGACGAGAACATCGCCCGCCTTTTCGACCGCGCCGCAGACGAGGTGTGCGTCTCCTGCAAGTACAAGAACCGCTGCTGGAACTCGGACTATATCGACACGCTCTCTGCCATGAACGACGCGACAAAGGCGATGGTCGAGAACGGCACGCTCTCCGTGAGCGACCTGCCGGACTTTTTCCGCGAGAAGTGCATAGGGCTTCCGGCCTTTGTCTCCGCCGTGAACAGCGAGCTTCGCGGCCTTGCCTACCGGCGGCAGCTCCGCGAGCATATCAGCGAGAACCGCAGCGTCGCGTGGGAGCAGTACAGCGACATCGCGGACATACTCTGCCGCGTGGCGGAGGAGCTGGGCAGCATGAACGGCTCCGACCCGCTGGCCGAGCGGCGGCTGATACGCTATCTGCGCTCGCTCGACATCGACGGCGAGGCCTCCGTCTACCGCGACGGCGGCGGGAGGCTGCATGTGGTGCTGGAGAGCGGACGGCTCTCCCCGCTCACCAAGAGCGAGGATTATCTTGAAAAAATAAGCTCCATCGTCGGCGCGCGGCTGTGCTGTCCGGCGGAGCAGGGCGACGGCAGCTCGCGTCTGACGCTCCTTGAGGCGGAGCCTCTGGCGGTGTCCGTGGGTATCGCCGCGATGAAAAAGCAGGGCGAGAAGGTCAGCGGCGACAAAGGCACCTACTTCAAGACCGACGAGGGGGTGCTGTGCGTCATACTTTCCGACGGCATGGGTACCGGCGACGCCGCCGCCAAGGACAGCGCTCAGGTCGTCGAGATACTGGAAAAATTCCTGCGCTCCGGGGTCGACCCCGCGGTGGCGATGAAGATACTCAACTCCGTAATGCTCCTGCGCTCGTCCGACGCGTGGGGATATGCGACGGTCGATCTGATGTGCGTAGACCTTTTTACGGGCGATACCTGCTTCTACAAGTACGGCGCGGCCCCGTCCTACGTCAAGACCGGGCGCAGTATCCGCCGCATAAAGGGCGAGGCGCTCGCGGCCGGGCTGACTCTCGGCGGCGGTATCGCCCCGGACATCGTGCGCATGCGCCTCAAGGCGGGCTGTACCGCCGTTATCGCCTCCGACGGCGTGCTTGCCGACGCGGAGGAGGACGGCTGGCTCAAGGAGCTGCTCGGCAGGGCCGGAGACGACATGAAGGCACTCGCGCGCCTCACCGTCAAGGAGGCAGAAAAGCTCTACGGCGCGTCCGACGACATGACCGTCGTGACGGTACGGGTGGAGGAGCGCGTATGATACAGAATATCCGCGACAGCCTCCTGAACCTTCTTGACGAGATATCCTGCCGCGTGAGCTTCTTTTTCAGCAGAAAAAGCTCCGTCCCGTCCGTGCGCGCTCCCCAACAGGAGGTGATACGCGGCACATCGCACAACATCATTCTTGTGACGTCGCCCGACCCGGAGATATTCCGGGAGGCAATGTTCATATTACAGGACGACTACATGCGCCGTCCGAGCGTTGGAAAGGAGGAGCTGCTGCGGCAGGCGCGGGACGCAGCGGAGAATTACGCTCTCCGCTTTGTCCCGCCTGCAAGGGATAAACGGCCGTGGGCGCTGTATCTGCTGCCGGCCTTTACCGGCGCGCTGGGATACCTCGCCGCGCGGTGGATAATGTAAATTAAGAAGGGCATGCTTCCGGAACGTTCGGCCGCATGCCCTTTTCATCCGCGTCAAATGCAGAATTTGAATTTTTATGGTATTATTGATCGTTCCCTGTATTAATCCTATCCTTTTTGACGTCTGTATCATTGAGATCTCAAAAACACAGGAGGTTCCGTATGGAAGATGAAGCAATAATCGGACTGTTCTGGGAGCGGTCGCAGGACGCCGTAGCTTTCCTTGACAGGAAATATGGCAGGCTCCTGCGCAGTATCGCGCTGAACATACTCGGCGACGCGCGGGACGCGGAGGAGATAGTGTCGGACACCTACATGACTCTCTGGGAGCGTATCCCCCCTGAACGGCCGCAGTACCTGCTGGCCTATTCCGCAAGACTCAGCCGCAACGCGGCGTATGACAGAGTGCGCAGCCGTCTTCGGCTAAAACGGGGCGGAAATGCCGATCTGTGCCTCCACGAGCTGGACGAGTGCATACCGTCCGGCTTTGACATGGAGGAAAGGACGGACGCCCTCGCCGCGGCAGAGCTTGTGAACCGCTATCTCGCCTCACTTGACAGCGAAACGCGCGCCATGTTCGTGCGCCGGTATTTCTCGATGGACGAGCTGGGCCTGCTGGCGGCGGACTTCGGCATGACGAAGAACGCGGTCTCCACAAGGCTGACAAGGGCGCGGCAGGGTCTGAAACGATATCTTGAAAAGGAGGGCGTTTTGGTATGACACAATTTGAAATGGGTTCCCTCATGGGACTTATCGACGACGAATATATCCTTGAAGCCGCGCGCACTTGCCGTCTCGCGCCGCGAAGCGCGGTGAACGCGGGACGGGCCAAAAGAGCTTCCTATAAAAAAATCGTCCGGATCGCGCTGATAGCCGCTGCCGCAGCCGCCATACTCACGAGCGCCGCCTACGCCGCGGATCTCTTCGGTCTGCGCGAGCGCATCATATCCCGGAGCGGCCCCGCGGACGGCAGGAGCTATCTTTCTCTTGCCGGTATCGCCGGCTCCCCGGAATACGAGGCCAGCGCCGAGTGGATCGTGTGGCACACACAGTACGAAGCGGCTCAGTCCCCCGGCTGGATAGACGATAACTGGATGCCCGACGACCCCGTTTTGCGGCAGTACGCGGTATTCTACCCCTGCTACAACTATGAAATGCTGGATAAGCTTCTTGAGATCAGCGAGAGCCACGGTCTGAAGCTGCACACATTCATGTCCGCTTCCACCGGCATGAACGACTTTTACGCCAAGGCCGGGACGGCCGCATTCACGCGCGGGGACAACGAGCCTGCCGGGGGCTATATATACGAGGACGGTTCCTTCCGTCTGGACGGAGCGTCGACGCTCTGTGAAGACGGGATGTACACGCTGGTGCGGAATATTTCCGGCACGCTTCCCCCAATGGAAAGCTCGGTATGGGAACTGGATGGATACGCAGAGAGCGTTTACCGCACCGCGCTTGGTGCGGATGTCGTCATCGCGGCAAGCGGCGAGCTGCCCATGACGTATATTTTCTATCATCATGATAACGCTTTTCTTCAGCTCTCCGCCCGCGTGACGGACGCGGAGGCCGCGAAGGCGCTTGCGGATACCTTTGACTTTGCCGCCGCATGCGCCGGTGAGGCAAAGGTGACGGAAATGGTCTCCGCCGCGCCCAGAGAGGCCGAGGGGGCAAGCGCCGTGACGCTTGAGGACTTCGCCGCCAGCCCGGAATATAAGGGACTGCGGGAGTTTGTCGCCGCCATTCGCAGCCGCGGGGTAGGCAGCTACGGCGACGTGTTCCCGGTGCCGGAGCTTTATGACGACCTCCAGTGGCTCAACGACACGGCAACTGAGATATGCGCCGCCTATTCGCTCCGCACCCACAGCAGTATGCGGCAGCTCTTTGATTATGACGAGTGCCGTCAGGCAGCCGGCGTCGGGGACTTCGTACTCGATCCTGACGACGCGGAGTCTTTTCGGGCCATGACGCTCTATGAGGACGGCTCGTTCAACATGAATAACGGCTTTTTCTACTACATCCGCAAAGGGGCGCTCTGCACCGACAGCCAGTATGTCGCCTCATGGCTCGATCTGCCGCAGTATGAAACGAGCTGGCAGTACGAGACCGCCTCCGGCACGGTGGTGTGCTGCGCCACGGGCGGCGGCGAGGCATCGATGGTGCTGTACGAGACGCCGGAGGCATGGGTGGTCATCTCCGGCGGCGAGAGAAACCTGCCCGCCTACGCGCTGGAGGCTCTTGCCGACCGCTACGATCTCGCACAGCTCCCGTAAAGGGTTTTGAAAAGGTGACATCCGAAAACGGATGTCACCTTGATCATTCACCTGTTTTCAAGCTCCTCCATCTCTCTGAGAAGCTCTATGTATTCCTCAAACACAAGCCCGCGCTCGTGTATCTCCTTCGCGGCTGCGAGTCCCACATAACGGTAATGCCACGGCTCGTAGATAATGCCCGTGATGTCGCTGGTCCCGTTCGGGTAGCGCAGGATGAAGCCGTACTCCCATGAATGCTCCATGAGCCACTGCTGGGTGCCGGTACTCTCCTGATATTCGTTCAGGTCCGGGAAATAATAATCCACGATATCCACCGCAAGCCCCAAATGGTGTTCGCTGGTGCCGGGTATGGCCACGGACATGGCGGCGACGTCATAGGCCTCGGACGGGCGCGTGCCGCCGTAGATCACGCGGAGTATCTTGTTGTCGAACAGGTCCCGCTGGTACTCCACGTCGCGGTAGGCCGAGCAGACCCACGGGTTTTCCCCCGCCGCCGCGCAGTCGGTGAGCATTTGCGTCAGCGCCTCGCTGCAGCGGACATCCACGCGGTAATCCTCACCCATCCACTGGCAGTCCGCAAGCTCAGGCACATAGCCCTCCTCCATGGGGTTCCAGCGGTTGACCAGCGTCAGGAACTCGCTCTCGCCGCTCTGCCGCTCCAAAAGCTCCCTGCGTGCCACGCTCTCGGGGTCCGGGGTGGGTTCGGGAGTAGGCTGCGGCGTCGGCTCCGGGGTCGGCGCGGCCGTGGGTTCGGGCGCGGGAGTCGGGTCCGGAGAGATAAGCTCCACCTCGCTCCAGTCGATGGCGCTGACCTCCGCCAGCACTCCGCCGAGCATGACCGTCAGGAGTATCATTATCAGTACGGCGGCCACCCTGAAGGCAAGCTCGCCCCTTGTTTTCATCTTGTTCAAAAGCGTCACCCTCCCGCCGAAAGCGGCGAAACCGCCTCTTTTTCCCCGTCACTTTACAACATGTTTACAAAAAAGTCAAGGAACGCACCCCGGCGGCGCTTGCAAATCGCCCGGCGGTGATATAATATAAGCGTACACGGAAACACTTTTTGAAAGGACTGAAAACATGCAGGAGATATATGAATTTCTGAAGAAAGCCGGCACCTATTATCTTGCCACCAACGAGAACGGACAGCCCCGCGTGCGTCCCTTCGGCACGGTGAACATTTACAACGGCAAGCTGTACATCCAGACCGGCAAGTCCAAGGCCGTCTCTCACCAGCTCCACGCGAATCCCAAGCTGGAGATCTGCGCGATGGTCGGCGGCGAGTGGCTGCGTCTCGAGGCCTCAGCGGTCGAGGACGACGACCGTGAGGCACGGGTGAGCATGCTCGAGGCATATCCCTCGCTCCAGTCGCTCTACTCCCCCGACGACGGCAACACCGAGGTCTGGTTCCTCCGCAACGTCACCGCCACCATTTACTCCTTCACCGCAGAGCCGAAGGTGTATAAATTCTGATATCCTCTTATGCGATCACGCCGGACGGGCAAATGCCCGTCCGGCGTTTTCTGCTGTCAGATATTTCCGAGAAGCTGCTCCACGCGGTCGGCACGCTCCCACGGGAGGTCGAGATCCGGGCGGCCGAAGTGGCCGTATGACGCCGTCTGTGCATAGATGGGCCTTCTCAGCTCAAGGGCGGAGATGATAGCCTCCGGGCGCAGGTCGAAGCAGCGCATGACCAGCGCGGCGAGCTTTTCGTCGTCCAGCCTTCCCGTGCCGAAGCTCTCGATAAGCACCGACACCGGCTGCGCCACGCCGATGGCATAGGCAAGCTCTATCTGGCACTTGTCCGCGAGGCCCGCCGCCACAAGATTTTTCGCGATATAGCGCGCCATATACGCGCCGCTCCTGTCGACCTTGGTGGGGTCCTTGCCGGAGAAGGCTCCGCCGCCGTGGCTCGCGTAGCCGCCGTAGGTGTCGACGATTATCTTGCGCCCGGTCAGACCGGAGTCGCCCACGGGGCCGCCGATCACGAAGCGTCCGGTGGGGTTGACGTAGAACCTCGTCCCTCCGTCCACGAGGCGCGAGGGGAGCCGGGGCTTGATTATCTCCTCTATCACCGCCTCGCGCAGCTCCTTTATCCCGATGTCGGGCGTATGCTGGGTGGAGACGACGACGGTGTCGATATGCTCGGCCTCGCCGTTCTCGCCGTAGCGCACGGAGACCTGACTCTTGCCGTCGGGGAGGAGCCATGGAAGCTCGCCGCTCTTTCTCTTTTCCGCGAGGGCTCGGGTGAGATTGTGCGCGTAGGAGATGGGCGCGGGCATAAGCTCCTTCGTCTCGCGGCAGGCGAAGCCGAACATCATGCCCTGGTCTCCCGCGCCGGTGGTGGACGCGTCGTCGTAGGAGCTGTTCACGCCCATCGCGATATCGGGCGACTGCTCGTCGATGGCCGTCAGCACCGCGCAGGAATTACCGTCGAAGCCCGCCGCCGGGGAGTCGTAGCCCGCGCGGCAGACCGTCTCGCGCGCGATACGCTTTATATCCACGCTCTCGCGCGTGCTTATCTCGCCCATGACCAGCACAAAGCCGGTGGAGGCCGCGCACTCGCAGGCGACGCGCGCCATGGGGTCCTTTTCGAGGATGGCGTCAAGCACGCTGTCGGATATCTGGTCGCACAGCTTGTCGGGATGTCCCTCGGTAACGGATTCGGATGTAAAGATCCTTTTTGTCATTTTTCTCTTTCCTTTCTTTTTCTTGCCGGGGAACGAAAAAACACACCGCGCTCTGGCGGTGTGTGGAAATTCGTTTCCTCATCTTTCGATAATAATACCGCCGGATTTGGCACCTTGCTTTCGCAGGTTGCCGGACTTCACAGGGCCGGTCCCTCAGTCACTCTTGATAAGGCATATTAAGTTGCGTTTCGTATTATACACGAACGGCGCGGATTGTCAAGTCATTCCGTAAAATGGATGTGATTATTGATGTGATCCTGACAGAAGCAGTGGTACCCCGCGCAGCGGGAGCAGTAGCGGAACTCCAGCTCCGGGTGATCCGTATCCGTGCGGCCGCAGACAGCGCACTTGTGATTGTACAGCTTGGCGGACTGCTCGCGTCTTATCCGCTGGGACTCGCGGCGGAAGTTGACGGTGTTGGCGCTGGGTCTGCGCGGTATGGCGCGCAGGAGGTCGCCCCCGCAGAAGATGAAGAAATTCAGTATCGCGACGACGGGCAGCAGATTCACCGGGAAGGAACTCGTAACCACCGACAGAACAAAGAATATCGCGTCCACCAGTGCGAGCCATTTCATCTTGACCGGGATGATGAAGAACAGCAGCACCTGCATATCCGGGAAAAGCGCCGCAAAGGAGAAGAACATCGAGAGATACACATACTCCGCCGTCACTCCGATGTTGATGCCGGTCGCAAAATAGATGATGAACCCGTAAAGCACGGTGAGGATAATGCCGCTGAAAAAGTAGATGTTGAACTGCGGCGTCCCCCAATACTGCTCAAGGGTGCTGCCGATCCAGTAGTAAAAATACACCGCGATAAACGTCAGCACGCCCGATCCCGCCGGCATGAGCGCGAAGGTGACGAGCCGCCACACCTGCCCGTGGAGGATGTGATAGGGCGAGAAAACGAGATAGTTCGCAAGCGCCGGGTTCACCATACCGACCAGCCAAAAAACGATATTGGCGATCGCCACATATTTCATGAGACCGGGTATACCGAATCTCGGATGCTCATAGCTGAATTTTTCGACGAAGCTGCGCGGATCTTTCATAGCAAACTCTCCCAAACATGACGTGCTGCGCGCGGCGGCGGGCCGCGCCCGCTCCGCACTTTAGCATAACTATACCTTTATATTAGCACAAAGTCTATGAAAAATTTGAAAAAATTTCTCGCATAAGCAAAATAACTCTTTCAATTTACATAATCTCGTGGTATTATGTAGACAAATTAATTATTTGAGGCTATATATGGACGAAAAGCGGTTGCAAAACGATGTCATTGAGGGTCGAAACGCTGTCATTGAGGCTTTGCGTGCCGGCCGCGCGATAGACAAGATATATATTGCTAAGGGCGACGTGGACAAGACGCTCGGGCATATCGCCTCCAAGGGGCGCGAAAAGGGTATCGTCGTCGTGGAGTGCGACCGGCGCAAGCTGGACTTCATGAGCCAGACCCACGCGCATCAGGGCGTCATCGCTCTCGCCGCCGTCCGGGAATACTGCTCTATCGACGACATCTTCGCGCTCGCGGACGAGCGGAGCGAGAAGCCCTTTATCGTCGTCTGCGACGAGATAAGCGACGGACACAATCTCGGCGCGATAATCCGTTCGGCTGAGTGTGCGGGGGCGCACGGCATAATCATTCCCAAGCGCCGCAGCGCCGGACTCACCGCCATTGTCGACAAGGCCTCCGCCGGCGCGGCGGAGCATATGCTCATCGCGCGCGTCGCGAACCTGCCGGCCGCGATAAAGGAGCTGAAATCCCGCGGTCTTTGGGTGTACGGCACCGCGGCCGACGGGCAGAATGACCTCTGGCACACAGATTTTTCCGGCGCAGTCGCGCTGGTCATCGGCTCAGAGGGCGACGGGATGGGCCGACTCGTCAAGGAAAACTGCGATTTCGTCGTCAGTCTCCCCATGAAGGGGCAGGTAAGCTCGCTCAATGCCTCCAACGCCGCCGCCATCACAATGTACGAGATACTGCGTCAGCGCAGTATGTGATACCGGCAGCGCGGTCATCTATTCTACAGCTCCGAAGGGAATGATTCTATGAGTGCTTGGACTCAGGACGATTACGTCAAGTCTGAGTTCTCGCTCGGCGGCATTACGCTGGACGATATATTGAATGATTATTATAAGGACTACAGCCATGAGGCCCCCGCCGAGGAGGCCGCGCCGCTCGACGTCTCGCTCTCATCCTTTACGGGGGAGCAGACTGGCGACCTGACGGACATCGCGAGCTACCTGAACAGCCTTACCGAAAGCGTCTCCGACGCCGCGGAGTACGTTCCCTCCGGTGAGAGCTATTCCTATGACGGCGGCTCCTATACTCCGTCCTACGAGCCTCAGTACACGCCGGAGGAAGCCGCGCCCGCCGAGCCCCATTCCCGCGTTTCCGACATGGAGGCCGAGGCAAAGGGTATCTTCGCCAAGCTCAACGAGGACGACTACGCCCGGCTCATCGCCGAGGAGGAGGCCGCCGCAGAGCGTGACGCGAGCGTTGAGATAGACCCCCGCTTTAATTTAGGCGGCAGGCACCGCCGCCGTTCGATGTACTACAACGGCAGCGAGGTCGACCTGAGCGCCGACCCGGAATATTCCCAGAACGATCAGGGCTTTGCCATCCCCTCTCACTACGCCGGAGAGGGCGAACCCGAGGACGATTATTTCGTGGAGGAAAAGAACCGGAAGCACGGTCTTTTTGGCCGCAAGAAGCGCGCCTCCGCCCCAAAGCTCGAGGACAGGGAGCCGGACAACGGCATAGCCGACGAGGACCGGCGCTATACCCGCCGCGCCTCCGCCGCGCGCACAAGAGACTATGCTCCGGAGGAATATCCCCCCCAGGCGTACTCCGCCGAAGATGATACATACGCTCCCGATCATGACGGAGCATACGGTAACGCCCCCCGCTATGACGACGCCGAAGCGGGACCTGACGGCGATAACGCCGCCGAGGCACGGAGCGAGGATGAAGACAGCGCATACGTCGATTCCTTCCGTGACTATCGCGAGGACGACCGCTACGCCTCCGACCTCGACTACGACGAGGACCGCGAGGAGGACGACCGCGACTTTCCCTCAAGCTTCAGGGAATTTCTCAGCGGCGAGCTGAGCGGCCTGCTCCTTCGCCTGCGCGGCAGCGCGAAGCCCGGAAAGGCTCCCGCCATCGCCACCGCCGAGGACGACGAGGAGGATCTGGGCGCCGAGGTCAGCGCAAAGTCCGCCTCCAAATACTACGGCTCCTTTATCCACTCTCTGCGTCTTCGCTGCCGTATAGCGGCGGTGCTGCTGTTCATAATGGTGTGGATGTCGGTCGGCCTGCCCGTATCCGGCATGCTCAAGGATATCCGCGTGGCCTCCGTAATGCTGCTGGCGTGCCAGCTCAACATCATGCTGCTGGCGCTGGATGTGCTTACGGGCGCGGTGATGAATATGAGCCGGCTGAGATTCGGCGCGGATGCGCTCGTGCTTATCTCGTGTATCGTTACGTCCCTTGACGCCGTTCTCGTGGCCGAGTCCCCCGCGGTCAGCCGCCATATCCCGCTGTGCGTTCTCTCTTCGCTGTCGCTGCTGGGGCTTCTCGCTTCGTCGCTGCTCAGCGCGCGCAGCATGCGCAAGGCCATCCGCGTCCCGGCCATTGCAAAGCGCATATACACCGTCACCGGCGAGACCGACGTGAACGAGGGCGACGTCACGCTCCTCAAATCCGTCAGGTCCTATAAGGGCTTTGTCCGCCGCTGTGAGGAAGCGCCCCCCGACGAGACGCTGTTCATTAAGATCAGCCCCTTCGTGGTGCTTATCTCCCTGCTTTTCGCGCTGATAATCGCGCTCGTGAAGGATCACAGCGTGGATATCGTATACATTTTCTCCGCAGTCTTTGCTCCGGCGGTCCCGTTTGCCGCGCTTTTGAGCTTTGCCCTCCCCTACTTTATCGGCTCCGACCGCATTTTTGACAGCGGCGCGGCCATTGCGGGCTGGTCAGGGCTGTGCGACGTCGGCACGAGCCAGAACCTCATCGTCACCGACCGCGACCTCTTCCCAGAGGGCAGCGTGGAGCTTGAAAACATCCGCATATTCGCCGACGAATCCTCGGAAAAGGTCATCTCCTACGCAGGCACCATGCTCACCGCGGCAGGCTCGAGCGTTTCGAGCTGCTTTGCCGACATTATGGAGCGCAAGGGCTACACCATGCGGCAGGTGGAGGATTTCGAGTATCTCTCCGGCGGCGGCATGAAGGGTATGATCGACGGGAACACCGTGCTGTGCGGCAGCACAGACCTAATGCGTCTGATGAACGTCCGTATCCCCTACCGCCTTGTCGATAAGTGCAGCGTGCTGCTGGCCATAAACGGCGTCCTCTACGGTATTTTCAACATGAAGTACACCGCGCAGCCGCAGGTGCGCTATGCGCTGACGAGCCTCATGCGCTCGAACCGTCACCCGATCTTCGCCATACGCGACTTCAACGTCACGCCGGATATGCTGCACAACACCTTTGACGTGGCTACCGACGGCTACGATTTTCCGCCCTATGTGGAGCGCTTCGCCATCTCCGACGCCACTCCCTCAGAGGACAGCAAGGTCGCCGCGGTGGTGTGCCGCGAGGGTCTCGCGCCTCTGACTCACATGGCCGACACCGGCAGGAGCATGTACATAGCCGTGCGGATAAACCTTATCGCGACGGCGATAGGTGTGGCGCTCACGCTGCTGACGGTGTTTCTCAAGCTCCTCATTACAGGCAGCGCGGGAACGGTGTTCCTGCTGGTGCTTATGGTGATATGCGCTCTCCCGGTCATTGCCGTGAGCGTTTTCATGCGATCCTGATCTCTTCCTACTTCTTTCATACTTTCCTTTCTCCCACCCCATGCGGAAAACCGCCCTGCTGCAGCAGGGCGGTTTTTCTTATGTTTTGTACTTGACAAATTTTCAGGTTGTGGTATTATTCAAGCATAGAATTCATTTTCACTCCTTGATTTGTTCATTTTGAATTTTTGGTGGTCAAATGATGAAACTATCCCGTTCCGGTTTTGAACTTCTTGTCCTGCTTGAAAAGGAGGGCGGAGTAAAGCTCACGCAAAAGCAGCTCGCCGACGAGCTGGACGTCTCCGTCGGCGCCGTCAACAAGCTCATCCGTGAATTCACTGAGGAGGGCTATATCCTTGCCGCTTTGGACAGGAGCATGAGCATCACGGCCGCTGGGCTGGAGCTTCTGGAGCCTTACAGGGTAAAGCGGGCGATAATCCTTGCCGCGGGCTTCAGCGAAAGGCTTGCCCCCGTCTCGCTCGAGGTGCCGAAGCCTCTTGTCACCGTCAAGGGCGTGCGCCTTGTGGACACGCTCATCGACGCGCTCCTCGCCGCAGACATAGAGGATATCAGCATCGTGCTTGGGTACAAGGCCGCGGCCTTCGCGCCCCTCGGAGAGAAGTACCCCATGCTGCGCTTTGTGAACAACCCCATATACAATCAGGCGCAGAACATCGCCTCCCTCTTCGCCGCGAAGGATAAGATCGACCGCTGCTACATCTGCGACGCCGACATGTACGTCCACAATCCCTCCATCATCCGCAAATATGAGTACGGCTCCTGCTTTTTCGGCGTGCCGGTGGCGGAGACGGACGACTGGTGCTTCCATGTAAGCTCACAGAAGATCCGCTCCTTCGGTATCGGCGGGGAGAAATGCTACCGCGCCGTATTCATCACCTACCTCAACGCCGCCGACTCCGAGAGGCTGCGCGGCGACCTCGAGCAGATGATAACGAGCCGGGGCGGCCGTGAACATCACTGGTTCGACGCGCTCTTCGCCGACAGGAACCGCTATCAGATCGAAGCGCGCTCCTGCTACGCCGGGGACGTTTCGGAGGTCGACACCATGGGCGACCTCATAAAGCTTGACGACAGCTATCTCGGCTGTCAGCTGTAAAAAGGAGAATTTGAAATGAAGGCTCTCATACTCAACTCCGGCGTCGGCAGACGCATGGGCGTCCTCACGAGCGAACATCCAAAGTGCATGACGGAGATCGCGCCGGGCGAGACCATTTTAAGCCGCCAGCTGCGGCTGCTCGCGCGCTGCGGGATACGCGAGGCGGTCATCACCACCGGGCTTTTCGACTCCGTTCTGCGCGACTACTGCCGCTCTCTCGAGCTGCCGCTGGAGATAAGCTTCGTATTTAACCCCGACTACGCCGAGACGAACTACATCCAGTCCATCCGCTGCGCCGAGCCGCTGCTGCGCAGCGAGGACATCGTGCTTATGCACGGCGACCTCGTTTTCGAGCAGGGCGTACTCGGGCGCGTGCTTGCAAGCCCGGTGAGCTGCATGACCGTAAGCTCCACTCTGCCCCTGCCGCAGAAGGACTTCAAGGCCGTGGTGCAGGACGGTCGGATCATGAAGGTCGGCATTGAATTTTTCGACGACGCGCTCACCGCCCAGCCGCTCTATAAGCTCCTCCGGCGCGACTGGCTGATGTGGCTCGACAAGATATGTGAGTTCTGCGACGGCGGACAGCGCAAATGCTACGCCGAGAACGCTTTCAATACTATTTCTGACGAATGTGAGGTATATGCTATGGACTACAAGGACAAGCTCTGCGCCGAGATAGACACCCCCGAGGATATGGAGGCCGTGTCGCGGCAGCTCGCCGGCACCGCCGAGCGCAGCGTCTACATGTGTTTCTCCGCCGACATGCTCCACAGCGGCCATATGGCGATAATCAAAAAGGCCCAGACGCTTGGCCGTCTCACCATCGGCGTTCTCTCCGATGAGGCGGTGGCGAGCTACAAGCGCTTCCCGCTCATCCCCTTTGAGGAGCGCAAGTCCCTCATCGAAAACATCAGCGGCGTCGAGCGCGTTGTCGAGCAGAAAACGCTTAGCTATGCCGACATCCTCCGCCGTCTCAAGCCCGACTATGTCGTCCACGGCGATGACTGGGTCGACGGCTTCCAGCGCCCCATCCGCGACGAGGTCGTCAGCGTCCTCGCCGAGTACGGCGGCGAGCTGGTGGAGTTCCCCTACTCCCGCGACGCGAAGTACGACGAGCTGGAAAGGCTCTCCCGCGCCCAGCTCTCCATGCCCGACATGCGCCGCGGCCGGCTCAAAAAGCTCCTCGCGATGAAGGGCTGCGTCACCGCCATGGAGGCCCACAGCGGCATTACCGGCCTTATCGTCGAGAAGACCACCGTCCTGCAGGAGGGCAAGACCTACCAGTTCGACGCCATGTGGGTAAGCTCCCTCTGCGACAGCACCGCCAAGGGCAAGCCCGATATCGAGCTTGTGGACATGACGTCGCGCTTTCGCACCATTGACGACATTATGGAGGTCACCACCAAGCCTGTCATCTTCGACGGCGACACCGGCGGGCTGACCGAGCATTTCGTCTACACTGTTCGCAGTCTCGAGCGTATGGGCGTCTCCATGGTCATTATTGAGGACAAAACTGGTCTGAAGAAAAACTCCCTCTTTGGTACCGAGGTAAAGCAGACCCAGGACACCATCGAGAATTTCTGCGCGAAGATAGCCGCAGGCAAGAAGGCACAAAAGACCAAGGATTTCATGATCTGCGCCCGCATTGAGAGCCTTATACTCGAGCAGGGCATGGATGACGCCCTCACGCGCGCCCACGCCTATACCGCCGCCGGAGCGGACGCCATAATGATACATTCCCGTAAGAAGGACCCGGCCGAGATATTCGAGTTTATCGAGAAATTCCGCGCGGTCGACAGCGTGACGCCCATCGTTCTCGTCCCGACCTCCTTCAACTCCGTCTATGAGGACGAGTTCAAGGCGCGCGGCGCGAACGTCATCATCTACGCCAACCAGCTCACCCGCAGCGGCTTCCCCGCCATGAAAAAGACCGCCGAGATGATACTCGAGAACCACCGCGCGAAGGAAGCCGACGAGCAGATGTGCATGCCGATAAAGCAGATACTCACACTTATCCCGGAGGAATGAGCATGACGCAGAAAATTTACTTTCGCGAAAATGTCCGCGAGAGGCTCTCGGAGATCATCCGCGAGAGAGGGATAGAAAAGCTGCTGCTCGTGTGCGGCGGCTCATTCGACGCTCTCCCGCTGAGCGGGGATATACTCTCGCTCGACGCCGGCATCGTGCGCTTCGGCGGCTTTTCCCCCAATCCCGCGTATGAGGACATCTGCGCGGGGCTGGAGCTTTTCCGCCGCGAGAGCTGCGGCGCGATTCTGGCCGTCGGCGGCGGCAGCGCCATCGACACGGCCAAGTGCATAAAGCTCTTCTCCGTCCTCGACCCATCCCAGAATTATCTTGAGCAGGAGTTCCTGCCCTCAGCCGTCCCGCTCCTCGCCATCCCGACCACCGCCGGGACCGGCAGCGAGTCCACGCGCAACGCGGTGCTGTACTTTGAGGGCAAAAAATACTCCGTCGGCAGCGACAGCACGCTCCCGGACTTTGCGCTCCTCTGCCCGGAGGTACTGCGCGACCTACCGGAGTATCAGAAGAAAAGTACGCTGCTCGACGCGCTGTGTCAGAGCATAGAGTCGTGGTGGAGTCCCCGCGCCACGGAAGAGAGCCTTGGCTATGCCCGTGAGGCGGCCGCGAGGCTCATCGGGAACTACCGTGCCTATCTCGCCGGAGACCCCGCCGCTGCGGCGGAGATAATGCTTGGCGCGAACCTTGCCGGGCGGGCGATAAACATCACCGCCACGACCGCGCCCCACGCCATGAGCTACAAGCTAACGTCGCTTTTCCGCATTCCGCACGGACACGCCGTGGCCATGGTGCTGCCCGAGGTGTGGGAGTATATGCTCAATGAGACCGACGGAAAGCCGTGCGCACTGCGCGCCGTTCTCTCCGATATCGCCGCCGCGCTGGGCGGCAGGACCGCCGGTGACGGCCCCGCTCTCTTCCGGGGGCTGATGGATGAGCTTTCGATGTCCCGGCACATAGATGCCTCGGACGAGCAGTTAGACCTTCTTGCCGAGTCCGTCAATCTCCAGCGGCTCAAAAACAACCCTGTCCCGCTCGACACATCTGCCGTCCGCAGTCTGTATGAAAGGATAAGCCGTCATGACTCTTGATTTTCTGAAGGAATTTGACTTTTTCACCGGCGTTCCGGATTCACTGCTCTCGAACCTGTGCAGCTATCTTATCGAGACCTACGGGATCTCAAAGCATCACATCATCGCCGCGAACGAGGGGAACGCCGTGGCTCTGGCGGCGGGCTACCATCTCGCGACGGGCAAGGTCCCCGTCGTGTATATGCAGAACTCCGGCGAGGGCAACATCATAAACCCCGTCGCCTCGCTCATGAACGACAAGGTCTACGGTATCCCCTGCGTATTTATCGTGGGCTGGCGCGGCGAACCGGGCATTCACGACGAGCCGCAGCACATCTATCAGGGCGAGGTCACGCTCAAGCTCCTTGAGGACATGGACATCAGGACCTTTGTCATATCAAAGGAGACGACCGAGGCCGAGGCCGCCGCCGCGATGGACGCCTTCCGGCCGCTCCTCGCCGCCGGGAAACAGGTTGCATTCGTGGTCAGGAAGGGCGCGCTAAGGTATGACGGCGAGGTGATCTATAAAAATTCCCACACGCTCCTGCGCGAGGAGATAATACAGCATGTCACCGCCGTCTCCGGGGACGACCCCATCGTCTCCACCACCGGCAAGGCATCACGCGAGCTGTTCGAGACGCGGGAAACGTGCGGACGATCGCATAAATACGACTTTCTCACGGTCGGGTCGATGGGCCACAGCTCATCCATCGCGCTGGGGCTTGCGCTCCACGCGCCGGGAAAGCGCTTCTGGGTCATCGACGGCGACGGCGCGGCGCTCATGCACATGGGCGCGATGGCGGTCATCGGCAGCAACCGTCCGGAGAACCTTATACACATCGTCATCAACAACGAGGCGCACGAGAGCGTCGGCGGTATGCCGAACGTCGCCGGGAGCATTGACCTTGTCGGAGTGGCCAGGGCCTGCGGCTACCCCAACGCCGTGAGCGTCGAGAGCTTTGAGGCGCTCGACACGGCGCTGAGCGACGCGAAGAGCCGCAGGGAGCTGAGCTTTATCGAGGTCAAATGCGCCATCGGAGCGCGCGCCGATCTCGGCCGTCCCACTACCTCCGCGAAGGAAAACAAGGAAAACTTCATGGCGTTTATCCGTGAATAAACATGATATCAGACAGAAAAAACGACACCGTAGGGTGTCGTTTTTTCTATGTATGGTTTTATTACATTACTATCGCGCCCTTGCGGCAGGCCTCGGCACAGGTGCCGCAGGCGACGCATTTGTCCTCGTCAAGGGTCCACGTCTTTGCGGCTCTGTCGACCTCAATGGCGCCGGCGGGGCATTTCTTCGCGCAGAGCGTGCAGTATACGCACTTGGAGGCGTCGCACACGGGCTTGCCGTCGTCGCGGGGCTTTACCTCGGCGGCGGGCTGAGACTCGGCGCTCTTTTCCTCGGCGGGCTTTGCCTCTGCCGGTACGGCGGGCTTCGGGGCGGGAGGCGCCTTCGGCGCGGGCTTCTTCTTGATGAAGCTGCCGGAGACGAGCAGGTCCTCCTCCTTGGTGGCTATCATGTGATAGTCACCGGTAAGCTCGATGGCATGGTGCGAGCAGAAGTCGGCACACATGCTGCAGAACGTGCAGGAGCCCATGTTGAACGTCAGCGTGACCTTATCGCCGCCCTCGACCGGTTCGACGGTGCGGGAGATGGCTCCCCCGGCGCAGACGCGCTCGCACATGCCGCAGGCAATGCACTTCTCGGGGTCGTAGGAGATACGGCCGCGGTAATGCGGGGCGGCCTCCTTGGGAACGACGGGGTACATGTCGCAGCTGGACTTTTTGAAAAGATTGCCCAGCGCTTCTTTTACAAACGGAAGATCCATTATTTCTGAGCCCTCTTTTCTCTGAGTATTTTGGTCGCGAGCGCAAGGCCGTCGATGAGGGCCTCGGGCTTGGGCGCGCAGCCGGCGATGTCAACGTCGACATGGACATACTTGCTCAGCGGTCCCGCCACGGAATAGCTGCCCTTGAACACATTGCCGGACTGCGGGCAGGAGCCGATTGTCACGATACATTTGGGGTCGGGAGCCTGAGAGATGGCGCGGAGGACGCGCGGCAGCGACTGCTTGGTGACGGGGCCGCTGACCACGAGTATATCCGCCTGGCGGGGGCTGCCCACCAGCTTGAAGCCCAGACGCTCCGCATCGTAGCGGGGCGTGAGTACGGACACCAGCTCGATATCGCAGCCGTTGCAGGAGCCTGCGTTGATGTGGAACAGCCACGGAGACTTTTCAAAGCTCTCCTCGATTATTTTCTTAAACATTTTCGCCCCTCCTTACAGTCCGTACCATGCCAGAACAAGGCTTATGAGCGCCAGAGCGGAGACCACGGTCCAGTAATACTTGAAAAGCTGCTCGATCTTGAGCCTTGCGGTGACGGCGTGTACGAGAGAGATCGTCACGGCGGTCAGCACCACGCAGATGGCGAACAGGATGATCGCGTCGAGCAGGACGAGTCCCGTGCCGAGACCGCCGAGGAACAGCGCCGCGAACAGGCTCGTCAGGGTGAGCATTTTAACGGAATGGCTGAGCTTATACACGGCGAGCGGAGCGCCGCTGTACTCGACCAGAAGTCCCTCGCATATCTCGGTCTCGGCCTCTGCCGCGTCAAAGGGGTGGTTCCCGGTCTCGCCGGGGATGACGAGCAGGAAGGCGATAGCCGCGGGGATCATGCTGCCCTTGAGGATGAGGCTGCCGTGCGCCGCCTGATACTCCACAATGCTCGTCAGGCTGAACACCACGCCGCTTCCCAGCGCGTTGCCGACGGTCTTGCCGACGGCGAGCAGGATAAGCACCAGAGGCAGCTCACAGGCGATGACCGTGACCATCTCGCGGCTGAGGCCAATGCCCGCGTAGGGCGAGCCGGAGGCCGCGCCGCCGAAGATCGCGGAGAGCGCCGGGATGAGCAGCAGGTAGAGGATGACTATAACGTCCGCCATGCCGGAGAACGCGGTGAAATCAAAAATCGGGATAAAAAGCTGTATGACGACCAGCGCCGCAAGCCCCACCAGCGGAGCCATGAGGAACATGGTGCGGTTTGCCGCCGCGGGAACGATACACTCCTTGCCGCAGAGCTTAAAGAAGTCATAGAACGGCTGGAGTATCGGCGGGCCGACACGCTTCTGCATTCTGGCGACCAGCTTGCGGTCAATGCCGGAGAGGAGCAGCCCCGCCGCGAAGCAGAACAGGAAGCCGGGGAAGATGAGAATGTAGCCGAGATAGGAAAGCGCGTTTGCAACTATTTCATTCATTATTCCCACCTCCTTAAAGAACTATGAGCATGAAGATCATTGCCAGCGCCAGCGCCGCTATCGCCCACAGGGCGTAGTCGTTGACGATACCGCTGTGCAGATCGTTCATGAAGCTGAAGTAGCGTCTCCAGTTATGCTTGAAGCCCCAGAACAGGTCTCCGCCGCCGACCTGAGAGTAGACGCTCTCCTCGCCGCCGAAGAACAGGTCGTACTTGCTCTCCGCGGTCTCGCCGGTCTTTTCGCTGACTCTGTCGTACTTGCCGAGGAGCGCGGCTATCGTCACCGCGAGCAGCGCGATCATCAGTATGAGGAGCCAGGAGACGGGCTGCCAGCAGCCGACCTGCGTGAAGCTGACCGCTGCGGTCTCGGGAAGATTCTCGCCCATGACGGAGGCCGCGTAGCCGCTGCCGAGCATGGAGTCGATGTAGTTGACGACGCTGAACGCCGCCCTGGCCGCAGGCTCGGTCAGGTACTTGGTGACGACGCTGGGGAAGAGGCCGGTGAACACGCACAGCACTGCGAATATGCCCATCGCGAGGCGCATGCCGAACGGTACCTCGGTGACGTTCTCATACTCCTTGGGGAGCTGGCCGAAGAACACGGACTGGCTCACCTTGACGAAGGACGCGAGCGTCAGCACGGAAGTGATGAGCGCAATGACAGTGACGAGCAGGAAACCGATATTGCCGCTCTCCACTGCCTTCTGATAGGTCGCCTGATAGATCATCCACTTTGAGGCGAAGCCGTTGAAGGGCGGTATGCCGCTGATGGAGAGCGCGCCGATGAGAAACAGCACGGTGGTATGTGGCATTTTCTTTGAAAGTCCGCCCAGCTTGCCCAGATCCGTCGTACCGGTCCGGTGCAGCACAGCGCCCGCGGCAAGAAACAGCAGGCCCTTGAAGAGGGTGTGGTTCATCGCGTGGAAAAGTCCTGCGGAGACGCCCAGCGCGGTGGAGAGACCCACGGCGGTGAGGACATAGCCGATCTGTGAGATGGAGTGGAACGCGAGCAGGCGCTTGAAATCATGCTGCGCGAGCGCCATCGTGACGCACACGAACATAGACACGCTGCCGACGAACACCAGCAGGAACTGTATCGTCCCCAGACCCATGGACTGGAAAAGGAAGTAGGTCAGGCGGATAATGCCGTACAGACCGGACTTGGTGAGGACGCCGGAGATAAGCACCGAGATGGACGCGGGGGCCGCGCCGTGGGCGTCGGCCGCCAGCGGGTGGAACGGCACGATGAACGCCTTGGTGCTGAAGCCTATGTACAAAAGGGCGAAGGCGACCTTTGTGGGGGTGGTCATATTGCCCGGCACGAGCGCCGAGAGCTGCGCGAAGTTCAGTGTGTGCATCTGGGCATAGAGCATGATTATGCCGACAAGGATACAGGTCGAGCCGATACAGCCGACGACCAGATACTTGAACGCCGCCTCGAGCGCGCCGTAGACCTTGTTGCGGAACGCCGTAAGCGCCACGGCGGCAAAAGTGAGTATCTCGACCATGATGAACATGTTGAAGATATCGCCCGTGAGGACGAGGCCGATAACGCCGCCGGAGAGCATGAGGAACAGGGTATAGTACTGCGATACATTCTCGTCGTGGGACATGTACTGGAGAGAGTAGATACCCGAGACGAACACCGCGACGGCGATGAGCAGGCCGAAGAACAGGCTGAGCGCGTCGACCTCCAGCGCTATGCCGATGGCATAGCCCCCGGCCATCGAGCGGCTGCCCATCCAGTAGCTGATGATCTCGCCGTTTATCATAACGGGCTTTACGAGCGCTATCATGCAGGCGAGCGACACGGAGACCGCGAGTATCGCTACGATATTGCGCACCGCCTTCTTATTGCCGAGCATGACGATAAGGAACGCGCCGAGGAACAGCACCATTATCGAGTAGACGGGGAAATGATGGTAACTGAGTATATTGCTCATTATCCTCTCAGCCTCCTTATCTCTCTGGTGTCAAGAGTGCCGTAGCTCTCATGCAGCTTCACGACCAGCGCGAGGGACATCGCGGTGACGCATGCGCCGATAACGATACTCGTCAGAGTCAGCGCCTGCGGGATGGGGTCGACGAAGTAGCTCGCCTCGTTTATCTCGCCGGGGGTAAAGATGGGGGCCGTGCCGCCGGGGTTATAGCCCACGGAGATCATCAGCAGGTTGACGCCGTAGTCGGCAATGCCGAGACCGATAACGGTCTTGACGAGATTATACTTGGTGACGATGGTATAAAAGCCCAGAACGATGAGGAAAAAGGCTGCGATATAGTTGAATATTATCATTCCGTTCACCTCATTCCTCGTCCTTGCGGGCAAGGACACCCAGCGCGGAGAGCGTCAGGACGCTCACGCCCGTAACGACATTGAGACCCACAGCCTCGTCCATCCACGCGATGGTGCCGGAGGAGAGGAGGTCGCCGATATTGCCGTTGTCAAATGCGAAATTCTCGCAGAACTGGGCCGCGAACACCACGCCCAGGAAAGCGATGACGATATAGACCGTGACCGCGAAGCCCTCGGTGCGGCGCATAAAGTCGATATTGAGCATTTTTACGGTATTCTCATAGCCGTGTCCGACGTGGATAAAGATTATCACCGCGACGGCAAGCACGCCGCCCTGGAAGCCGCCGCCGGGGCTGAGATGTCCGTGGAGGATAACATAGAACATGTACACCAGCACAAAGGGCGTCAGAAAGTCCGCGCCGCACTTGGTGATGACGTTCTTCATGGTTCTTTTATTCATCCTTCTTCTCCTCCGTTTCCTTCTTTTTTCCGCCGGAGAGAATGACTATTGTGCCCGCCACCGCGGTTATCAGGATAAAGGCCTCGCCCATGGTGTCGTAGCCGCGGAAGTCAAAGACGACGGACGTGACGTCGTTCACGGCGCGGGTCTTTTCAAGGTTCTGCTGAACGATCGCTCCGGCGGCGCCGTCCACGCTGCTGTCGTCGTAGGAGGAGGGGTCCTGTGAAAGCTCATACACCGAGACCGCAGCCTTGGTGCCGTCATATGTACGGTCCATTCCGGCCATGTCGGCACAGGCAAAGATACCGACGACGAGGATCGCGCCCAGAGAAAACCATGTCAGGAATTTCTTCATCTCTTGTTCCTCCCTCTTATTTTTCTGAGAGTGACGATGAAGATGAGCGGGGAGAGCGCCGCGCCGACGGCGGCCTCGGATATGGCGACGTCGGGGGCGTGGAGGATCAGGAACTCCGCCGCGGCGAAAAGGCCGGTAGCGCCCAGCGCGATGATGGAGGAGAGCAGGTCCTCGAGCTGTGAGGCCAGTATCGCGGAGGTTACGAGTCCGCAGACGACCAGAATATTAAGAATAACGATCAAATCACTCATCGAGATCCCTCCCGTAGTCGTCAACTGTCATTTCCTTATCGGGCCTTATGCCGTGCTTGTACGCGCCCCTCGCGATAACGTGAGCGCCTACGGGGTTGGCAAGGAATATCAGCAGCGCGATAACGCCGATCTTAACGGCGGTGCCGGCGCTGTGCATTATGAGCGCGGCGTAGAGTATCGCACCGATCGCGACACCCAGCAGGCCGAGCGTGGGTATGCAGGTGCTGGCCTGCATGCGGCAGAAGGTGTCGGGCATTTTGAGGATACCGACCGTGCCGGCCAGAGCGAAGAACGCGCCGATAACTATGAACGCGTCGATAACTATTCTAAGTACCACGTTCCTCACAGCCTCCTTTCAAGATAGCGGCCGACGAGCATGGTGTCGATAATGCCCATCAGCGCGCCGATGAGCGCGATGTCAAGGTATATCCCGCGTCCGCTGTAGACCGAAAAGAGTATCATCGCGCAGCACAGAAGTCCGTCCGCGCTGTCGCCGGCGACCTGCCGGTCCGCGGCGTTGGGTCCCTTCCAGACTCTCCACAGCGCACACAGCGCCATCAGAGCAAAGAACACGCCGAATACCAGAAGCTCAGTCATTATCATCTGAAGACCCTCCTCACAGCTTTTTCGAGGGTGCCTTTGATGGCGTCTCCGGCTGCCTCGCCGCTCTCGGCGGTGACGTCGATCCAGTGGATGTAGTAATAGGTCTGTCCGTCCTCCTCGGCGATGTCCATGGTGATGGTGCCGGGGGTGAGGGTGATGGCGTTTGCGAGCATGGACTGTCCGTACTCGCTCTCAAGGCTTACGGGTACCTTGACGATACCGGGGTTCACGTTCCTGCAGCCGCCGAAAACGCGCTTTGCGACGTCCCAGTTGGCCTTGACAAGCTCCCGGAGGAAAACGGGAACGTAGATCAGCACTCCGAAAAGCTTTACGGGGTTGAAGAGCCAGAAAGCCTTCTCATGTATGAAAAGGCGCGCGGAGAACAGAGCCACCGCAAGGCTCACCACCGCACCCGCCGCCAGCTCCTGAACGGTAAACGACCATGTGATGAGTACCCAGAAGGCATAGCATGCGATGAAGGTGGCTATCACAGCGGGGAATCTCGTTTTTTGCAAGAGAAAACCTCTCCTTCCTTTTCCGCCTCGCGGCGTCCGGCGCCTCGGGAAACGCGCGTCCCGGAATCCGGCCCTCCGCTTCGGCTATCGTTATTATTTATTCTACCTTAATGCTGTCGACATAGAACTCCCTGCCCGCCGTCATCTTCACGGCGGTGCTGCCGCAGCTCATGCAGCAGGCGTTTTTCCTGTCCGCCGCGCCCTCGTGGCCGCAGTCGAGACAGAGGAACGACGCGGGAACGGTCTCGATGACGAGCTTCGCGTCCCTCGCGGGGCTGTCCGCCGCGGCTATCGGGAAAAACTCCCGTATGCACTCGGGGATGACGCCGGAGAACTCGCCTATTCTCAGGCTTATCTCCAGCACCCGCTCGAATTCCTGACGCTTCTGCTCGCTCAAGACTATGTCGATCACGCCCTTTGTCAGCGCAAGCTCGTGCATGTCTTATCTGTCGAGACAGCTGAAGCACGGGTCTATGCTGGCGATGATGAGACCGGCGTCGGCCACGGTGTTGCCGCGCAGCATATGGGGGATGGTTGGGGTGTTCTTGTAGCTTGGGACATGGACACTGACGCGGTGGTTGTTGAAGCCGCCGTCGCCGACCACCATGTGGCTGAGCTGACCGCGCGGCGCCTCATGGCGGGTGACGGTCTGCCCCTCTTTTATCTTTATGAGCTTGTTGCCGAGATTTATGGGACCCTCGGGCAGACTATCGAGCGCCTGCTCGATGATCTTTACCGATTCATAGCACTCGAGCGCGCGCACCACCACGCGGGCAAACACGTCGCCGCTCTCGACGGTGGGAACGTCAAACTCGAAATCGCCGTAGGCAGAGTAGGGCGCGTCCCTGCGGACGTCTATCTTCACGCCGGAGGCTCTCGCGTGGGGACCGACGGCTCCCATGCGGACAGCGTCCTCCTTTGTGAGAACGCCGACGCCCTTGGTGCGCATGGCGATGGTCTTGTCGTTGAGGACGATGTCAACTATGCGGTCGAGCGGAGCCTTGAGCTTTTCGCAGCCGTCGAGTATCTCGCGCCGCATGTCGTCGCTGATGTCGCGCCTCGCGCCGCCGACGGTACACATTGCGTAATTGACGCGGTTGCCGGTGAGCTTTTCGAGGATGTCCATGACTATCTCGCGCTCGTCCCAGATGTGCATGAACATGCTGTCGTGGCCGATGATGTGGCAGGCTATGCCCAGCCACAGGAAGTGAGAATGCAGTCTCTCAAGCTCGGCGGTGATGACGCGGATATATTCGCCGCGCTTCGGCACCTCGATACCGTTGATGTTCTCCACCGCCATGGCGTAGGTAAAGGCGTGGGAGTGGGAGCAGATACCGCACACGCGCTCCACCAGCACGAGAGTCTGCATGGCGTTGCGCTCGGTCGCGAGCTTTTCTATGCCGCGGTGGTTGTAGCCGACGAACACCTCCGCGTCCCGGATAAGCTCGCCCTCGGTGAAGAGCTTTGCGTGTATAGGCTCCTCCAGCGCAGGATGGTAGGGTCCGATAGGAACTATATAGCTCATCTTAATCCTCCTTGATGTTCTTCTCGCGCAGCTCGCTCAGCGGCATTACCATTATCTGGCCCTTGCCCTGAGTCTCAAGCATATCCTCCGGCAGGAAGAGACGCTTCGACACGTCCAGCCCCTCGAATTCGACGCCGAAGATCTCGTTGATCTCGCGCTCGGGCCATGTGGCCGCGGTGTCGTAGATGTCCCCGATGGACGGCACCTTCATCTCTCCCACAACATGGTAGGATTCGATGGCCGGGTCGACGGCGTAATCATAGGAAATGTCGATCTGTCCGTCCTTATCAAGGAAGGCGTGTACCATCACAAGGTAATTTCCCGCCTTTCTCATCCGCTCCGCAACGGGTACTATCTGATCCTTGCCGATGTCTGTCCGTTTGTACTCCTGCATTCGTTCCACCTCTCCGAATATGAATTTGGTACTATTCTATTATTAAAAAGCATGTATAGCAAGCTTTTTTGTGCATTTTTTGCGTTTGTTTATTAACAGATCCTCGGGAGCTGCGCTCCGGTGAGCTTCTGGAGTATTCTGCTCCCGCCGAGAGCGGTCCTCATGACCACACGGCCGGGATAGCGCTCCGTCACCGTGCCGATGATCGCCGCGTCCGCTCCCTCGTCCGTCCGGCGCATTGCGGAAAGCACCGTCTCCGCGCCGCCGGGGTCCACCACGCAGAGGAGCTTTCCCTCGTTCGCGCAGTACATCGGGTCAAGCCCCAGCATGTCGCAGGCCGCGCGCACCTCGCCGCGGACGGGTATGGCGTCCTCGTCAAGCTCTATGCCGACGCCGCTCCCCTCTACGAACTCGTTGAGGGTCGTCGCGACGCCGCCGCGCGTCGGGTCACGCAGGACGCGCACACCTGCCCCGGCGGAGAGTATAGCCTCGGTCAGCGCGTTGAGCGGCGCGCAGTCGGAGCGTATATCGCCCCGGAGCATGCCGTTTCGCGCCAGCATTACCGCCGTGCCGTGGTCGCCCACGGTGCCGGAAACGATCACCGCGTCGCCCGGCCGTATGGCTTTCGGCGTGAGTCCCGGATATTTCAGCACCCCGATACCGGCGGTGTTTATATATATCCCGTCGCCCCGACCCTTTTCCACCACCTTGGTGTCGCCGGTAACGACCTGAACGCCCGCCTTTTCGCAGTATTCGCCGATGGAGGCCACGATACGCTCAAGCTCCGAGAGCTTCATGCCCTCTTCTATTATAAATGCGCAGCTCAAAAACCTCGGCACGCCGCCGCAGACGGCAATATCGTTCACCGTGCCGCAGACGGAGAGCTTGCCGATATCCCCGCCGGGGAAGAATATCGGGTCCACCACAAAGCTGTCCGTGGAAAAGACCAGCCGCTCCCCTCCCGGGAGTATCGCGCCGTCCCCCAGCTCATTGAGTACCGGGTTTGAAAGGGACGGGACTATCATGCTTTCAATGAGGCGGGAGGTCTTTTTCCCCCCGCTGCCATAATCGAGAGTAATTATTTCGTCCATCATATCACCTGATACCTGTACGCCGCGGCGCACGCGCCCTCGGAGGAGACCATGCACGGCCCCACCGGATCCTCGGGCGTGCAGCGGCGTCCAAACAGCGGGCAGTCCTGCGGGTATATACGTCCGGTTATCACATCACCGCAGCGGCAGGGCGTAGGCTTTGTGGCCGCAGCCGCGGTAAGTCCGAACTTTTTCTCAGCGTCGAACGCGCTCAGCTCCTCACGAAGCCTCAGCCCGCTCTTATCAATGCCGCCAAGGCCGCGCCAAAGATCGAACCTCGGCTCAAAGCAGCGCTCCAGCATTTTCTGTGCGAGAGTATTTCCGTTTTTTGAAACAGCTCTTGTATATTCGTTTTCGAGCTTCGGCGCTCCCTCGGCTATCTGCCGCAGCAGCATATATACGGAGAGTAATATGTCCTCCGCCTCAAAGCCGCCGATGACCGCCGGGATACCAAATTCACGGGGCAGAAATTCAAAGCCCCTTTCCCCGATTATCGTGCCGACATGGCCCGGACACAAAAAGCCCTGCACGTTGAAGCCCTCCGTGCCGATGAGGGCGCGCAGCGCCGGCTCCACGGTCTTGAGCATTGACCAGAGGGAAAAATTGCCCACGCCCTCCTCCGCGGCCGTCAGCACGGCGGCGGCGGTGCCGGGGGCGGTGGTCTCGAAGCCGACGCCGAGGAACACCACTTCCCTGCCGGGGTTTTCCTTCGCGAGCTTCACCGCGTCCACGGGCGAATACACTATCCGCACGTCGGCTCCCATAGCGCGCCTGCGCTGAAGGCTGTCGCCGGGGGTAGTGCCGGGGACGCGCACCATGTCGCCGTAGGTGGCGACGGTGACGTTCCGCTCCATTGCCAGCGCCAGCACGCTGTCGATCACCTCGCCGGGCGTGACGCACACCGGGCAGCCTGGTCCGGAGAGCAGCTTCACGTTTCCGGGAAGGAGTGTTCGTATGCCGGACCTCGCGATGGCCATGGTATGGGTGCCGCAGACCTCCATCAGCCTTACCTCGCCCACGTCAAGGCTGCGTATGGCGCGCAGGAGCATTTCCGCCCTTTCGTTAACGGAGGGCATTCTGCACATCCTCCCACGCCTCAAGGTCCTCGAGAGCCTGCGCCTCCGGCAGACGCTCGATGGCGAAGCCCGCGTGGACGATCACATAGTCGCCCGCCTTCGGCTCCTCGATAAAATCGACTCTTACCTCACGCGTCATTCCCATGGCCTCGCCGATGGCGGAGCTGCCGTTTACTTCTATCAGTTTAAGTGGTACAGCAAGACACATATTTTCTCCTGTCTATAAGCTGTTTTTCATTTTACACATGGCTATCGCCGTCTGGCCGAGGGATATCCCCTCGTCGTTGCAGGAGACCCTGCTGTGCCTGCGGACGCGAAAGCCCTTTTCCTCGAGCGCTGCCGGGAGGCGGCGCATAAGATACATATTCTGGAACGTTCCGCCGGAAAGGCACACATCGCGCAGTCCGGTCCGCTCCCCCACCCGCGCGCACAGCTCCGACGCCATCAGCACGAGCGTGTTCATGAAGCGTGAGGCGATGATACCGCTCGGGACGCCCTCCGCCATGTCGGCGCAGATACCGCGCACGGTCTCCCGCCAGTCAAAGATAAGCGGTTCACCGGAGAGCGAATAGGCATATGTCCCCTCGTCCGGCAGCGCGGCCGCCTCTAAAAGTATCGCGCCCTGTCCCTCGTAGCTGCAGCGCGTCTTTATGCCGAGGATGGCCGAAACGCCGTCAAATAGCCGCCCCATTCCCGAGGAACGCGGGCAGTTTAAGCCCGCGGCGAGCATTTTTCCGTATATTTCGCCGTTCTCGACACCGCTGACATCGCAGCCGGACATCGACAGGAGCGCGTAGGCGACGCGGTCGGTCTCCTTCGTGGCTCTGTCGCCGCCGATGAGCGGGATGGGTAGCATGCTCCCCTCGCGGTTAAAGCCCCCGTAGTCTCCCACGAGGCACTCGCCGCCCCAGACCGTGCCGTCCGTGCCATAGCCCGTGCCGTCCCAGATAAGGCCAATGGCTTTTCCCTCAAGACCGTTGTCCGCCATGCACGAGGCAAGGTGGGCAAAGTGGTGCTGGACACGGAAAAGCGGTATCCCCGCCGCCGCGGCGTATTCCTCCGCAAAAGCGGTGGACATATAGTCCGGGTGCAGGTCGCAGACGACCGCCTCGGGCTTTATATCGAACATACGGCTGAAATGCCGTATCTGCTGCCGGTAATTTTCAAGCGTCTCGATGTTCTTGAGGTCGCCGATATGCTGGCTCGGGAACACATAGTCGCCCTTTGAGAGGCAGAAGCTGGCCTTCTGCTCCGCGCCGCAGGCCAAGATGCCGGCGCCGCTCTCCCTGAGCTTCACCGGGAACGGCACATAGCCCCGTGAGCGCCGCGCGGGGTATTCCTTCCCGTCGACGACCCAGCAGAGCGAGTCGTCGCAGCGGGTCTGGATGTCCCTGTTGTGAAGGAGGAAGCCATCGGCAATGCCGCGGAGCTTCTCCAGCGCCTCGTCGTTTTTATAGATTATAGGCGTGTCGGAAAGGTTGGCGGAGGTCATGACGAGCATGTCGATATCGTCGCCGAAGAGCAGATAATGCAGCGGCGTATACGGCAGCATAACGCCGACAAAGCCGTTCTCGCTCAAATGCTCAAGCCCCCGGGCGCGCTTTTTGAGAAGCACTATCGGGCGGCGAAAGCCGGTGAGTATCCGCTCCTCGTCCGCCGACAGCCCGCATATCCTCCTCGCGCTCTCCGCGTCGCGGCACATGACGGCAAAGGGCTTTTCGTCCCTCTGCTTGCGGCGGCGCAGCTCGGCCGCGATGGCCGGGTCGTCGGCGCGGCAGGCAAGGTGCATACCGCCCAGTCCCTTCACGGCAACAATATGCCCGCTCTTCAAATATTCCCTCGCAAGCTCTATCGCGTCTCCGGGCAGCTCCCGCCCCTCCGCGTCCAGAAAGAACACGCGCGGGCCGCAGACCGGGCAGCAGTCCGGCTGGGCGTGATAGCGCCGGTCCGTGATGTCCCGGTACTCCCGCTCACAGTCGGGACACATGGGAAACTCGCTCATGGAGGTCTTGCAGCGGTCGTAGGGTACGTCCTTGATGATCGTAAAGCGCGGGCCGCAGTTCGTGCAGTTAATAAAGGGATATCTGTAACGGCGGTCGTTTTTGTCTCTGAGCTCGCGCAGGCAATCGTCGCATATGCAGATATCCGGTGAGATCAGCGTGTTGCGTGAGGCCTCAGTCCTGCTCTGCAAAATCTCAAAGCCCGTAAAGCCCCGAAGCTCCGGCGAATAGACGCACTCCACGCTCTCTATGACGGCGAGCTTCGGCGCCTTCACCGGCAAGTCCGCCGCAAAGCGCTCAAGCTCCGCCCGCTCCCCCTCAAGCTCCAGCTCGACGCCGGAGGAGGTATTTTTTATATAGCCCCTCAGCTCATAGTGCAGCACCAGCTTGTGGATAAACGGGCGAAAGCCAACGCCCTGCACTATGCCGTGGATCTTAATGAACGCTCGTTCCATCATAAGCTTCCCGCAGTTCGTTAGTAAATTGTCATACTGGGATTATTATATATCATAGCCGTGTGTTCTTCAAGCTATTTTTTTCAAAACGGCCGAAATGGCATACGGCATTTTTATACCGCATAAATTCTGAGCGACTCCTTAACGGCCGCCGTCTTTCCCCAAAATGAAAAGGGCCTGAGGTGAAGCCTCAGGCCCGGGAGTGTGAGCTGTGTGGGGTTTTATGCCTTCTTGCCCTTGACAAGGTAGGCGATCACGGCGAATACGGCCAGCAGCACGCCGGAGATAATATATGCGAACGTGGACGCGCCCGCTCCGAAGAAGGTGATGATCTGTCCGGCGAGGACGAACGCCATAACGACGGGGACGATGACGGTAATGCAGATCTTATAGAATACATCGAACCAGCCTGCCTTGCAGCCGTTGTGTATCTCGTTGAGGGTGAAGGAGGGCTTGAGCTCTCCGCCGACCATGAGCGCCATCAGCATTGCGCCGACGGGCATTGCGATACCCTCGGACCAGCAGTCCATGAAGTCGAGCCAGTCTGCGTGCCAGTCGGCGGTGACGGGGATACCCAGCAGGTCCGCGGGGGCAAAGCCGTTGCTGCCGAGACCGTCGGCGGCAACGAGGGCGGCAAGGACAGTGATGGCGATGGATATGCGCAGAGTGATCCTCTTGCGGTCGGGTTCAATGCCCTTTTCCATCTTCTTGTCTATGAAGTAGGTAGCCAAGACCTCCATGAGGGAGATGGCGGAGGAGATGGCGGCGATAAGAACGAGGGTGTAGAAAATGATTCCGAACAGGGGGCCGACGGCGCCCATGTTGGAGAAAACGTCCTGAAGCGTGACGAACAGGAGCTTGGGGCCGCCGAGGGAGATATCGCTGACGGCGACGCCGCTGTTTATTCCGTTCGCGACTGCGGCGGGAATGACCGCGAGGCCGGCCATGAGCGCGACGATGGTGTCGCAGACGACTATGATGGCGGAGTTCTTGAGCAGGTTCTCTCCCTTGTCAAGGTAGGAGCCGTAGGTTATCATCGCGCCCATCGCGAGAGACAGGGAGAAGAACATCTGGCCGCCGGCGGTACCGAGGACGGTGATGAGGTCCGGAGCTTCGTCGATAAAGCCCGCCGTGACCGCGTAGCCGGGGACGAACATGAACTTGAGACCCTCGATGGAGTTGGGGAGGGTCCACGCCTTGACGATGACGACGATGAGCATGAAGAACAGAGCGGGCATGCCGATCTTGTTGAACTTCTCGATACCGCCGGAAATGCCGTCCATGACGATGACCATGCATATAACCATGAACGCGACGGTGAACATCACCATGCCGAAGGGATTGCCCAGCATTGCGCCAAAGGTCGCGGTGCCGGTGACGGCGGTGCCGAATATCTCGCTGAGGCCGAAGGCAAGCTCGGCAAGGTTCAGGGACATGTACTGCAGAACGTAGCCGCCCAGAACGGAGTAGAACGACATGATGACGAACGGCGCGAACACCGCGAGCCAGCCGATCCAGCCGAACTTCTTGGAGACCATCTTGTACGCGTCGATGGGGCTTTTTCTGGTCATACGGCCGAGAGCAAGCTCGCTGACCATGATGATGAGGCCAACGAACAGGCCGAGGAGCAGATATACTATCAGGAATGTAAAGCCGCCGCTCTTGCCCATCTTGTACGGGAAGCCCCAGATATTTCCGAGACCGACCGCGGAGCCGATGGCAGCCATGAGGAAGCCGAAGTTACTGGCCCATGATCCGCGTTTGTTTTCCATATTTATTCCCCTTTTCTCAAAAATTATGAATAAATTATAACATTGCTGTTGCAATTCTCCAAACTCTAATATATTATGTATGTAATTAGTTTTTCTCATGGATAAGCTCATGTATAAGAAAGCGAAATAATTAACAATATGGACAGTAAAAAAATAAAAAGCCTGCTCACCGCCGTCGAAACCGGCAGCCTCACCTCCGCGGCGCAGGAGCTGGGGTATACGCAGTCGGGTCTCACGCACATGATGAACGCGCTGGAGGAGGAGCTGGGACTGAGTCTGCTCATACGGAGCAAGGCGGGTGTGCATCTCTCCGCCACCGGTCAGGAGCTTCTCGGCAGCATGCGCGACTTTCTGGACGCGGCGGACAAGCTCGAACGCGAGGCCGCGCACATTCGCGAAAGGAGCATTTCCACGCTGCGTCTCGGAGCGTATTCCAGTATCGCGCGGCAGTGGCTGCCCGCCATCCTCTCGAATTTCCGCGCCGAGAGTCCCGACACCGACGTCTCCATCACCATGACCTCCGTCACCAGAATTTACGAGCAGGTGAAGAGCGGCGCGCTCGACTGCGCCATCGTGAGCTATCAATCCGCGCTGTGCCAGGGACTTTTGTGGGTGCCGCTGAGGAACGACGCGCTGGTCGCCGTGCTGCCGGGCGACTACCCCGAGGATAAGTTTTCTTTCCCCGTCGAGGGCTTTGCGGAGCAGGATTTTCTCATGCCCGGCAACGACTTCGACATGGACATACTGCCGGCCTTCAGCGTGCCGGGGCATAAGGTCCTCCCCCGCATACGCTACACGAACCTTGAGGACGACATGATCGCTTCCATGGTGGAGCATAAGCTTGGGATAAGCGTTTTGTCGGAGCTTATCATGCAGGGCATACGCGACCGGGTCTGCGCGCTGCCTCTCGAGCCGCCGTGCTACCGCCAGCTCGGCATGATAGTCAACGACAGCAACAGAAACGAGCACAACACCCGCCGCTTCCTCTCCTGCGCGAGAAAAACCATTGCCGCGATGTATAACGAATGACCCGCGGCAAATGAGACGCCGGACATGAAAAGCGGGCGGCCGGCCGCCGCCCGTGATACTGTTTTTTGTGAGGGCCTATACGCTTCCCCGACTGTACATGCCTCAGTCCCAGTCGCCGCTAATGCCGTCGGGGGCTTCGGCGCCATTCTCAAAAGTCTCTCCGGCCGAGCGCTCCTCGGGCCGGCCGTCATGCCCGGTCGCGACGGGCGCGGGGGCAAAGCCATCGTTTTTCTTTTTCCTCTTCATTTTGTCACCCAATGAGGCACAGAATAAGGCCGTATACGACGCTCGCGCTGATGCCGTAGACTATCACTGGACCCGCTATGACGAACATCTTCGCCCCGGTACCGGTGACGAATCCCTCGGTCTTGAACTCGAGCGCGGGCGCGGCGACGGAGTTTGCAAAGCCGGTTATGGGGACAAGAGTACCCGCTCCGGCCACGCGGGCAATGTCGTCGTAAACGCCCAGCCCCGTCAGCAGCACGCCGAGGAATATCAGCGTCACGGAGGTCGCCGTGGCGACGCTCTCCTCCTCAAGCCCCAGCGAGCCGTATATGTTTGTCAGCAGCTGCCCGATACAGCAGATCGTCCCGCCGATCAGAAAGGCCAGCAGCATATTCTTCTTCCAGCTTGAGCGCGGCGCGCGCTGCTCGGAAAATTCTCTGTATTCCTCGTTCGTCATTTTCATGGCCGAGTACCTCCGTATCGTTTTCCCGTTTATTTTTCTCCGAAACGCGCAAAATATTCCTTGACTTTAGTCCCGGTGTGCATTATAATATGCAAGCTGACAAGTGAACAGTTTGTTTCTTGAGCAACACGGAGATGTCGCGTAGTTGGTCGAGCGCGCACGATTGGAAATCGTGTAGGGGTCAAAAGCTCCTCAAGAGTTCGAATCTCTTCATCTCCGCCATATGGTCCATCGTAGTCTTTGGACTGCGATGGGCTTTTTCTTAGATGGGATATAAACAGCCCCGGCGCAGGATGTCCTGCGCCGGGGTTGTTTATCGTAAGCGGTTTACTTTTCCTTGCTTCTGATGTACTCATCAATGCTCTTCGCGCCCGCCTTGCCCGCGCCCATGGCGAGGATAACGGTCGCGGAGCCGGTGACGGCGTCGCCGCCGGCAAACACGCCTTCGCGTGCGGTCTTGCCGCCCTCGTCGGCCTCGATACCTCCCTTGCGGGTAAAGGTCAGGCCCTCGGTAGTGTTGCGAATGAGGGGGTTGGGGCTGGTGCCGATGGCTATGATGACGGTCTCGCAGTCAAGCACCCATTCGCTGCCGGGGACGGGGACGGGGCTTCTTCTGCCGCGCGCGTCGGGTTCGCCCAGCTCCTGCCGGAGCAGCTCCACGCCGACCACATGGCCGCTCTCGTCGCCGATGATACGGGTGGGGTTATTAAGGAGCCGGAACTCTATGCCCTCGGCTTCGGCATGCTCGACCTCTTCCTTACGGGCAGGCAGCTCGTCCTTGCCGCGGCGGTAGGCAACGTAGACATGCTCCGCGCCCAGACGCTTCGCGACACGCGCGGCGTCCATCGCGACGTTGCCCGCGCCTACGACGCAGACGTTGCGGAAGCGCTTGATGGGAGTATCATACTCGTCGCGGTAGGCCTTCATGAGGTTCACACGGGTGAGCAGCTCGTTGGCGGAGTAGACGCCCAGCAGATTCTCGCCGGGGATGTGCAGGAACTGAGGAAGTCCCGCGCCGGAGCCGATGAACACGGCCTCGTAGCCGTCCTCGAACAGCTCGTCCACGGTCTCGGACTTGCCGACGACGGCGTTATTGATTATCTTGACGCCCATGGCCTTGAGGTTGTCGACCTCGGCCGCGACGATCTCCTTGGGGAGACGGAACTGCGGGATACCGTAGACCAGCACGCCGCCGGACTTATGGAACGCCTCGTAGACGGTGACGTCGTAGCCCATCTTGCGCAGGTCGCCCGCGCAGGTGAGGCCGGAGGGGCCGGAGCCGACGACCGCGACGCGGTGTCCGTTGGAGGGCGGGACGGCGACGGGCGCCTTGTCGGCCTTGTTCAGATGATAGTCCGCCACAAAGCGCTCGATACGGCCGATGGCGACGCTGTCGCCCTTTATGCCGCGGACGCACTTGCTCTCGCACTGCTTCTCCTGCGGGCAGACACGGCCGCAGACGGCGGGCAGGGAGTTCGTGGAGGTGATGATATCATACGCAGCGTCAAAGTCGCCGGCAGCGACCTTGGCGATAAACTCGGGGATACGCACGGAGACGGGGCAGCCCGTGCGGCAGCGGGGCTTCTTGCAGTTCAGGCAGCGCTTTGCCTCGGAAATTGCCATCTCGGGGGTATAGCCCAGCGCGACCTCGTCAAAATTGCCGGCGCGGACAACGGGATCCTGCTCGGGCATGGGGTTTTTCAGGAGCTTCTTTTCATGCGCGATCTCCGACATGAACGCGGGGAGGTCCTTTATGTGGGAAAGGATGGCCTGCGGGTCGTTGTTGTTCTCCTCAAGTATCCTGACCACGGGGTCTTCTATATCATATATCTTTTCCTCATAGCCGCTCTTGCCGGGAACGGACACTCTTATGACCTCATCAAACACTGCGCTTACCTCCTGTCATGTTGCAGATATGCTTTGCGGCTTCATCCTGCTCGTCCTTATAAAACGCCGCGCGCTTGATAAGGGAGTCAAAGTCGACCTCATGCGCGTCAAAGTCGGGGCCGTCAACGCAGGCGAACTTGGTCTCTCCGCCGACGATGACGCGGCAGCCGCCGCACATGCCCGTGCCGTCGACCATGATGGGGTCAAGCGAGATGATGGTCTTGATTCCGTAGGGGCGGGTAACCTCGGCGAGGAACTTCATCATGATGTCGGGGCCGATGGCGATGACGCGGTCGAACTGAGGCTTGCCCTCGGCAATGTTCGCGTCGATCTCCTGCTGGAGGTACTTGGTAGTGAAGCCCTGAACGCCGTAGGAGCCGTCGTCGGTGCAGATGATGAGCTTATCGGAGGCGGCCTTGAGCTCCTCGGGCAGGATGACGATGTCCTTGCTCCTGAAGCCCGCGATGAAGGTCACTTCTATGCCCAGCTTATGCATCTCCTTGGCGATGGGGTAAGCGATGGCACAGCCGACGCCGCCGCCGACGACGCAGACCTTCTTCAGACCCTCCATCTCGGTAGCCTTGCCGAGCGGCCCGACGATATCGGAAATGACGTCGCCCTCCTGCACGGTGTGGAGCATTCTCGTGGTACGTCCGGCAGCCTGCACCATAACGGTGACGGTACCCTTCTCACGATCCCAGCCGGCCACGGACACGGGAACGCGCTCCCCCTGTTCGTCAAGGCGGAAAATAACGAACTGTCCAGCCATGGCGTGCTTGGCGATGAGCGGCGCCTCGATCTCAAAGAGGCATATCGTTTTTGCTTCGTTCAAAAAGCGTTTGGAAACTACTCTGTACATTCAGCTTCCTCCAAAACCATTTTTCATTTTATTTCACCCTGAACCGTGATTATTTTACCGTATTTCGCACATAGATGTCAAACATAAATATTACTAATCTTTCCGTTAAAATACTCGCAATATTTATCCTTTTTTGTGCGATTTTATCGTATGCGGCGGAAACAGCGCATTTTGTGCGGTTTTCGTTGACTTTGCGCCGCTTCGGGTGTAAAATCTCTCCAAATAATTTGGAGGTGCATTATGGATCAGTATCTGCTGAAGGAATACATGAGCCGTGAACCCGACGCGAAGCTGCGCGATCTGGTCGCAAAGTTCCTGTACGACGAGATAATAAGTCTGCGCATAGCGCCCGGCTCAAAGCTGAACGTGAACCAGATAGCGGCTTCTCTCGGCATCTCCAGAACGCCCGTGGTCGAGGCCGTGGCGAAGCTCACGGAGATAGGCTTTGTCGTCAGCCGCGACGGCTACAGCGGCAGCTATGTGCTTGACCTGAATATCCACGACATGATAAACCTCTACCGCGTCCGCACCGCCATTGAGAGCGAGGCGGCGGCACTGTGCGCCCACTGCGTGGACGAACCGGCCATACGCGAGCTGACCGCGCTTGCCGACGCGTTCAAGGATAACGTCATCCACCGGGATATACGCGGCATGAAGGACACGGACATGCCCTTCCACAAAAAGCTCATCAGCCTCTGCGGCAACCCCTACATCATGCAGAGCTACGAGCTTCTCCTCCCAAAGCTCACCATGTATCAGGTGTCCATGACGGAGTTTATCGGCCGGCGCGGCAACGACGACAACCCATGGCTCCCCAGCATAAAGTACAACCACACCTCGGTGGTGTCGGCAATACGCAACCGCATGCCCGAGCAGGCGCGGCAGGCTATGGCGGAGCATGTCAACGCGAGTCTCAACTTCACCATCATGTCCGGCACAGGCAACGACCCCTTCAGCGTTTTCTCCGAACACGGCAGATAAGGCCGCCTGCGACGTTAAAAAGCCCTGAAATACCTCATGGTATCTCAGGGCTTTCTGTTTGCGTTTGCGCGGTATCTCGGGACTGCGGAGCTTACTCTCTCGTATCGCCCCAGAAGAAGAGCGCGATGGTGCCGGGGCCGGTGTGAGAGCCGATGGTGGTGCCGATATTGTTTATCTCCACCTTGCCGCAGAGCTTCGGGAAGCGCTCCTCGACCATCGCCGCGACCTGCTTTGCGTCGTCGAGGCAGGCGGACTGAGAGATGTAGCACTTTCCGTTATAATCAAGGCCGTCGCGCGCATGCTGTTCCATGCGGCTGACGATCTCGCGGATGACCTTTTTCTTGGTGCGTATCTTGCTGCGGGGGACGAGGTGTCCGCCGGCGTCCATGTTGAGCAGCGGGCATATCTCGAGCATGCCGCCGAAGACCGCCGCGGTCTTGGAAATGCGTCCGCCGCGGACGTAGGTGGAGAGATCGGTGGAGAAGAACCAGTGGTGAAGGTTGAGCCTGTTCTTCTCTATCCACTCAGCAAGCTCTCCGGCGCTCATGCCGCTGTCGCGCATGTCGGCCGCGGTATCCATCAGCAGACCGTAGCCGGAGGAGGCTCCGAGAGAGTCGATGATGTATACCTTACGCTCGGGATAGCGTTCGCGGACGATGAGGGCTGCGTTGCGCGCGGAGTTGATGGTGCCGGAAATGCCGGAGGACAGGCAGACGTGGACTATGTCCTTGCCCTCCTCAAGGAACTTGGAGAAGAACGTGACGTACTCGGATATGTTCACCTGAGAGGTGCGGGTGTCGGCGCCCTTGGATATCATTTCATAAAACTTGTCAAAGGGTATGCTCTCGCCCAGATCGTCGACGTGTTCAACGCCGTTGATCGCAAAGTGGAAGCAGACATACTTGATGTCGCGCGCTTCAAAATGCTCCTTCGACAGGTCCGCCGTCGAGCAGCAGCTGAGGATATAATCAGACATGGATGATTCTCCCTTCATTGGCTGTGGTTTTTTTACGACGTACAGCATATCCCAAAGGGAGCGGGAAAATCAATCTACTTCCCTTTTTTGTCCTCTACGCAAAGAGACCGCCGGGTGGAGACGGTCAAAAACCGCTCTACCCGGCGATCCTGTCACTCTACTCAGCGTAGAATGCGCTTTATTCATTATGCTTTTTCTTTGATTTCTTGGGTTTTACCCGCACATTGCAGCCCAAAAATGTCAGCACCACTGCGGGTACGCAGATGAGAAAGAGCTGCCAGAGATTGGCGTCCGGCTTTGCAAAATACGCGATGAAGAACAGCGACACGATAAACGCGGAAATGATGTACTCCAGTCCCTTCGCCTTATAGAACACGCAGTCGAGCACAAGGAACGTGAGCAGCGAGAGTGATATGCCGATAAGGAACACTCTCCACTCGATATTTCCCAAAAGCCAGAGGATAACGAACGCCGTCAGCGCGGCGGTCATTATGCTGAGTATCGCGATGGCGATTATCACCTCCGCGCTGTAGCGCGGCTGCTCCTCCGCCTCCGCCTCGGCGGGGGCCTCCCACGCGTCATGAGAGCTGAGTATGTAATCCACGCTCACTCCGTACAGCTCTGCGAGCTGAGTGAGGACATACGCGTCGGGTATCGCCTCGCCGCGCTCCCACTTGGATATGTTTTTGTCGGAATAGCTGAGCTTCGCGCCCAGCTCCGCCTGAGTAAGTCCCGCTCGTGTGCGGAGATTTATTAAATTACTGGCTGTGATGAGCTTCAGTTCTGACAGATCCACGGATACGCTCCTTTGACGGAAAATTAGCCTCTGTTCTGCGGGCGCGGTCTTTGGGCCTGCGCACAGGACGCACGCTATGCGCACGCTATGCGCATACTATTATAATTAGCTTTCCGCACTTTCGTCAAGAGGCATTTCCCCGGCAGCGCCGCAGAGGTCTTTCGCTCAGAGCATACGGCCGACCAGCAGCGGGATCGTTGCAAGGCACAGTATATGCGAGGTGAGCAGCGCCGAGGCGGATGTTCTGCACTCCTCGTCTATCATCTTCGGGAAAACGACCGTGTTCGTTCCGACAGGCATGGCGAGCATCAATATCGCGGGTCTTATGTATTCGTCCAGCCCGAGGAGACGGAGAGCGAAATACGCCGCTGCGGGGATGATGAGCAGCCTGAAGGCCACCAGCACATAGCTCGTCTTATCTCTGAGCATTTCCCGGAAGGAATAGCGCGCCATGGCGGCTCCGGCGGTCATCATGCCCACGGGCGCCGTACACGCCGACGCTTTCTCGGCGAGTATCGCGGCGGCGTTCGGCAGCGCCGCTCCCGTCAGCCCTATGACTGCGCCCAGAACGATGGCGATAATGGTCGGGTTGAGCAGATATTTCGCGTTGATCGGCTTCTTTAATATCCGGCAGTAGCCCACCGAGTAGGTATAAAGAACGCTCGACGGGATGGTGAACACGATGAGGTCGAGAAGTGCGATGTCCCCGTACAGTGAGCGGCACAGCTCATAGCCGATATAGGCGTAGCTCGGACAGACGAGGAGATATTCAAACACCGCCTGCTGGTATTTCTCGCCGGTCAGTCTTTTCGAGAGCGGCGAGGAGAGGAGAACGATCGCCACCGTCATGACGCTCCCGACGATAAGGATAGGATATTTGGCCGCAAGATATTCCGCCGTGAAGTTCGAGGCGAACGTGCGCAGCATGGTGCAGGGGAGGAAAAAGTATATGACGCACGCGGACAGAGCCCCCGCCTGAGTATCGCGCATGATCCCGCGTCTGCACAGCGTCCACCCTCCGAAAAAGAACAGGACCAGCACAAGGACCTGATCGAATACAGCCTTCATGAATTATTTCTCCGATATGTGCCGCGTCACGAAAAGAGCCTTGCGACGTCGTCGCGTGTGACGGTGAAATAGTGGTTCTGCAGCACCGGGGAGGAAAAGCCGGCGTCGATCATCCGCTCCCTGTCCTCCGCTCCCGCGCCTATATCCTCGAGCGTCGTGCGTACATTGAGGGTGCGCTTGAGATCCTTTATCCACTGCGCGAGCTGCGCGCCGTCCCTCAGCCCAAGCTCCCCGGCGATGCCGTCAAAGCGGCCGTCATGCTCCGCGCAGAGAAAGACGAGCTTGTCGAGCGTGAAGGCGCACGCCTCCCCGTGGCTCACCCGGTAATCGGACGAGAGGAGATATGAGCAGGCGTGGGAGGCCGTACATCCGCTCGCGGCGATGGCAAGCCCCGCCTTCACGGACGCCTCGCTCATTTTGCGCCTTGCTTCATGGTCTCCGGGATCGGCGCAGCAGCGCTCGAGCGCCTGCATGCACAGGCGTATGGCGTCCTTTGCGAGCATTTCGGTCATTGGGCTTGAATTTTTGTGCATGAGCGACTCGCACGCGTGCGAAAGCACGTCGAGTCCGCAGCTTGCCGTGACCTTCGGCGGGCAGCTGTAGGTGAGGACGGGGTCGATGACGGAGACGGCGGGATAGAGCGTGTCGTCGAACACCGGCTGCTTCTTCCCGCGCAGAGTCAGCGCGGCCGCCCGTGTCACCTCGCTGCCCGTGCCGCTGGTCGTGGGGACGGCTATCAGCGGTACGGACGCGGAAAACGGGATCTGCTTCTCAATGAGATCCTCTATCGCGCAGCCGTTTGCATATGCGGAGAGCGCGGCCTTCGCGGTGTCGATGACGCTTCCGCCGCCGATGGCGACCGCGGCGTCAAAGCTTAGCGGCCGCAGCAGCTCTACGGCCTGCGCGATATTATCCGTCGTCGGCTCCGGGCTTATGTCGTCTATCACCGTAACGATCTTTGGGGACAGGCTTTGAATGGCCTGCTGCGCGCTTTCGCTCAGGCGCGAGACCTTTCTGGAAAACAGGACTACGCGTTCAAAATTTCTCTCGCGCAGGATGTCTTCGAGCCTGTATACGGAATACTCTCCGAAATAGAGCTTTACGGGGTTATTATACTGCCACATTTTTCTACCTCAAAAATCTTTGCTGGTCCAAAAGCTTTGGGCCAGCAAAGAAATATCGTTATCTTAAAGTGTTCTTACTGTGCGAGAGTCCAGCCCTCGGGAGCCTTGGAAATGCCGACGAAGTCGAAGGTGTCCACGGTCTCGGTATCTACGACGTTCAGAGTGGTGTAGTAGATCTGGTTGAGCTCTGCCGCGTCGCCGTTGAGGATGTTGACCGCCGCGCGGATACCCCACTGGCCGAGGCCGACGGAGAACTGTACGACGGAGGCGTTGACGGAGCCTTCCTTCAGCATGGCGACGGTGTCATCCGCGGGGTCGCAGGAAACGGCGTAGACGTCGTCTCTGCCGGCTGCCTTGAGAGCAAGGACAGCGCCCTTGATGGTGTTCTCACCGGGAGCGTACACGGCGTCGATCTCATCGCCGTAGGCCATGATGGCGTCCTCGACCTGGAGCATTGCGGCGTCGACCTCATTTGCGCACCACAGCTCGGCAAGGATCTTGATGTTGGGATAGTTCTCCTCCATGTAGGAGATAAAGCCGTCGCCGCGGCCGATAGCCCAGGAGGTGCCGGCGGTGCCTCTGACCATCAGGACATTGCCTTCGCCGCCCATGAGAGCGCCGAGACGTTCAGCCTCAAGACGGCCGATATCGTTGTCGTTGGACTTGATCTTCAGGACCTTGTCGCTGTTGGCCATGACGTTGACGTTGATGACGGGAATGCCGGCCTCAAACGCGGCGTCGATGGTGGGGACGCAGGCGTCGGCGTCGGCCGCGACCAGAACGATGGCGTCAACGCCCATGGAGATGAGGTCCTCCATCTGGGTGACCTGCTTGTCAAAGTAGGAGTATCCGCCGCAGTCCCAGATGATGACGTCAACACCGAGTGCCTCGGCCTCGGACTGGAAGCCGTATGCTTCCGCGGTGAAGTGTGCGTTGCTGAGCATGGGGAGAAGCACGCCGATGGTGTATCTCTCCTTCGCGGGGTTGGCGGCGGGGCTTTCGTTGGAGGCCCCTTCCTTCAGCTGGGAGAAGTAGTAGGGATCGAATGCGGTTTCGGTGGTCTCGTCTGCGGGAGCATTCTCCTCTGCCGCAGGCGTGGGTTCCTCTGCCTTGGTCTCTGCGGGGGCATTGCCGCACGCCGCCATGGTGAGCAGCATGATAACGCCGAGCAGAAGTGCAAGCGCCTTTTTCATTGTTCAGTCTCCTTTTTTGTTTTTTGATTTTTATTATTTGTGATCTTCGACCACGTTCAAACAGTTTATACCTTCCGTTTCTTTCCCAGCACGTCGATGGCGACGGCAACGATGATGATGATACCGCTCACGACCGTCTGAGTGTAGGAGGAAACGCGCAGGAGGTTGAGGCCGTTGGAGATGATGGCCATTATCAGCACGCCGAGGAAGGTCTTGAGGCAGTTGCCCTGACCGCCGCTCATGCTGGTGCCGCCGATGACAGCGGCCGCTATCGCCTGCATCTGAAGGCCCTCGCCGAGGGTACACTGGCCAACGGAAACGCGCGCCGTCTGGAGGACGCCGGCTATCGCCGTGAGGATACCGCTGACGATATAAACGAAAATGCGTATCTTAACGACATCTATACCCGCAAGACGCGCCGCCTCCTCGTTGCCGCCGACGGCGTAGACATTGCGTCCGACGGTGAGCCTGCGGAGGATCACCCAGCCGACGAGCATAAGGAACACGGCTATGACCAGCGGTATCGGCAGGCCGAGAACGGAGTTCGCGCCGATGGCCGAATAGATGGCGGGCAGGCCGCTGATGGGCATGCCGTTGCAGTAGAGGTACGCCGCGCCGCGCAGGATGTTCATGAAGCCCAGACCCACGATGAACGCGGGGATCTTCGCCTTGGCGACAAGGAAGCCCTGGCTGACGCCGACGACGACGCCGAGCAGTATCGCCGCGCCGACTGCGGCCGGGAATCCGTACTCGATGGCTATATCCGCCGTCATGACCGAGACGAGGCCGACCATCGACCCCTGAGAGAGGTCTATGCAGCCGGTGAGGATGACGAAGGTCTGACCCACCGCCGCGATGAGCAGCGACGCCTGCTGGCGGCCGATGTTCGTCCAGTTCTTTATGGTGAGGAAGTTGGAGTTACCGGATTGAAAGATGATACACAATACGACGACAGCAATCGGGATCAGGATATTGCTGATCATATTTTTGTTTGCTATTTTTAGTCCCTTTTTCATATCTTCAGCCTCTTGAAACGATTTCTTATTCTTCTGAATTCAGCATAATAGAAAGAATTTTCTTTTGGCTGAACTCTGATTTAGAGAGTTCTCCGCCAATGGACCCCTCACGCATTACCAAGACTCTGTCGCTCATTCCGATTATTTCCGGCAGCTCGGAGGATATCATGATGATGCAGGCTCCGTCGTCGAGAAGCTGGTTCATCAGACGGTAGACCTCCGCCTTCGCGCCCACGTCGATACCTCTTGTAGGTTCGTCAAAAATAATTATCTTGGAATTTGCGCTCATCCATTTGGCAAGGATGACCTTTTGCTGATTTCCGCCGCTGAGGTTCACCGCCAGCTGTTTGATGGACGGCGTTTTGATGTTTATCTCTTTTACATAGTTTTCGGCTATCTGCTGCTGCTTTTTAAGGTCCGCGATAGGTCCTATGCTCGTCTGCTTGTGCGAGGCGAGGACCACGTTCTCACATACGGGGAGGATGAGGACGAGACCGTCCTTCTTGCGCTCCTCGGTCACAAAGCCGAGTCCGTGCTGGATGGCGTCAAGGGGCGAGCGGATGTTGACCTCCTCGCCGTTTATGAATATCTTGCCCTCCGAGCGCGGGTCCGCGCCGAAGATAGCCCGCGCGAACTCCGTCCGGCCGCTGCCGACCAGTCCAGCTATACCGACTATCTCGCCGCGCCGTACCTCAAGACTTACGTCGCGCACCTTATCGGCGGTACTGATATGCTCCGCCCTGAACACGACCTCGCCGATGTGGCTCTCACGCGCGGGGAACTTATCCTTGATCTCGCGGCCGACCATCATCGTGACGAGATCGTCCTCGGTGGTCTGCTTCATATCGACGGTGGTGATGTACTTTCCGTCGCGCAGCACGGTCACGCGGTCGCCTATCTCGTGCAGCTCCTGGAGACGGTGGGAAATGTAGATAATGCCCACGCCTCTGGATTTGAGTAGGTGGATGACCTTGAACAGCTCTACGATCTCGCGCTCCGTAAGGACTGCCGTAGGCTCGTCCATGATGAGGATCTTGGTGTCGCGGGAGACGGCCTTGGCTATCTCGACCATCTGCTTCTGGGCGACGCCCATCTTCGAGACGATCATGTGCGTGTCATAGTCAAGATTCAGCTCATCGAGCGCGGCTCTCGCCATCTCGTGCAGCTTCGTCTTGTCGACGCAGCCGAGACGGTTGGGCAAACGGCCGATAAAGATATTCTCGGCCACGTCCAGATTCTCGCAGAGGTTCAGCTCCTGATAGATGGTCGCGATACCGGCTTTTTCCGCCTGCTTGGGGCCGATAAAGTTCTGCTGTTCCCCATTAATATAGATCTCACCCGAGGTTGGGTGATACAGTCCGGAAAGTATCTTTATCAGGGTGGACTTTCCGGCGCCGTTTTCTCCAAGCAAAATATGAACTTCACCCGGCTCAAGAGTAAAATCCACGTTATCCAGAGCGCGAACTCCCGGAAATTCCTTGCAGATATGTCTTAATTCGATCAATGGTTCACTCATACGCAATGCACCTTATACTTTCCTTTTCTGTCGGGGTGAAAAAAGCCGGTGACCTTCGGGCGCCGCAAAACGCGCCGCGACGGGGTCAGGCATATATGCCGAGTATCTCTCTTGCCTGCTCGGGCGTCGCGACCTCGCGGCCGAGGGAACGGGAAATGTCCGCGATCTCCTTGACCAGCTCGTGCGCCTCGCAGAGCTTGCCCTGCTGATTGTAGGGGTAGTCCTCGGTGCCGACGCGCACGCCGTCGCCGTTGCGGATAGCCGCGACGAGAATATCCATCTGGGGTTCCTCCATGATGGAGACGACGCACTTGCAGTTGGCGGGCATGAGGCTGCGGCGATAGAGATACTCCTGCACGGTGGGAGGAGACCACGTTCCGCCGGGCCAGCCGAAGAACAGAGTGTTGATGTAGGGACCGTCAAGCAGGTCCTTCTCGATCAGGGCGTTGAGGTTCCAGATGGAGCCGGAGTGCCAGATCTCGAACTCGGGCTTCACGCGGTACTCGCGGCACTTGACTGCGTAATCGACCAACTCCTCCATCGGGTGGAGAACGTCGGTATTGCACTGTGCGAAGTCCTCGTCGTGATGGTTGAGGATGATGGAGACCATGTCGGACTTTGCCTTGAAGGCGTCGATACGCTGCTCAAAGGTAAGGGTGGACATGCCGCTTTGGATAAGGAGGCCGGACTCGGCGCGGCACTTTTCGACTACCTCGACCCACTTGCCGACGCCCTTGGTGCAGCAATCCTCGCCGATGTCGGCAAGGCCGTGGGTATGCAGTACGGCAGCTCCCGCCTCGCGGCACTTCACGGATTCCTCGACCAGCTCTTCGACGGTCTTGGGATACTTGGTATCGGGGTGCAGCCAGCAGTTATTCGGGGTCGCAACGATAATTAACGGATCCATCTTGTTTCTCCTTTTCAAGTTTTATAAAAATATGTTTTTGAACGTGTTTATCAGATGGTCATGCCGCCGTCGACGACTATGTTCGCGCCGGTCATGAAGGTAACGTCCGGGGAGGCGGCGAACAGTATCGCCTCGGCAAGCTCCTCAGGGGTACCCAGACGGCCCATGGGCTGTCTCGCGACGAAGTCCTTCATCGCCTTCTCTGGGTCGGGAGAGGCCGCGACTCTGCGCTTGAACGACTCGCTCTCCACGGTGCCGGGGCAGACGCAGTTGACTCTTATGCCCTCGCCTATATACTCGGCGGCCATGGATCTTGAGAGCGAGAGGATGGCTCCCTTTGTCGCGCTGTATGCCGCGCGGTTCGCCACGCCCTTTATCGCGACGGTGGAGGTTATATTGACGATGACGCCCTTTCTCTCCCTGAGATAGGGCAGTGCAAGGCGGGAGGTGAGGTAGACGCTCTTAACGTTCACCTTCATGGAGTTATCCCATGTCGCCTCGTCGCACGCCTCGACGCTTCCGTTCGCGACGACTCCGGCCGCGTTCACCAGCACGTCGATACCGCCGTAGGCCTTGACGGCCGCGTCGATAAGGCTTTTCGCGCCCTCGCTCTCGGATACGTCGGCCTTGACGAATATGGCGGGATATCCCTGCGCGGTCAGCTCGTCGCGGACCTTCGCCGCGGAGTCGGAAACGGAGTTCACGACCAGCGACGCGCCCAGTCTCGCGAAGCCCAGCGCGGCGGCTCTGCCCATACCGGCGCCGGCGCCGGTCACTATTACCGTTTTGCCTGTAAAGTCCATATGATCAACCTTTCCTCATGCCGGCTCAGTCCTTGTCCAGCAGCTTCGCAAGCTCCGTGCGCATGACGGTGTTGCTCACCTGCTGTATTCTGTCCACATGCATGATATGTTTTCTCATTGCCTCGCGGCTGAGCTCGGCGTCGCGCCGGCTCAGCGCGTTGTAGATGTCCTGATGGTCCCTGTGGACGATCCTTCTCACCTCTTCAAAGGTGTTCGTGAAGCTCTGGCTCACGACTGTCCACATCTTGACCGTCTGCATAAGGTATTCGAGCGCGCGGTTGCCCGTGGCGGCGTAGATCGTATCGTGCAGCGCCCTGTCCGCCTCGGCAAAGCCCTCGGCGTTCTCCACGTCTACGGCGGAGATGTTCTTTCTTATCGTCTTGAGCTGCTCGTCGGTGATATTCTTCGCCGCGAGAGCTATACACTCCGTCTCAAGGATGAGCCTCGTCTCGAATATCTCCTCCATATTGATATGGCCTGACTGGAGGAAAAGCCTGAACTGGTCGTAGGATGAATTTGCGCTGAAGGTCGAGATGAACGTGCCGCCCTGCGGATGTACCTCGAGGATGTTCATCATGCACAGGACCTTTATCGCCTCGCGGATGGACGCGCGTCCTATCGAAAACATCTCGGTCATCTCACGCTCGGAGGGGAGCCTCTCGCCCATCTTCAGGTCATTTGCCTTGATATACCTGAGTATCGCGTTCATGGCCTCGTCGGCCTTGGTCTTCCTTGCCCTTCCGGCAAGCTGAGTATCGGCTGTCATTCAGTGACCCTCCCTGCTGCAATAAAGGCCCGGTATTATTCGGGTACCTTTACCCAGGTGTGGGTATCCGCGGCCTTTATAATGGCCGACGTGACCTTGACGGCCATCATGCCGTCGTGGAAGGAGGGCGTCTCGTCCTTGCCGGTGACTATTCCCTCGATCATGTCTCTCATCTGGATGGTTATGGACTCCTTTACGCCCACTCCCATTCCCGTTTTCAGGTTGAACAGCTCACCGTAAGGATTGCCGCGGCCGATGAGGACGGTCTTTTTGCCGTTCAGGGGACTCTTGGGGTCGTCGAGCCAGAGCTCCAGCTCGTTCAGGCGCTCGCTGTTGAACTTGGCGCTGCCCTTTTCGCCGTAGACCTCAAGCTCGTGATGGTGGCGGCAGCCGTGGGCGAGCCACGAAGTCATCAGCATGCCGATAGCGCCGTTTTTGAACTTCAGCAGCACCGTCATCGCGTCGTCAACGTCGCAGCTGTCCTCCTTGCCGGTATTGGGGTCGGTCCTCTTCTCGATAAACGTCTCGCCTACCGAGCAGACCTCGTCGATCTCGCCGACGAGATAGCGCACGGCGTCGATCACATGGGAACCCATCGTGACGATGCTGCCGCCGCCGGAGAGCGCCTTCTTAAAGCGCCATGTCATCGGGGAATCAAAGCCGAAGTCCTGAAGGAACATGCCCTTGATGTGGTATATGCGGCCAAGCTCACCGGCCTGGATAAGATCGTGCAGCTGCGCGAGCGCGGGTATCTTCCTGTAGTGGAAGTCGACCATGTTGGTAACGCCCGCCTTCTCGGCGGCGTCCGTCATCTCCTCCGCGTCCTCGACGGTATCGGCAAGGGGCTTCTCGCAGAAAACATGCTTTCCGCGCTCGATGGCGGCGACGGACATTTCGCGGTGGAACTTATTGTCCGTGCAGACGTCGACCAGATCTATCTCGGGGTCGTCGATGACCTCGTGCCAGTCGGTCGTGTAATGGTCGAAGCCGTACTTCTCCTTGCACTTTATCGCGGCCGGCTCGTAAATATCGACCACGGTGTGAAGATTGATCTTCACATCGGGCAGCATGCTCTGCGCACGCAGATAGCATTCGGAATGCACATCTCCGAACCAGCCTGCGCCTATCACGGCAACGTTGATCGTTCTCATTTTTCTTTCCCCTTTGCTTTTGGAATCGCGGCAGCACCTGTCCGATATTCGGTACTGGTCACTTTTGGTATGACCAATTCGTTCTTAGTGTTTGCTGCCGTGTCGGTGTTAGGATAGCATAAAGAAATTTCGCTGTAAACTGTAGAAATTTACAATTTATATGGTAATTTTTTGTAGTTTTTAACATAAACCCCGTAAAAAATCTGAACTTTTCGGTAAGGTTCAAAACCGCGGTCCCCGCATAAGCCTTGCCCGTCTCGCGAAATTGGCTGACCAATTTATGGGGCAGTTTCCACGCTGTCCGCAGATCATCTCTGGACACGGCCGGAGCCGTCTCCGCCGGCCAGCTTTTCGACCTCGGCTACGCTCACGCGGTTGAAGTCTCCCTCAACGGAGTGCTTGAGCGCGGACGCCGCCGCAGCAAACTCTATCGCCGCCTGGGAGTCCCTGCCGTGTCTGAGCGCGTATATCAGTCCCGCGCCGAAGCTGTCGCCGCCGCCTACGCGGTCGACTATGTGCAGGTGGTACTCCTTTGAGAAGTAGCACTCACCGCCGTCGTAGAGCATGCCGGCCCAGTCGTTGTCGGAGGCGGAGATGGACGTGCGCAGCGTGATGGCCACCTTTTCAAAGCCGAACTTCTCCGTGAGCTGGCGGGAAACGGACTTGTAGCCGTCCTTATTGAGCCTTCCGCCGTATATATCGCTGCCCTCGGCCTCTATGCCGAATACGTCCTTCGCGTCCTCCTCGTTGGAAATGCAGACGTCGACATATTTGCACAGCTCGGTCATGGCCCGGCGGGCCTGCTCACGCGTCCAGAGCTTGCCGCGATAATTGAGGTCACAGGATATCTTTACTCCCCTCGCCTTCGCGGCGGCGCAGGCCTCAGCGCATATCGCGACAAGGTTTTCACCGAGCGCCGGAGTTATGCCGGTGAAGTGGAACCAGTCCGCGCCCTCGAATATTCTGTCCCAGTCGAAATCCTCCGGCCGGGCAAGCTGTATCGCGGAGTTCGCCCTGTCGTAAATGCAGACGCTCCCGCGCTGACTTGCGCCCTTTTCGAGATAATATATCCCGACTCTCTCTCCGCCGCGGACGATGTCATCGGTGCCGACGCCGAAGCCGCGCAGAGAATTTACCGCCGCCTGACCTATCGCGTGGGCGGGGAGCTTCGTCACGAAGCTCACCTCCTCGCCGAAGTTCGCGAGCGAAACGGCTACGTTTGCCTCTCCGCCGCCGAACGTGGCCTGGAACTGATCGTTCTGAAAAAATCTGTAAAAACCGTTCGGCGCGAGACGAAGCATGATCTCGCCGAAGGTGACGACTTTAGACACTGTTTTTCTCCTTATTTCTTAACAAGATGTACGGCGAAGCCGGAAAAATCACCCTTGAGATATATCGTTTTTATGCTCCCGGAGGCGTCCCTTCTGCAGGTGGTCTCGTCAAACTCCACGCCGAGCCGCGTCAGGTGCGCGACCGCGCGGTCAACATTTGAAGTGCCGATGGCAATATGACCGTTCGTGCCGAGATAGGGCTTCCTCATGCACTCCACCGCGGCCCCGGCGAAAACGGAAGAATTGCCGGGCTTGTAGTCGAGGTCGAAAAGCGTACACAGGAGCTTTGCCGTGCGCTCCGCCTCCGCGCCGTCGGCGCAGTTGATACCGACGTGCATGAGCGAGAAGTCGAGCATGGCCCTGACCGCCGCGCGGCTGAGGCGCTCTATCTCATCCCAGCGCTCCGCCTCGATCAGGCTCTTCTTTACCATCCATGTTCCGCCGCAGGCCAGTATCTGATCGAAGCTCAGGTAATCGTTCAGGTTCTTTTCGTTTATGCCGCCGGTCGGCAGCCATTTAAGGCTCCTGTACGGGCCGGCCAGAGCCTTGAGCTTTGTGAGTCCCCCGTTCTGCTCGGCGGGGAAGAACTTCACCGCCTCGAGGCCGAGAGCCATCGCCTGCTCCATCTCGCCGCCCGTGGCCGTACCCGGCAGCATGAGCGCGCCCTTTGAAATACCGTATCTGACCATGTCGGGGTTAAAGCCGGGAGAAACAATGAACTTTGCCCCGGCGTCAAGCGCGCGGTCCAGCTGCTCCTTCGTCAGAACGGTACCGGCGCCGACGAGCATTTCAGGCACGTTTTCAATGATGGCGCGCATGGCCGCTTCGGCGGCGTCGGTGCGGAAGGTTATCTCCGCCGCGTTCAGTCCGCCCTTTACAAGAGCCTGCGCCAGAGGCACTGCTTTTTCCGCGTCATCTATGGCGATCACAGGCACGATGCCTATTTCATATATCTTTCTCAGGGTCCCGTTCATCCGTAATTCTCCTTATTGGTTTTACCATCAGGCAATTGCTATTATATATTCTTGTATACAAGAATGCAACACGTTATATTTCACAATTCTTTTCAGTAAATTATGTGCAACTTGTCGTAACGCCCTTTCGCTTGACAAGCGCAGGAACATAATATATGCTAATTTATATACTGATCGGGACTTGGAGGCGTGTACATGAAACTCACAGAACGCGACGCGAGGGAGACCGGGCGCGACTATGCTCTGCGTATGATAAAGGACAATATAATCCGTCTTGAGCTTGCTCCGGGGAGCCTCATAAGCGAAAACGAGCTGGCCGCAGAGATGGGACTTTCACGCACGCCCGTGCGCGAGGCGCTCATCGAGCTTTCCAAGGTGAAGATAATTGAGGTCCACCCTCAAAAGCGCAGCGTGGTCGCCCCCATCGACTGCGACCTTGTGGAGGAGGCGCGCTTCATGCGCCACATCCTCGAGTGCGAAATAATCAAGCTCGTGTGCGATATGGCCGGGCCGGAGGATATCGAGGCTCTGCGCGAGAACGTCAGCCTGCAGAAGTTCTACCTTGAGAAGAATTACGAGAGCCTTATGAGTCTTGACGACGCCTTTCACGCCAAGCTCTACTCCATCGCGAAAATGCCGCAGATATACGACATGATGAAAAATCTCTCGATACATTTTGACCGGGCGAGGCATCTTGCCCTCGTCTCCGTGAAGAACTCAAGGATCGTGGCCGATCACGAGGCGCTCCTCGCCCTGATCGAGGCGAAGGACAAGGAGGGCGCGAGCGATCTTATCAAAAAGCACCTTGACCGCTACAAGATCGACACCTCGGCCATACGCGAAACATACCCGCAGTATTTCAAGGCGGAAATATAAAGAAATATTTTCTTGACAACCGACCGTTCGGTAACTATAATAGCGGTTACCGAACGGTCACTGTTTTATCCCCGCTCATTACGGCCGTCCGGCGGAGGTACATATATAACTATGTTGGACGCGGAAGAAAAGCGCTGGGTCCTTTGCCCGTACTGCGGTGCAAAGACCCGTTTGCAGCTGCTGCGTGAAACTGAGCTGAAGGCTCTGCCTCTCTTCTGCCCCAAGTGCCGGCAGGAGAGCGTCATAAACGCGAAGAATTTCATCATTGAAACAGGAGACGCCAGACGCTGAGACGCAGTGCAGATCATATATCCGGTCATGCGCTGCTTATTTTTGCGAAAAGAGGACATTATGAACGCGATAATTTACACCACCAACTCCGGCAGCACGGAGCGTTACGCAAGGCTGCTCTCCCGCGAAACCGGTCTGCCGGCATACTCGCTTGCGGAGGCCAAGAACGCCGTCCCGGCGGGCGCGGAGGTCATCTATCTGGGCTGGATAATGGCCGGCACGGTCAAGGGCTACGCCGCCGCTGCAAGGAGCTATACCGTCCGCGCCGTCTGCGGCGTGGGCATGGGTCAGACCGGTACGCAGACCGCCGAGGTACGCAGGAAAACGTCCGTCGGCGCGGACATCCCGCTCTTCACCCTGCAGGGCAATTTTGACGTGAAGAAGCTGCACGGCGTCTACCGGCCCGCGATGGAGATAATGGTAAAGACGGTGGGCAGGAGCCTTGCCGCCAAGGGGGGCCGCACGGCGGAGGAGGACGATCTTCTCGACATGCTCCTCCACGGAGGCGAGCGCGTCAGACCCGAAAATCTCAGAGCCGTACTCGACTGGTACGGCTCCCGGAAGTGATGACGAAAGGCGGTAAACAATGGACGGCAGAATATACCCCCGAAGTGGGGACAGGGAGACAGTGTATCTCAAAAACGTCGTTAACGGCGCGAACATTGAGATAGGCGACTACACGATATACAACGATTTTGTGCATGACCCGCGGGACTTTGAACGCAGCAATGTTCTCTACCACTACCCCGTCAACGGCGACAGGCTGATGATCGGCAAATTCTGCTCCATAGCCTGCGGTGCGAAATTTCTTTTCACCAGCGGCAATCACAGTCTGCGCTCGCTCTCGACCTACACGTTCCCGATATTCTTTGAGGAATGGGGTCTTGACGCGAAGGACATCTGCAGCGCGTGGGACAACAGGGGCGACATCGTTATCGGCAGCGACGTATGGGTAGGCTACGAGGCGCTCATTCTCTCCGGCGTGACTGTCGGCGACGGCGCGATAATAGGCAGCCGCGCCGTGGTGACGAAGGACGTGCCGCCATATACCATCGTCGGCGGCGTCCCGGCAAAGCCCATACGCCGCCGCTTTGACGGCGCGGTCATCGAAAGGCTCGAGAAGCTGCGCTGGTGGGACTGGGACATAGAGACCATCCGGCGCAGCATACCGGCCATTCAGTCGGGGGATATCGCGGCGCTGGAGCGTATGGCTGAGAGGAGGAGCATATGAACAGCAAAGCTTTGGTCGTTATAGACCTTCAGAACGACATCACCAAAAACTACAGGGATATCATCGAGCGCGTCAACGAGGCCGTTGATCTGGCCGCCGGCAAAGGCATGCCGGTCGTATATATCCGGCACAATAATCTCTCCGCCGGGACAAGGACCTTCAAGCCCGGTACGCGCGGCGCGGAGCTTGTCCCGGAGCTGAAGGTCGTATCCGGCCACATCTTTACCAAGACCAAGAGCAGCGCGCTGAGCTCCGAGGAGTTCTGCGCCTTCATCCGCGATAACGGTATCAATGAATTTATTATTGCCGGCGCGGATGCCGCCGCGTGTATAAAATCCACCTGCTACAATATGACCAGGGCGGGCTATACGGTCCATGTTCTGTCCGACTGCATTACAAGCTACGACAAGAAGAAGCTCCCCGAAATGCTCGCCTACTATGAAAGCAAGGGCTGCACCGTCGCCCCCCTCGGAGAGCTGCTGTGAAGCCCCGTGCCGTCGACCCCGAAGCCACGCCGCGCGCGGAGGCCTATGCTCTGTGGATGAACGCGCCGGATCCGATGGTGACGTTCTTCAAGACGCTGGACGTGACGCCGCTCGTCCGGCTCAGCCGCAGGAAGGGTCTGAAATTCAACATGCTCCTCTGCTGGTGTATCGGCCGCGCGGCAAGCGGTATACGGGAGTTTTACCTGCTGCCCGTGGGACGCGGGCTGCTGCTGTATGACAGTCTCGCGGTGAACACCATCGTAAAAAACAAAAAAGGCGAGGTCAGCTCCTGCGACGTGCCGTTTTCGGACAGTCTTGAACGCTTCGCCGCGGATTACCTGCGGCTGACGCGGCAGACCGCCGAAGCCTGCAAAAACCACGACCTGCCCGAGTACATGGTGATCGGCACCTCCGCCATTGTGGATACCGAGATCGACGGGGCCGTCGGAATGTACAGCGGTATCTTCAATAATCCCTTCATCATCTGGGGCAGATACCGCAAGGGCATTTTCCGGACGACGCTGACGCTCTCGTTCCAGTTCCACCACACGCAGATGGACGGCGCGCACGCGGGGCGGTTCCTGCAGTCGCTGCAGGAGACTATCCACGGACTCAGGCATGCGCCGGTCAAATGAAGCAGAGACGGTCCGTCTCAGCCCCGTAAGCAAAACTATCAAACAGAGACAAGGAGAATATCAAACATGAGAACCAAATTCTTTGCTGCCGTTCTCGCGGCGGCGCTGCTTTTCACCCTCACCGCCTGCGGAAATGACCAGGCCGACTACACCTTCAACGAGGACCGGACGCCCCCGCAGCAGACGGCACAGCCGGAGGCAGCGGAGGCTCCCCCCGAGGACGCCGCGGCAGATGAGCCTGCACCGACCGGCGAGACCGCCCCGGAGGACGCTTCCGGCGCCGCCCCGGAGGAGGCTTGGAAGACGGAATTTGAAAAGAGCCTGCTGGAAAATTACGGCGTCAAGCCCCACCACTACGAGCCCCTCGGCGACGGGATATATCAGGTCTATGTTGACATCGGCGGCAGGATAGTCCCGTATGTCACGGTGGACTCCGCGACAGGCGATTACCACGGATAAGGACAAAAAGAGACTGCATTCCTTGGAATGCAGTCTCTTTTATCGTTTTTACGCGCCCTCCTCCGGGTCAAGCCCCTCGTCGACGACGTTCAGACGGAGATACGCGCCCTCCGGCAGAGAGGAGCCTGACGGGAGCTTATTGAGGCAGAACACGGCGTTGTCGCCAGGCTGCGGATGAGGCTCGTCATTTATGATGAACTCGAAGTACGAGGCATAGGCGGCGGTCTTTTTCACCTGTCCCTGCGAGGCGATGTAATCCTCCGCGGAGGCGTATCCGCCGGGCATATACACGGAGATTATCTGTCCCTCGGAAAGACGTCCGCGGGTGATTTCGTCGATACGGATGTTCGCCTGCGTCCACGCCCTGCCGTCAATAAACGTATAGAAGGTCTCGATCACCGTGCCGAGTACGACATAATCCGCGTCTTTCTCGTCGTCAAGCTCGTCGTCGGTGAGGTGTATCGTATATATGGGAGATTCGGCTATGATGGAGCTGTTGTAGATGAAGTCCGGCAGCACGGTCTTGTCCCTCGTGAAGCTGACGGACGCCGTCCCGCCCTCCTGCTGCGCGCCGCCCGGAGTGTTGTCGGTCATTGCGAAGAGCGTCACAACGGCAACAGACAGGAGCAGTATCGCCACGATATATACCATTGTCTTTTTCAAGCGGCACCCCTCCCGTTTCGGTATCGGTGTTCTGTCGTCATTATACTCCAAAAAGTTCCCCGGTTTTACCAAATAATTCTTAATTTTTAAGCTGCGGCTGCGCGAGGCCGGGGAAAACGCGTCCTACGCCCGGCCCGCGGCCCTTTTCAGCTCCGCGAGGAAGGAGTACGGCACACGCAGTCGGCCCTTGCCGCTGCCCATGCTGATGGTCGGCTTGCTCTTCCCGTGAAAGTCGCTGCCGCCGGTCTTCAAAAGGCCGTATTCCTCCGCGAGAGATTCGAGATAGTCCTCCTGCTCCTTTGTGTAGCCGGAGTAACGGCACTCCATTCCGCGCATTCCGAGCGTGAGACAGTGTTCGATGAGCGCTCTGAGCGCCGTGTCGTCGAGCCGGTACTGGAACGGGTGTGCAAGGACCGGCAGTCCCCCGGCCTCAAGGATTATCTCCATGCTGCGCTCAAGGCTCAGGAAGCTGCGGCCGACATAGTAGCGCCGGCCCTTTTCCACATAGCGGGCAAAGGCGTCCGCCGTGTCCGAGGCAAGCCCCAGCTCCGTCAGCACCTGCGCGAAGTGCGGCCGCCCTATCACCGCGCCGAAGCGCCGGTGCATCTCCTCATAGCTCACGGGAAGCCCGTCCGCCGCCATGAGCGCCGCGATCTTCTTGTTGCGCTCGTCCCGGTCGTGGACTATCCAGTCCAGCACCTCCCGGAGCGCGGGGGACGCCGTGTCCACATAATAGCCCAGCAGATGGACGGGACCGCCGTACTTCGTGCTTATCTCGATACCCGGCACGACCTCGACGCCGAGGCTCTCCCCCACCGCCGCTGCCTCGGCACAGCCGGCGACCGCATCGTGGTCGGTGACGGCCACGGCCGCAAGGCCAAGCTCCGCCGCGTGACGCACAAGCTCCGCCGGAGTGTACGAGCCGTCGGAGACGGTGGTATGGAGATGGAGGTCTATGACCCGCTCTGTCTCAGAAATTCCGCATGATCTCATTTGCTCTCGCGTATATCCTTTCAGGCTCGGCGCCGATGCAAAAGCTGCCGTTTTCATACAGCACCCTGCCGTTTACCATCGTCAGCCGGACGTTTTCCTTGGAGCCGGAGTAGACGAGGTTCTTTTCAATATTGTGTATGGGCTGCATGTTGGGACGGCTGAGGTCGATGACGATGAGGTCTGCCTTCTTTCCGACGGCGATATCGTCGCAGCAGTCGAGTCCCATCGCCCGCGCCCCGCCCACACAGACCATTTCCAGCACCTTCTCCGCGTCGCAGGCCGTGGCGTCGCTCATGAGGTATTTCTGCAGCGCGGTGACGAGATACATCTCCCGGAACATGTCGAGGGCGTTGTTGCTGGCCGCGCCGTCGGTGCCGATGGCGAGCTTGAGTCCGGCGTCGATGTACCTTTGAATGGGGGCGATACCGCTCGCGAGCTTCAGGTTGGACGCGGGGCAGGTGACGGCCCAGAGGCCCTTTTCCCTGAAGAGACGAACGTCGTCCTCGGAGAGATAGACGCAGTGGAACGCGCCGCCGCCGTAGTTGAAAAAGCCCAGCTCGTCGAGATATTTCGCCGGGGTCTTTCCGGTGCGGCGTATGCAGTCCTCCGTCTCGCGCCGCGTTTCGCACAGGTGGGCAAAGCACGGGGCCTTGTATTTCTCGGCGAGGGAGGCCATATACCTTATACGTTCGACGGAGGTGGTGTACTCCGCGTGTATGCCGAGCCGGTAGCTCACCAGCTCATTATAGTCGTTATAGAGGAGAAATTCGCGCTCGACGTTCGTGGGGTCCGAGTCGAAATCGTTCATCGACGCGCAGATCACCGTGCGAAAGCCCGTGTCCGTATTGGCTCTGACGTAGGCCTCGTTATGAAAATACATGTCAAAGCTGGAGGTCACGCCGCTCGTGAGGTATTCCATTATGCCGAGTACGGAGAAAACGTACACCATTTCGTCGGTGAGCCGCGCCTCGCGCGGGAACACCTGCTCGTTGAGCCAGCGGTCGAGCGGCATGTCGTCGGCGCAGGAGCGCAGAAACGTCATTGCCGTGTGGGTGTGCGCGTTCTTGAAGCCGGGCATGAGCAGGTCGCCTCTGAGGTCTATCTGCCGCTCGAATTCCGGCAGCTCCTCAGGCGCGGGGCCGATGTAGGCTATGCTGCCGCCGTCCGTCCACACCTCGTCGGAGCTGATGTGTGCGCCGCCCCGAAAGCTCAGGACCCTGCCGTTGTAAAATCTTATCATCCGTGCGCCTCCTCTGTCTATTCTATATTTTTTATTCCCAGAAATCCTTGCCGCCGACGGCTTTGACTATGTATCCGCGCAGCTCCATCATGCCGGTGTAGGTGGGGAGGATAAAAACATGCTCCTCCCGGCTCATCATCCACTCGACAAGTCCGGTGTAGTCGCTCTGCCGTTCTATGCGCGCCCTGTCAAGCCCGGCGTTCAAAAGCCTCTGCTCCGTCTCCTCCATGCGCATGCCCGACACCTCCACGCGCTCCAGCCCCGCAAAGCCGGTCAGCGCCTCGAAATCCGTGTCGTTGAGCCATGAGATGTCGGTGCCGTCGGAGACGTTGTTGTTCATGACGAGGACGACGGAAAAGCGGCCCTTGACATTTCTCAGGAAGTCGATGACCTGGTTGCAGCCGGCGGCGTTCTTCACGAGTATCATGGTCGCGCCGCTTTCGCCGATGTCGAACTGCTCCATGCGTCCGAAGCCGCAGTGCGTGTGTTCGATCGCTCTCGCGGAGTCGTTCGCGGAAATGCCGAGGACGCTCATCGCGGCCATGGCCCCCGCGGCGTTGTATACGTTGTAAAGTCCCGCTATGGGGATGTTTATAAGGCGGTTTTTGCCCCCGGAGGCAATGACGGCGGAGGTGCCGTTCACCCGGCGTTCGGCAACATAGGTCACGGCAAAATCGGGCATGGGACGCTTAAAGCCGCACTCCGCGCACGCGTAGCCGCCGAGATGTCCGTAGTTCACCCAGCCGTAGGAAAGAGCGCCTCCGCAGACCGGGCATTTGTCAAAGTCGGTAAGGTCGGCGGTGTCGGGCGCGCTGAGGGCGCCGTTATTCATGCCGTACCACACGGTCCTGTTCGGCAGGCTGCTGAGAGAGGCGGTGAGCGCGCAGTCGGCATTGAGGCACATGACGGTATCAGGCGACCCCTCCAGTCCCGCGCGTATGCCGGAGACGGTATTCGCGACCTCGCCGAAGCGGTCGAGCTGGTCGCGGAAAATGTTGGTGACGATGACGGCGGCGGGCTTCATCTGCGGGAAAACGGTCTTGGCCGCCCACTCGTCGCACTCGATAACGGCATATTCCTTTTTCATTTTGCCCGAAAGGGAGCAGTTCATCACGAACTCGGTGACTATTCCGCTGATGAGGTTTGCGCCGGAACGGTTGGCAAAATAGCTCATCCCGGCGTCCTCGAGCGCCTGCTCGACCATGCGCACGGTGGTGGACTTGCCGTTGGTGCCGGTGACGGCGACAGACTTCACGTCTCTTGAAAGCACGGCGAGAAGCTCCGGACAGACCTTGAGCGCCCAGTATCCGGGCATGGCTGTGCCTCCCCGGCGGAAAAGCCGCGCGGCAATGCGCAGGAGCTTGCAAAGCAGTATCGCCAGTATGGCTCTTAAACTCATATCGGTCTCTCCTCAAAAACTACCATCAGTTGACAAGAGCATACACGCCTGACACGTCAGAAGAAGTTCGCGCCGTTTCGCTTCCGCCATACGGCAAAAGCTGCACTATGTTTTAAGGCGCTCAGAGTTTTGCCGGAGCGGAAATGCGTTCAGGCAATGAAAAACACGCAGCCGATACTTGGTGTACCGGCAAGGGCTTTGAAGAAGCTTGGGCGCATTTCCGTCCGTCAAAACCGTGTGTGTCCTTGTCAACTGATGGTATTATTATAGCATGTCTGCGTATACATACGCAAGCAGTATATGCTCCGTTCCGCCCGCACAGACGCGCGCAGGCGGCAAAAGGAAGATCCGGGCCGCCGTTTTCGGGCAAAACAAAAAGGAAGGGCAAAACCCTTCCTTTTTGTTATATGGTTGAGGACAAAATGAAAAAGATGAAAAATGTTACTTGCAGGTATTATGTTACCCGAGAAATGTTTCAGAATAAATATTAAAATTGTTTCAAAAATGTTAAATCGAAAGAAAATTACAAAAAATCACGCGATACGGCACAATGCGGCAAAGGCGGCGCACTCTGAAGCTTTCGCTGCCGCCGTCAATCGAAGCTGATATTCCACACGCAGCCTGACGGGACGGCTCCCGGTGCGGCGGCGATATAAGCGTCCCCGTCCTCGGCCGGGAGACGGTAACGGCACGCACTCACGCCAAGCAGAGCGCCCACCGAAGCGGCGGCGTCCGCGCAGTCGTCCTCGTTTTCGCATACAAGCTCGCGTATGAGGCAGACCCCGTCCTCCGTATAGGCCGCGCATATCCCCGCGCCGCAGTCGTAAAGTCCTCCGCCGTATGCCCCGCACAGGCTGCGGGTGAACTCGAGGGCAGCCTCCGTGGGACTCATCCGGACGCGGCCGCGCAGAAGCTCCTCACGGCGGCGCATATATTCCCCGGCCGAGACAGGCTTGCAGGGCAATACCGGTGCGCTCCGGACCTCGCGCGTCACCGTGCGCAGGGCCGCTCTCACTCCGAGGATATCCCCGTACCACCGGTACAAAGAGTTCTCCGCGGGAAGCGTGCAGACGATATCCGCGCCAAGTCCGCGCGCTGCCTCCCCTGCGGCTCTCACCAGCGCCGCGCCAAGCCCTCTGTGCCTGTATTTCCCGTTCACGGCCACGGCGTAGATGTATCCGCATACGGGAGCCTTTCCGGGAAGGCCGCGAAGCTCGCCCAAAATAACGGCGTATGCCCCGCCGGCGACGGCGCCGCCGCACTCGGCCGTCACGGCCGTACCCATGACCGGCAGCAGGCGGAAAAACTCGCCGATAAGCTCCTCACTGTCGCCGAAGGTCTCCGTCCACAGCGCGGTGAGCTCCGGGATGTCGGCGGGACGATAGGCGCGTATCAGCGCGTCATTCATGGCCGCTCTCCTGTCCGTCCTTCCACCTCGCGGTGTACTTGCGGAGGATATATTCCGGCTTGTAGCTGAGCTTTGACTGGCGCAGAGGCTCAAGCCCCATGTCGTCCTCGCGGTTGAGGTATTCAAGCTCCGGGTGCTTTTCCTTTAGCATGCGGGCAAACTCCCTGCATACCATGGGGTAAGCGCCGGGCATTTCGCCGAGAGCCTTTTCAAAATGCACGTCGTAGGTATTGCGGCAGCACGGCTCGCCCACGGTGAAGCCCACGAGCGCCCCGTCGGCGAACAGCACCCCGCCCTCGAGCGCAAGCTCCTCATAGGCGGCGAAGGCGCGGATGATGGCGTCATGCTCGAAGTGTATGCTCTTGTCGAGGCGCTCCACGTTCTCCTCGGTCCACACGTCCAGCATATCGAGGCACTGCGGGATAAGCTCGCGCGTGAGGGGGACGAAGCTCCACTTATGCTCGGCCTCGAAGCGGTTGCAGAAGTTGCGCTTCGCGTGCAGGGACTTTCCGGCGTAGGTGGAGAGCTTTTCGATGGAATAGATATAGTCGGCGCAGTCGGTGTCCTCGGTGTACTCAAAGCAGCCGGGATACTCGCGCTCGAGCATTTCGATATGCTTTTCCGTCACGCCGCGCAGGGAAAACGGTATCCCACGGCGGCCGGCATATTGGCGCAGCGCCTCTATCGCTCCGCGGAGGTCTCCGCTGCCGATGGGGAAAACGAAGGACACCTCCCCGCCGCGGCGGAGCATGGTGAGCATTCTGTCCTCATAGCGGCAGATGAGCTGGCTGTAGTGCTTGTCCCAGATGTAGATGTTGCCGAAATTATAGTCGGCGCTGGGGCTGTCCTCGTCCATGACGAGCTTGTCTACCCAGCGCTTTTTCGCGAGGGTAGCGGTAGAAAAATGGAGCATTGTCTTATCTGTAGGTCCTTTCACAAATGGAGCGTATCTCACTTCTGAGCGTGCGGAGATCGGTAAAGGCGTCGGGGCGCTTAGAGACGTCGCGCAGCAGCGCGGAGGGGTGGTAGGTAGCCATGCAGCGCCGGCCGGCCACGTCGAACCACTGCCCGTGCTGCACCGTGATACGGAAGTCCGGGCTTATGAGCGCCTTCGCGGCGATACGCCCGAGACACACGACGATCTTCGGGTCGACGAGCGCTATCTGCCTGTCGAGCCAGCGGCGGCAGGCGGCAAGCTCGTTCTCCTGCGGGTCGCGGTTCCTCGGCGGGCGGCACTTGACCATATTGGCGATATATACCCGCGTGCGGTCGAGGTCGATCATCTCGAGCATGGAGTCGAGGAGCTTCCCCGCCGGGCCGACGAAGGGTATGCCCTGCAGGTCCTCCTGCTCCCCCGGTCCCTCGCCGATGAGCATGACCTCCGCGCCGGTGTTCCCGTCGCCGAACACCAGATTGCGCCGCGTTTCGCACAGCGTGCAGCCGGCGCAGCCGTTACATTCCTCTCTGAGCGCTTCCCAGCCGTCCATAGCGTCTCTCCTCATTCCTCTCCCCGGGAGACCAGCGAGAGCAGCAGCTCCCGGCGGTTGTTGCCGGGGTATTCCATAACGTAATCTAAAAGGAAGCGGAGCGTGTCGCCCAGCTCCTTTCCCTGTATCCCGAGCGCGAGCAGATCGTCACCGGAGACTGCAAGGTGCCTGAGCGAGAAGCACTCGCCGCTTTTGAGCACCGCTCTCAGCTCGCGGTACGCGTGTCCTTCGAAGAGGGCATCCCGGCACAGCGCGGCACAGCTCACGCTGTCCACGCCGTATGCGTTCAGGAGCCTTTTCCAGCCGAGGCTGTCGGACGGCCTTGTCCCCGATATGAGCGCCGCCGCGTCCGCGCAGCAGCGGACGGTGCGGCTGTCGAGCCGGAGCGCCGTCAGAAGCTCCTCCGCGGAGCCGATACAGCCCTGCGCTGTCAGTATTATACACAATGCCGCCCAGCGGTCAAGCGCCTTTTTCGGCAGGCGGGCTATGGCCGGGAGCTTTCCGGGGCCGTCCGGGCGCTTTTTGATAAAGGCGTCCATAAGCCCGAGAGAGATGAGCGTATAGATATACTCCGGCTTTTTGGTCAGCAGTATTTTCTCCGCCTCGTCCCGCACGCGCTCTGCGGCGAGAGATGAGGCAAGGTATGCCTTTTTTTCGATGGCGGCGAGAGTCCCGCTCTCTATCTCAAAATCCAGCCTTGCCGCGAAGCGTACCGCCCGCAGCATTCTCAGCGCATCCTCCTCGAAGCGCCGCTCAGGCTCGCCCACGCAGCGGATGAGGCGCGCGGCGATATCCTCCCTGCCGCCGAACGGATCCGCCAGCAGCCCGTCGGGCGGGAGCGCCATCGCGTTCATGGTAAAGTCCCGGCGGCTCAGGTCGGTGTTCAGGTCGCGCACGAAGCTGACGGAATCCGGGTGCCGGTGGTCGGCATATCCGCCCTCGCTGCGGAAGGTCGTCACCTCGACGCTGCGCCTGCCGCAGGCGACGGTAACGGTGCCGTGCTTAAGTCCCGTGGGACGCGAGGACGGGAACACCTCCATGACCTCCTCCGGGAGAGCGCCGGTGCATACGTCCCAGTCGTTCGGGCGCACGCCGAGCAGCATATCCCGCACGCACCCGCCCACCAGGTAGGCCGGGTATCCGCGGGACTGCAGGGTTATCAGGACCTGCCGCACATATTTCGGTACGGTCAATGCAGCCATATATACTCCTACTTGAAATAATAGTGATAAACGGTTATAATACGTTCCGTATAGAGCAATTTTAACATTTTGCGGACCCGACATCAATACCGAATGGAGTTATTTATGATAGAGTTTGAAAACTATATGTCTCCCGGCAGAAAAGGACACCTGATCGGAGTGGGCGGCGTCTCCATGTCGTCGCTGGCCGAGGTGCTGCAGGATATGGGCATAATCATCACCGGCTCCGACATGAACGAGAACCAGAACGTCAGGGGCGTGCGCGCCCACGGCATAGAGGTATTTATCGGCCACCGGGCCGAGAACGTGGGCGATGATGTGGAGTTCGTCGTCCGCACAGCCGCCGTCCATGACGACAATCCCGAGATCATCGCCGCGCGTGAGCGCGGCATACCCGTGTTCGAGCGCACCCAGGCGTGGGGCGCCATATCCAAGGGCTACAACAACGCCCTTTGTATCTCCGGCACCCACGGCAAGACCACCACGACTTCGATGTGTACCCACATACTCATGGCCGCCGACAAGGACCCCACCGTCATGATAGGCGGTACTCTCCCCCTCCTCAACGCCGGACACCGGGTCGGGCGCGGCAATACTATTGTAATGGAGGCCTGCGAGTATTATAACTCCTTCCTCTCGTTCCACCCGACCGTCGCCGTGATACTTAATATCGAGGAGGACCATCTGGACTTCTTCAAGGACTTGGCGGACATAAAGAACTCCTTCCGTGAGTTTGCCCTGCGCACGCCCGAGGACGGCTGTGTCGTCGTGAACGCGGACGACGCAAACTCCATGGACGCCGTGAAGGACATCGACCGCAAGGTCATCACCTTTGGCCTCACGCCGGAGGCCGACGTGTACGCGGAGAATGTGCGATATGTCGGCGCGAACTCCGAGTTCGACATCATGTACAAGGGCAGGCTCTTCACCGACGTGACCCTTCATGTCCCCGGCGTACACAACGTAAAGAACGCGCTGGCCGCCACCGCCGCGTGCATATGCCTCGGCGTGCGCCCGCTCGCGGTCAAGTACGGTCTCGCCGGCTTCAACGGCGCGGGACGTCGCTTTGAGTTCAAGGGCAAGTTCAACGGCGCGGAGATCTACGACGACTACGCCCATCACCCCGGTGAGCTGAAGGCGCTTCTCGACACGGTCGAGACGCTCAACTATCAGCGCACCATCCTCGCCTTCCAGCCACATACCTATTCCCGTACCGCGGCGCTCTTCGACGATTTTGTCGAGCAGCTCAAGCGGCCAGACGTTCTCATGCTGGCGGAGATATTCGCCGCGCGCGAGAAGAACACCATCGGCATATCCTCTGCGGACCTTGCCGACAAGATCGAAAATTCCTTCTATTTCCCCACCTTTGACGAGCTTGAGGCGGCTCTGCGCGTCTCGGCCCGTCCCGGCGACATCATCCTCACCGTCGGTGCGGGAGATATATATAAGGTCGGCGAACGGCTCGTTAAATAAACGGCCGCGCCGTGTACCATGATGGTGGAAATTTGTTTTTTCGGGAGGCATAACAATGAAGATCGCGGTCATAACCGGCGCGTCCGCCGGTATCGGCAGAGAATTCGTATACGCCGTCGACAGGCAGGAGCATTTCGACGAGATATGGGTCATCGCGCGCCGTCTGGAGCGGCTCGAGGAGCTTGCGGCAAAATGCTCCACGCCCGTGCGTCCGCTGGCGATGGACCTCGCCGACCTCGAGAGCATAGAGGAATACAAGGCCCTGCTCGAAAAGGAGCAGCCCGAGATCGGACTGCTGATAAACGCGTCGGGCTGCGGCGTGTTCGGCCCGTTCGAGGAGAAGGAGCTTAAAAAGCTCCTCAACAGCGCGACGCTAAACTCCCTCGCGCTCACGGCGATGTGCCATGTGAGCCTGCCGTACATGCACAAGGGCAGCAGCATAGTGAACATGGGTTCAAACTCCGCGTGGCAGCCCGTCCCGTATCAGGCGGTCTACGGCGCGAGCAAGAGCTATGTACTCAGCTTCTCGCGCGCCATCGGGCGCGAGCTTCGTTCGCGCGGCGTGCATGTGATGTGTGTCTGCCCCGGCTGGATAAAGACCGAGTTTCAGCAGACCGCGCAGCACGACAGGTATATAAAATACGTCGACAAGTGGTACGGACCCGACGAGGTCGCGGCGCAGGCCATGAAGGATCTCAGAAAGAAAAAGTCCGTCTCCATCCTCGGCCATCCCGTCCGCCGTCAGGTGCGTCTCGTGAAGCTCCTCCCCGTGGAGCTGGTGATGAATATCTGGTGCAGGCAGCAGGGTATCAAATAAGCGGAAAACCGGTATATATTCAAAGTCTGAGCGGGCGGCCGTGAGCCGCCCGCTTTTCGCCGCTATTTCTCTGTGCTGCGGTGTCCGTCATCCGCCCCGTATCACTCATTGCCGCCGATGAGCGGAGCGTCCAGCCCCTCACATTCCGCGCGGCTCACGGAATATACGGCCGTCTGCTCGCCCTCTGCGTTTTCCTTTATGTCTGCCGTCAAAGCGCCGTCCCCTTCTTCGGGACGAAGAAGAGGCCCGTATCCGTCCCCTCAAGCTCAAGCAGTCTGAGCTTCCTGTCGATTCCCCCCGCATACCCGGTCAGGCTTCCGTTCGTGCCGACCACGCGGTGGCACGGAATAATAATGGATATCTCGTTGTGTCCGACCGCGCCGCCGACCGCCTGCGCCGACATGCGAGCGATCCCGCGCTTTTCGGCAAGCTGCCTGGATATTTCACCGTAGGTCGTGGTCCGGCCATAAGGTATCTGCAGGAGAATGTCCCACACCGCTCTTCTGAAGTCGGAGCCGACAGGGACCAGCGGAGGCATGAAATCCGGTTCCCTGCCGGTAAAATAAATGTCCAGCCAGCGTTTGGTCTCCGCGAGGACGGGCGTTTCCCTCTCCGCATGTTCATCGGGCAGCTTGTCTGCAAAGTATTTTTCCCCGTCGAACCATAGTCCTGTCAGGCCGGTCTCATCGGCCGCCAGAAGGATACCGCCCAGCGGAGAACTGTAATGCTGAATAAAAGTCATGGCTCATACCTCAGATCATACGATCGTACACCTATAAAGGAATACCCTTATCCTCAGCTTCAAATCGCGATCCGGCGGAGCGGGTCTGATTTGGAAAGGGGGAGCAAGGGAGCGTCCTCATCCCCAAAACCGACTCAAAGCCCAACGAAGTGGGTTTGGGGCGGAAAGGAGAAGCAAGGGAGCGTCCTCATCCACAAAATCGGCTCAAAGCCCAACGAAGTGGGTTTGAGTCGGAAAGGAGAAGCAAGGGAGCGCCCTCATCCCCAAAACCGACTCAAAGCCCAACGAAGTGGGTTTGGGTCGGAAAGGAAGAAGGAGCTAACACAGTGCAGTTTTCGCCGTAAGGCGGAAACGGAACGGTGTTTGCTCCTTCTGACGCGGTGGTGCCGGTGGTGGGACTCGAACCCACACGATGTCGCCATCGGCGGATTTTGAATCCGCTACGTCTACCATTCCATCACACCGGCATACGCCCACGAGTATATATCATCCCTCGGCAAATTTCAAGTATTATTATCACGCGGCGGGCGTTTCCGCATCCGTCTCCGGCTCCGGTACGGGGATGAACAGGAGGTTCATGTCGACCGGCTCGTCGATGCCGGGAATCTGCTCGGTAAAACTGTACTGCCACATATCCGTCTCGTAATAGAACTCCGGATATCTGCCCGGGACGCTGAGCCAGAACATATAGTCAGTCAGGCGCGACAGGTCGTAGCGATAGTATCCGAGGTGCCGGTTGAAATATATCGCCGGTATCTTTCCCGCCATCCTCACCTTTTCGCAGAACGCCACGGCGCAGTCGTTGAGTATCTCGCTGTCAAGGTCCTTCGTCCGGGCAAGGTCGTTATCCTCTATCTTCTCCCAGTCGAAAACCACGGGCATGGTGACGTTGTAGCCCTCGATAAGGGCGAGGATATAGTCCGCCTCCTCCATCGCCTCCTGCACGCTTATCGCCTGGGAAAAAACATACACGCCCACCTGCAGGCCGTTTGCGAGAGCGCCCTCGATGTTCTTTTTGAAGTACGGGTCGGTGAACAGTCCGCCCTCGGTATAGCCGCGGTAGCACGCGCGGATCATGGCAAAATCGACGCCGGAGGCCGCGACCTTCGACCAGTCGATATCCCACTGGTGTTCCGACACGTCCACGCCGCGGAGAGTGGTATATTTTTCCCCGTTATAATCTATCTGCCCGTTTACGTTGGTGATCTCCTCCGCCGTGATGACGTTCACCGGAACGCCCTCGAGCGGAGTCATCCAGACCATGCCGAAGCCGTCGTTTATATAGACCTGTCCGGCATGCGGGTCCACCTCCTCCGGCTCCAGACGGCTGATGAGCAGCAGAGCCGCCCCCGCGACGACGGCTATTATGAGCAGCAGAGTGACTACCCTTGTTCTGGCAGCAGTTTTCATGTCGAACTCCCGAATATTTTTTGTTTATCCGTTACTTTATAACATATTTCGCCGGACTTTTCAATCAAATCGGGACCGTCGTGCGCCTTATTAAGAAAAATTAGTATTTGAGAAAAAACATATTGACAAATATCAAATGCTTTGCTATTATATCAAAGCTGGTTGAAACGCTGGTGTAGCTCAGCCGGTAGAGCAGCTGATTTGTAATCAGCAGGTCGGGGGTTCGAATCCGTCCACCAGCTCCACCGCAATCAGCAAAAAGAGAATATGGGGGAATTCCCGAGTGGCCAAAGGGGACAGACTGTAAATCTGCTGGCAATGCCTTCGGTGGTTCGAATCCACCTTCCCCCACCAGAAAGAAACGACGATTTTCGGAAGAAGCTCGTCGTTTCTTTCTGGTTATCTTCACTTTTCGTTTTTCCCTTTTCTCTTTTCTCTCCAATCGTCGTTTCCGGAGGAAACTGTATGACGGGGACACGGTACTCGGCGGCGGACGTATCGTCGGACAGACGGACGAAAATTGACTCCCTTCGCGGCGCAGTTTCTTCTTGATAGTGCGGGAAAGCCGTAATATAATGGGTGCGGCGCATAGAAACAGATTTTTGCACGGTGCAGGAAACGACCCGTCAGGAAGGAGAAAAGTATGCTGCATTTCGGAACCGGAGGCTGGCGCGCGATAATCGGCGATGAATTTACCAAGGCGAATATCCAGCTCGTGGCGAAGGCCGTCGTCCTGAAGGTGCTTGAGGAGCATGTTGAGGACATCCCCGTGGTCGTCGGATATGACCGGCGCTTTCTCTCGAAGGAGGCCATGATCTGGGCCGGCGAGGTCATCGCCAGCAACGGCATACACGCTATGCTCGTCGAGCGCTCGTCCCCGACGCCGCTCGTGATGTATTACACCATGGCGCACGAGCTCAAATACGGCCTTATGATCACCGCGAGCCATAACCCGTCGCTCTACAACGGCATAAAGATAGTAACGGAGGGCGGATGCGACGCGAACGAGGAGGTCACCGGCGAGCTTGAGAAGAAGATCGCCCAGCTCATCGAGAACGACAGCACCGCTCCCGTGCGTCCGGCAAAGGAGCTGGAGGCCGAGGGGCTCATAACCTTCTTCAACCCGCTCAACGAATATCTTGACAGCGTTATCTCAAAAATAGACATGGCGGCCATACGCCGCGCGAACCTGCGCATTGCCATCGACCCGTTGTACGGCGTCGCGCTGCGCTCGCTCAACACGATATTCTCCACCGCGCGCTGCGAGATAGAAATGCTCCATTCCGAGCATGACACGCTCTTTGCCGGCAAAATGCCCGCGCCCGACGAGTCCACCGTGAAATTTCTCCAAAACTATGTCACCGACTACGGCTTCGACCTCGGCATAGCCACCGACGGCGACGCCGACAGGATAGGACTCATCGACGACAAGGGCCGCTATGTCGACGCAAACGCCATTCTCTGCATACTCTACTACTACTTCCTTGAATACAAGAAAATGCGCACCCCGGTCGTGAAGAACCTCGCGACGACGTATGTCCTCGACCGTATCGCGCAGACCTACGGCGAGACCTGCTACGAGGTGCCGGTCGGCTTCAAGTATATCTCCGCGAAAATGCGCGAGACCGGCGCATATCTCGGCGGCGAAAGCTCCGGCGGTCTCACGGTGATGGGACATATCAACGGCAAGGACGCCATATACGCCAGCGCCCTTCTGGTCGAGGTCATTGCAAAGACCGGCAGGAAGATGTCCGAGCTGCTTGAGGAGATACAGGATAAATTCGGCCGCTACCGCACCGAGGTCAGGAACATCGCCTTCCCCGCCAAGCGCCGCGAGGAGCTTATGCGCCGCATTTACGAGGAGCATGAGCTGCCCGATTTTGACGAGCGTGTGGAGCGCGTGTCCTATCTCGACGGCTGCAAGGTCTATTTTGAGAATACCGGTTGGCTGCTCATCCGCTTCTCCGGCACCGAGCCGCTGCTGAGGATATTCTGCGAAATGCCGGGAACCGACGGCGCGAGGGCCGCCGCCCTGTGCGACAAGGTGCGCGAGCAGTACGGGCTTTGACGGCCGCCGGGGATATTGATTCAAGCTTCATCTCAAACGAATAAGGAGCGGATGATCATCCGCTCCTTATTCGTTATGCCGTTCATTTACTCGCAAACAGGCTGATATGGATTCACATGCACCATGATGTGCTTGACGCTGGGGAACGCCGCCTCGATGGCGCTGTGTACATGCTCGGCGATGAGATGGCTCTCGTTGAGCGTCAGCTCGCCGTCCGCGCTTATCTCGATATCCACATATATTTTCCTGCCGAACTCGCGGGTCGAGAGGCGGTCTATGCCGAGTACGCCCGGCTGAGACGCTGCGCAGGAGCGTATCGCCTCCTGCACATCCCCGGCGCACGCGTGGTCCACCATCTTTTCGACGGCGTCGGCAAAAATGTTATACGCGGCCTTGATGATGAAGCCGCAGATAAGAAGGCTCGCCACGGCGTCGAGCCACGGATAGCCCATCCTCGCCCCGCCGATACCGACCAGCGCCCCCACCGACGAGAGCGCGTCGCTGCGGTGGTGCCACGCCTCGGCCATGAGCGCGCCGGAGTTTATGCGCTTCGCGAAAAAGCGCGTATACCAGTACATCGCCTCCTTGGTCACGATGGAGACCGCTGCGGCGACGAGTGCGAGCGTCCCCGGAGCCTGCGCCCCGGAAAAGCCCGCGGACATATTCTCGATGGCCGTCCGGCCGATAAAGAGGCCCGTTACGCACAGGATGACCGACAACACTATCGCGGCAACGGATTCAAAGCGTTCGTGTCCGTAAGGGTGTTCGACGTCGGCCTTTTTCGCCGAGAGCTTCACGCCGATTATGACGATAATGCTGCTGAGGACGTCCGAAGCGGAGTGAACCGCGTCCGACACCATTGCCCCGGAATGCGCGAAAATGCCCGCGAAAAGCTTGAAGGCCGTGAGTGCGGCGTTCCCCACTATGCTGACGTTCGAGACCCTGACCGCGGTTTTTTCAAAGTCGAGCGCGGCCGCTCCCTGATCGTTTTTTTTCATGACAGCTTCCTCCAAAATAATTTTACTCCATGTCACAGGCTATCATGAGATAAAAAAATCCCACGAAACCAGTATCGTAGCTTACTGTCCCGTGGGCGATCCACTGTTACGCTGTGTAACCCGGCACCGGGTCGACGACCCCGCCTGTTCAGTTTGTACTGTAATTATACGTCAGTGCAAAGAGTGTGATGATAGTACCACTCCCATGGTTAAAAGTCAAGTGTCGCCGACATGTTTTCCTTACGGCTGAAGCCCACTTTGGGTTCAAATCCCCTGTGATAAGAATAACACCCGCCCACAAGGACGGGTGTTATTCTTGGCGCAGAAGGAGGGATTTGAACCCTCGCGCGCTTTTTAGACGCCTACTCCCTTAGCAGGGGAGCCCCTTCGGCCTCTTGGGTACTTCTGCAAGCCGAAAACGCAGCGCACTTAAGCATTGCTAAAGTATGATAGCACACACTCCACGCAATGTCAAGCCTTTTACGCCGCGCTTATTCGCCTTATTTCCCCACGCAGAAGCGCCGGAAAATGCGATCGGTCACGTCCTCGCGCACCGTTCTCCCGGTCAGCTCGCCGAGGGCCGCCATCGCCCCCTCCGTCTCCGTGAGGACTATGTCGGGGGTCATTCCGTCGTTCATGGCCTGACGCGCGGCCTCCATATATTCGACCGCGCGAGACACCGCGTCGGCCTGACGCGAATTGGTCAGTATCTCGCCCGCGGGGACGGCCGGCAGCGGGAACAGCTCCGCCACGGTCTTTTCAAGGAGGTCTATCCCCTCTCCCGTCACCGAGCTGAGACGCACCACGGGCAGTATCGTGCCGATCTCCGGCGCGCGGGGGCTTATATCCAGCTTCGACACCACGACGAGAGCCTTGGGCGCGGCCTCTGCCGCGCGGATGATCTCCATGTCGCCGTCCGTCAGCCCGACGCTCCCGTCTATCACCGCTATGACGAGCCTCGCGCTCTCCATGGCGCGGCGGCTACGCTCAACGCCCAGACGTTCTACCGCGTCCGACGTCTCGTGTATACCGGCCGTATCGACGAGCCGCAGCGTCAGCCCGCCCAGACGGAGCTTTTCCTCTATGGTATCGCGCGTCGTCCCGGCGACGGAGGTGACTATCGCCCGGTCATACCCGACGAGGGCGTTGAGCAGCGAGCTTTTCCCCACATTGGGTCTGCCGACTATCGCCGCGGGGATGCCGGAGTTCAAAAGCCGCCCCCGCTCGAACGTGGACAGCAGGCGGCGCAGCGCCGTGAGCGCGGCGTCCATCGTCCCCACATAGCTTTGAAGCGTGAACTCCTCGATATCCTCGTCGGGGTAGTCCAGCACCGCGTGATAGTGGGAGCTTATGTCCGCAAGGCTCGAATAGATGGCGTCGGTCTTCCCGACGATGGCTCCCGAGAGCTGGCCGGCCGCATTTCTCGCGCTCTCGGCGGTCTCGGCGTCGATGAGATCGGCGACCGCCTCCGCCGCGGTAAGCTCCATGCGCCCGTTCAGGAACGCTCTCTTGGTAAACTCTCCCGGTCCGGCCTGACGCGCGCCCAGCGCGAACATTTCCTCAAGCGCGGTGCGAAGCACCACCGGCGAGCCATGGCACTGAAGCTCCGCCGTGTCCTCCCCCGTATAGCTGTTCGGGGCGCGGCTGACCGTACAGAGGCAGATATCCAGTATCTCCCCGCTCCTGCTGCGGAGCGTTCCGTAGACAAGGCTCCTGTCGGCCCGTTCGCTCATGCGTCTCCCGGCGCGGGGGGTGAAAAGCCTGTCCGCTATCGCGATAGCCTCGGGTCCCGAAAGACGTATTATCCCTATCGCCGCCACCTGCGCGCCGGTGGCTATGGCGGCTATGGTATCTGACATTCCTCACTCACCTCGGCTCAAGCGCTCAAGTATCGCCGGAAGCTCGCCCGGAGAGGCGGCAGCGGCGTCGGGGGCCACAGCCGTACCGAAGCCGTATGCCGCGTGGACAAAGGCGCAGCCAGCCTCCCTTGCGCTCTTTTCGTCGAGCGCCGTATCGCCGAAATACACCGGCGTTTCAAGTCCCTCGCGCCGCACCACGAGACGGATGTTCTCCGTCTTGCGCAGCCCGGTATGGCCCTCGCATTCAAAGCCGCTGAAAAGCCGCCCGAGGCCCGAGTAGGTCAGGAAGCTCTCGATATAGCCTTCCTGACAGTTGCTGACGATATAGAGCCGCGCCTTTTCGCTGAGTTCGGCGAGCATTTCCTCCACGCCGGGATAGATGTCTCCGCCGTGGACGGCGGTGTACTCCGCCTCCTCCGCGAGGCAGACCCTGCACATCTCCGGGCCGGCGGGGCCGAAGCGCGAAAAGAGCCGCTGCGCGATCTCCTTCGTCGTAAGCCCCATGACGCCGGCTATATCCCCGGCAGTGGGCCTCCACGGGACGTCGTAGCGCGTGCTGAGCGTATTCCCCCAGCTCTCCGCGACGGCGCGGCAGGAGTCCCACAGCGTCCCGTCCAGATCAAATATTATTCCGTCAAATTTCATAGCGTCTCCAAAAACTGAGGGGCTGCCTCATCAACGACACAGCCCCTGTTTGAAAATCAAATTCAGATCATCAATTATTTTTTTCGGCTTTGGCGGCCTTGGCGGCCTTTGCGGCCTTCTCGTCCATGCGCTCCGAAACATAGTAGCTGAGCGAGAGGAGGCTGTCGGAGAAATGCACATTCTCGACGATGGTGGTACTCTCCGGCCCGGTCAGGTCAACGTTGGTGAAGTTCCATATGGCCTCTATGCCGCAGCTCGTGAGGCGCTCCGTGACCTTGATGGCGACCTCCTTCGGCACCGTCAGGACCGCGACGTCGACGGAATTTTCCTTGAGATAGGTCTCAAGCTGCTCCATGCTGTAGATGGGAATGCCGTTCATCGTCGTGCCGATGAGCCTCGGGTCGATATCGAACGCGGCGCACAGATGGCAGCCCCAGCTGCTGAAGCAGAAGTTGTCGACAAGGGCGCGGCCAATGTTGCCGACGCCGACAAGCACCGCGGCAAAGCCTCTGTCAAGGCCGAGTATCGTCGCGATCTGCGCGCGCAGAGCGGTAACGTTGTAGCCGTAGCCCTGCTGCCCGAATTCCCCGAAGCAGCTGAAATCCTGACGTATCTGCGACGCGGTAAGGCCAAGCTGCTGCCCAAGCTCGGAGGAGGAGATCCGGCTGACGCCTTTTTCCGTAAGTTCGTCCAGCTTGCGCAGATAACGGGGCAGGCGGCGGATAACGTTGTTGGATACTTTTGCTCGCTTCACTGTAACTCTCTCCTTACACTTGTGTACATATTCCACACAAATAAATATCTTTGGGAATTATATCACAAGTTTTGAAAGGTTTCAAGGCATGAAGCTTCATTTTGTCTGTAATTGCGTGAAAAAATTGCCAAAATCTTCCCTGCCGCACGCGCAGACATACCATAGGCCGTCCCGGCTGTCCGTATAAAAAAGCTCTTCGCCGCTCTCGTATATGTCGACATATTCCCCGCCCGGCTCGCACACGGCGGTGCAAAGCAGTCTGAGGCTGCCCTCCGGCATGTCTGCCGGCTCCCCGGCGAGAAACGTGAGCAGCTCCCCGAAGCTTCCGGCGTCGAGATATGCATGCTCTCCCGGCGCGCCGCCGGTCTCGGCGCAGGAGTAGCCCGCTCCCACGGCAATATCCATGTCGGCTCCCTCGTCCCGGCTGTCTGTGCCGGCGGACTTCTCCGCCGGGGCGGACTCGGTAAACATTGCGGCATCCGTATCATCCGGCGCCTCGGCCGCCTCCTCCGCGGACTCCGGCTCCTCCAGGATCATCGCGGCGCGGGGCGCCTCGGCCGGCGCGGCCATAGGCGCGGCGAGGTCCGCCGCTTTTTCCGCAAAGAGGGTATTTCTTACCCCCCACGCACCCAAAAGCACCACGGCAAGGCATGCCGCCGCGGCAAGCACGGGGCGCAGGCGGCGGTTCTTTTTCTTTATCTCCGCGCGCCGTATCCCCGCCATGATGTTCTCATGCAGAGCCTCGGGCGGCTCCTCGGTCTCGCCGGCAAGGCGGCTCACGGCCGAAAACGCCTCGAACACACGGCGGCATTCCGCGCAGGACTCAAGGTGAGACTTCAGCGCCGCGTCCTCGTCCGCCGTCAGATCCTCGTCGAACAGACGGCTTATAAGCTCCTGATAATATTCGCATTCCTTCACGGCGTCTCACCTCCCTTCCGAATTACCTGACGAGCGCACGGCGGGAATGTTCCCGTCGCGCAGAAGAAAATCACACAGCTTTTTACGCGCGCGGAAAATGCGCGACTTGACCGTACCCAGCTCCATGGAAAGCGTCTCGGCTATCTCGTCGTAGCTGAGTCCCTGTATCTCCCGCAGGAGCAGTATCTGCCGGTATTCCTCCGACAGCGCGTCAAGTCCCCGGCGCACGGAGTCGCGCGTCAGCCTGCGCTCAAGAAGCGCCTCTGGCGACTGGCTCTCGTCCGGGATGTCAAGCTCCGTCTCCTCGCCCTCGTCGTTCTCCACGGAGAGGGAGACGGTCGGATGGCGGCTGCGGCTGCGCAGGAAATCGAGGCAGACGTTTGAAACTATCCTGTAGAGCCAGACGTAAAATTTGCTCTCGCCGCGAAAGGACGCGAGCGAGTTGTAGGCCCTGATAAACGCCTCCTGCGCCATGTCCGACGCGTCCTCGGGGTTCTTCACCATCCGGAGCGCCAGATTGTATACGTTTTTCTCATAGCTCAGGACCAGAGTCTCAAAGGCGTTCACATCGCCGCCAAGGACACTCTCCACGGTCCTGAGTTCTTCTTCTCTTGTCATTTGATCACCTCTCTGTCTGAGGCCGCGCTCCGTCATCTCAGGTCGCGCTTTATCCCGACGGCGACGGCGCGGATGTCCGCGAGCGTCTCCACCTTGACGAGCTGCTGCCGGTAATATGAAGAGTGCGGTACGCCGTGGAGATACCACGGCAGTTGGTGCCGCGCCTCCATGCAGGCGTAATGCTCGCCGCTGCGGGTGGAGAGCAGCTCTATCTGACGCACGGCAAGGTCTATCCTCTCGGCGAGCGGCGGCAGCTCCGGTATCTCCCCGCCGGAGAGGAGCGCGTTCGTCTGCTGAAAGAGCCACGGGTTCCCGAAGCTCCCCCGCCCCGCCATCGCGAGGTCGCAGCCGGTGTAGCGGAGGATATGCGCGGCGTCCTCCGCGGTAAATATGTCGCCGTTTGCGGTAACGGGGATGGAGACGGCCTTCTTCACCTCGCGGGTGATGTCCCAGTCCGCGCGGCCAGAGTACATCTGCGCCCGCGTGCGTCCGTGTACGGCTATCGCGGCCGCGCCTGAGCTCTCCATGAGCTTCGCGAACTCCACCGCGTTCACGCTCCCGCCGTCAAAGCCCTTGCGGAATTTCACCGTGACGGGCTTATCCGCCGCGCGGCTGACCGCCTCGACGATACGCCCGGCAAGCTCCGGCTCCTTCATCAGCGCCGAGCCGTCGCCGGATTTGACGATCTTCCCCACAGGGCAGCCCATATTTATGTCAAGAATGTCCGCGCCGGAATACTCCAGCGCCATGCACGCGGCCTCGGCCATCACCTCCGGCTCGTGTCCGAAGATCTGCACGGCGGAGGGATGCTCGTCCTCCGGTATGTAGAGGAGCAAGCGTGTCTTTTCGTCCCGGTACACGAGCGCCTTCGCGCTCACCATCTCGGTGGTGGTAAGCGCCGCACCGAGTCCGCGGCACACCGTGCGGAAGGCGAAGTCCGACACGCCCGCCATGGGCGCGAGCGTCAGCCTCCCGTTTATTTCAACGTTCCCTATCTTTACCATGACATGTCCAGCCCCACCGGGCAGTGATCAGAGCCGGTTATCTCCGGCAGGATAAAGGCTTCCTTTATATTCCCGCGTACCCTGTCAGACACGAGGAAATAGTCGATCCGCCAGCCCACGTTCCTCTCGCGCGCCCTCATGCGATAGCTCCACCACGAGTAGGCGTCCGCCCGGTCGGGGTAGAGATAGCGGAAGGTGTCGGTGAAGCCCGCGTCCAGAAGCTCCGTGAACTTGCCGCGCTCCTCGTAGGAAAAGCCGGCATTGCCGATATTGGCCTTTGGGTTTTTCAGGTCGATCTCCTCGTGGGCGACGTTCATGTCGCCGCATACCACCACGGGCTTTTTTTCGTCCAGCCACTTGAGGTAGGCGCGGAAATCATCCTCCCAGCTCATGCGGTAGTCGATACGCTTCAGACCGTCCTGCGCGTTAGGGGTGTACACACAGACAAGGTAGAAGCCGTCGTACTCGAGCGTCACGGCGCGGCCTTCGTGGCTGTGTTCCTCCACGCCGATGTTATAGCTCACGGAGAGCGGCGTGTGCTTTGTGAATATCGCGGTGCCGGAGTAGCCCTTTTTGTCCGCATAGCACCAGTAGCTCTCATAGCCGGGGAGGTCGATGTCGATCTGCCCCGCCTGAAGCTTTGTCTCCTGAAGGCAGAAGTGATCCGCGTCAAGGCCCAGCAGTATGTCGTCAAAGCCCTTTGTACGCGCGGCACGAAGGCCGTTCACGTTCCACGAGATAAATCTCATTGCGCGTTCTCCTTTTCGGCGTTTCTCTGCTTGCTCTCCTCGTAGCCCTTGGCGTCGGTGAGCGAAGCGTCGCGAAGGCGCGGCACAGGCCCGGCGGCGGTGGTCTTTGTCCCGGCCGTTCTGGTGGCCACGAGGCGGTTTATTTTCAGGCCGTTCGCGTAGAATTTCGCCTCGTAATCGGTCATCACGCCCACGGGGCCGTTCGCGTGCAGATCAAACGTAAGCTCCGACAGCTCCCAGTCCTCGTTCCTGAGCTGTTCGATCGACCAGTTGAAGAGCGGCGTGTTGTCGGTCTTGAACCATATCTGCCCGCCCAGCGGCAGGACGTCCGCGTACAGACGGAGAAAGCCGGGGGAAGTCAGGCGGAATTTGGCGTCGCGGCTCTTCGGCCACGGGTCACAGAAGTTTATGTAGATACGCTCCGCCTCGCCGTCGGCAAAGATCTCACGGAGCTTCACCGCGTCTCTGTCCATAAAGCGGACGTTTTCGATATTTCTGCCGCGCACCCGCTCCATGGCGATTATCATGGCGTCGGGCATCTTCTCGATGGCGACCAGCAGAGTGTCCGGCGCCGCCGCGGCCGTATCGGCGGTAAAGCGGCCCTTGCCGCAGCCAAGCTCCACATGCAGCTTATCAAAGCCGAAGCTCTCTCTCCATTTGCCTCTGAGCGCTTCGGGTGCGTCTATCATAATGTCCGCGCACTTCTCCATGCGCGGAGACAGGTTGCGTCTTTTTCTCATTCTCACGGCGTCACTCTCCTGACTTTCTGAATAGTATCAGAATAACACAGTCGCGCGCAAACATCAATCAAGAAATACTTGCGCGCGGCAGACGGGTGATGTATAATATTGGGGATGTTGTCGTGGGAGGCCATATCCTCGGCGCGGCGGCCGTGTCTCCCGCTGCCGGGCGGGTGGTTTGGGAGAATACGACCAGCCGGATAAATAAACTGAATAACCGGGTGTAGCGCAGTTGGTAGCGCGCCTGCTTTGGGAGTGCCGTGCCTGTATCCGAGGCAGGGCATGCCAAAACGCCGGAAAGCCTTGCAGCGCCTGCACTTGCGGGATTTGAGCAGCCGGTTAAAACAGACGGAAAATCAGCAATGACCACATGACTGACCACAGTCGCAGCAAAACTTCAACTTCATAGCCGGGTGTAGCGCAGCTGGTAGCGCGGGTGGTTTGGGACCATCAGGTCGGGGGTTCGAGCCCCTCCACTCGGACCAAAAAGCTCTCTGAAATCGTTGATTTCAGAGAGCTTTTCCTATTCCTTGTCTATTGCGGCGCAAGGGGTGAGGCCTTCTGGAAGTGCTCTAGCATTTCTTGCAAAAATCCATTTCAATACCTAGTCCGCAGCTCCTGCACACTCCTATAGTACAGTTTGTGCACATTTCAGCCTGCTGCTTCCTGAACATTGAAAAGCATTCTGAGTCCCATGCTTCCTGCAAAGTATACTGTTTTAAATCAACAGAGAAAGCATTATTCTCTATTCCAAATGAACATGGAAATGCAACACATCTCGAATTGATGTACATTGAAAACCGGGCAGCTTCGCAGAATTCGATGGACTCTGTCGCAACATTGGATGCAAATTTATATAGAGCAGGAGATTGACATGTATCGAATCCGTAATTCCAGTTACTGCCTGCTGCTGTAACCAAGCGAAGTAATTCAAGATAATCTGGATTCCCATAATCTATCGCATGTTCTTTGGAAGCCAAACCTATTGGTTTATAGAGCAAAAATACAACAGCATTAATGCCTTTAGGAAACACTCCATTTTTAACCCTATAAATTGCTTCTAATATATTCTTCTTTGACAGAACATAATGGACATTAGTAGTACACCCAGCCTTGACAAATCGCTCTATCGCTTCAATTGTTGAAGGATTATCTTCATTTTTATCTTCATTGAGTTTAGAATAATAAGATACTGCTACGGCTCCACAATATTCTTTGGTCAGCTCTATTTCTCTATCTGTCAGATTGTAACCACTAGTTGTATAGTTAGGGACTATCCTATTTTCGCTTGTAATGCGTAGAATATCAGCAAAGAATTCATGCTTGTTGGGATCCCCAGCGCCGCCCAAAGCTATTTGAAAGACTCGTCCCTTACATTGCTTGATTATTTCGAAGTAATCATTAAAGGACATGTTCTCTTCATGCGATTCCATTCCGCGCTGGTAGCAATCTACACCTGCGTTTCGACAAACACCAGTTTTGCCAGCACTACATGCTCCCATAATACCGATATCAATTAATTCGGGAAAAGAACGCATGGGAGGAGGGACTTCAGTTTCAATCCCATTATTTAAAATGTTACTTCTTATCAGAGTTCCTGTCTTATCGTTAAATAACTCTATAAATCCAAATTTGTTGTCTTTATAATAAATCATTCACCAAATACAATTTTTCCCGTCCATATAAAAGTCTCTTTCATCAATTACAAAAGAATCCATTGTCATAAATGATGTCAGAGAGTCGTCATCCGAACTGGTATGACCAAAATATGTATAGTACCCTTTCTTTGACAGCTTCTTATATTTTTCGGCGCTCTCCTTTCCAAAAATCTTAAGAATAGTATCATAATCGATTTGCTCAACCTCAAACCAACGGACGCCATACTCCGTTGCACTCACAATATCATTAGCCAGAGAAACAGTAGAAGAATTTATGCTTGAGCCTTTTTTAAAGCCAAGTTTTTCAATTAAATAATCGCGGGTCAGCTTTTCTTTACTGATAATCATGAAATTTGTAGAAGAACTGTTGGTTACGTAACCATCTCTAATTATCATCGGTATGCTCTCCAATATCCATATATTTTCGGAATATGCTTTTTATTGTCTCGTCCTCTAACAGCAAATCAGTAATATGCCCATCGGCTTCATAGTCAAGTGATTTATGGCAAAGTAGAAAAGATTTTTTATTTTTAATTTCATCCCTAAATAGATTGTATTTTTTCTCTAGGAAAGATTCAAAGTCCCCAAATTCTTTTCGATAATACAAAAAATACTCAAGATACAGATTGTTAGCACCTCTGCAATAATAATCGTAAATCCGCTCAACTATTGTTCCCGCATAGCTTTTTCTCTTCACACCAAAAAAGAGACATGCACCGATCAGCGTCATTCTGGGAGTCTTTTCAAAAAAGATATCGTTATTCATAATATCCCTCATATTCCATATTCCTCAAAGTCCCCCAAATCAATTAGCGGCTGAATTTCGTTTTGATCAGTTGATGTTGAAATCATACTGTCTCTGAGCTCACTTACGAGTACTTTTATCCAGTCACAGAAATCGCTTTTCTCAATCTGCTCGAATAACTCATCATTCATGACAAGACCACGATACTCCTCCAATGCAAATTCTGTTGGGTCATACGCAGCCAAAATGACAACTATAGTTTTTAAATTTTCAGATATCGCTCCAGTATTCTTCTCAATAGCGTCAAGCCATTCCTTTAAATTATCGGCGCTATGTTTATTGTCCAAATAGGTGTGGTATTTTTCGAATATGTCTGCAAAAAACATACGCAAAATTTTTTCTGGGGTTTCATCATTTTTGTAATGCAAAAGAATATCTACTCCCAACTTAATATTGGGTGTAAACCCAGAATACTCATTTCCCAAAAGAAACCAAAATATATCCCAGTAGTGATGACTATCCTTTTCTATACAACGGAGCATATAGTTCATTTCGAACGACGCGATGTTGTCACCTTCAGAAAAAATCAACGAAAAACCAAAATTATTAAACGTTGCCTGACTATCTAGACCATAATTTTCTTGCTCCGAGATGCTCTGCACATCTGATTCGCCAAACTCTCCTAAAATCTTCTCACACAGGTCATCTCTTGCAATCGTTCGGAAGTAATGGTATGCGTATTTGACTATTCCTTCGGTTGGTGACAACCTATGTTCAAACAGTCTTGTTACGTTTGAAAAGAACGTAGCATACTCTGAAGATGCTTTAGTTTCATCCAAGGTTAAAAGATATCTTGCTAAACAAAAATCCCGCAATTCATCAAACACGAAGTAGACATACTCCTCTTCGCGTTCAGTAATACCTGTCCCAGCATAAACTGATCGGCTGATTATTAAATTGTTATCTAACAAACCCTTCAAGGAGTTCAACTCGTCCTCTGATAAATTCAATTTCTCGATGGGAATTTTATCAAATTGAAACTCAGCAAACATATATACAGCAATGCTGTTAACAATGGAATATAAATTAACGCCTTTGCTCTTAACTGCCGTTTCCTCAAAATAGAGCTTATATATTTCTGCATTCCTGAATTCTAGCATACATTCATTTTTGTTATTATTTACTTCAAAGAAAATGCGAGTCAAGAGCAGGGAATTGCTTAACTTCTTCCTTGTTTCAAGAGAAAAGGGACCACGTACATTAAAGTGCTCCATGTATGATTCTATCAGTTTCCTAGTTGCCCGTCTGTCATATTCTGATTCATGTAAATTAAATATGTAAGGTCTTTCTTCGCCTGCAGAAAACAGTGTCTTATAACGCGAATCAAAGTATTCGCGCCTGCAAGTTAGAAGAATACGAATGCGGGGGTATTTTGAAAATGTTTCGAGTAGTGTCGAAATACTGCTTATAAAAATTTCTCTGTCATTTTCGTTAATTGCGTCGACAAAAATATAAAAATATTTTCTTTGAAAAAAGAGCATCATAGAGGTTAATGCCAAATATAGCGAAGTCAAATGCCGAAGTTTGGGATGAATTGGTAGCTTTTTAATAATATATTCCGCGCAGTCTTCCGTAATATCTCTCGAATTTACGAGCATGCATGGCATCTTGTTAGAAATTGCAACTTCAGCCATTCGGCACAAAAGACTTGTTTTTCCATTACCAGCGCTTCCTACGAGAACCATGTTTTTCTGGCTGACCATAGCACATAAATCTTGTAAATATTTAATCGCGTAGACATAGTTATGTGTACTATTAGAAATCGCCCAAATAACGTCTCCGTATTTATCATATAGTTCTTTGTGGTCTTTTCTCAATTCATCAAGCTGGTCACTTACTAAAGACAGCGTACTCTTTAATTTTGAAAGTGATGAAAAATAGGACAGCCTACATTTAGCAGTGAATATGGGCAACTGTTTTAGACGCTTGCCCTCATAGCCAGAAAACAGATGATTGTATTGCCTAATAATGCGTTTTTTCCATCTGTACGAAAAAATGAAATAGCGAAGACACTCCATTGAGTTATTAAGTTCAACATATACGGATGGAAGATATTTTCCTTCTTTTTTAAATCGTTGGATTTGTAATTTGGCTGATTTGTTTACCCTATTGGTAAATGTAAAAATGCATAGAATAAACGAAAAAATCAGAATGAGTAGAACAATAAGTCCCCGTGCAGTTTGTATTGTGCCAATACTATCTACAATAGATTTTAAAATTACTAAGGCATTAATAAAATTTTCTTTCATAGGTGATACCTTCAATTAATACAAATTAATTCAATTAGTTTTTATTTGGAAGTCTCACGCTGTTGATTAGATGTCTGCTGTTAATATTATATATTAAATGCTGCGCCACTTCAACAAATAGTATTACTATATATTGAGATGATTTGATTATAAACTACTGAGCCGAATTTCTTTATACTCTTCACATGCTCGATCTTGCCACTCATATCTAACATATTGCTCTTTTCCTTGCGCGTCTTACTGTTATGGGTGTAGACATTGCGGGAGTGACTTTTGCTGTTCGATTTGCACTTGTGCCCAATATAGAGTCTGAAATCGACCGCCCTTGGCTTATCTTTTGTGGCGGGGCAATCTCCTGGCACAACACAAAAGAATCCGCCTGTGGCGATGCTTTGCTTATACCGAGTCGGTTTATTCATCTGAAACTCTCACTACAAGTCCCTTAATACGGGTATAATAGTAAGTGAATTATCGCACAGCTTATTGACTATTCCCTTATTATGCGCTACAATTTAAGGGAAACTAGGCGGAGGTGAGGGAATGAGGCAATTTAATTATTCCGCAATCAAGGAGCAGAAGTGGGATTCGGACATTCTGGGATTGGTTGCTGCCATATACAAGGAAGCGGGTAAGCAGGAACTGTATTTGAAACAGTGCCCGGAAGAGCTTGAAAAGCTCGTTGAAATCGCTAAGATACAGAGTACCGAAGCATCAAATGCCATTGAGGGCATCGTCACCACGAATACGAGGATTCGGCAGCTTGTTGAGGAGAAGACTGCGCCAAGGAACCGTGATGAACAGGAGATCGCGGGGTATCGTGATGTCCTAAGTATTATTCACGAAAACTTTGACGCGATTCCAATTACGCGTAACTACATCCTGCAGCTCCACAAAATACTGTACAGCCACATGAATAACCCGCTTGCGGGCAGCACCAAGAATGTGCAGAACTATATTAGTGCCACCTATCCGGACGGCTATGTTGAGGTTCTGTTCACACCACTTGCTCCGTATGAAACACCGGAGGCTTTAGACAGGATCTGCGAGGAATATAACCGCGTAATCGGAAATATGGAGCTTGAGCCGCTGATTGCTATCCCCGTTTTTATTCACGATTTCCTGTGTATCCATCCTTTCAATGACGGCAACGGAAGAATGAGTCGGCTACTCACAACGCTGCTTTTGTACCGGAGCGGATTTTTCGTAGGCAAGTATATTTCCCTCGAGTCTAAAATAGCAAAGAACAAAGACTTGTATTACGATGCACTTGCGCAGTCGCAGACTGGCTGGCATGAAGGAACGGAAGATGTAGTTCCGTTCATCAAGTATCTGCTTGGGACGATTCTTGCCGCATACAAGGACTTTGAGGATCGCGTGGCGCTTGTAGAAACCAAACTGCCTGCACTTGAAATGGTACGTCGAGCAAGCAAGAATAAAATTGGCCGGTTCAACAAACAGGCTGTTCGTGAGCTATGCCCGACGCTCAGCGACAGCTCTATCGAAGGAGCCTTACGCAAGTTGGTTGCCGCTGGGGAATTGAAAAAAGAAGGGAACGGAAAAAATACCTGTTACTTCAGGTTGAATTAGTTTCCTCTCTACAGCAAATACTTCTCATTCCTTGTCTATTGCGGCGCAGGAGATGAGGTGTTGTATCGGATTTTCTTAACGGAATTCCGAAACCATGCTTCGGAATTCACTCATCGTATCTTAGAGAAAATTTGCATTTTCGATTTTACTCAAAGAGATTGTAAAACCTCTCTTATTGCGCTATAACGCCTACGGGGAGAGCATTACCTAAAGTCAAATAGCAAGCCGGGGCGATGCCTCGGCTTGCTTTTCTAAACCTGCTGTTTACTTTCTTGCTAATTTTAGATATGATATTAGTAAGAGAGTAGTGACCGTGTGATGGCCTATCCGCGCGTGGAATCAATACGCTTAAAATATCCGCTGCGTCAAATCGAATCAGATTCCCTTAACAGCCCAGACTTTCCCTTAATTTGTGCCTATATTTAAGGGAAAGTGAGCTGGGATACGGGAAAGCATCTATTTGCAAGAGGT